>NZ_JACIXG010000008.1 GCF_014360585.1 Nocardioides sp.
GGTTGCATCTTTCACACAACCCTTGAAGGTTCGCGGCGCTGGTCGCGCCGCCGTCTGCGTGGCGTTGGGCGTGGTCGACGTTGCGGATCGGGGCGTCGCAGCCGTTGGTGCGGCAGATCCCACCGTCGCGGGTGGTGATGAACTCGGCCAAGCCATCTGGGGCTTTGCGGGAGCGGGACTCCATCGCGACCAGCTGCCCGGCGGGGTCGGTGAAGAGCCGCCGAATGAAGACCTCAGCGTCGCTGAGCGCCTCGCGGGCCCAGGCAGCCGGGGCCGGCCCGTAGCCCTCGACCATAGCGGGCTGGTCGACGGTCTCGTTCACGCCTCATTATATGTGAATGAGCACCATGCCGCTACCTGTTTTTGCTGGTCAGACACGATCTACGCGATCCGCGAACAAGCGAACCTGATCCCCGCGCCACACCCTCGCCGCCGCCCCGATAATGGCGAAATCTTTCTCGATCAGGTGTCGAGTCAAGGATGGCCGAAGGCCACCGCGAAGCGGCGGGCGGAGCCCGTCCTTGACGCGGCGCATGATCGAGAAACACTGGAGGAAAGGGTCGGCGGCGAACATCAGGAACGAAGAAACAGTCGCTAAGCAAGGTTTCCCCGACGAGAACCGTGTTGGTCTCGACACGCCTCCGCCTAGCGGCTCCGGCGGCTCGACCAGCAGGGCAAACCTAGCAGCGACCGCGTACCCAGGAGCCCCGAAGCACCCAACACCCCGAGGCCCCCGGAAAACGATCAGCCGATGTAGAAGTCGCTCACATTGACATCAACAGCCACAACATCGATGTCGAAGTAGTCCTCGACCGCCTCGATGACCTGAGTACGAATAGCGACAGCGTTGCCCTTGACCTGGGTGCCGAAGACGATCACATAGGACACCGTGATCCTGGCGACGCCGTCGACGATGTCGATCACGGTGCCTTCCTCGTCGATGGCGTGCACGCCGTCGACCTTGGCCACGATGTGGTGGACGAGACGCTCGACGAGTCCCTCGCTCACGGTCGACTTCCCGCGCGACTCGCGAGCGACGCGCAGCACGCCAGTCACGGTCGAGTCGGCGGTCGCCTCCGGCTCAGCGACCGGCTCGGGCGCGAAGCCCTGCGCGGGCGCCTCGGCGGCGTCTTCGCTCAGGTCGTCGGCGACCGGCTCGGTGTCGACGGCGTCGACCTCGACTGCGACGGGCATCTCGGCTGCGACGACCGGCTCCGAAACCGGCTCGACCTCCTCGACCTCCTCCGGCGCGTCGGCGATCTCGCCCGCCGTGTCCTCGGGAGTCGGCTCGGTGCTCTCGGCGTCGATCTCGACGTCGGTCACCTCAGCGGTCTCGGGAGCGACAAGGACGTCCTCGACGGCAACGCCCTCGGCGGCGACCTCACCCTCCGGCTCGACGACGGCCGGCTCGGCGTCGACGGACTCGATCGCGTCAGCAGGCGCGAGGACGTCCTCGGCGTCGACCTCGGTCACGTCCGCGGTCTCGGTGACGACGTCCGTGTCCTCGGGCGCGCCCTCGACGGCGACCTCCTCCGCGACCTCCACGGCAACGTCGGCGTCGTCGGCGTCGTCGTCGGCAACCAGCTCGTCGGCGACAGCGTCCGCCGTCTCGACATCCGCGGCGGCGACGTCATCGGCCTCGACCGGCGCCTCGTCGACCTCATCGACAGCGGTCACGTCGACCTCGTCGGTGTTGTCGGTGTTGTCGGCAACCGGAGCTTCGGCGTCGACGCCCTCGAGCGGCGCCTCGTCGATGGTCTGGACAGCCTCGGGCTCGGTGATCTCACCCGCGATGCCGCTACCGACCTCGGCCTCCTCGGCGGCGAGCTCGGCCACGTCGGCGGCGGGGGTCTCCTCGCTGTCGGTGACGAGATGCTCCGGGTCGGAGAGCGGGTCCACCGCGAGCGCCTCGGCGGTGGGCTCGGTGGCCGTCTCAGCACCAGGCTCGACGAAGGGCTCGATCACCGGCTCGGCAACCGGCTCGGCGACGTACGGGTTGGTCTCGGTGGCCACCTCGGCGGTGGCCAGGCTCTCGGCGTGGACAGGGGTCGAGGTGTCGATCGACTCCCCCTCCCCGGCCGTCGGCTGCTCGTTCTTGTGACGGTTGAAGATGCCGGTGATGAACTCGGACATGTCGGCGCATTCCTTCGAGTGAGGGGTGGGTGTGGTCGAGCGCTCGCAGCTGGGCATGAGGCTGTGCTCGGCACGCGGAGAGTGGAGTCACGTGCCTTCGGCCCCATGTCTTCTACCCCAACGTCGGCCGGGATGAGGAGGCTCTGCGTCGAACCTTCCGGGGACGTTCGCCCACCGTTCAGCCAACGTCGGAGACCCGCCGGAGCACGCGCTGTAAGAACGACCGAAGAGCACGTACGTCACGACAACCGCTCGGGAAGAGACGATGAATCCGCTGCTGCTCCCACTGGTCGCCGCGCAGGCTGCTCACGTCCGCCGGAACATCGGCAAGGAGCCCCGTCCGGCGGGTCCGACCAAGGGTCTTGCGCCTGGCCCGGCGGCCGAGCTCGGATCAAGTCCGCTCCGGCTGCTGGTCATCGGCGACTCGTCCGCGTCGGGGCGCGGCGCCCCCACCCACGACCTCGCGTTCGCCGGATCGATGGCACGAGCGTTCGCCGCGCGGGCCGAGCGCCCGGTCGAGTGGCGGGCGCTGGGGAAGTACGGCGCGACCAGCGAGCGGATCCGGCACGGGGTCCTCACCAAGGTCTCCGGCGACTGGGACCTCGCCGTGCTGCTGGTGGGCGTCAACGACATCCTCGCGCGCCGCAGCGTCGAGGCCTGGACACGGGATCTGACCCCGATCGTCGAGACCCTCCAGCAGCACGCCACCCATACCGTCGTCCCCGGGATCCCGGAGTTCGGTGCGTTTCCGTCGCTCCCCCGCACCCTGCGCCGCTACCTCGCCGAGCGGGCCAAAGTGCTCGACGCGGCAGCACGCCTCGTCTGCGCGGGACGTCGGTCGGTGCAGTGGGTCAGCTCCGCCGACCTGGGTCCGGCCGAGCCGTCCTTCTTCGCCGCCGACGGCTTCCACGCCTCTCCGGCGGGCTACGCGCGCTGGGCCGAGGCGATCTGCGACCACCTCGACCTGTGACCCACCGACGCCGGTCTCAGCCGGTCAGGCGCCGCGCGGCCCGTCGCTGACGGCGACCTAGGATCTGGGCATGCCGCTTCCCCCTCCCCCGCTCGTCACCGACGGATCGCTCGACGTGCGGCGCGGGATCTAGTGGCAGGGGTCTTCACCGGCTTCGCAACGATCAGCGTCCTCATCGCGCTCGGCGTCCTGCTCGCCCAACTGCGAGTCCTCGACGAGCGCGGGCAACGGACACTCTCGACAGTCGCGTTCTACGTCGCCAGCCCGGCGCTGCTGATCACGGTCATGGACGACAGCGATCTCGGTCTCGTCCTCTCCGGCAACCTGGTCGCGGTCACCGGAGGCGTGCTGGTCGCCGCAACGCTCGTCGCCACCGTCGAGACGCTGCGCCGCCGCGGGCTGGGCGACACGGTCGTCGCGGTCCTGTGCGGCTCCTACGCCAACGCCGGCAACCTCGGGCTACCGATCGCTGCGTACGTCCTCGGCGACCCGATCCTGGTGGCTCCGACGCTTCTGCTCCAGATGCTGGTGCTGCAGCCGCTGGCGCTGACCCTGCTCGATGTCGACGCGAGCACCACCAGGCTGTCGTTCTGGGCTGTGGTCCGCCGCCCACTGACCAATCCGATCACCGTCGCCTCCGCGATCGGCGTGGCCCTCTCGGTGAGCGACGTCGACCTGCCCGAGGTGGCCTCGGCTCCCCTGGAGCTGGTGGCCGGGATGGCCGTCCCCTCGATGCTGATCGCGTACGGCGTCGCGCTCCGGCTCGGCCCCCTGCCCGGGCGCGGCGTCCCGGCGCTCGACCTGGCTGCCGTGGTCGCGACCAAGCAGGTGGTGCAGCCCGTCGCGGCGTACCTCATCGGCCGGTTCGTGCTCGGGCTGGACACCGAGGCGCTGCTGGCCGTGACCGTGCTGTCCGCGCTGCCGACCGCCCAGAACGTGTTCATCGTCGCGCAGCGCTATGACCGCGCCACCCTGCTGGCCCGAGACGTCATCTTCGTCAGCACGCTGGCCACGGTGCCGGCGATCCTGCTGATCGTCCTGCTGCTCACCTAGCGCAGGCCCGACGAAAGTCTCTTGCGAGCGCACTTCTTCCGGCGTACCCTCGCGATATATCGGGACACTACGCCGACAGTCGATCGGCCGCACAAGGGAGACGACATGAGCAACCTCGACAACCTGCGGGTGAGCGAGGCCGACCGCGAGGAGGCTTCGGCGAGGCTCGCCGAGCACTACTCGACCGGCCGCCTCTCCGGCGACGACTACTACGAGCGCCTGGACGCGGTCTGGTCAGCTCGGGTGGGCTCCGACCTGGCGGCGCTCTTCACAGACCTGCCCAGAACCGTGCCGCAGCCACCACCGGCCGCCCGAGACCCGCGCCAGGGCCGCCCGCGGGCCTTCCCGCTGATCGCCTGCTTCCTGCTCGTGGCGTTCGGGCTGATCGCGATGGGCGTGCCGTGGTGGATCTTCGCCGCGATCGGCGGCGGGGCGCTCCTGTTTCACAATAAGCACAGCCACAAGAAGCACCACCGCCACCACGCGATGACAAGCGCCTGCCGTCAGGTCCACGGTCGTCCGGGAGCCCAGCAGTAGGAATGGGATCAGTCGGCGGGAGCGAGGATCCAGACCGCGGCATCGGTCGGCAGATCGCCCACGACCGGATCGCCGCTGTACATCACGATCTCGCCCTCGGGCAGCGGCGTCGGCTCCATCCCGCAGTTGAGGACGACGATCAGCTCGCGCCTCGCGCCCTCGGAACCACCGACCCCGCCGCGACGGAACGAGACGACGCCCTCGGGGGCGTCCAGGATCTCGACATCCTCGTCGGCACCGAGCGCATACGTACGTCGCGCCGACAGCGCCGCCCGGTAGAACTCCAGCGTGGAGTCCTTGACCCCGTTCTGAGCCGCCACGGTCAGATCCACCCACTCGGCCGGCTGTGGCAGCCACGGCTGCATCGGCAGCTCCTCCTCAGGCACCTGGCTGAACCCGAAGGGCGGCTCGAACCCGCTCCACGGCAGCGGCACCCGGCAGCCGTCCCGACCACCTTCGCCGGTCTCCGACCACGGGTCCTCCTGATACTCAGGCGGAAGATAGACCTGCGGCAGACCCAGCTCCTCGCCCTGGTAGAGGTACGCGGACCCCGGCAGCGCCAGCATCGTCAGCGTCGCCGCGCGCGCCCGGTGGAGCGCCTGGAGCCCGTCACCGTAGCGGGAGCGGTGGCGTACGACGTCGTGGTTCGACAGGACCCAGGTCGGCGCCGCCCGCGACGGGCCGAGGGCCTTCAACGTCGACCCGATGACCTCGGTGAAGGCCTCGGCAGACCACTGCGCCTGCAGCCAGGAGAAGTTGAACGCCTGGTTGAACTCGTCGGCGCGTACGTAGCGTCGCAGCTCAGCCGGGCCGGGGGTCCAGGCCTCGGCGACCATCATCCGGTCGCCGTCGAAGGAGTCGATCAACTTGCGCCAGTCGCGGTAGATCTCGTGAACGCCCGGGTTGTCCCACATCGGCGCGTCGGTGACACCCCGCTGGTACATCACCGCGGCGTCGGAGGTGAGCGCGAGCCCCTCGGGGACGACCTGGTCGCGTAGGTCCTTGAAGAGCCCATGGGCGATATCGACCCGGAACCCGTCGACGCCCCGCTCGAGCCAGAAGGTGAGGATCTTGGTGAACTCGGCGACGACCTCGGGGTTGTGCCAGTTGAGATCGGGCTGGTCGTCGTCGAAGAGATGGAGGTACCACTGACCGTCCGGGATCCGCGTCCAGGCGGGGCCGCCGAAGACCGAGCGCCAGTTGGTCGGCGGTTCCTCGCCGTTCTCGCCTCGGCCGTCGCGGAAGATGTAGCGGTCTCGCGCCACGGAGCCCGGCTCGGCCGTAAGCGCCTCGGCGAACCAGGGATGAGCCGACGAGGTGTGGTTGGGCACCAGGTCGACGATCACCTTGAGCCCCAGCTCGCGAGCCCGGGCGAACAGGCTGTCGGCGTCCTCGAGGGTGCCGAAGATCGGGTCGACGTCGCAGTAGTCGGCGACGTCGTAGCCGTGGTCGTTCTGCGGCGAGGTGTAGAACGGGCAGATCCAGACCGCATCGACACCCAGCGCGGCGAGGTAGCCCAGATGGTCGGTGATGCCCGGCAGATCGCCGATCCCGTCGCCGTTGGAGTCCGCGAACGATCGCGGGTAGATCTGATATGCGACGGCCTCGCGCCACCATGGCTGGTCCACGTGTTGTCCCACTCTCGTCGGTTGGCTACCTATACCCCGATCTTGTCGATGCGATGCTCGAGATTGTCAAACCGGACGATCCAAACCCTGCCGGGCGCGCCGAATCCGACGCCTGAAACGCCGAGAACAGGGGGATCCCCGAAGTCGGTCCATGGCATGTACGCTTGTCTACGTTGAAGGAGGCGCCCCAAGCGCTTCACAGTTGCTCTCGGCAACCGTTCACGCAGCACTTGGTCTTCCGCGGAAGCAGAAGTCAGGACTCGTGGATTCAACGCCCAAAGGGCGGCACGGAGTCGCCCTGTTTACACAAGGATTAGATTCATGACTCAGGGAACCGTGAAGTGGTTCAACGGCGACAAGGGCTTCGGCTTCATCGCCCAGGACGACGGGGGCGACGACGTCTTCGTGCACTTCTCCGCGATCCAGACCCAGGGCTACAAGTCCCTGGACGAGAACCAGCGCGTCGAGTTCGACGTCACCCAGGGCCCGAAGGGCCCGCAGGCCGAGAACGTCCGTCCGGTCTGACTCTGGCCAAGCTGATCAACTCAGCACGACAGCCTCGCTCCTGCTTCGGCAGGGCGGGGCTGTCCCCTTTCCGGGGAGACCTGACCGGTCTGGTCAGCCGATCTCGGGAAGCCTGGTGACGTCGACCCAGCCCCGGGCCTCGCTGATCGTCTCGAGGTCACCGAGGGTGAGCGCGATGGTCGTGTTGGCACCGCCTGCGGCGGGATAGACCATGTCGAAACGCTTCAGGGAGGCGTCGAGCCAGACCTCTGCGGACGGCGGGTTGCCGAAGGGGCAGACGCCCCCGATCGCGTGTCCGGTCATCGGCTCCACGTCCTCGGCCGCGAGCATTCGCGCCTTGGCGCCGAAGTGGGCCTTGAACTTCGCGTTGGCGATCTTGGCGTCACCGGCCGCGACGACGAGGATCGCGGCGGAGCGGTCATCGGTGTAGAGACTGATGGTCTTGGCGATCTCCGCCGGCGAGACGCCGAGAGCGACCGCGGCGAGCTCGACGGTCGCCTTGGAGTCCTCCGACTCGATGACGTCCCCACCGCGTCCGAATCGGTCCAGGTGGGCTCGGGCCAGCTCGATCGACATGCTCGCAGCCTAGCTCCGCGTCCCACCACCGAAGGAGTCGGTGACCGCTCGGTCGGCGAAGATGCGGTACTCCATCGGGGACGGCGATCCGAACGGGCTGCTCGGCACCGTGCCGCACGCGATGATCAGGTTGCCGGGGCGACGGCCCTTCATCGTCGCCGGCTCGACCCCGATGACCATGCCCCCCAGGTCTCGAGCAGCCGCGACGAAGTCCCGCACCCGGGCGAACGGCGCCCGGTCGACCAGGTTGGCGACGAAGACCCCGGAGGGCGCGAGCACGCGGCGTACGTCCTCGACGAAGGCGGCAGACGTCAGCTCGGCCGGGGTGTGTCCGCCGTCGAAGGCATCGAGGATCACCATGTCGGCGAAGCCGTCGCGGACGTCGGCGATACCGCTCTTGCCGTCGACAGGGCGCACCTTGATCCCGCTGCGCGGCGGTAGCGGCGCCTCGCGGCGTACGCGCTCGATGATCTCGACCGACGGCTCGAGCACGATCTGGGAGGAGCGTGGACGAGTCGCCTGGATGTAGCGCGGCAGCGTCATCGCGGCCCCGCCGACGTGCAACACCCGCACTGGCCCTGGAGGCAGGCGGTCGATAACATCGCCGACACGCCTCATGTAGTCGAAGACGAGACGGGTGGGGTCGCCCAGATCGACGGCCGACTGCTGCATGTCGTCGAGTTCGAGCACATATACATCACTGGGCATAGCTGAGATACCCTACCCCGGCGTGGAAATAGGGGACCTGTTCCTCTATTGTGACCTGCGCTACAGGGGCACGATAGCCCGTTACGACTACCCCGAAGGATACCCCCCGGGGCATTCGCACCCGTCTCCAGATCCACTCCCGCCGATCCCCCACATTCCAGCCGGCGAGGAACGAGAGGAAGTCAGACAGCGTGACAACCATCGAAGAAGTCGCGATCGGGGCCTTCAGCCAACCCCTGGTCGGGATGTCATTCATCATCTCCGTTCTCGGATCGTGGGTCGGTCTGACCTGCGCGAGCCGCGCCCGCCGGGTGAACGGTGGCACCGGGTCCTGGCTCTGGCTCTTCGGTGCGGCCGCCTCCATCGGCGGCGGCGCGATCTGGTCGATGCATTTCATCGGCATGCTGGCCTTCGACAGCCACGTGGCGTACGCCTTGGACGTCGGCACCACCCTGATCTCGCTGGTGGTCGCCATCGCCGCTGCGATGGTCGGCATGCTGATCGCGACAGCTCTGCGCGGCAACGCGGGCTACATCGTCGGTGGTCTGGTCACCGGGGCCGGAGTCGGCGCGATGCACTACACCGGCATGTATGCCATGGACATGAGCGCCAAGATGGTCTGGAAGCCGACCATCGTCGTCATCTCCATCATCATCGCGCTGGTCGCCTCGGCGCTCGCGCTCTTCTTCACCTTCAACGTCTCCTCGCGGCTGATGCGCGTGGGCGCTGCCGTCATCATGGGCATCGGCGTATGCGTTATGCACTACACCGGCATGCTCGCCCTCGAGATCCACAGCTCGCCCGACGACAAGCTCGGACACGTGAGCGGCGCCGACCCGGTCTACCTGGCGATGCCGATCTTCGCGATCTCCGCCGGCATGCTGATCGTGATCGGCTTCGGCACCATGTTCGCGGGCATCAACGACGACCTCGAAGACCCCTGGACCCCGGAGCAGCGGGCCGGCTTCGACGCCGGTTCACCTCAGCTGATGACGCAGGGTCAGGGCATGGGGCGGCCTCCCGTCCCCGGCCAGCCGCACGACCTGCTCCAGCAGCCGCGGCAGTCGCTCCAGCGGCTCCCCACGCGCCAGCCGGCCGCCTCCGGCAGCCCGCATGCGGGACAGCCCGCCGGCGAAGGCATCGGCAGCATGTTCGCCCAGCGCCCTCAGCGGCCGACCCAGCTGCGACCGCAGAACGGACGCTGGACACCTCGCCCCTACGCTCAGCAGCCCTCCGAGAGCCGCTCGGAGCCGCAGCCGGACCTGTTCAACCGTCAGGGCGGCCAGCAGCCCGGCGGCGAAGCCGGCAACGAGCCGCAGCCGCGGCCGCAGCGCCCTCCGGGCTGGCTGCCGCCGCGCAACAACAACCTGTAGACGCGCGTCGGGGACAGGGGCGGTCGCCCCGGTCCCCGACGATGTCTTTTTCGGCTCACTCCCAGAAGACACGCTCGACCACGCCGTGGGCGAGACGGGTCATCCGCAGGTAGTCGTTGACCAGCTCGTCGGTGGCGCCGGCCGGGTAGCCGAGGATGGCCGCCACGGCCTGCTGTTCCACCGGACCCGCGGGCAGGGAGTCCGCCGGGCGCCCGCGCGCGAGGGTGACGGCGTTGCGCACCCGGCTCACCATCCGCCACGCCGCGATGAGGGTCTCGGCGTCGTCCGCCTCGATCAGCGAGGCGTCGCGGGCAGCCTGGAGTGCCTCGACCGTCCGTGGTGTGCGCAGCCCCGGTACGGCGTAGGCGTGCCGCATCTGCAACAGCTGGGCTGTCCACTCGATGTCGGCGAGGCCGCCACGGCCGAGCTTGAGGTGGGTGTTGGGGTCGGCGCCGCGCGGTAGCCGCTCGTGGTCCACGCGGCCCTTGATTCGACGCACCTCGATGATGTCGTCCTCGCTCAGCCCGCCCTCGGGATAGCGCAGCGGGTCGATCATCTCGATGAACGCCTCACGCACCTTCGGGTCGCCGACGACCGCGTCCGCGCGCAGCAGCGCCTGCGACTCCCAGATACCCGACCACTTGGCGTAGTAGGCGGCGTACGCAGGCAGGGTCCGCACCAGCGCGCCCTGCCGTCCCTCGGGGCGCAGGTCCGCGTCGATCTCCAGAGGCGGGTCGGCACCCGGGAGGGCGAGCAGCCGGCGCAGGTCGGCGAGGACCTTGAGCGCGAACTGGGTCGCCTCGCCAGGATCCGCGCCCTCGACCGGCTGATGGACGAAGAGCACGTCGGCGTCGGAGGCGTAGGAGAGCTCGAACCCGCCGTAGCGGCCCATCGCGACGATGGCGATCCGCGTCGGCGGCCCGTCGATCCCGCGCCTGGCGACCTCGTCGGCCACGACCGTGCGCAACGATGCCTCGAGGGTGGCGTCGGTCAGCCTGGACAGCGCGGCGCCGATCGTGTCGATCCCGGCTTCGCCGAGGAGCTCAGCGGCCGAGATCCGGAACAGCTCGCGTCGACGGATGGCCCGGATGTGGCGTACGGCCTCCTCCGCGGAGGAGGTGGTGCGGCGACGCGCAGCGCGGGCGACCATCTCGTCGGTCAGCGCCTCGGCCGACAGCGGCGCCAGGTCGTGGCCCAGCAGGCGCAGCGCCTCGGGCTCCCGTTCGAGCAGCGCGGTGGTGTAGCGAGAGGTGGACAGGATCGTGGCGAAGTGCTGCGCGACCGACCCCTCGTCACGCAGGGAGCGCAGATACCAGGGCGTGACCCCGAGCGCGTCGGAGATGCGGCGGAACCCGAAGAGCCCGGCGTCGGGATCGGAACCCTCGGAGAGCCATTGCAGCATCACCGGCAGCAGCGCGCGCTGCAGCGCGGCCCGGCGGGACACACCCGTCGTGAGTGCTTCCAGGTGTCGCAGCGCCGCCTTGGGGTCGGCGTAGCCCAGCGCGGTCAGCCGCTCCTCGGCAGCCTTCGTCGACAGGTGGACCTGCCCCGAGGGGATCCGGGCGACCGCGTCGAGGAGCGGACGGTAGAAGAGCTTCTCGTGGAGGCGGCGTACCTCGATCCGCTGGTGGCCCCACTCCTTCTTCAGCCGCACCACCGGATCGCGCAGGTAGCCCAGCGAGCGCGCGAGCCAGCGAAGCGACGCCTCGTCGTCGGGGACGACATGGGTGCGCCGGAGCCGGCGGAGCTGGAGCCGGTGCTCCATCCGCCGCAGGAACGCGTACGCCTCGTGCATGGCCTCGCCGTCCTCACGGCCGACGTAGCCGGCGCGGGTCAGCGCCGCGAGCGCGGAGAGCGTGGTCGGCTCGCGGATCCCGGTGTCGGCGCGGCCGTGGACCAGCTGCAGCAGCTGAACGGCGAACTCCACGTCCCGCAGCCCGCCGGCACCGAGCTTGAGCTCACGGTCGGCCTCCTTGGACGGGATGTGAGCGATGACCCGGCGTCGCATCGCCTGGGTGTCGGTGACGAAGCCGTCGCGATCGGCGGCCTTCCAGACGAACGGGTTGACCGCGTCGACGTACGCCTGGCCCAGCTCGAGGTCCCCCGCGGCCGGGCGGGCCTTGAGCAGCGCCTGGAACTCCCAGGTGCTCGCCCAGCGCTCGTAGTAACCGACGTGGCCGGTGACCGTGCGCGAGAGCACGCCCGCCTTCCCCTCGGGGCGCAACGCCGCGTCGACGGGCCAGATCGTGCCCTCGCCGGTGTGGGCCGAGCAGACGTGGATCAGGTTGCTGGCGAGCTGGGTGGCGACCCGCAGCGAGACGTCTTCGGCGACCCCTTCGGCCGCCTCGTGGACGAAGATCACGTCGACATCGGAGACGTAGTTGAGCTCGTGGCCACCGCACTTGCCCATCGCGATGACGGCCAGCCGGACGGCCTGCGCTTCCTCCTCCCCCAGCCGCGCTCGGGCGACCGCCAACGCGGCATCGAGGGTGCCGCAGGCCAGGTCGGAGAGCTCGGCGGCGACGTCGTCGACCGGGAGCTGGTGGGCCAGGTCACGGGCGGCGAGCCGGAGCAGCCAGCGGCGGTACTCGACCCGCAGCGCGTCGACCGCCTCCGCGTCCGGGACCGTGGCCACCGGGCACTCATCTGCCGGCTTCGCACCGACCGCCTCGAGCAGCGACGCCCGGAAGACGTACGCCGCCGGCCTGGTCGTGCCGAGGGTCGGGTCCGCAAGCTCGCGCCAGTGATCGGGGTGGCGAGCCAGGTGATCGGCCAGCGCCGGCGAGGCGCCGAGCACCGAGACCAGCCGCATCGCGGTCCCCTCGTCGGCGGCGAGCTCCTCGACGAAGCCGTCTCCCTGGGACTCGGCGAGCACGACCAGACCGGCCAACGCCTCGTCCGGGTCGGCGGCGCGGCTCAGGATCGCCAACAGCTCCTCGGCGCCAGGGCCGAGACCGGCCAGATCCGCCAAGGCCGCATCCGGGTCGTTGAAGCCGAGCCGGAGCAGCTCGCCCTTGCCTGGCAACGTCATGGACCCGATTCTGTCACTCGACGTTCTCACGCAGCAGGCGCAGGGTTACTTCACGCGCTCCAGGGCCGCGGAGCCGGGATGACACCGCCACGGGTGCCGCCCGGGGCGACGGCGGCGGCGCGCTCGCGGACCAGGCGGGCGAAGCCGTAGGCCAACGGCTGCCAGGTCTTGATGAGCTCGTTCTCGGCGAAGGTGGCCGTCGCGACCACGTCGTCGACGCTGCGTCCGATCTGCTCGAGCTCGTCGGTGGACTCCTCGGCCCACACGGCGACCCCGGCGGCGTCGACCTCGGGGTGGAACTGCACGCCCCACACGGTCGGCGCGAGACGGGCGGCCTGGACCTGCCCGTCGATCGAGCTGGCCAGCTTGACGGCGCCCTCGGGAAGCTCGCCGACGATGTCGCGGTGCCAGTGCATGGCGCGGTCGTCGCCCGCCAGCAGCCGCATCAGCGGATCGAAGAGCACCTCGGGCTCCCAGGTCACCTGGCGAACGCCGACGGTGAGCCCGAACGGACTGCGTTCCACCGACCCTCCGAGAGCCATCGCAGCCAGCTGATGGCCCAGGCAGATCCCGAGCGTCGGGATGCCCGCCTCGGCCGCCTGAGCGATCCGCTCGCGGGTGACCTGCAGCCAGGGGTGCTCGTCGTCGGCGTCGGCGTCCATCGAGCCGCCCATGACGAGCAGCCCCGAGTAGGAGGCGTCGAGCGACGAGAGCTGCGGAATCGGTTCGGCGTACGCCTTGCAGACGTCGACGCACATGCCCGCCTCGGCCAGCCAATGGCCGAACAAAGTCGGCGGAACTGTCTCCTCGTGCTGAATCACAAGCACCCTGGGAAGACTCAACGACATCACTCCCACTCTCCCGTTCGAACCAGTGTGGCACCACCGGATCGGAAGTGTGGAATCGCCCCTTTAAGAGGTTGTCGACGCAACTTCTTTCGCCCGAACCCGCGGGGAGCCGTGGATCTGGGCTCAGATGACCGGCAGCATCCTGGCGCGCTCGAAGTCGGTCACCTGCTCGCGGTAGGCGGCCCACTCGGCGCGCTTGTTGCGCAGGAAGAAGTCGAAGACGTGCTCGCCAAGCGTCTCGGCGAGCAGCTCGGAGTCCTCAGCCATCCCGATCGCCTCGTCGAGGTTCTCCGGCAGCGGGTCGATGCCGAGGCTCTTGCGCTCACGCTCGGTGAGCGCCCACACGTCGTCCTCCGCCTCGCGAGGCAGCTCGTAGCCCTCCTCGATGCCCTTCATGCCTGCCGCCAGGATCACGGCGAAGGCGAGGTAGGGGTTGCAGGCGGCGTCCAGGGTCCTGACCTCGATGCGGGTCGACTGGCCCTTGAGCGGCTTGTACATCGGCACCCGAACCAGCGCGGATCGGTTGTTGTGGCCCCACGCGACGTGAGCCGGCGCCTCTCCCCCGCCGATCAGGCGCTTGTAGGAGTTGACCCACTGGTTGGTGACCGCGGTGATCTCCGGGGCGTGCCGGAGCACACCGCCGATGAAGCTGCGGCCGGTCTTGGAGAGCTGGTATTCGGCACCCGGCTCGTAGAAGGCGTTGGCATCGCCCTCGAACAGGCTCACGTGGGTGTGCATGCCCGAGCCCGGGTGCTCGGTGAACGGCTTGGGCATGAAGCTCGCCCAGATGCCCTGGCTCAGCGCGACCTCACGGACGACGGTGCGGAAGGTCATGATGTTGTCGGCGGTGCTGAGCGCGTCGGCGTAGCGCAGGTCGATCTCGTTCTGGCCGGGGCCGCCCTCGTGGTGGCTGTACTCCACCGAGATCCCCATCGCCTCCAGCATCGTGATCGCCTCGCGCCGGAAGTCGGCGCCCATCGACTGGGCGGTGTGGTCGAAGTATCCGCTGGAGTCGACCGGGACCGGCTCGGCGCCGCCGACCGGCTTGTCCTTGAAGAGGTAGAACTCGATCTCGGGGTGCGTGTAGAAGGTGAAGCCCTTCTCCGCCGCGTTCGACAGGGTCCGCTTGAGCACGTAGCGCGGGTCCGCATAGGACGGCGACCCGTCGGGCATCACGATGTCGCAGAACATCCGCCCGGTGGACGGGCCGTCCGTACGCCACGGCAGGATCTGGAACGTGCTCGGATCCGGCAGCGCCAGCATGTCGGCCTCGGTCACCCGGGCGAACCCCTCGATCGCGCTGCCGTCGAAGCCGATGCCCTCAGCGAAGGCGCTCTCGAGCTCGGCCGGAGCGACCGCGACCGACTTCAGATAGCCGAGCACGTCGGTGAACCAAAGTCGCACGAAACGTACGTCTCGCTCTTCGAGTGCCCGGAGCACGAAGTCCTGTTGCTTGCCCATGCGTGAACACTAACGCTCCCGCGTGACGGCCGGGATCACCACACTGGGCTCAGCGTCCGGGGCCCCTGAAGACGGAGATCACCAGGGCCACTCCGAACCCCGCCAGGCCCGCGCCGATGACCGACCAGGCGGTGCTCGTGCCGCCGTCACCGAGATAACCCATACCGGTCAGAGCCAGCGCCCCGCCGGCCAGGAGGAGCACAGCGGCCACCAGGAGACTCAGAGCCTTACCCACAGTCATGACACCGCAATCTAGGTGATGACCAGGGCGAGGGTCACCAGCGCGGTCATCCAGGAGACGAAGCTGCCGACCAGGAAGTACTCGGTCACGTCGTTGATGCTCGGCCCCTCGCTCTCGGCGCGGAACGACTGCAGCTCGGGCCAGCGGATCAGGCTCTTCGCCGCGACCACCAGACCAGCCGCGGCGAGACTGCCGGTGAGACCGAGCCCGAAGATCGTCAACCGCTCGAGCGGCCCCAGGAGCCGGCCGCCCTTGAGATTGTTGCCGGCGACGCCGTCGAGCGGGTTGGCGACCTTGGTGACGTCGAGGACCAGCTGCACCACGACGTTGCCCGTCGAGATCTGGACCACCAGGCCACCGAAGGCGAGCAGCACCGCCTCGGGACGCGCCGCCTCGACCCAAACCCAGGGCGCCTGCTCTGCCCAAGCGGCGACCGGACCGGCGACCTCACCGGCCACCGGCGCCAGCAGGATCCCGAGGAAGACCGCCGCGCCCAGCAGCGCCAACGGGACCCCGGGGCGGGGGTTCTTGTCGACGCCTTGCGGCGGGTGGGCCAGGAAGCCCCACAGCACGGCGATCCCGGCGATCACGATCACCGCCGCCAGGTCACCTCCGAAGAGGGCCGAGAGCAGGCCGAAGGTGATCACCACCACTGCCCCGATCGCCTCGGGGACCCAGCGGATCCGCTTGAGCGGATCGAGGAGGGAGTGGGCGAAGTCGACCGTGCCGATTCCGATCAGCAGCAGAGCGATCCAGCTCATCGCACATCTCCCAGAAGCTCGTCGGCACGCACGATCACGGCGATCCCGTCGCGACGGATGCGCTGGGAGACCGCGGAGGGGGTGATGTCGAGCTTGGCGGCGATGGCCTTCTGAGACATGGCGGAGAGCATGCCAGAAAGCACCGACACCGAGGAGAGGTCCAGGCGGGAGAAGAGCTCGTCGCGCGAGATCAGCGCGGCGTTGACGGCAGCCGGATCCGGCCCGCCCGCCCTCTCCGCGGGCTGATACCAGGTCCGTACGCTGCGAGAGGCTGCCTTGCTCGCGGCGTCCTCCGCCGTCTCGATCGCAGCCCGTGCCACCCACCAGCCTTCCCCGTCCTCGACCCGGGGATCGTCACGGAGCACGCGCGTCTCGCCCCAGCCGATGCCGTGACGGATGTCCACGACCGGGGCGAGCGCGATCCGCAGCCTGAACGCCGCCTGGATCGCGGCTCCCACCGTCTCGAACGCACCCTGGAACTCGTCGCCCACGGTGATCCGCAGCGGCGTGACCGGTCGCCACTCCCGGTTGATCATCTCGATGTGGTCGGCGAACGCCTCGTGGACCCGCGCACGGTCGGACGTGGTGCGCGAGCCCACGAGGTCACCGATGACGGTCGCTACGGCAGACATATGAAGATCTTACCTTCATTTTGAACAGATGAAGTTAATATCTTCATTTTGCAGAAGTGAAGCGATGCCCGCCACCTCGACGTCAAGAAGCGGTCATCACGGCCACCCCCGGGCCCGTGAGCTCGCCCGGCTCCACCGGGCGGCCGGACAACGCGAGCACGAGCGCGATCGCGGTCCCCCGCACCTCCGGGCCGTCCCCGATCACCGTGTCGGCATCGGTGGCCACCAGACGTGCGCGCTGGGCTCGCTCCTTGCCACCGCCCCACTTCTGCGACGTCCTGGCCAGGTAGCGCACCGCCATCAGTACGTGCTCGACCGGATAGTCGCGCCGCAAGCCCAGCGGCCGCCGGATGTCCTCGCCATGGGCGAACTCCTCGACCAGGCGGGTGGCGAGCGGGGCCGGCGGGGTCGCCGTCCGACCGGCGACCCGGCTGAACGCCGCCAAGGTCTCGGCCGGAACCTCGGCGCGCTCCCGGTCGACACCGATCTGGTTGTCCCGGTCGAAGTCGCCACCGGCGGCGATCATGCGGCGTACGAACCCCAGCCGTGTCGTGGACGCGACATCGATCATGTGGGCGAGCACGTCGTGCACGCTCCAGCCGACGCACAGCGAAGGCGTCGCCCACTGGGCGGGGGCGATCATCTCCAGATCGCTGATCAACGCCCGGCGTTCGGCATGCACTACGGCCCAGACCGCGCTCTTGGACGACATGTCCCGGACGCTACCGCTGCTCGACGCTCCGCGCCCCCGCATTCATCGCCCGACCCGCCAAATCTGTGGAGCGTCATACGCACCGGGTGCGTATGACGCTCCACACCTGCCTACTTCACCGGCTGCTGCAGCTCGGTGATCCAGGCATCAGCGTCATCCGGCATCTCGAGGTAGACCTCGCGGCACGGGCCGGCGAACTCGAGGCCGGAGTCGGTGACGTGGCGGGCCAGCTCCTGCCAGGCCTCGCCGATGCGCGTCATCGGCCCACGGTAGATCGCCGTGACGGCACGGTCGTACGCCGGCAGCGTCCCGACCTCGAGTCCGTCCAGGGCCCTGCCGCCGAGGTCCGCTCCTGCGCCGAAGGTCATCCCGTCACCGACGGCGTCGTACCAGCCGATCGCCGGACCGGACGGCTCGATGCCAGCAGCAGCGAAGGTGCCGTAGACCCGGTCGAAGAGTGGGCCCACCCGCTGCCCGATCTCGGCGATCTCGTCGACACGGTCGGTGAGCTGGGTGAGAGTGAGCGCAGCGAGCGGCTTCTCGGTGTAGGTGAGGGTGGACATGGCATCTCCTTCCAACAGTCGGAGACGTCGCTCCACCTCGCCGAGCCGCCGGCCGTCGGCGTCGATCTGCGAGCGCAGCTCGTCGCGACGCCGCTGCAGCAGCGTCGCCACCTCGGCCGGTGTGCGGCCCTCGTCGAGCAGGTCACCGACCTCCTCGAGCGAGAACCCCAGCGACCGGAAGGCCACCAGGGCGTCGGCCCGCGCCAGCAGCGCCGGCTCGTAGAACCGGTAGCCGCTGTGCGGGTCGACGAAGGACGGCGAGAGCAGGCCGAGAGCGTCGTAGTGCCTCAGCATGCGCACCGACACCCCGGCGAAGCGGGCGAAGTCTCCGATACTCAACATGACGCCGTCAGCCCATCGCCTGACACTGTGTGAGGGTCAACTGCTCTGTCCGAACTACTCCACGGGGACCCGGGCCTCGATCTCGGCGAGCCAGGCCGCCGGCGAGGCGTCGGAGGGCATCCGCCAGTCACCGCGGGGCGACATGGTGCCGCCATTGGAGACCTTGGGACCGTTCGGCAGCGCCGAACGCTTGAACTGGTTGGCGAAGAAGCGCTTCACGAAGACCTCGAGCCAGGTCCGGATCTCCTTCATCTCGTACGCCGTCCGCTTCTCCTCCGGGAACCCCGGCGGCCACTCGCCGGCCTCGATGTCGTGCCAGGCGTTCCAGGCCAGGTAGGCGATCTTCGAGGGCGTGAAGCCGTTGCGGACGGTGTGGAAGAGGGTGAAGTCCTGCAGGGCGTACGGGCCGATCTTCTGCTCGGTCGACTGCATCTCCTCCCCCGGCACGAGCTCGGGCGAGATCTCCTGGTCGAGGATCTCCTGGAGGACCTGGTCGGCGGCGCCGTCGAACTGCTCGGTCGTGATGACCCAGCGGATCAGGTGCTGGATCAGGGTCTTCGGCACGCCGGCGTTGACGCCGTAGTGCGACATCTGGTCGCCGACCCCGTACGTCGCCCAGCCGAGCGCGAGCTCGGAGAGGTCGCCGGTGCCGAGCACGATGCCGCCGCGCTGGTTGGCGATGCGGAAGAGGAAGTCCGTACGCAGCCCCGCCTGCACGTTCTCGAACGTCACGTCGTAGACCGGCTCGCCGTCGCCGGCCGGGTGGCCGATCTCCTTGAGCATCTGGGTCGCCGTCGGCCGGATGTCGAGCGTCTCGTAGGTCGTGCCGAGGGCCTCCATCAGCTTGATCGCGTTGGACTTGGTGTCGTCCGAGGTCGCGAAGCCGGGCATGGTGAACGCCAGGATGTCGCTCGCCGGACGCCTGAGCCGCTCCATCGCCTTGGCCGCCACGATCAGCGCATGGGTGGAGTCGAGCCCACCCGAGACGCCGATGACGATCTTGGTGTCCGGACCGATCGACTGGAGCCGCTTCTCGAGCCCCGAGACCTGGATGTTGTACGCCTCGTAGCACTCCAGCGCGAGCTTGTCGGGGTCGTCGGGGACGAACGGGAACCGGTCGACCTTGCGTCGCAGCCCACCACCGGTGAGCGGCGGGCTGAGCTCGAACTCGATCTCGGAGTGGTAGGCCCCCTCTGCCCGGCGGTTGTCGTCGAAGGTGCCCTGCCGGATCCGCTCGGCACGGATCCGCTCCAGGTCGACGTCGACCACCGTTCGCCGCGGACCGTCCGGGAACCGCTCGGTCTCCCCCAGGAGCTCGCCGAGCTCGTACGCCATCGTCTGCCCGTCCCAGGAGAGGTCGGTCGTCGACTCGCCCGGCCCGGCGGCGGTGTAGACGTACGCCGCGCTGCACCGGGCGGAGGCCGACTGGACCAGGAGACGGCGGGCATCGGAGCGCCCGACGGTGACCGGGCTCGCGGAGAGGTTGAGCAGCACGGTCGCACCGGCCAGGGCGGCCTTGGCGCTCGGCGGCACCGGGACCCACATGTCCTCGCAGATCTCGACGTGGAAGACGAGATCCTTGACGTCGGTGCACCGGAAGAGCAGCTCGTTGCTGAGCGGCACCTCCTCGCCGCCGAGCATGATGGTGCCGTCGGCGCCGTGGCCGGCTCCGTACCAGCGCTTCTCGTAGAACTCTCGGTAGTTCGGGAGGTGGGTCTTGGGCACCACCCCCAGCACCTCGCCGCCGTGGATCACGACAGCGGTGTTGAGCACCCGGTCGCCGTGGCGCAGCGGGGCGCCGACGACGATCACCGACAGCAGCTCCTCGGAGGCCACCACGATCGCGCTGATCGCGGCGCGTACGGCATCGAGGAGGGTCCGTTGCAGGACGAGGTCGTCGATCGAGTAGCCCGAGAGGCACAGCTCCGGGAAGACCGCGACCGCGACCCCCTCGTCGGAGCACTCGCGCGCCTGCGCGATCACCTCGCGCGCGTTGGCCGCCGGGTCGGCGACGGAGATCGGGATGGTGCACGCCGCGACCCGTGCGAATCCATGGGAGTAGGCGGAGTAGAAGTCCACACCCCGAGTCTAGGGTCTGGTCAGCCAACCACCCGACGCCCGCCGCCGACGGCGGACCACCTCAGGACAGCTCGCGGATGCGGACGTTGCGGTAGGACACCACGTCCGGAGTGCTGCCGTGCGCCTGGATCCCGACATGACCGGTCAGTCCCCGGCTGCTGGAGTCGGGGTCGTTCGGACGACCGGGGAACGGCAGACCGGGCAGGTTCTCGAACTCGTTGATCACGACACCGTTGCGGATCACCGTGTAGTTCTGCCCGACGACGCGGATCTCGAGGTCGTTCCAGGTGCCCTTCGGGGTCGGACGCGCCTGGGCCAGGTCGAGGTCGGCGAAGCCGTAGATCGACCCGGTCTTGCGGGGGTCGTTGCTGCCACCCTCCGGCGAGTCGTTGACCTGGATCTCGTGGCCACAGTTGACCGCGATCCAGGAGAGGTTGCCGGTCTCGCCGCCGTTGAACGTGGTCGGGCAGCCCTCGACCGGGCCCCACAGCTCGGGGAAGCGCACCTGGACGCCGCTGTTCCCGCGGGTCGTACCGGGTGCGTCGTCGCGGAACTGCAGTCGCAGGGAGAAGTCGCCGTACTCCTTCTCCGGATACCACAGGGTCCCGAACCCACCGCCGGCTCCGGCACGGCTGCGGATGGTGCCGTCCGACACCAGGTCGAACCCGCCGTCGCCGGCATAGGCCCAGTCGTCGAAGGAGTCGGCCGAGCCGTCGAAGAGCGAGTCGTACCCCTCGACCTTCCCGACCTGCGAGCGGGCGGCGGCGGACTGCAGCTGGCTCGCCTCCGTCCGCGTGACCTCGCCGGTGGCGACGAGCTCGGCGGTGACGCTGCGTACGTGGGCCACGAAGGCCCCGTGAGTCGGCCAGGTCCGCTCGTCGTCGATGACGTCGTTGATGGTGCAGCCGGAGCTCAGGGCGCTGTTGGCGACGCCGCTGTCGAGGTCGAGGAAGACCACGCTCGAGCGGGTATCGGGCGCCGCACAGGTCATGGTCGTCGCGGACGCTTCGGCAGGGGTCGCGGAGGCGGCTCCGATCGGGCTACCCAGGCACAGGGCGGTGATCCCGAGGACGGCTGACCCGACGGCGAGCCGGGTCCGCGGGCGGCGTGAGGGGAGAGAGTGAGACATCGAGACTCCGTACGTCGGGACGCCGAAGGGATTGTGATGGGCGTCACGCCGGATGCTAGTGCCGCCCGCCGTCGACTTTCAACCGTTCCCGAACGACTTTCGCCGACAATCTTCGAAAGTGCCCCGAGCTGCCCAGCCGGACGGCGCGTTCAACCGCTGAGATGCTCCGAACGCAGCCGGGACATGACGATGGCGTCGACGTAGCCGTCGTCGTAGCGCAGCGCCTCGCGCTGGACACCCTCGACGCTGAACCCGGCCTTCTCGTAGGTCCGCTGCGCCCGGGGGTTGAACGCGTAGACGCAGAGCTCGATCCGGTTCAGCACCGTGGTGCGGAAGCAGTGGTCGACGATCAGCTGCGTGGCCTCGGTGCCGAGGCCACGGTTGCGGCCGTCGGGTCCGATGAGGATGCGGAAGTTCGCCGAGCGGTTGCTGGTGTCGACCTCGTTGATGACCGCCTCACCGACGAGCTTTCCGGTGCCCTGGTCGACGATGGCGAGGTCGAGCCGATCCGTCTGGTCGTTGCGGGTCGCGTACCACTCCCGCAGCTGCTCGTCCGGAACCGCGCTCGCGGCGTCGGACTCCTCAGCCTCCGCGTCGCCGTTGACCGAACCGGTCAGCCTCAGCACCTCGGGGTCGGCGAGGATCCGCGCCATCGTGTCGATGTCACCGTCAGCGAACGGCCGGAGGACGACCGCACTTCCGACGAGCGTGGGCTTCTCGGCGAACCAACCTGCATCTGTGTCACTCACGGCGCTGATCATCCACGGTCACTGCTCCCGGTCGCATCCGGGATTTCCCGAGACGGCGATCAAGCGGCCACGAGCGGAGCTCGATCTGCTGCGACACGCCCAGGAGATCGGCGTGTCTCAGCAGATCTCGGGACCTTGTGGCCGCTCTGCTCACGCCGAGGTTGGTGGCGAGCAGCAGGTCAGTAGCCAAGGACTTTCTTACGCTTCTCGGCCCACGCCAGCGACGAGGCAATTGCCTCGTCGAGGGTGGACTCCGCCTTCCAGCCGAGGAGTTCGAGCGCCTTGTCAGCGTTCGCGAAGGCGCCGACGGCGTCGCCGGGGCGCGGCGGGGCCTCGGTGGTGGGGATCGAACGGCCGACGACCCGCTCGACGGCGGCGATCATCTCCCGGACGGTGACTCCGTCGCCGGCACCGATGTTGATGTAGGTGCTGGTCTCGCCGGTCGTCTCCAGGACCGAGTCGAACTCTTCGACCGCGCATACGTGGGCCTTGGCCAAGTCCCAGGCGTGCAGGTAGTCGCGCACACCCGTGCCGTCGCGGGTGGGGTGGTCGACGCCCGTGATGGTGAACGAGTCGCGCTCTCCGAGCGCGGTCTGGGCGAGGATCGGGACAACGTGGGTGGCGTCGCGCAAGTGGTAGCCGGACGCCAGGTCCGGGTCGGCGCCGATCGGGTTGAAGTAGCGCAGGATGATCGCACGCAGGTCGCTGGCAGCGGCCATGTCCTCCAGCACCTGCTCCATCATCCGCTTGGTTCGAGCGTACGGAGACGTCGGCTCGACCGCGTCGTTCTCGCGTACCTCCAACTCCGGCTTGAGCGCGTAGAGCGAGGCTGTGGAGGAGAAGACCAGACGGGTCTTACCGAGCGCGGTCAGCTCGTCGAAGAGCTCGAGCGACTTGGCGACGTTGTCGCGGTAGTACTCGTAGGGAAGCGCCACCGACTCCGGCACCACGATCCTCGCGGCCATGTGGATCGTCGCGTCGAGATCCGGGTGCTCGTCGAGGATCCGCCTCAACAGCGCACGGTCCGCGATGTCGCCCTCGTAGAAGATCCTTCCGTCGGCGTACTTCCGTGGGCCGACGATCAGTGAGTCCAAGATGACGGGCGTGTGGCCTGCCGTCTCGAGTGCCTTTGCAGTGACCGAGCCGAGGTAGCCGGCGCCGCCGGTGATCAGGATCTTCATGACGCGGGAGGCTACAACCTGTATGTCAATAGCCGACGATAACCAGGAGCGCCGCGGCTGTCGTTCCCTCTAGCGTGGACGTGTGCTGATCCGACATGAACGTCCCGAGGACGTGGCCGCTATCCGAGCGGTCACCGCCGCAGCCTTCACCGAGGTGGAGCACTCGGCGCCGTCGGTCGAGGCCGATGGGACGCCTGGAGAGGCGACGCTGGTGGGGTGGCTGCGTGAGGACGCCGGCTGGGTCCCGGAGCTGTCGATGGTCGCCGAGGCGGACGGTGAGGTGGTCGGCCATGTGGTGTGTACGCGTGGTGAGCTCGCCGGCCGGCCCGCGCTCGGCCTCGGGCCGGTGAGCGTCTCCCCGGCCACGCAGCGGTCCGGGATCGGCTCGGCGCTGATGCACGCGGTCCTCGGCGCCGCCGACGCGCTTGGCGAGCCGGTCGTCGTGCTCCTCGGCTCCCCCGACTACTACGGCCGTTTCGGCTTCGTACCCGCCGCAGAGCTCGGGATCGAGGCGCCCGAGCCCGCGTGGGGCGACTACTTCCAGGCACGGCCGCTGGCGGCGTACGACCCGTCCGTCCGCGGGAGGTTCACCTACGCCGCGCCCTTCGACCGGCTGTGAACGAGCGCGGGCGGCGAACGTGATCACCGCCACAGCGCGGTGAGATCATCTGGATCTAGGCTGGAGACAGTCCGTGGACTCCATCAGGGAGCTGCGAGATGACACCAGAAAGGCTCGATGATGAGCACGAATCCCTCTGCTGAGGAGACCGCGCCCTACGGCACCGGTGCTGCTGCCAGCGCGCCGACCAAGCCCGTACGCAAGGTGCGCACGCATCATCTTCGCGAGATGAAGCAGCGTGGCGACAAGATCACGATGCTGACCTCCTACGACATGTACTCCGCCCAGATCTTCGACGAGGCCGGCGTCGACCTGCTGCTCGTCGGCGACTCGGCCTCCAACAACGTCCTCGGCAACGAGACGTCGCTTCCGGTGACCGTGGACGAGTTGCTCCCCCTGACCCGTGCGGTCTCGCGCAGCGTGAAGCGGGCGATGGTCGTCGGCGACCTGCCGTTCGGCTCCTACCAGGCCTCGCCGGAGCAGGGCTACCTGACCGCGGTGCGGTTCATGAAGGAGGCCGGCGCGCACTGCGTGAAGCTCGAGGGCGGCGCCGAGATGGCCCCGGTGATCAAGAAGCTGGTCGAGGGCGGCATCCCGGTCATCGCCCACATCGGCTTCACCCCGCAGTCCGAGCACGTGCTCGGCGGCTACCGCGTCCAGGGCCGCGGCGACACCTCCGACCGGATCATCGACGACGCCAAGGCCGTCCAGGAGGCGGGCGCGTTCGCGGTCGTGATGGAGATGGTCCCCGGCGACGTCGCCGCGCAGATCACCAAGGAGCTCGACATCCCCACGATCGGGATCGGGGCCGGCCCCGACTGCGACGGTCAGGTGCTGGTCTGGCAGGACGCCTTCGGGATGCGCGGCGGCAAGATGGCGCGGTTCGTGAAGCAGTACGCCGACGTGAAGTCGGTCCTCTCCGAAGGCGCCGAGGCCTACATCTCCGACGTCAAGGGCTCCACCTTCCCCGGCCCCGAGCACACCTTCTGATCCGCTCCGACAAAAGTGGTCAATCTGGGCCGTCAGTTGGCTCGCTGCCAGGCCCAGATTGACCACTTCTCGGATCCTGTTCCCATCGGGAGCCCCGCCATAGGGCGTACCAGGCATCCAGGCGGGCCGGGTCGTAGCGACGGCCGAGCGCCTGGTCGGCCTCCCGCAGGATCATCGCGGCGCGGAAGCGGACGTCCGGCGCGACGTAGCCGTGTCGGATGTAGCCCGCCTCGGCGAGACGGGAGTCGCGGCGGCGGTCGCGCGCGTACTGACCACGGTCCCGATGGACCGCCCCGTCGTACTCCTGAAGGGTTCTGGTCCCGGTGATCAGCAGATCGGCTCGCGCCACGAACCGCCCTACGGCGTCGAGCAGCTCGGCCTGAGGCTCGACCGGCACCTCGCACGCCAGGTGGAGCATGCGCAGCAGCGACTCCCACGGTGACTCCGACCTGCTGTCGGCCAGAGCCAGCGCCGCGCGCAGCCGCGGCCCGCCGCGGCGACCTTTCGCCACGTCCTCCAGGTCGTCGCGGGTGCAGCCCTGCTCGTGGAGCACGCCGTCCACGAGAACGACCAGGTCCAGCGTGCCCAGGCTCCGGGCTGCGGCGAGGACGGTCTCGGTGACCGTCGCGATCCGTACGCCGCCGATACCATGACTGTGCGGAGGCAGAGGGTGTCTGCTGACCTCGACCTGCGGCCTGCGCACCCGCACCCCGCGCGGGACGGAGATCTCGACCGGATGGTCTGGGGCCAACGGCGGCAGCCAGAGGTCGTACGCCGCTGCCGCGGTCAGCCCGGTGAAGACCGTGCCGTCGGGCAACCGCTCCGCCCAGGCCCGCATCCGGGCCCAGACCGGGTCCTCCTCACCGAGATCGCTCGCGAGCCGGACCCCGGCCCCGAGAGTCGTCCAACGGCCGCTCCGCCGTCGTGGCGCCCGTCGCGTCGTCGTCTTCCCCATGCCTCCACCGTGTATCGGAGGCTGCACGCTCGCCATCCCATTTGCGGTCGCCTGTGGATAACCCGCCGCATCAACTGGTCGATCTGGGCCCGATCGCAGGATTCGCTCGGGCCCAAAGTGACCAGTTTGTCCATGAACAGCTAGGCGCGTCGGGCCCTGGCGGCCGCGAGGCCGACCAGGCGGGCGACCACCAGCGCGACGTAGAAGACCCCGGCGACCTGCTCGATCATCACGACCGAGCGGGCGTTGGGGAGCACCGGCACGATGTCGGAGAGCCCCACGGACGTCAGTGTCGTGAACGATAGATAGAGCAGGTCGAACCACTGGCGGTGCTCACCGAACGAGCCCGGCCAGATCACCTGCACCGCGGCGTACAGGTAGGCGAAGGCCCAGGCGACCACGGTGAACGCTGCGCCGGTCGCGAAGAGCTCGTCCCGGGTCACGTCGTCGTCGTGGAAGAGGTAGCGGATCATCGCGTAGGAGACGAACAGGTAGAACGGGACGTGGAAGAAGGCCGAGACCAGCACCACCCAGCCGGTGTCCGTCGCGACCGACTCCCACACCGCGAAGATCATCGCCGGACCACCGAAGATGCAGGCGGCCCAGGAGAAGGCAGGGGTGAGGCGTACGGCCGCGACCGCTGTCAGCAGGAGCAGCAGCTGCAGCACGCCCAGCCCGGCGCGGCCGGCGGTGGAACCGTCGAGGAAGGGATAGGACAGGACCGCCACGACCTGGCCGAGCAGCAGCACTGCGGAGGGGTGGTCGCGCATCGCCCAGAAGACCTTCGTCACAAGCGCACACCTTAGAACGTGGCCGCCGCTGGGCGTCGGCCAGTAGCGTCAGGACCATGCGCGCTGCCATGGCCCTCGCCTCCGTGATCGTTCTCGGGCTCTCGACCGCCGGTTGCGCCGGAGACTCCGATCCGGCCTCCACTCCCCCGCCGCTGAATCCGTCGGGTTCGGCGACCACCTCCCCGAGCGCGACCTCTTCTACACCGGCTGCGGTGCTGCCGACCTCCGACCGGGTCCCCGAGCTCGATGTTCAGGTCGTCAACGACGAGCTCGAACATCCCTGGGACGTCGCCGACATCGGCGCCGACCGGTTCCTGGTCACCGAGCGCGACCGGGCGGTCCTCTCGCTGATCGAGGACGGAGAGCGGCGCGAGATCCCGCTCGAGGACAGCGACATCTGGGTCTCCGGCGAGACCGGCCTGATGGGTCTCGAGATCGACCCCGCCTTCGAGCAGAATCGGCGCATCTACACCTGTCAGGGGTGGAACGACGGCGAGGACGTACGCGTCATCTCCTGGACCCTCGACGCCGGACTGACTCGGGCAGCCGAGGAGCAGACACTCATCGACGGCTTCCCCACCTCGTCAGGAAGGCATGGTGGCTGCCGGCTGCTGATCAGCGCCGACGGGGCGCTGTGGGTCGGCACCGGCGACGCGGCGGACGAGAAGAACCCACGCAACCTCGACTCGCTGGGCGGGAAGACGCTCCGGCTCGATCCGGAGACCGGCGAGCCATGGCCGGGCAACCCGTGGGCGGGCGACGATGGCCCGCGGCGCTACGTCACCTCGTTCGGCCACCGCAACGTGCAGGGTCTGGCAGAGCGGGCGGACGGCACGATCTGGTCGATGGAGCACGGCCCGGACCGCGACGACGAGGTCAACGAGATCGCCCTCGGCGGCGACTACGGCTGGAACCCCGGCGCCGGCTACGACGAGTCGGTGCCGATGACCGACCAGGACCTGCCCGGAGAGCAGGTCGAGGCGGCCTGGGAGTCCGGCAACCCGACCATCGCCACCGGTGGCGGCACCTTCATCCCGGTCCAGGACCGGTGGGGTGCCTTCGGCGGGGCGCTCGCGGTCGCCGTGCTCAAGGACCAGGAGCTGCGGATCCTCGCCTTCGACGAGTCCGGGAAGCTCACCGACGACCAGTCGCCCGAGGTCATGAAGGACCACGGGCGACTGCGTACGGTCTCGTTGACAGCCGACGGAGACCTCCTCGTCACCACCGACAACGGCGGCGGCGAGGATGCTCTGCTCCGCGTAACCCCGCGCTGAGGATCAGCCCGGTCGACTCACTCGGACTCGGTGCCGGCGTCGCCCTCCCAGGCCTTGTCTTCCTTGTCCCAGCGCTCGTTGTTCTCCTGCACCTTGTCGAGCGCCATGGAGGCCTCGGCGTGGGAGGAGTAGGGGCCGAGACGGTCCTTGGCCTTGCAGCCGGCGTACGGCTCGACGGTCTTGTGCTTGAGGCAGTAGTAGTACTCGCCTGCGTGCTCGTCGCTCATGCTGCCAACTTACCGTTCTCGGAGATGCTCGGGTGGGCGACTCCGTCGAGGTGACCGAGGTGAGCGATCAGAGCGTGCTCTCCGCGGAGAGCGCGTTGATCACCTTCGCCATCGCGACGTCGCGGCTGGTGACGCCGCCGGCGTCGTGGCTGGTGAGCCGGATCTCGACGTACGGGTAGCGCAGGTCGATGTCGGGGTGGTGGTTGGCCTCCTCGGCCTTGGCCCCGATCGCGTTGACCAGCGCGAGACCGGTGACGAAGTCGCCGGTCTCCACGCGGGCGACGATGCTGTCGGCCTCGCTGCTCGTCTCGTACGTCCAGCCTTCGAGGTGCTCCTGGGCGACCTGCTCGGCGGTGAGGGTCGTGGTGTCAGGTTCCATGCCCCCACCCTGCCATCGCCGTGGTCGGCGCGTCACGCGGCTCACCGCCCACCCTCATTCCTGGCGCTGCGCCAGCCGGTTGCCTACGCGATAGACGGCTGCGTGATGGTCGTAGTCGTCGCTCATCACGGCGGCCAGGCGCAGCGGTCCGAGCGCATCCTCGAGACGGTCCTGGCGCTCCAGGACCCGACCCAGCGAGTGCTGGCTCCAGGCGTCGCTCGGGTCGCGCTCGACGAGCCAGCGAAGCTCGGCCTCGGCCTTGGCGAGCTGCGCCCGGAGCATGTACGCCCACGCCCGCATGCTCCGTAGCCCGATGTTGTCCGGGTCGTCGGCCAGCGCCGGCTCCAGAACCTCCAGCGCCTCCACCGGGAAGCGCCGCGAGAGCAGGTCGTGGGCCGTCCGGTAGGCAGCCTCGTGCGCGGCCTGACCGGGGAAGACGATCGCCGGGGCTACGTACTCGAACTCGTTCTCTGTCATCACACCCTCCGAACGCGATACCCCCGCGCGGTATTCCATCGGGACCTCCACGGGAGCACCATTGTGACGGTGAGGAGGTGAACGCGCATGCACGCATCAGTTGGCGACCACCTTGTCGTCCTCGGTCAGCACGTCGGAGACCACACGCGAGAGGCCGAGATCATCGAGGTCAGTCACTCCGACGGCAGCCCTCCCTACCTCGTACGCTGGAGCGACAACGACCACGAGTCACTGGTCTTCCCCGGTCCAGATGCCCACATCGAGCCCGCGGACCACTAGACTTTTGATTGCGGACGGGCTGGCCGGGCGATCGCGTCGTCTCCACTGTTCACTCAGTGAGGACATCGAGGAAAGTCCGGGCTCCACAGGACAGGGTGGTGGCTAACGGCCACCCGGGGTGACCCGCGGGACAGTGCCACAGAGAACAGACCGCCGCTACCCACCAGGTAGCGGTAAGGGTGAAACGGTGGGGTAAGAGCCCACCAGTCCTCGTGGTGACACGAGGAGCTAGGTAAACCCCACCCGGAGCAAGACCAGACAGCGTGCGTTTGAGGGCGGTCCGCCCGAGTGCGCGGGTAGGTTGCTAGAGGCCATCGGCAACGATGGTCCGAGATGGATGGTCGCCGACAACAGAACCCGGCTTACAGGCCAGCCCGTTCGCACTCACCGGCTTCACCTCGCCGGCGCACCGGTCACTGCCGGGCCACGGCGTCGAGCACCTTGTCGATCGGCGGATAGTCTCCGATGCGGTTGCCGATGTAGCTCCACTGCAGCTGGCCGTCGCGGTCGAGGATCACGACTCCGGGGCTGCGGACCGTGTCGCGAGTGATCGCCTGCGGCTTGAACCCGTGCCGCAACGAGCGCACATAGGCGGCCGCGCCACGCGGGTCCGCCATCCGCCAGCCCAGCGGCTTGACCGCGTCGACGTGTTCACGGAATCGCTGCTCGGGGTCGAGCAGCAGCGGCATACGTACGCCTCGCTCCTCCTGCAGCCACGTGGCCTGGTAGTCGGCAGAACCGCCGATGGCCAGAGCACCGAGGTTCTCCGTAGCGGTGGCCCGGTCGAGCTCGACCAGCCACTCCTGGCACGGCAGACAGCCGAAGTAGCGGACGAGCTGCACCACCGTCACCTGCGCGGTGAGGTGGTCGCCCAGCGTCGCGGGCTCACCCGCCGGCGTACGCAGCTCCAGGTCCAGTGGCACCGAGGACACGGCTTCGATCACGTCCATACTCCTTCATCTGGGATTCGGGGAGGCTCCGCCCCTCGTACGAGGCGACTCTGCGCCCGTGCGCTCAGCATGGCCCGGCGAAAGGCGGGGCGTCGGTAAGCGCGCTCACAGACAGGCCCCTACGCCGCCGTGAGACTGGCTGTCATCACCACAACAGCGAACCAAGCGAAAGGCTGGCACGATGACTCTCGACCCTGCTTCCTGCCTCAGCTTCACCAGTCCGACAGATCTGGCAGGCGGCGCCAGACCCTGGTCCCCGGGGCGACGAGAGGAAGACGTGGACATCCAGCACGCGGTCGACAGCCCGAATCGGCTCTGGTGCATGACCGAGGTCGACATCTTTCGCGACATCGACGCCGCAGAGATGGACGCCATGGCGCAGGCCGCGCCGAGGAGGGAGTTCAAACGGGGCTCGCTCGTCTACTCACCTCATCAACGGGTCGAGACGCTCTTCATCCTCAAGCAGGGTCGGATCAGGATCTTCAGGGTCTCTCCCGATGGCCGCACGCTCACGACCGCCATCGTGGAGCCAGGCACCATCTTCGGAGAGATGGTCATCGTCGGACAGCAGATGCACGACAGCTTCGCGGAGGCGATGGAAGACGTCGCGGTCTGCGTGATGACGAAGGCCGACGTACAGACCCTCCTTCTCGGCGATCAGCGCATCGCCGCCCGCATCTCCGAGACTCTCGGCCGCCGACTGGGCGCCCTCGAGCAGCGGCTCTCCGACGCGGTCTTCAAGTCCGTTCCACAACGCCTCGCCACGACATTGCTCACCCTTTCCGAGGGCCAACCCGCACCACTCGGCCGAGGGCAGCATGTGAACCTCACCCACGAGCAGTTGGCCGCCCTCGCTGCCACATCCCGCGAGACGACCACCAAAGTCCTCGGCGAGTTCGCCGACCTCGGGCTGATCTCCCTCGGCCGCGGCCGAATCGCTGTGATCGACCGGCAGCGCCTCGAGGCCATCCGCGGCGATTGACGACCACCGAGCGCCGGGAGGCCCAGCGGCCGGGATCCACTACCGTTGGCTGAGCACAGCGATCGTACGGTGTGGCCCAGCGCCGGCGAAGGCGTTGGTCACCTTCCCCCGCCGACCGGGAGGGCTTCGAGCACCACACCCGGCGCCTGACGGCGTACGGAGTCGGCCTTCCACTTGTCGGGGAAGAGAGCGAGGACGGTGCCGTCGGAGCGGGTCATCACCTCGACACCGCTGAACCCGCTGATGGTGCCGGCGTGCTCGGGGGTGGTGTGCAGCGCGAGCGAGTAGGCGAGACTGTCCATCCGGATCGGGGCGTGGAACTCGGTCTCCATCCGGGCAGCGACGACCTCGAACTGCATCGGCCCGACCGCGGCGAGCACCGGCGACTGGTCACCGCGCAGCTCGGAGCGCAGCACCTGGACGACGCCTTCCTGGTCGAGCTGCTCGATCCCGCGCCGGAATCGCTTGTAGCGGCCGGCGTCGATGACGCGAGCACTGACGAAGTGCTCCGGGGCGAAGCTCTCGATCCGCGGGAACTCTGCGGGCGCACCGTTGTAGATGGTGTCGCCGACACGCAGCGCGTTGGCGTTGACCAGCCCGACGATGTCGCCGGGCGAGGCGGTCTCGACCGAGGACCGTTCCTTGCCGAAGACGGTGTGGGCGTACTTCGTGGCGAACGGCTTCCCGGTGGCCGCATGGGTGACCACCATGCCGCGCTCGAAGACACCCGAGCAGACCCGCGCGTAGGCCAGCCGGTCGCGATGGTTGGCATCCATGCCGGCCTGCACCTTGAAGACGTACGCCGAGAAGTCCGCGTCCACCTCGCGCGCCCCACCTGCGGCGAGCGGGGTGGGCCCGGGGGCCGGGGCGAGCTCGAGAAGGGTGTCAAGAAGCTGGGCGACGCCGAAGTTGAGCAGGGCCGAGGCGAACAGCACCGGGGTGGTCTTACCCGCCAGGAAAGTGGACTGGTCGTGGTCGCCGCCGTCAGCGGTGAGCAGCTCGGCCTCCTCGCTGGCCCGCTCCCAGTCCTCACCGGCCGCCGCGAGCGCCGCCTCGGCGGTGAGGTGCTCCTCCGGCGCCCGAGTGGCTCCGCCTGCGGTGCGGGTGTAGCGGACGAATCCGCCCGTACGCCGGTCCAGGACTCCGTGGAAGTCGCCGGGGACACCGACCGGCCAGGTCAGCGGAGTGGGCCTGAGCCCGATCTGCGACTCGATCTCGTCCATCAGCTCCAGAGCGTCGCGCCCCGGCCGGTCCCACTTGTTGATCACGGTGATCACCGGGAGCCCACGGCGAGCGCAGACCCGGAACAGCTTCAGCGTCTGCGGCTCCAGACCCTTGGCGGCGTCGACGAGCATGACCGCGGAGTCGACCGCGGACAGCACTCGATAGGTGTCCTCGGAGAAGTCGGCGTGGCCAGGGGTGTCGACCAAGTTGACCACATGGTCGCGATAGGCGAACTGCAGCGCCGTCGAGCTGATCGAGATGCCACGGGAGCGTTCCATCGCCATCCAGTCCGAGACGGTCCCCTTGCGGCCGGCCTTGCCGTGGACCGCGCCGGCCTCGGCGATCACCTGCGCATGCAGAACCAGGGCCTCGGTCAGGGTCGACTTTCCTGCGTCCGGGTGGCTGATGACGGCAAAGGTACGTCGGGGGCGGCGGTCGAGGTCAGACATCGGTCGCAATTCTACCGTTGCGTGAGGGTATGGTTGGCATCGCGCCGGGCTCGGACCTCCTGGTCGCCGCGGGTCCGGCACAGCCAGCCATCACCCACCTCGGGAAGGTATCTCGGTGCCCCCATCCCGCCTCGCAGCCGAGCCCACCAGCGGCACACGCAACACCCAGGTCCGGATACTCGTCCTCGCCTCGATCGCCTTCGCCGCATCAGCACCGGGGCAGTCGTTCCTGATCTCGGTCTTCGTCGACGAGTTCCTGGCCGGCACCGGGCTCTCGCGAACAGCTTTCTCGATCCTGTACGCCGCCGGCACGATCGTGTCGGCGGTGACGATGACGATCCTGGGGCGGATCATCGATCGCCGCGGACTGCGCACCGCTTGGGCCGCCGTCGGCGTTGCCCTGGCCATCGCATGTCTGATGGCGAGCTTCGCCAGCGGGGCGATCATGGCCTTCGTGGCGCTCGCGCTGCTGCGTACATCGGGCCAAGGAGCGTTCCCTCTGGTCGGGACGCTGTTGGTGGCCGGCGCCTTCGAGCGCACGAGGGGTCGGGCGATGGCGGTTGCGAGCCTGTCCCTGACCACGGCATCGGTCGCTCTGCCGCCGCTGGTCGCCCTGCTCATCGTCTCCACTGACTGGCGCACGGCCTATCGACTGCTCGCGGTCGTCGTCCTACTCATCGTGGTGCCGCTGGCGATGCTGGTTCCGCGTCGCCCGGCGAAGCGTCACCACCAGCAAGGGGACCAGCACGAGGTGGCGGACTATCCGAGCCCCATCCACCCGACGCGATGGCGCTGGCTCGCGATCCCGAGCGCCCCCGCCCGGCGCCTGCTCGGCGTGCTCGTCGCACCGCCGCTGATCGGCACCGCGGTCACCTTCCACGCCACCTCGATCCTTGCCGAGCGCGGCGTCAGCTACCTGCAGGCAGGTGGGGCCGTCGGCCTCCTCGGCGCGAGTGCAGCGGTGGGAGTCGTCATCACGGGGGCGGTGCTCGATCGGCTGAGGACGCCGGTCGCCCTCGCCCTCCTGAGCGGTGCGATCCTGGTCGGGACCCTGGTCCTGCTCGTGCCGGCGGAGCCTGCGGCGTACGTCGCCTTCGCGGCTCTGGGTCTTGGCATCGGCGCGAGCAACGTCGTCAACGGCACGGTCTGGGCCCGTACGTTCGGAACGTCGAGACTGGGGCAGATCCAAGGCATGGCGATGTCAGCGACGATCACCGCTGCTGCGCTGGCACCGCTGGTGCCGGCGATCGCGCTGTCCCTCACCGGTTCGTACGAGCTCGGCCTGGCGACCTTGGCCGTGGTGGCCGCAGTGGCGCTGTTGCTGAGCTTCCGGTCAGGCGTGCGCGAATAGGGGTCATCTGGCCAGGACTGGGCGCCATGGGCCACACGCCCCCTAACCTCACGTAAAGACAGAGTTGGGCGCGTCCCTGAGGCACTCGGCTGCGCGAGTTCCGCCCCTAACCTTACGTCAGGGTAGAGTTCGGATCGGCCCGGTCGCGTTACGCACGCGCCGGGCCGAAACCTGCCGACGTGCTTCCGCTCGACCGCAACGATGCGTGCCATGAGCGATTGTCCACTCTCAGATCCCCGGACGGAGATCCCTCTTGCGTCATCCTGCCCAGCCCACGCCTGCCCACGAGGACAGCGTGGTCGCCGCTCTTCGTTCCCCGCGAATCCTTCGCCGTGAGGTCCTCGCCGGCCTCGTCGTAGCGCTGGCACTGATCCCGGAGGCCATCTCCTTCTCGATCCTGGCGGGCGTGGATCCTCGGGTCGGGCTCTTCGCCTCGTTCACGATGGCGGTCTCGATCGCCTTCCTCGGCGGTCGACCTGCCATGATCACCGGCGCCACCGGTGCGATCGCCCTGGTGATCGGACCGGTCGCCGCGAAGTACGGGCTGGACTACCTGCTCGCCACGGTCATCCTCGGTGGCGTGCTCCAAGTCGTCTTCGGCCTGCTCGGCACGGCACAGCTGATGCGGCTGCTGCCGCGTTCGGTGATGGTCGGCTTCGTCAACGCACTGGCGATCCTGATCTTCATCGCCCAGCTTCCCCAGCTCGGGCTGGACACCCACGGCGGCCTGCACATCGTCGGGGTGCCGTGGATGGTCTTCCCGCTGGTTGCTCTAGGCATCGTCATCCTGGTCTTTCTGCCCAGGCTGACCACCGTCGTCCCAGCACCGCTTGTGGTGATCGTCGTCATCACCGCACTCGTGCTGGCAGGTGGCATCGACGTCCCAAACGTGTCCGGCGAGGGCGAGCTGCCGCGCAGCCTGCCGTCGATGCTCATCCCTGATGTCCCCTTCACTCTCGAGACACTCCAGATCATCGCGCCCTACGCCTTCGCGATGGCGATGGTCGGCCTGCTCGAGTCCCTGATGACAGCCAAGCTCGTCGACGACATCACCGATACCCACTCCAACAAGTCCCGCGAGTCCTGGGGCCAAGGTGCCGCCAATGTCATCACCGGCTTCTTCGGCGGCATGGGTGGCTGCGCGATGATCGGCCAGACCATCATCAACGTGAAGGGCTCTGGCGCCCGCACCAGAATCTCGACATTCCTGGCCGGAGTCTTCCTGCTGATCCTCGTCGTCGGCTTCGGCGACATCGTCGGAAAGATCCCGATGGCTGCCTTGGTGGCCGTGATGATCATCGTCTCGGTGGGCACCTTCGACTGGCACAGCATCTCCCCCGCGAACCTCAAGCGGATGCCGAAGTCCGAGACCCTCGTCATGCTGACCACGGTCGTCTTCGTCGTGGTCACCCACAACCTCGCCATCGGCGTCGTCGCCGGAGTCATCCTGGCCTTCATGCTCTTCGCACGCCGCATCTACCACCTCGTCGGGGTCGATCGCGAGCTGATCGAGGAGGCCGACGGCACCGCCTATGCGCGGTACACAGTGACGGGCGAGCTCTTCTTCGCCTCCAGCAACGACCTGGTCTACCAGTTCAACTACGCCGAGGACCCCGAGCGCGTGGTCATCGACCTGAGCCAGTCCCACGTGTGGGATGCCTCGACGGTGGCTGCCCTCGACGGCATCGAGACCAAGTACAACCGCAAGGACAAGTCGGTCCAGATCGTCGGGCTCAACGAGGCAAGCAGCCACATGCACGAGCGCCTCACCGGGCAGCTGCCTTCGCACTGAGCACGACCTCTGCATCCCTCGGGCAGCCCCGCTTGACCGCCTAGAGACAGACCGCGTCATCTCGTCGAGCAACGGCCGGGACCACCGCGACGACGCTGTGGGCGTGGTCCAGGAGATGGCGCGCCACGCCTCCGCTGGATCCGACGACCACAGCCATGTGCATGGTCTGGGCCTGCTCGGCGAGCTCGCGCGCGAGGCTTCCGGCCGTGATTCGCATGTGCGGGTGCAGGTCCGGATGGCGTTCCCGCAGACCCGCCACGCACTCCGCGACCAGTAGCCGTTCGTCCTCGCGCGACTGCGGGCCGCGACTCTGGGAGCAGTAGAGCACCGTTACCGGCAGGCCTCGCTGGGCGGCATGATCGAAGGCGAACTCCAAAGCGGGGATGGAATCGCTGGTCCCGTCGATGCCTACGAGCACACCACGTCCCACGCCACCGGCTCCCGGACACAGCGCGACGACCGGGCAGCGCGCGTCCTTGACCACCGACCTTCTGACCGACCCGAGGGTCCAGCTGCCGAGCGGCCCTCGGCCGCGCGATCCGAGCACGAGCAGCGACGCGCGGCCGGACGCGTCGACGAGCGCGGTCGCCGCGGATCCGACGCGCTGCTCCGTGGACACCGCCGGACGTCGGCGCCCGGCGAATCCCGGCGCTACGGAGAGCTCGTCGATACGACGCTCGGCGTAACGTCCGGCACTCGAGAGCACGATCGCCCCGTGGGCCTGCTCCGGGCCCGAAGCCCCACCGGCCCGGAACCCGGGCGGCGTGTCCAGGCTCGAGGCGGACACCACGTGGATCAGGCAGACGTCACGCCCGTCGCGATATGCCTGCTCGACAGCCCACGACACGCTCGCGGCCGCGGCCGGCCAGTTCTCGACGCCGACCAGGACTGCGCCTTCGGGGATTCTCATCTCGGCTCCTTGGCTCAGTTCTGGGGTATTTGAAGCACCAGCGACGGCGGCGCTCAGACCGGTACGACGCGCCGGCCGGTGATCTGGGTCGGCGTGAGGCACACGAACAGCGTCCGCGTGCCGTCCGCCCACGACTCCGGCTTCAGGTCGTGCTCCGTCAGCCAGACGCCATCCACGAACTCGGCGGTCCCGCGTGCCAGCACACTCCAGCCCGAGGAGGTGTACGAGTCGAACTCGTCCACCTGATACGACACCTGCCCGCTGCCGACGTGATCCGCGATCGCGGTACGTGGGGCCGTACGGAACACGATCTTCTCGCCCACCATGACGTGGTTGACCGGCAGGACGAGCGGCCCTTCCGGGTCGCCCAGGGCGACTCGTCCGACCTCGCTCCGCCCGAGCAGCTCCACGCATTCGGCGCGGTCCATCTCGGTCAGGTGACCGGGAAACCATCGTGCTGCTAGATACATCGTCTTCTCCCTCGTCACGGTCATCAGACGTCGGCCGGCTGGCTGCCTGCTGCAGCGCGGCCAGCGTCGGCCCCGGCGTCCCCCACGAACGCCGGGGCCACGTTCGGGTCGATCTCGACCGGGCACACGCTCTCCCGAAGGACTGCTCGGGAGGTGCCGCCCAAGTGCTTGAAGCCGAGAAAGTTCCGGCCTCGGCCCAGGATCAACAGCTCGGCCTTCCGGGACGCCTCGACCAGGGCGTACGCAGTCTGGGCCTGTACGGCCTCGACGACGGTCTCGACGTCGGCCACGGCCGGTCCCGAGCTGGCGCGAGCGGTCTCGAGGACGGCGTTGAGCTCCCGCTCCGCCCGCTCGGTCCACAGCCGCTCATCGATCCCAGCGGTGAGGTCCGGGTACGAGCCGAAGGCGTGCCAGGCGTGCAGGACACGCAGCCGCGCTCCACGGGCAGCCGCCACCTCCAGCCCTCGGCGTACGAGGGCGGTCGAGGTGGAGGCGTCCTGGACCCCGACGACGATCTCCCGGGTCACCTCGCCGCTCGGCCAGGCAGCGGGGACGACGACCACGGGCGCGGGCGAGTGGGCCGCCACCGGGCCGATGATGGAGGAGGTGATGATCCGGTCGAGCAGCGTGCGCGGCTGGTCACCCACCACGACCAGTCGCGCCTTGGCGGCATTCTCGACCAGCACCAACGCGGGGCGACCGAGAAGCATGTACGTCGTCACCACGGCGCCGCTGTCAGCGACAGCCTCCTCCGCCTCGTCGAGGATCGACCTGCCGAGCTTGCCCATCCTCGAGTCGGGGTCGGTCGGGGCCGGCGGCCAGGTCGGCAGCGCCGGCGCATACGGGTCGATCGCATAGATCAGGTGCAGCGCGACACCGAGTCGAGCCGCCTCTGCGGCGGCGTAGCGGGCGGCGGCGAGTCCGGCTTCGGTGCCGTCGACTCCTGCCAGGATGACGTCTCTGTTCGTGTTCATGACTCCAGCGTCTGCCCGCAGGGTGGTCGCACGAAAGGGACCGGCGGCCCGACCGAAAGGACCTTGGTCCGTAACCAGGAGGTCCCCCCGCGCGATGGGGCCGACCTCGGCTCCTGAGCACTCAGCTCAGGGGGACCGACCACTCCACCACGGTCCCCCGCGGCTCCGCGGGCTCCACGGTGCACCGTCCACCGTGACCCTCGGCGCGATGACGCATGTTCGCCAGCCCGCTCTCCAACGCGTCAGCGGGGACCCCGACGCCGTCGTCGCGCACGCGGAGCACGAGATCGGAACCTGCCGACAGCGACACCTCGAGCTCGCTCGCATGGGCGTGGCGGACGGTGTTCGAAAGGGCCTCGCCGAGGACAGCGAGGACGTCCTTGGTGACCTCGGGGGTGGCCCGCAGCCGGACCGGGCCGTCGAAGGCGAGCGTCGGCCGGAACTTCAGCGACTCCGCAGCCCGGTTCACCAGGTCGGTGACCTGGGACTGGATGTCGCCGCTGTGCTCCGGCGTGCCCAGCTCGAAGACCGTGCGCCGAATGTCGCGGATCGTGTCGTCGATGTCATCGACGGCCTGGTCGAGGCGGGCATGCAGCTTCGGGTTCTCGGCCAGCTTGAGGACACCTTGAAGACGCAGGCCGATCACGAAGAGCCGCTGGATCACGATGTCGTGCAGATCCCGGCCGATCCGGTCGCGGTCGTCATAGACCGCCAGCCGCTGACGCTCCTCACGGTTCTGCGCGAGCCGGATCGCCAGCGCGACCTGTTCCGCAAACGCGTTGGCGACCGTAAGATCGACGTCTTGTGCCTGATCGGCATTCTCCCGCCGCCACACCAGCGCGAGCACACCGACGGCGTTCATCTCCTCGGACGGATCGGTGCGCCCCAACGGCACGAGCACGCCGGGACCGAGGTCGCTCAGGTCGATCACGGCAGCCGCACTTCCCCCACCGGTCACGGTCGCGATGTCCTCCACCATCATCGGTGCGCCGACACCGATCGCCTGGCCGGCGACCGACTCACGCAGCGGAGCGTGCTTCTGCACATCGATGTCGACAGCGGCACCCGAGACCACCTCCACCCGCAGCCGCTCGGCCGTGGGCCCGGTCACGATCCAGGCGACGTCAGCACCAGCGACCTCACGAGCACGCTCGACCACCAACTGCAACGCGCTCGTACGATCGATGTCGCCCATCAGCGCACTGGTGATCTCAGCACGGGCATCGAGCCACTGGGTGCGGCGCGCTGCCTCCTCGGCCAGCAGGGCATTCTCGATCGCGACGCCGGCAGCCGCGGCCAGGGCGACCACGATGTCCTCGTCCTGGTCGGTGAACTCCTCGCCGTCGATCTTCTCGGTGAGGTAGAGGTTGCCGAACACCTTCTCTCCGATGCGTACGGGCACACCGAGGAAGGAGCCCATCGGCGGATGGTTCGGGGGAAACCCGTACGAAGAGTGGTGCTCGGTGATGTCGCGCAGGCGGAGCGGCTCGGGGTGGTCGATCAGCATGCCGAGCACGCCATGCCCTCTGGGCAGATCACCGATGAGGATCTGCTCCTCTGCGGTCATCCCTTGGGTGATGAACAGACGCAGTCGACGTTCACCCGCGCCAGCCACGACGCCCAGCGCTGCATACCTCGCACCCGCCAGCGCTTTGGCAACGTCAACGATGCGGTTCAGCAGGTCATCGATCGAGAGGCCGGCGCCCATGGTCACGATGGCGTCGAGCAGCAACCGCCACCGCACCTGCTCGTCTCGAGCGTCGGTGACCCTGTCGAGAACTTCGGTCAACAACTCGTCGAGAGGTGCGCTACCCAGCGTGGTCTGAGCCGTTGTCTCGGATCCACGACGCTGCCGCGGGGACGGACGTCCCACCTCGACCCTCCCCGTCGCATGAGTGATACGTCTTCCAACGTATCAACCCTGCAGAGACTTGGTCACCATAATCGCAGCCTGTGTCCTGCTCTCCACGCCCAGCTTGGCCAGCAACGAGGAGACGTAGTTCTTCACCGTCTTCTCCGCGAGGTGCATTTCCTTGCCGATCTGTCGGTTCGTCAGGCCCTCGCCGATGCACTCCAGGATCCGGCGCTCGTGGTTGGTCAGGCGCTCGAAGGCCGAGTTGGTCTTCGGTCCGGTGCGGATCCGCTCGAGGACCTGGGCAGTGACCGCGGGATCCAGCATCGACTTTCCTGCGGCGACCTGACGAACTGTCTCGACGAGGTCGGCGCTGCGTACCTGCTTGAGGATGTAACCGGACGCGCCGGCCATGATCGCGGAGAACAGCGCGTCGTCGTCGTCGAACGAGGTCAGGATGAGCGCGGCGATGCTCGGGTCGACCGAGCGGATGTCGCGACACACGTCGATGCCAGACCCGTCGGGGAGCCGACCGTCAAGAATGGCGACATCGGGCCGCAGCGCCGGGATCCGGCGCCGGGCCTCGTCTGCTAGCCCCGACTCGCCCACCACGACCATGTCGTCCTCGTCCTCGAGGAGGTCCTTGATCCCCCGGCGGATCACCTCGTGGTCATCGAGGAGAAAGACCCGGATGCGTTCGGTTTCACCCTCGGGCGCTGCTGAATCGGTCACCTTTTCAATCTACGGCCAAGAACAGCCGACGCCAATGCACGTCGGGCCCGCAGGCTGAGGACCAAAGTCCCTCGACGCACCCGATCACCTGGTGCCTCAGCCGAGCGCCTCGATGCCCGCGTAGATGACGACCGCCCGCCAGAAGATGCCGACAGCATCGGACCAAGGTCCTCGAACCGGGGACGTGCGCCACTCCACGTGCGCACCGTCTCGGCCGGAGGGTGGTGTCACTGGCTTGACGCGGAGGGCGCGGCGCCAGAGAAAGAATGTGAACCAGATGCGAGCAGCAGTCGTCTACGAGTCGATGTTCGGCAACACCGCCACGATCGCCAACGCGGTCGCCACCGGACTCCGGAGAACCGGCGTTCAGGTCGAGGTGATCCCCATCGAGCTGGCCGGTGCTGACCTACTCCGCGACCACGACCTGGTGGTGATCGGGGCACCGACGCACGCGCTCGGCCTGAGCAGACCCAGCACACGCGCCGACGCCGTGCGCCAGGGCGCCCCGACTGGGGTCGAGGCCCGCGGCGTACGCGAGTGGCTCGAAGACCTGGCGGACGCTAAGTCGGTGCAGATCGCCACCTTCGACACTCGGGCGCGGGCGATGCGTCACCTCCCGGGCTCGGCGGCCAGGCACGTGGCCCACCTGCTGCGCCGCCGTGGCTACGACGTACCTCCGGCGACCAGCTTCTACGTCGCCCACACTGTGGGACCGCTCGCCCACGAAGAGGAGGCGCGGGCCAGCGACTGGGGCGCGATCCTCGGCCACGACATGACGAGTCAGGCGGCCTGAGCGGTCGCGCCGCCCGGACGAGGCTGGCGATATGAAATATGAACACGTGCAAGGGGGACGAACATGCTGGTTCGCGAGATCATGACCCCGTCCCCGGTCACGGCACGGAGAGATGCCCCCGTCAAGGAGGTGCTCGCCCTGCTGCGTGACCACCACATCACGGCGCTTCCCGTCGTGACCTCCGCCGGCCGGGTCTGCGGTGTGGTCGCCGAGATCGACCTCATCCGCAACCGTGTCCCGCCGGACCCTCGCGCGCACATGATCCCGCCCACGCCGACGACCGATCAGCCCGCAGCGTACGTCGAGGACGTGATGACCACAGTGACCGTCGCCGTGAGGGAGCGCACGGAGGTCTCCGTCGCGGTCGGAGTCATGGCCGAGCGGGGACTGAAGAGCCTGCCCGTCCTCGATGACGACGACGTTCTGGTCGGGGTCATCAGCCGGAGCGACGTCGCAGCCGCCCTGGCTCACGACGACAACACGTTGGACCGGGAGCTGACGAAGCTCCTCACAAAGCTCGGTCATCCCGACTGGGTCGTGGTGACCGCCGACGGGACCGTCGTGATCACCGGCCCGGCTACGCCGAAGGACCACGCGCTGGCCGAAACCGCCGCAGCGACGGTCGCGGGGGTGGCCCGGGTGCAGATCAGTACGGATCAGTCGAGCAGAACCGGATCCGCAACGCACGAGGAGTGACCGCGGCTCCCGCACCGAGAAGCACATCGCCGACGGACCTCGGACCAGCTGATCGAATCCTGTCGACGTCGTGACGGCTGTCACAGGACGCTGCACCGGGTTGGGCGACCCGGGCAGAGTAGTGCGTAGCAACCGGCGTACTCAACCTGCCGCCACAGCACCCAGGAACGACCTGGGTGGCCTCGGCTGATCCGACAGGAGACGTGAGATGGACACGACTACCGCGATCGCCCGCTTCGACGAAGTCCGGGCCGACACCGAACTCCTCGCCGAACCCCTCTCACCCGAGGACCAGACGGTCCAGTCGATGCCGGACGTCTCCCCGACCAAGTGGCATCGCGCGCACGTGACCTGGTTCTTCGAGACGTTCGTGCTGGCCGAGAACGAGCCCGGCTTCACCCCGTTCCAGGACAAGTACTGGTTCCTTTTCAACAGCTACTACGAGCAGGTCGGGCCGCGTTACGCGCGGCCGATGCGTGGTGTGATCAGCCGCCCCGGTGCGTACGAGGTCGGCGACTACCGGCGCAACGTCGACGATCGGGTCAGGGACCTGCTCGACCGCGTGGACGAGGGCACCTTCGCCAAGCTAGCCCCGACCATCGAGCTCGGCTTCCACCACGAGCAGCAGCACCAGGAGCTGCTGCTGATGGACATCAAGCACGTGCTCTCGCTCAACCCGCTGCAGCCGACGTACGCCGGGCGTCCGGTCGCGGGCGGCGGAATGGACCGGCTGGGGTGGGTCGACTTCGACGGCGGCCTGGTCGAGATCGGCTCTGCTGACGGCGGGGAGGGCGGTGGGTTCTGCTTCGACAACGAGCTGCCACGGCATCAGCAGTGGTTGGAGCCGTACCGGCTCGCCGACCGGTTGGTCACCAACGGCGAGTGGCTGGAGTTCATCGCCGACGGCGGCTACCGGCGCCCCGAGCTGTGGCTCTCGGACGGGTGGGCGCGGGTCAACGCCGAGGGCTGGGGCGCCCCCTTCTACTGGCGAGAGGCCGACGGCGTGTGGTTCGAGCACACCCTGCACGGCACGGTGCCGCTCGACCCGGGACTGCCGGTCTGCCACCTGAGCCACTACGAAGCCGACGCGTACGCCACCTGGGCCGGCAAGCGCCTCCCGACCGAGGCCGAGTGGGAGCACGCCGCCCAGACCCACGAGGTGACCGGCAACCTCGCCGACCGAGACAGCTTCCACCCACGCGCGGCCGGCCCCTCGACCGGCGGCCTGCGCCAGCTCTTCGGGGACTGCTGGGAGTGGACCTCCTCGGCCTACCTGCCCTACCCGGGCTTCCACCCCGCCGCCGGCGCGATCGGTGAGTACAACGGAAAGTTCATGTCGAGCCAGATGGTGCTCCGCGGCGGCTGCGCGCTCACCCCACCGGGACACACCCGGGCCTCGTACCGCAACTTCTTCCCTCCCGGCGCGCGCTGGCCGGTCACCGGCCTCCGGCTCGCCGACGACGGGCGTAGTGCGTGACCTGGTCGGCGTCCGTCCCGTGTGCCCATCGCGGCATCCTCGGACCGCCGCAGACGCATGTCGACTGGGCCTGCGATCACGGCGACTGTCCCGCTCCCTTGCAGGTCGGCCCATGGACCGTCGCGGTCAGCGGCACCATCGACGAGTCGTGGACGCTCATCCTCGACAGAGCGCAGCAGCAACGCCTGCCGGTCGGCTCTGCCGTGGTCCAGCTCGCCAACGAGATCGAGGTCGGTGACTACTCGGTCCTCCTCAGCGACGGGGAGGACCTCGTCCTGCTGACCGGTGACGAGGGCAGCCACCTGGTCCAGCCCGCGGCCTGGGAGTACGTCGTCAGCGGCCGTCCGCTCTCGGGCGCTCCGTCCACCCCGATCCCACCACGCACCATCGGCGTCCTCAGCCCGTGCGGGCCGACCTGGTGGCGGCTCGACATGCATCATCACAACTTGAAGGAGAACCACGCGTGACCCTCGACAGCAACGGCCAGACCAGCACCAGCACACCAGCCCCGGGCAGTCTCACCACCTTGTTGACCGCCGAGGACCTGCGGCAGAGCCTTGCGGAGGACGCCCGCACCGGCTTGAGCGCATCGCCGAAGTGGCTCCCGCCGAAGTACTTCTACGACCAGCGTGGTTCGGAGCTGTTCGAGGAGATCACCCGGCTGCCCGAGTACTACCCGACCCGCACCGAACGGGCGCTGTTGACCGAGCATGCGCGCGAGATCGCCGAGAGCTCCGACGCCGAGGTGCTTCTCGAGCTCGGGTCCGGCTCCTCGGAGAAGACCCGGCTCCTGCTCGACGCGCTGACGCAGACCGGTGGGCTGACGACGTACGTCCCCGTCGATGTCAGCGCCAGCGCGCTCACCCAGGCGATGGACGCGCTCGCCGAGGAGCGGCCGGGGCTCGCATTGCACGGCGTCGTCGCCGACTTCGACCAGCATCTCGGGCAGCTGCCGACCCCGGGACGTCGGCTGATCGCGCTGCTGGGCAGCACGCTGGGCAACTACGACCGCCCCGGGCGAGAGCGGTTCCTGCGATCGGTCGCCGCCGCCATGCAGCCCGGGGAAGGCCTGCTGCTCGGGCTGGATCTGGTCAAGGACCCCGGCCATCTGGTCGCCGCGTACGACGATGCCGCCGGGGTGACCGCCGAGTTCAACCTCAACGCGCTGCACGTCCTCAACCGCAGCCTGGGCGCCGACTTCGACGCCGACGGGTTCCGGCACCTGGCGCGGTGGAACACCGCGGAGGAACGGATCGAGATGCGACTCGTCGCCCAGGACTCCGCCCGGGTGGAGCTGCGCGAGCTCGACCTCGTCATCAAGTTCGACGAGGGCGAGGAGCTCCTCACCGAGCTGTCCTGCAAGTTCCGTCGAAGCAGCGCCGCTGACGAGCTGGCTGCGGCGGGCTTCCGCGACCTTCGCTGGTGGACCGATCCGGAGGAGGCGTACGCGCTCGTCCTGGCCAGGCGCTGAGCACGAGGTCGGCGTGCTGAACACGTCGACCGTGAACGCAGTCTGCTCGATGCCCCTGAGGACGGCGCGGCCCCCGCCCCCGCTCGGGGCCGCGCCGTCATCAGGAGCATCGAGCAGACCGATTGCTGCTACTTCTTGAACGCGTCCTTCACGTTCTCGGCGGCCTTCTTCACCGAGGCCCCGGCCTGGTCGGCCTTGCCCTCGGTCTCGAGGGACTCGTCGTCGGTCGCCTTGCCGGCGGCCTCCTTGGCCTTGCCGCTGGCGTCCTGCGCGGCGTTCTTCGCCTTGTCACTCATACTCATACCCGGACTCCTTCTCTCTTTGTGATGGATGGTGCGGGATCTCGACGAGCGCGATCACTGCACTCGTACGTTGGACTGGCGGCCGGCTCTGCCACGCCGCGGCGAATCGACCAGAATCCGGCAGGTCACCGCGTCGTCGGGGAATGCCGAGGCGAGATCTTGCGAGCAGGTCTCAGCGGCGTCGGTGATCGACGAGACCGAGGCGACGGGGTCGATCCGCCCACGCAGCAGGATCACCGGCCGCGACCGGATGGTCACCACCGTCCCGCTGACGCCGGTGAGGGCAGCCATGCCCTCGAGCCGGTCGGCGGCCGCAGCGGCGATCGAACGCAGGTCGGCTTCGACCCGGCCGGTCTGGTCGCTGGCCTGGAGGCGCAGGGTCGAGGGGCCGCGGCGCCCCAGATGGGACACCAGCCATACCAGGCCCAGCAGCCCGAGCAGAACGCCGGCTGCGGCGAACGCCCACGGGAACCAGCTCGTGCCCACGATCTCAGCGGCCGGGCCGGCGGACACCTCGTCCGGGTAGCCCTGCAGCACCCACTGGTAGTGCCAGTCGACGATCAGCAGCCCGAGGGCGATCAGAAGTACGCCGGCGAGCAGGGTGAGACCGCGGTCGAACCTGATCACTCGCGGAGTCATCGGGGCACCTCCGTGGCTCGCACCTTGATGCTGGCTCCGGTCAGCCGGCCGACCTCTTCGTCGAGGACGGCCCGCACGTGCTCTGCCACCGCGGCAGCCCCCTGCGGACCGTCGGGAGTGCTTCGCTCAGCGACGACGATGTCGACGACGGTGCGACGCCGAGTGCTGCGCGAGGAGTCGGCGGACATGACCCCCGGGAGCCGGTCGGCGGTCTCCTGAGCCAGGGCCGCGACGGCACCGGGCGCGAGCCACAGGTCGGCATCGCCCCTCACTCGCAGGTGCGTACGCCGCCCAGGCCTGAGCCCGAGCCAGATCAGCACCAGGCCGGCGAGTGCGACGACTGCGCCGCCGATCGCCAGTCCGACGGTGGCGCGCAGGCCGTCGCTGCCGTCCACCAGGGCGGGAGCGATCGGCGAGCCGGTGGCCCACCCCTGGCTGACCAGGAGGTCACGGACCGCCACCACGGCGATCCCGATCAGGACCAGCGCGAGCACCGTGGCCGCCAGGACCACGACGGGCGTGCGCCGAGGCTGAGCGCGCGGCACGGGCGGACGAGAGCTCGGTGCGACCTGCTCGTCCTGTTCAAGGGTCTGCGTGCTCATTCCACCCTCCTTCTGGTGTCGTCGGCGGCGGTCGGGTCGACCGCGTGCACGGTGACGTCCACGCTGCGGACCTCGATGCCGGAGAGGCGAAAGGCCTCTTCGCGTACGGTGTCTCGCGCTGCCGTGGCGATGCGTGAGACGTCGCCGGGCCAGATCATCGCGACGTCGAGCTTGACCCGGACGGCGCGACCCTCTGCCGTGATGTCGGCCTTCGGCAGCGCCATCCCGGTGATGCGGCCGAGCGTGCTGCTCTGCGCCACCGTCCCCGGCAGCCGCAGCGCCGCGAGCTCGACGATCCGCTGGAGCGCCTTGTTCCGGACGTCAAGCGTCCCGCGGTCCTCCGCCGGGTCAGCGGGCTCGGGGTCGAGGACGGCCGTCTGGCGCGTCGGGGACTCAACCACGGCGTCCTCGCAGCAGGCTACGAAGATCGAGCTCACCGTCGACCTGGCCCCCGATGAGGTAGCCGGCCCCGCCCAGCACGATGGCCAGAAGCAGGCCGACGAGGCCCCCGGTGACGATGGCGATCGTGAGCAACAGTCCGGCGACCAGGCCGAGTGTCGAGTTGGTCATGACGTGTTCTCCTAAGGAAGGTCAGTGCGGGTCGTAGCCGAGGAAGCGCTGTCGGGCAGGTGGATGTCCTCCACCGTGACGTCCACGGGGCCCGACACGTACGGCCGGACCGCCTGACGCACCGCGGCGGTGGTGTCGAGGACCGGCATGCCCCAGTCGAGGACGACATGGACCGAGCAGCCGGGCTCGCGCATCCGAACTCCGTTCACGCGGCGACCCGGAAGGTAGGTGGCCACCTCCCCCACGGCCCCGGCGTGCAGATCGTGGACGCCAGGCACCGCGAGCACGGCGGCCGCGACGAGGTCGACGACCTCCGGCGCGGCGCCGTCGGCACCGTCGTCCTGCGGGGAAGGGTCGGTGTGCACAGTCACTCCACCCGCCGGCCGGCATCCTGGTCGGCGTCGCTGGTCTCGTCCTCGAGGAAGACGTCGTGCACGGTGATGTTGACCTCGGTGACCTCGAGGCCGGTCATGCGCTCGACCGACGCCTTCACGTTGCGGCGGATGGCGCTGGCGAGGTCAGGGATCGAGGTGCCGTACTCAGCGACGATGTCGAGGTCGGCGGCAGCCTGCCGCTCCCCCACCTCCACGGCGACGCCCTGGCCAAGATTCGTACGCGATCCAGGGATGCGCTCGCGGAGCGCCCCCGCCGCACGCGCAGCGCCGCCGCCGAGGTCGTGCACGCCGCTGATCTCGCGCGCAGCGATCCCCGCGATCTTCGAGACCACGGTGTCAGCGATCGAGGTGCGCCCGTACTCGCTCGCCAGCGCGCCCGAGTCGCTCCGGTCCGTCGACTGGCTCTGGCCGTCGTTCGTCAGCGAGCTCGTGGTCCCGGTCTTCGACTGCGTCATGAGAAGAACCTTCCTGGTGATGTTCGGTGGTGTTCGTGGGTGTTGACGCTGGTTAGTCGCGGCTACCCCTCGATATGTCACAGAAATCCGGGTGTGTTCTACATCACACATCTTTGCTCGAGGATGGTAGAACTTCATCTATCTGGGATCTGCCCTGTCGTGGCAGCAGAAGAAGGACTCGGGGGCAATGTCGAAACCGCACGCGTCATCTGAGCCGTCGGCGACGGATGATGCCCTCGTGCGCGCGGCCCGCTTGGGCGACCAGGAGGCCTTCCGAGAGATCGTGGACCGCCACGGCCCCGCGATGTATCGCTACGCCCTCCGGTTGGTCGGCGACTCCACGGACGCCGCCGAGGCGACCCAGGAGGCCTTCGTCTCGGCCTGGCGCAGCCTGTCCACCTTCGCGGGGCACTCCTCGCTGCGTACGTGGCTGATCCGGCTCGTGCACCGCCGTGCGGCCGATCTCCAGCGGAACCGACGCGCGACTCCGATCGACGACGGGCTGCTGTCGCGACTGTCTCCGGCGGCGTCGGACAACCCCCTGCAGACCGTGATCGACGCCGAGCTCCTCCAGGCGCTGCAGCTAGCATTGAATGAACTACCGTGGCACCAAAGGGCGGCCTGGCTTCTGCGGGAGGTCGAAGAGATGAGCTACGAGGAGATCTCCGTCGCCCTGGCCATGCCGATCGGCGCCGTCCGTGGACACCTCTACCGTGGTCGACGCACACTCGCGGAGAGGATGGCACGATGGCGCTAGATCCCAGCCCGCTCGACCGCGCCACCCGCGCCGCTCGAGCCGAAGAGCCTGAGGGATGGGTCGACCTGGCCGAGTCGATCATGTCGCGGGTGCGACGGGTCGTCGTCCCCTCCGAGCCGATCCTGACCTTCACCGCGCAGGGCACACCCTCGCGCGATGCGGAGGGCTCGGAGACCTTCGTCTCCGCGCGCGTGGTCACCGCCGCGCTGCGCCGGCTGCTCCAGGAGCACCCGACCCACGCCCCGGAGACCATCGACCTGCACGTCGACGAAAGCCGCCTGACCGGCATCGACATCCGCCTCGTCGCCAGGTTCGGCGTCGAGCTCCACCCGCTGGCGGACACCCTGCGCCCGCAGATCTACGCCATCCTCCGAGACCTCCTCGGTCCGGCGCCCGGCGTCGACCCCTCGATGATCGAGATCGAGTACGTCGACGTCACCCGAGGCGACCCGAACCGGACCTGACCGGTTTATCAGTCACCGCAGCCACTCCCGAGCGCCGATCACCGCGGCCAGCTCGTCGGTCCGCTGATCGGTCCAGCCCGGCGGCGGCAGGATCGCCGCCCAGGCATGCACCGGTGCCGTACCGAACTGGTGGCCCTGACCGCTCGGCACCGAGTTGGCAGAGAACTGGTCGACGCCCAGCTGCAGCATCGTCACCCCGGGGATCCAGCGTACGTTCGGGGAGACGTCGCGCCCGCGCTCCTCCCCCAGCCAGTCCGGGCGCTCGAGCGCCACCGACGGCGTCCACCAGGTGATCGGGTCGTTCGCGTGCTGGAGGTAGCCGATCCGGGTGCCTTCCCAGGTCCCCGGACGCTGCCAGTCGTCGGGCCTGTCGGCGAACCGGACGATCTCGCCCTCGTCCAGGACCGGAAGCACCTGAGGGGTCCCCGGCTCGCGCTCCTCGGTGAACCGGTCCCAGAGCCGGTTGTCGGCGGTCGGGCCCACGAAGAGGGCGCCATCGGTGCGGGTGGCGAGGTCATGGTCGCCGCTGAACGCCGCCTCACCACCGAAGCTGCCCAGGCTCTCGCCGCTCACGACCAGCAGCGGACGATCGGCCTCAGGGATCTCCAGCCAGCGTCCGTAGATGGCGTCGAAGAGCGCCAGGCCGGCATCCTGCGCACGCTGCCGGTCCAGGATGAAGGACATCCAGCTCGGGAGGTAGGAGTACTGCAGGCTGACCGTCGCCGTGTCGCCACCCCACATGAACTCCAGCGCCTGGGCCTGGTTCTCGTTGACCCAGCCTCGACCGGTGCCGGTCACCACGTTGATCACCGCGCGATCGAAACCCCCGAGCGCGTCCAGCTCGGCCACCGCGGTCCTCGCCTCGTCGCGGATGTCGACGCCTTCAGGGCCGGCCCCGACGTACGCCCGAACCGGCTGTCGGGCAGGCTCCTGGGTGAACTCGCCGATGTCCGCCGCGGTCGGGGCGCTCGCGACGAAGACCCGCCCCTGGCGACCCAGCGCCTCCCACGCCTGGGACGAGGCCGGGCCGGCCGTGAGCTCGGGCGACGTCGGGGCGGGTACGCCGGTGCTGAACTCCTCGTTGATCGTCGCGAAGCTCGCATCGAGTGCTCCGAGCAGCCGGTTGCCGCCCACCCCGATCGCCAGCTGGTAGATCAGGACAGCGGCGAGCAGGCCGCCGATCACAGTGGACGGGGCAGCAGGAAGGAACCGGCCGACGAACCGGCCGAACGAGCTCCCGAGCGCCTTGCTCCCTCGCGACAGGCCGAGCAACAGCGCGAACAGGACCGCGGTGATCAGCACGCTGAGCACCAGATGCCCGACGCCGACCCGGTCGACACCGACCAGGTCGCGGACCTCGTTCTCCCAGCGCAGAGACAGCCCCAGCGCCACCAGGGTGCCGATGCCGCCGACGACGGCCAAGACCCGCCAGGCGATCACCCGCGCCCGGCCCGCCAAGCGCCCGCCGCAGCTGCGTACCAGCCAACCGGCCAAGGCGCCTGCGCCGTAGCCGGCAAGCATGCACAGCGCGGTGAGCAATGCCTGGAAGAGCGCGGTCCGCGGCATCAGTGACGGGGTCAGCGACGCCCACAGGAGCACGGCGGCACCGGCGGTCGCCGCGAACGGCGCTCGCAGCTGGCTGCGCAGTGCCTTGACCGCGCGGGCGACCCTCGGGCGCCAGATGTCGCTCACCATCAAGATGCTAACGCTGCACTCGTGGGTCGGATCGTCTTTCCAGGCGAAAGCTCGTGCCGCACCTCGCGATGCACTTCTCCTCGGCGCCTGGGTCACCCACCATTGGTCACGGCAGCTATGCCAGGTCAGGTGGCGCGGGCTCGGTCGATGTTCCCGGCAGCGCCACCGTCCGGGACCTGCTGCGCCGGCGCCACACGCCCCTCATGGCATAGGCGCACATGCTCACCGTTCCCAGGACGATCATGTGGACCCCAGCAGCCTGGGCCATGGTGACCGATGCGACTGCGCCCGGCGCCGCCACAGCCCAGTTTCGCACCTGCCGGCTCGCGGCCGAGCCGGTCGATGCCCACGTCGCGAAGTGCTCGCAGTTGTTCCTGAGCAGGTGGTAGCCGCTCATTCCGAGGTGAGACTCCGCGCGGCGGATGATCTCCTCGGTCGGCAGTCGGCTTCGGTACGTGCGGACGTACACGTCCCCGCCGTTGGCGAAGGATTCGAGCGAGGATCTCTCCACCCGCCGGCCGGTGGCCGCCGTGCCCGTGTAGTGGATGACGGTCCCGTCGCCACCATCGATGCCGTGGTGGGTGTAGTACCGAGTGCGGCGGACGAAGATGTGGTCACCGCGGGCCACGGGGCCACCTGCCTTCTCCGGTGATCACGCTGGCGGCCGCCACGGCTCGCGAACCACGGGCTGATCGAACACGAACCGCCGGAACACCCAGAATCGCGTCGCGGTGCTGATCCCCAGCCCGATCACATTGGCCGAAACGTTGTCCGCGAGCGGGCTGGACAGCCCCAGAACGTAACGGCTGATCCACAGGCACACCACGGGGATGGCCATCGTGAGCGCACCGAGGACGAAGAACCTGACCACACCGGTCGTCTGATCACTCGCCTGACGTTCCCGGAAGGCCCACAGCCGAATCCCGACGTACGCCACCACTCCGGCGACGACGTTGGCCAGCACGTACGCGACGATCGGATGGCTCCGCAGCGGAGCCGTCCCGAAGAGCAGGCCGTGCGCCAGCGCATTGAAACCCACGAACGACACTGCGGTCGCCAGACCGCCCACCGCGAGGAACCGGACCACCTCACCGAAGAGCCGGGACGCCTGGCTTCTCCAACTCGATGCGGCGGTCACCTCCGTGATGCTACCGACTCGGCAGCCCATTCTGGCTGCCATTTTTTACCAAAGGGCAGGCCGAATGAAGGATCAGTGCAAGCGAGCCATCAGTCGCCGGCGGGTCGTCGGAGTCAGACAACGCAAGAGGGTCGAAAATCCCGCCCACCCCAATATCGGGTAGCTGAAAGAGAACTCCCGCAGCCCACCCGCACGGTGGAGGACAGCCCGGCATCGGACGTCGCCGTGGTGGACTCGCCTGCCTCTTCGGTCACGGTTGTCATCCCGGCTGTCTACGAGACCAAGACCAACGAGTCGGAGAAGTGCGCGGCGGTCGTCAAGGACGCCAGCACCAAGACCGCCAGCACCACGGCCGCCTCCGAGGTCCCGAACCGGATCGATGCCGGTCTTGCTGGGAACCTGCCGAACACGGGCGGTCCGAACGGAGCGCTCCTCGCCCTCGGCGGGCTGCTCGCCGGCATCGGGGGCACCGGGGCCTTCCTGGCCCGTCGCAGGAAGAACGCCTGACACAGGTGGCACAGGTGTCCAGGTCGCGCCCCGGGCGAACGAATTTTCGTTCGCCCGGGACACTCCTTCGGGCGCGTACGCCGCAGAGACTCAGTGGACGCCGGCCATCAGCCGCCGGATGGGCCGATTGCCGATGAGCAGAAGGACACCGACGACCACGGAGGCGAGTCCGACCCACCAGAAGAATCCGCTGTCGTCGTTGACGTGGTAGTACGCGGCCAGCCGTCCCGACATCGCGGTCCCGAGGGCGATCGAGAGGAAGAAGAGCGCCATCATCTGGGTCCGGAAGCGCTGCGGGGCGAGCTTGGTGGCCAAGGAGAGGCCGACCGGGGAGAGCAGAAGCTCGGCGAGGGTGAAGAGCAGCAGGATGAACGCCAGGCCGACCAGCGGCACCGAGTGCGCGCCACCCGGCATCAGCAGGAACACCCAGAACGCGATGCCCATCAGGATGGTGCCGATCGCGAACTTCACCGGTGTCGAGGGCTGACGCGGGCCGAGCTTGGTCCACACGGCCGCGAAGACGCCGGAGAGCAAGATGATGAAGACCGGGTTGATCGAGTTCACCCACGAGACCGGCATCTCCCAGCCGAAGATGTCTCGGTCCAGGCGCTGGTCGGAGTAGACCACCATCACGGTGAACTGCTGCTGGTAGAGCGACCAGAAGACCGCGGAGGCGATGAAGAGGGGAACCATCGCCCACACCCGGCTCCGCTCGATGGCGGTGACCTGGCGGCTGAGCAGGATGACCGTGAAGAGCAGGACCGCGGCGACGACCGCGATGCCGATCACGATGTTGGCCAGTCGCGGAGCGGTGATGACGCCGGTCAGGCAGAGCACCACGATCACCGTCACGGCGCCGACGGCGATGGCGATCCAACGGCCGCGCTCCGAGGCCGGGAGCGGGTTGGGCACGACGCGGCTCTCGGCGGGAAGTCTGCTGCGACCCATCGAGTACTGCACCAGACCGAGGATCATGCCGATCGCGGCCAGCCCGAACCCGAAGTGGAAGCCCCACGACTTCTGCAGCAGCCCGGTCAGCAGCGGACCGACCAGCGCACCCAGGTTGATGCCCAGGTAGAAGAGGGAGAAGCCGGCGTCGCGACGCTCGTCGTCGGGGGCGTACAGCGTGCCGACCAGGGAGGAGGCATTCGCCTTCACCCCGCCCGAGCCGAGCGCGATCAGCACCAGGCCGACGCCGACACCGGCGATCCCGGGGATCAGGGCGAGGCCGAGGTGACCGAAGACGACCAGCCAGGCCGAGTAGAAGAGCGTACGCTCCGCGCCGATCAGACGGTCGGCGATCCAGGCCGCGATGATCGTGGAGAGGTAGACCGAACCGCCGTACGCACCGACGATCCCGAGCGCCACCGTCTCACTGATCCCGAGACCACCCTCGGCCGCGGAGTAGTAGAGGTAGATCGCCAGGATGCCCTGCATGCCGTAGAAGCTGAACCGCTCCCACAGCTCGACGCCGAACAGGTTGGCCAGTACGCGTGGCTGGCCCAGGAAAGACCGGTCGCTGGGATCGTCCGCGACGGCCTCACTTTTCGGTTGAATCATTCCCTCAGGTTCACAAGGTTGTCGTTTGTCATCCAAATCGCGAGCAACTGGATCGCGAGTCCTGTGACAATTGCCACGCGACCAAGGCGTTGAGGCAACAGGTTGCTGACGCCCGCAGCGTCTAGCGCGAGCTGGGTGCTTTGGGCGCGGCCCGGACGTGCGCGCGTTCGCCCTGCTTGCCGACCAGGCTGAGATATTCGACCGGCCCCGAGCTGGTGGCTGCGAACCAGTGCGGCGTACGCGTGTCGAACTCCGCTGCCTCGCCCGGCTCGAGGATGAGGTCGTGCTCGCCGAGCACGAGCCGCAGCCTGCCGTTGAGGACGTACACCCAGTCGTACCCCTCGTGAGTGCGCAGGTCCGGCTCGGCATCGTCGCGGCCGGCGGGAAGGACGAACTTGTACGCCTGAATACCGCCCGGCCTGCGGGTCAGGGGCAGGATCGTGGAGCCGTCCGCACACGGGATGGCTCGCAGGTTGATGCGCGGGTTCCCGGTGGGCGGCGCGTCTACGAGCTCGTCGAGAGTGACGCCGTGGGCACGCGCCAGAGGAAGTAGCTGCTCCAAGGTGGGGCGGCGCAGACCTGCCTCGAGCCGGGACAGCGTGCTGGTCGAGATCCCGGTCTCCTCGGACAGGTCACTGAGGGTGATCCCGCGACGTTGGCGGAGGCGCTTGAGTCGTGGTCCCACTGCGTCGAGGGTGCGATCGGGCGAGTGATCCATGTCGGCCAGTTTGCCATTCAGCAACAACGTTTGCGAATCCGCCATCTCGTGAGCACCATCGACTCACGTGGCCGTCGAACGACGGCCGCGGTCCTTCTCCGGGTCGCGGCGCCACTTCGTCCTGCCGCTGTGCAGGCTGTGAAAGGAACTCCATTGAGCACGAACCCACCTGTTTCCGGTGTCAGCCGCGACGACCCAGTCGACGCGGGAGGCTCGGCCATCCACGACGCCCGGCAGCGCCGCGCGATCTTGATCGCGGTCTGCATCGCGTTGATGGCCGTGATCGCCTCGGTCACCGGCCTCAACGTCGCCCAGCCCGAGCTCGCCGTCGAGTTCGACGCCTCGCAGAGCACTGTCCTGTGGTTCATCAACCTCTACACGATCAGCCTCGCCGCGCTCCTGCTGCCGTTGGGCGCGCTCGGCGACCGGATCGGCCGCAAACCCGTGCTGCTCGCGGGACTGACTGTCTTCGGTGCCGCGAACGTGGCGGCAGGGCTGGCCAACTCCTCGGAGATGTTGCTCGCCTCCCGCTTCGCCTCCGGTGTCGGCGCAGCCATGATCATGCCGGTCACCCTGGCGGTGATCACCTCGACCTTCCCCGATGAGGAACGCGCCAAAGGCATCGGCGTGTGGACCGGCGTCGCCGGCGGTGGCGGCATCCTCGGCATGTACCTGTCCGCCCTGCTCGTCGACGTCGCCACCTGGCGGTGGCTCTTCATGCTGCCGATCGCGCTCGTCCTGGTTGCGGTCGCAATGACTCTGCGCTCGGTGCCCAACTCACGCGAGCACACCGCGCACCGGTTCGACACGATCGGCTCGGCCACCTCCGTCCTCGCCGTCCTCGGGCTGATCTTCGCGCTCCACGAGGGTCCGGTACACGGCTGGACCCAGCCCGCGACCATGATCGGGCTGGTCGGTGGCATCCTCGCCGCGGTCGCCTTCGTCGTCTGGGAGCTGCGCCAGACGGCGCCTCTGCTCGACGTCCGGCTCTTCGGTGAGCGAGGCCTGGCCGGCGGATCGCTCACACTGCTGGTGGTCTTCGGGGTGCAGGCTGGGATCTTCGTCGTGCTCTTCCCGTTCCTTCAAGCCGTGCTGGGGTGGTCCGCGCTGCGGGCCACGTTGGCGATGATGCCGATGGCGTTGCTGATGATGCTCGCCTCCGGGCTCGCCCCGAAGGTCGCCGCCCGCGTCGGAGCACGAGCCACAACGGCTACCGGCATCTTTCTCGCCGGCGCCGGACTCGCCCTCATGGCCGGCCTGGTCTCCGTCGAGGGCGGCTACCTCGCGGTCCTGCCGGGCATGCTCTCCATGGGTATTGGCATGGGCCTGTCCATGACGCCCTCCACGGAGGCGATCACCAGCTCACTGCCCCGCGAGCGCCAAGGGGTCGCGTCCGCACTCAACGACGTCACCCGCGAGTTCGGCACCGCCCTGGGAATCGCCCTCCTCGGAGCCATCCTGTCCGCTGGCTACAAGAGCGCGATCGACGATCGTCTTGATGGCGTCCCGAACGACGTCGCGGACACAGCACGCGAGGGCATCGCGAACGCCGTCGCCGCAGCAGACGGCGCCGGCCCCCAGGCCGGAGCGCTGGTCCGGGTCGCACAGGAGTCGTTCGTCGACGGCTGGCAAAACGCCATGTGGGCAGGCGCCGCGGTGATGGCCGTCCTGTTCGTCTACATCCTTGCTCGTGGCCCGCAGGATGCCCGCAAGCCGGCAGACGCTGTCACCGAGGCTCATCGATGACCCATGCCCCGGCCCGTCGAGTCGCAGTCTCGATCCGCCTGACGGCGGCTACGACGGTCGGGGCAACAGGTCGGCGTCGCGATGCTCGACCAGCTCGGGCTGCTCGCGGGCGATGCGGCCGATCCCCCATTGACCGAGCGGCTCGAGCGCGGCATTGAGACTGCGGCCGTGCTCGGTCAGCGAGTACTCCACCCGCGGGGGCACCTCGGCGTACACCTCCCGGTGCACGAGCCCGTCCTGCTCCATCTCGCGCAGGTGCTGGGTCAGCATCTTCTCGCTGACGCCGGGCAGGCCACGCCGCAGCTCGGCGAAGCGGCGTACGTCGTGCTCGTCGAGCTCCCACAGGATCAGCCCCTTCCACTTGCCGCTGACCACGTCGAGCGCTGCGTCGATGCCGCAGATGTAGGGACCGTTTCGGGCCTGCTTCGTCACGGGGTTGCTCCTCACGAACCTTTTGGTAAGTACCCCAGTTATTAGTGGGTACTCCCGCAACTCTACGCAAAGGCCGAGGATGGTGCGTACCGATCGAGAACGAGACGAGAGAAGTCCACCATGAATCAATCCCGCTCCGCCGTCACCCTCATCGGCCTCGGCCCGATGGGACAGGCCATGGTCCACAGCCTCCTCGCGGCCGGGCATCAGGTGACCGTTTGGAACCGGACGACCTCGCGTGCCGACGAGGTCGTCGCCGCCGGCGCGCAGCTGGCCGACTCGCCCGCCAAGGCGGTCGCGGCGAGCGACCTGGTCATCCTCAGCCTGACCGACTACCAGGCGATGTACGACGTGCTCGGCTCCGCCACCGACGAGCTGAAGGGGCGCACCGTCGTCAACCTCAGCTCCGAGTCGCCTGAGGGGACGCGTCGGGGGGCGGAGTGGGCGGCCTCGCACGGCGCGCAGTTCCTGACCGGGGGCGTGATGATCCCGGCACCGATGGTCGGCACACCCGATGCGTTCGTCTACGTCAGCGGCTCGGCCGACGCGCTCTCGCCGCACGAGGATGTGCTGGCTCGCATCGGGGAGGTCCGCTACCTGGGCGAGGACCCCGGGCTGGCTCAGCTGATGTACCAGGCGCACCTGGACGTCTTCCTGACCTCCCTCTCGTCGCTGCTCCACGCCGTCGCGCTGCTCGAGACGGGCGGCATCAAGCCGTCCGCGGCCATCCCGGAGCTGATGCAGACCCTCGCCGGCATCCCGCCGATGCTGGCTGTCGGCGAGGACTTCGGCGCCCAGCTCGAAGCCGGCGAGCACCCCGGCCACCTGAGCACCGTCACGATGATGGGCGCCACCGCCGACCACCTCGTCGAGGCCAGCGAGGCGGCCGGTATCGACACCGACCTCCCCCGCGCCGTCCAGGCCCACTACTCCTGGGCCCGCTCCCGTGGCTACGGCGGGGAGAACTGGTCCCGGATCATCGACGCCATCCGCCCGTACGCCCGAGGGTGACCTGCCGTGAGGGGGGCCTCCCGCAAGGAGGCCGCCTCCGTCCCGACCGAGCAGCAGTCAGGAACGAGCCCTGAGCCAGTCGATCACGTCCGCGGTGATCTCATCGCGGTTGGTCTCGTTGAAGATCTCGTGGCGCGCCTCGGGGTAGAGCGTCACCGTCACATCCTTCAGTCCGGCCTCGCGATAACGCTCCCCCAGCAGCTCGATCAGGGCGCCACCTCCAGCGAGGGGGTCGGCGTCGCCGGAGACGACGAGAATCGGCAGATCGGAGCGGATCCCACCGATGGCTGCCGGGTCGGCCAGACGCTCGGCGCCGGCGAACAACTGAGGCACGGCGGTGTCGGGCAGATCGAACCCGGACAGCGGGTCTGCGACGTACGCATCGACCTCGGCCTCGTCGCGTGAGAGCCACTCATACCCGGTCCGGTGCTCGAACCCGGCGTTGAACGCCTCCAGCCCGACCGGCCCCTCGGCGCTCGAGAGCGCACCAGCGAGTACGTCGAGGGCGGTCGAGCCCGACAGCACCACACCGTCGTACAGGTCGGACCGGTCCAAGAGCACCGTCTGCGCCGCAAAGGACCCCATCGAGTGCGCAACCAGGAACACCGGGACCCCGGGGAAGTCATCGCGCAGCGAGGCACCCATGGCCGCGACGTCGGCCACCAGCGCCTCGAAGTCGAAGTGACCGAGCTGGTCGGCCGACGCGACGGACCCGCCGTGACCGCGGTGGTCGACCGCCCGCACGACGTACCCAGCCTCGACGAGAGCCCGGGCGAGCCGGTCGTATCGCTGCCCGTGCTCGGCGATGCCGTGGGCGATCTGGACAACGCCCCGCGGCGCGGACAGCTCCTCTCCCCATGTCCGGATCGCGAGCGCGGTGCCGTCGGTCGGCGAGACGAATGTGGCTGTGGTGGGCATGGGGCCTCCTGGTGACGGGGTGCCCATGCTGCCATTCCTGCGGCGATCCCGGCAGGTGATCGGGCACCTACACGGGCTGGTCCTCGAGGTGCCCCGGTGGTCTCGTCGTCGGGCTCGGTGAAGCAGTACGGGGTCCCATCCGTGATCGCGCGCGCTCCTTCGAACAGCGGCAACGCTGCCCTGCCCTGATTGGCAGGCCTATACACACGTCGACGCTTCGACTCATCGGCGCACCCGCTTGGGCAGGGCAAGGTTCTGTTCAGCCAGCGACTGGCCCGGTGCCGTCTCGTAGCGGTTCATTCCTTCAGTGACAAAGTCGAGCACCCCAAGGACACGGCAGTCTTCTAGGAACACGTCGAGGCCGACGCTGGCGTCTCCCTGCTCGAGCTTTCGGAGCGTGTTTCGACTGATGCCGGCACGGTCGGCTACCTGTTCTGCCGTCAGGCCTTGCAGACGGCGGAACGTAGAGACGTAGTCTCCTAGCGTGCGGGCTGTACGCCGCGACTTCGCAGACAATGGGCGCTTCGCATGGACAGTCACCTTGACCTCGTAATGGTCATTACGTTGACCATCGTGCAGCGCATCGTGGTCAACGTAATGACCATTAAACGCGCCGTAGCGATCTGCAGCCTCCATGTGCCACGTCTGTTGGGCCTCGACCAGGTCGAGTGCGGGCTCGAGGCAGCCGGGACTGTCGCGCGCCATGCCAACTTGGCCCGCCCGGCAAGATAACGCGAAGGAGTGCACCGATGACGGCGACCAATACGACCAGCTACGAACTTGGAGTATTGCGGCGGGCAGCATCGCATGCAGGGTTGGACGTAGCAGACACCAACTTGTTGAGGAACGGCTCGAACGCGATCTATCTTCTGCCACACGCTGGGGTTGTAGCCCGCGTCGGCGGGGCCGGCACAGCCGAGAACGCCGCGCGCCAGCTCCAGATCGCTTCCTGGCTATCCGATAGCGGGATAGAGGCGACCCGGCCGATCGATGGATTGGACCTCGTCACTGTCGATGGCCGGCCCGTGACCTGGTGGACGCCCATCGCGACCCATCGTCATGCGACACCTCCCGAACTGGGTGCTGTCGTCCGCAGGCTCCATGACCTCCCGGCACCGACCGCCATCGACTTACCGAACCTCGACATGATGGGACATGTCGCCGAGCGCATCGTGTCTGCGAGCGGAATCTCCACTGCCGACCGCAGCTGGCTTCAGGACCGACTCGCCAGCCTGAGCACGGAACTGGCAACCACCGATGTCCTCGAAGCCCGGAACGTCGTGCATGGCGACGCTTGGCAAGGCAACCTGGTCGTACCCGATGGCGGCTCACCGATCCTTCTGGACTTCGACCACGTCTCGATCGGGCACCCAGCCTGGGACCTGATCCCCCTCGCCGTCGACCACGAAGACTTCGCCCGGCTCAACAGCGACGACTACGCCGCCTTCGTCACTGCCTACGGTGGCTACGACGTACGCGAAGCGCCCTGGTTCCGAGCGCTCGCCGACCTGCAAGAACTGCGTTGGACTGCGTACGTCGCGGTCAAAGCAGCGCACAACGCCGGCGCGGCAGCCGAGGTTTCCCACCGCCTTGCCTGCTTGCGCGGTGAGGTTCCTCGACCCTGGAGATGGACCGCTTTCTGACCGCACAGGTGCAAGCGGGTCGGCTAGCCTCTTGGCACCGGCCTTGGAGCACTCCGGATATCCGGTCCGTGCCCCGCACATAGGAGCTGCATGATCAGGACCTACGCGCCCGCTGACCACGACGCGCTCATCGATCTCTTTGCCCGAGCGGGCGTCGACTCCCCCAGCGGCGAACTGTGGAGACACCTACCCTCCGAGCAGATGGTCTATCTCGCCCCCTACATCGAGCACTGCCCCGACACCCTCTTCCTCGCCGAGATCGACGGCGACCTCGTCGGCTACCTCACCGGCTGTCCCGACAGTGCGCTTCTCCCCGGCGAGGACGAGCTGTTGACCCAAGCGATCACCCGCCACAAGGTGATGCTCAGGCCGCGGTCGATGCCGTTCTTCGGCCGAAGCCTCATCGACATGGCCAAACACGTCCGTGACTGGCCTGAAAAGGCCGTCGGCCCAGTGACCGAGAAGAAGAGTGGCGTTCGAGACATCGACGCTGTGTTGGAGGGCCTCGGACATGTCAAGGTGATCTCGCGAGCAGTTGGTGATTTTGAGCTCGCGACCCGTTCCGTTCTGGCTGTCGCGGTGCAGCCGAGTTCTGCTCATTCGGGGCTGGGGTTTCCGATGGAAGGGGGAACATCTGCCAGGTGACTGCTTTCCGTTCCCGGGCGTCGCTTGCAGTCGTGCACCCGGGCATATGCGACCCAGCATCATTTCGCCGCCTGTGACACAGCTGGTGTGGAAGGATCCCGATCCATGATTCGGGCGGTGGTGTTCGATGTCGGCGAGTGCCTGGTTGACGAGACCCGCGAGTACGGGACCTGGGCAGACTGGCTGGGGGTTCCGCGGCATACGTTCTCGGCGGTGTTCGGGGCGGTGATCGCTCGCGGGATGGACTATCGCGAGGCGTTCCAGGTGTTCCAGCCGGGGTTCGATCTGGCCGATGAGCGGAGAAAGCGGGAAGACGCCGGCCAGGCAGAGCGGTTCGGGGAGGATGACGTCTATCCCGACGTACGTCCTGCTTTGAAAGTGCTGCGCGAGGACGGGTTGTGGTTGGGGTTGGCCGGGAACCAGACGGTCAGCGCGGGGCGGATCCTGCGTGAGCTGGACTTTCCGGTGGACATGGTCGCGACCTCCGACGACTGGGGTGTGAGTAAGCCGGATCTGAGGTTCTTCGAGCACGTCATCGAGGCCGTTCCGTACGCAGCGGAGGAGATCCTTTATGTCGGCGACCGGCTCGACAATGACATCCGGCCGGCCGCTGAGTCCGGGCTGGCGACGGCGCTGATCCGACGTGGGCCGTGGGGCGTGATCCAGGAACATGACCCGGCGGCAGACGAGATCGCGACGCTTCGAATCTCCTCACTCGCCGAGCTTCCCAAGTGGATCGCGGCCCTCAACGAGAGTGGCCCGGAAGGCCGCTAAGTTGACCACCATGGCCGAGCGCAGCGCGACCCAGTGGATCATCCATGACGAGGAAGTCGTCGACGACAAGCTGAAGATGGTGCTCAGTCGGGCGAGCGTGGAGCTTCCTGATGGGACGTTGTTCGATCAGTGGGTGATGAGGATTCCCGCGGCCGTGCTGGTGCTCATGGTCGATGACTCCGAGCGCGTGCTGATGATGTGGCGGCATCGCTTCATCCAGGACCGATGGGTGTGGGAGCTGCCGGGTGGCTACCTCGACGATGGCGAGGAGCTACAGGTCGCTGCTCTGCGTGAGGCCGAGGAGGAGACCGGTTGGAGGCCACGCACGATCGAGAAGTTCCTCGAGTTCCAGCCGCTGGTCGGGACCGTGGACCAGCCGAGCATCATCTACCTCGCTCGCGGGGCCACGGACACCGGTGCAGCCCCCGACCTCAACGAGACCGACACGGTCCGCTGGATCCCGCTGGACGAGATCGAAGGTCTGATCACCGAGGGCAAGATCATCGGGGCGGGCTCGGTCGCACCGTTGTACAAGCTGCTGCTGGTTCGTGCTGAGGGCAAACTTCGGGCTCAGGCTGTCTGAGCAGGCGACAAGAGAGACATGACCTCCTGCACCGTCGTCAGCCCGACATGGGGTCCCTGGTTGAGTCGCCGGAACAAGTGCTCGAGGCTCGGTCCCAGCTGCCCTGACTAGGCAGTGACTCCGAGCCTGGATGCGAGCGCTCGCGACTCACGCTCATTGAGCCGACCGCCATGTGTGACCAGCTCGGACGCCAGCGACCGCGCCAACGGGTGGCTACGCATTGACTCCTCGCTGATGCCGGTGCCGGTGCGGAGAGCGCCGAGACTGCCGATCCAGTCCCGCTGTTGGGCGTAGGCACGGGAGAGTTCGAGCCACAGCCGCGCCCGCCTATCAACCGATGGCACGGCGTCAGGGTCGATCGCGTTGGCTACGTCAAGCGCTCCCCCAGACTTGCGTAGGTCGACCTGCACTGACACGGCGCTGATGTCCGTGTTCGCCACACCGAACAAGGTCCACGGGTGCGCCGACCCTTCGGGCATCGTGCGCGCCATTGTCATTGCCTGGTCGATCCCGCGGAGCGCGTCACCCTCGCGACCGATCCGGGCCGCGGTGATTGCCCCGTGCAACTGGCAGGCACCCCACATTGCTTGGGCGTCCTCGTTGCCGTCCAGGTGCGGCTCAAGCAGTGCCACAGCATCCGACGCCAGCCTGTAGGCGTCTTCCTCGCGGCCTGTTGAGCGCCAGACATTGCCGAGCACCCACGACGCAGACGCGAGCGTCACGGGGTCATCAGCGATCTCAGCCGCAGCCATGCAGCGGTCAGCGGCAAGCCAAAGCAATGGCGCATCGGCAACCCACGCCAGGACTTGCTCAGACAGTGCGTAGGCACCAGAGAGTGCGGCGGCAGCGTCTCGGCGCTCCTGTCCCTCCAGGGTCCGCAATGCGCGTCGTCCATCAGTGATCAACTCGGGGAGCATTGCCCCCGCGTCAGCGCGCGGAGTCTGTGAGGTGTGCCAAAGCCTCCATGCGCGCTCGACCCGCTCGGCAAGTTCATCGGTGTCAACGGGCGAAGGCGTAGGACGAAGATCCACGCCTTCAATGGCCTCACGAATGGCAGGCACGACGGGATGTCCCGCACGGCGAGAGATGCCCACCAGCAGCTGGTGCTCGCCCGTGATCTCGGTCAGGTCACGTACGCCGAGCGCCTGCCCGATCTTCAGCAACATCTCGAGTCCAGGTGGATGCTGAAGCCGGCCCTTCTCCACATCGCGGAGCCAGTCCTCAGACCGACCGACGAGACCAGCGATGACCGCCCGGGTACGCCCGGTGCGGGTGCGGATGTTCTGGATGCGCTCACCAATGACGCGGGCGGCGAGTTCGTCGGGGTTCTGCGGATTCGGCATGGCCTTGCCTTCATCACGAGATTGGGACCACTTCCAGGATAGGGCGCGGCGGTGGCGTCTCACCACCAATGTGACCAGGGGGAATCCCCCCACCTCAAGCGGTGGGTTGCCCCCACCTGCCCATGCCCAACGCACCCAACAGGCTTGTTTCACCCCGGGGCGCTGCTGGCAAGGGTTGTCCTAAGCCATGCGGTCCAGTGGCGTTCCGGGTGCCAGCACTTTGTCTACGAGACAGGACTCAGGGGATGGACCAGGACCCGACGACATGCGGCACATGCGGACTGCGCTGGCCAAGAGAGGAGAAGCACCCTCCGTGCCTGAAGTTGTCTCCTGAGGAGCGCAGAAGGCTTGAGGCATTGGGTTCATACAGACCCGTCAATGGGGCCGTAGACAGTCGCACAAGCGGTGCGGGGACCGTCTCCCCGGAGCAGAACCTACGAAAGGTACGCGCATGACCGCACTCCCCGAGTTCAACTTCCGCACGTCCACCGCGTGCTCCTACGACAACAACGACCCTCGGTGCGTGGAAGTCGCGACCAACCGTCCCGGCACCGTGGCGGTCCGCAACTCCACGACCGGCAAGGCTGTCGAGTTCACGACGGCTGAGTGGACAGACTTCCTGACCGGTGCCAAAGTGGGAGAATTCGACGTCAAGCCGTAGGGAGTTCCGCTATGGACCAGTGCCCGCAGTGCAGCGGCAGCGTTGAGGTAGACCCAGAGCACTCTGGAGTGCTGCGTTGTATGTCCTGCTGGCGGTCCTGGTTCTCACCCAAGGAACGTCCCTGCCTCGGCCACCGGCCCATCCTGAACGCGGCCCTGCGCAGCCTGGCAGATGCCAGAGACCTACGCCGCAATTGAGTGAATTGATCCACTCAACGGACACCCTCACGGGGGTGTCCGTTGGCGTTGGTAGGGGTAGAGGGCCCTCGATCAATGACGCTGCGCCGCCGCTATCCGCGTGAGGGTGCGGTCTAGGTCATCGAGGACTTCGGGCCAGGTGGCCTCGCTCGGGGGTTCGCTGTGGGCGAAGGTGCCGGCGATCTCGAGGGTGATGTAGCCGTGGATGAGGCTGGACATCAGCCGGACGGCGTACGTCTCGTTGGTCTCGGCTATGCCGTAGCTGCGGACGACGGTGAGGGCGAGGTCGGCGTTGCGGCGGCCGGCGGTGATGGCGGCGGCGACCGAGGCGGGGATCTCCGCGGCCGGGTCGGAGGTGGGTGGGATGCGCTGGCGGGTGGTGGCGTCGTAGCGGCCGGGTGAGCGGCGGGCGAAGTCGCGGATGGCGTCGGCGTACGCGACGAGGAGGTCGCGGCCCTCCCCTGCCATCGCATGGCTCGTGGTGTCGGCGAGCTCGTCGAGGACGTACGCGGTGACGGCGGTGCGGAGGTCGGTGGCTCCGGAGATGTGGGAGTAGAGGGTCGGCGACCTGACTCCGAGATGGCGCGCGAGGACCGAGATCGTGACGGCGTCGAAGCCCATCTCGTCGGCCAGGTCGGCGGCGGCCGCGATCACGGCGCTCCGGTTCAGCCCTGGACGGCCCATCAGCAACCTCCCAAACAAACGAATTGCCTAACAGTTGTAGGAAACCTAGCATGGTCGGTATGAAGCCGCTGACCGAGACCGACGTACGCTCCTCGTTCGTCAACCTCACCAAGGGTGCGACCAAGCGCCTCAACATGCCCGCTGACCTGGCCGTACGGCCGTGGGACGACCTGGACTACCTCGGCTGGCAGGACCCGAAGGCGCCGCAGAACCACTATCTCGTCACCGAGCACGACGGGCGGCTCTGCGGTGTCGCTCTCCGCGCGTCACGCGAGACGCGCGGGCCGCGGAAGACGATGTGCGCGCTGTGCGCCTCGGTCAGTGACGTCGCGCTGCTGGTCGCCTCTCGTGCCGGTCGCTCCGGGCAGGACGGCAACTCCGTCGGCACCTACATCTGCGCCGACCTCGACTGCTCGCTCAAGGCGCGCAACAAGCGCAAGCTCGACAGCCCGGTCATCCACGAGACCCTCAGCGTCGAGCAGAAGGTCGACCGTCTGCTCGGCAACCTCGACTCATTCGTAGCGCGGGTGCTCAAGCCCGCGTAGCGGCTTGGCGACGGCGGTCCGCGACCGTCGCGCCGTCGCATAGGCGGGAGCTCGTAGGTGGCGGTGCCATTCGTAGATCTCGAGCCCGGGTGGGGTTGAGCGGGTCGGGTCGAAGGAGAGCAGCAGGTCGCGGTCCGACTCGACGGTCAGCTCGAGCGTCGCGAACGGCGTCCAGTCTGTCCCGGGCCGCGCCCACACCAGCTGCCACGTGGCAGCGCCGGCGAACTTCGCTCCGAGCCAGACCGGTCCGGTGGGCGTGCGGTACGGGAGCAGCGTGCTGAAGAACCCGTCGAACAGACGGATCTTGGGAGCCAGCAGGAACCGGGTCAATCGACCGTGACCGGTGGTGGCGAGCAGGAGGTCGGCGTGTTCACCAAGGGCGATGGGAATGCGCACGGCAAGTCCGTTGATGTCGGGCGCCTTCTCAGGCAGGCCGACCGCGCGGGAGAGTCGTACCACCACCTCGTCGGTCCCGCCTTCATCGAGGAATGCTGCGCCCGTGGTGGCTCCCCGGTGCCGCCGCAGCAGGGCCAGGTGCACCTCGCCGTGCGGGTGCAGGGGCTTGGCGGCGGGTCGCAGGTGGGCGAGCACGCCGACCCCGGCCTGCAGCACACGGCCGCCCGCACGCGCCATCGAGTCTGTGACGGTGGTGATCACGCGGTTTGCCTTCCCCATCGAAAGCGATCGTGCAGGATGGCGGCACGGGCTGCGTTGCTGCCGGTTGCGCCGTGCACGCCTCCGCCGGGGTGGGCGGAGGCGGACCCGAGGAACAGCCCGGTGATGCCGGTCTCTGCCCGCCCCATGCCCGGCACCGGTCGAAAGACCAACTGTTGGTGGAGCTGAGAGGTGCCGCCGCCGATCGCCCCGCCGATGAGGTTGGCGTCGAGAGCCTCGAACTCATGGGGCCCGAGAACGCGTCGTGAGGCGATGGCGTCGCCGAAGCCGGGCGCAAGGCGCTCGATGCGCGCCTGCATGCGGTCGGCGAAACGCTCACACTCCTCCTCGTCCCATCGCCCGCACAGCCCGTCGGGCCCCGCATCGCGCATCACCGTCTGCGGCACGTGCGTGTAGGCCCACACCGACTCCGTCCCCGGCGGCGAGCGGGTCGGGTCGGTGGTGGTCATCTGGCCTGCCAGGAGGAACGGAGCATCGGGGATGACGCCGGCAGTCACCTGAGACAACGACTGGGTCATCTGCTCGACCGAGTCGGCGACGTGGAAGGTGCCGGGAGCGTACGCAGGCTCGGAGAGCCATGGAATGGGTCTGGTCAGGGCCCAGTCGACCTTGACCGTGCCCGGGTCCAGCTGGAAGTTCGCCATGCCGGCTGCGACGCGTCGCGGTACGTCTGCGGGGTCGAGCAGCCGTCCGTACAGATGGGGCGCCGCGACCGCGGCGATCACGGCCCGGCTCACCTTGATCCGGTGGCCCTCACGGGTGTGAACCTCGGCGACGCGACCGTCCTCGACACCGAGGCGGGTGACCTCGGCACCGCAGCGGACATCACCACCATGCTCGCGGAAGCGGCGCTCCAGCGCGGCGGCGAGCATGCCAGCACCTCCCTCTGGGACGGGGAAGCCGACGGTCTGGCCCAGCATGGCGAGCAGAAGCCCCATCGTGCCGGAGCCCGGAGAGTCCAACGGGATGTCGGCATGTCCGGCGTTGCCGGCCAGGAGCAGACGCGCACCTTCGCCCCCGAAGCGGTTGCGGGCGAGGTCTCCGGCCGGTGTGAGCAGGGTACGCACGGCCGCCAGTCCCCCGGCACGACGTAGGGCGTTGAGCAAGTGGACCCCGGGTCGCACGGGCGGGAACGGGGTCAGGAGGGACTGTACGAGGGGTTCACCGATCTGGTCCCAGAGACCGCACAGCTCCAGCCATGCCTGGCCGTCGCCGGCGTGCTGGGCATCGAGCAGCTCTGCGGTGACGTGTCGGTCGCGGTGCAGCAGCGCCCAGCTGCCTTCCGGCATGGGGTGGCCCAGCACTGCGGGAGCATGCGTCCACCGCAGCCCGTACTCGTCCAGGCCGAGCCCGCGGATGGTCGGGGATGCGGCCGCGAGCGGATAGAACGCGCTGAAGGTGTCGTGGATGAAGCCCGGATGGACGTCTCCGGAGCTGCGTACCGCTCCACCTGTGGTGGGTTGGGTCTCGAGCACCAGCACCGACCAGCCCTTGTCGACCAGCAGATTGGCCGCGACCAGGCCGTTGGGTCCAGAACCGACGACGACCGCGTCGTAGGAAGCGTCGTAGGAGGCGTCACTCATGGACGGTGTTCGACGATGTAGGCCAAGCGCCGGAGAGTCTCCACGTTTCGCCAGCCGAGAAGCGGATCCTGGACCAGCCGTGGGACCAGAGCGCCCGGGCCATCGACGGCCTGTTCTCGGATCGCGACCTCGGTGTCCTCGCCTGCTGCCTCCACCGTGATCTCGACATGCGCGACACCTGCCGGCCAGGCACGCGCACGGAGCAACAGCCTGCTCCCGGGCGAGCACTCGAGCACCTCGGTGCTGTCGTCGATCAGCAGCGGCCAGGCGCCGACGGAGTGATGCAGCTGCGCGCCGACGTTCGGCCAGTCCTTGTCTGCATCGCGCATTCGAGACGCGCCGACCACCCAGACCGGGTACAGCCAGCCGTCTGAGAGGACATCCCACACGTGCTGGGGTGATGCGTGGACCAATCTGCGGTTTGTACTCATGAAGATGTCCTCGGCGACTTGGGGTCACTGGCCGTAGCGGTACCCCGCCCGCGGCGCCTTATGCGGACAGCCAGGTTGCGCACGATCCCCAGGGCGGAGTTCCCGTGGCGGCCGCGCATGGCGTTCTCTCCTGGCATCGTGGTCAGGACGTTGCCCGGATGTGGGGCCACGGGACGGGTGAGGTCGGTGATCAGGAAGCCGAGGATCGGCGCGACCAGCCGGTCGTGGACGTGGGGCACCGCGCGCACGAGCCGGATCACCTCGTTGGCCAGGCTCAGCTGTGGCCGGCCGCGGCCGCGGTCGACCCGGCGCAAGATCTGGCGGGCTGCTCGTTGGGGGCTGGAGACCGGAGGCGGGGGCCGACCCTCGTACCCGATGACACTCGCGGCATGGTGGTAGATGGGGGTGTCCACTCCGCCCGGCGCGACGTACACGATCGCGACGTCAGGTCGATCGCGGTTCTCCAGGCGCAGCTGATGAGCCAGCGCGCGAACACCCCACTTGCTGATGACGTAGGGACTCATCGAAGGCGCCGTGATGTGGCCGAGCGCTGAGCCGACCAGGACCAGCGTTCCGCTGCCCTGACTGCGCAGCACAGGCACCACGTGACGTGCCACGTTGGCCGAGCCGAGGAGGTTGGTACGCAGCACACCGTCGAAGATCTCGGACGGCAGGGACTCCGTGCGACCGAACGCAGTCACTCCAGCGCAGTGGATGACGGTGTCGAGCCGCCCATGTCGGTCGAGCACCGCCGCGACGAGGTCGCGCACCGCCTCGTCGTCTCTCACATCGAGCGGCAGCACCATGGTCGATGCAGCGCCCAGCCGCTCACACCCACGAGCAGCGGCGTCCAACGACTCACGACCCCGGGCGACCAGGACGACGTGGTCTCCGCGAGTGGCGGCGAGGCGCGCTACAGCCAGCCCGATCCCGCTGGATGCTCCGGTGACGAGGGTGATCGACATGCTCACCTGGCCGATGCGATCGTCGTCGGGTCTTCCTGGGTGAGTGCGCTTGGCTGGTTGAACATCGTCACCTCGAGTGACACGCAGGATGAATATCGACGCTCGGAGCGGTACCCGTGAGCGACGACGTCATGCGAGAGCGACCTGCGGCTTAACAGTGCCTCACCGGGTCTTGCCGCTGGTCAGAGCACCTCGAGCCATGCTGCGGCACGTTTCGTTGCTGCCCGATCCTTGACCGGGACTGTGCCCAGTCGCTCAGCGATGATCTCCCGATCGACCAGGCCCGCACGAATGAGTGCTGCCACGAAGTTCTGGTCCTTCTCACGGAAGGCACAGAGCTTGGCAACACAGAGGTCCTCTTTGTCGAGACACCAGCCCGTGAAGACGGGAGCCCCGCCAGGTGCAGCAGTGTTCGCGTTCCGCACCTTTACGAGTCGGTCACGCCAGCCGTCCGGCAGCACAGATGTGCTCATGTCGACACCGTCGATGCTGAACCCGTGCAGTTCCTCGAACGGCGAAAACTCTCCAGCGATGCCCTCGATGACGTCGGCAAGGCGTGCAGTCTCGTCGTTGTCGTCAGCGATCGGCAGGATGTCGACCTCGATCGACATCGTGGCGTCAGCAGGCAGCTGAGTCTCGTCGAACGATCCGAGGATCGACTGTGAGCCGACGACGATCACCTCAGGGTGGCCGATGATCTAGCAGGCCGTACGGATGGCATGCTCGAGTTGATCGCGACGCATCAACTGGCCTCGGCCAGTTGCTCGAGAACCTGGACGCGATCACGCTCGCTGAGCAGGCCGCCCATGGGCGAGACCTCGCGCATCTCGATGGAGTCGCGGTCGAGGCCGGTCATGACACGCTGCAGGCCGCGTACGTCCTCGTTGTCCACGAGCGAGGTCCAGCGCTCGAGGTTCCGTTCGTGAGGTTGTCCGCTGATGTTGTGGCGGAGGTGGTGGAGACGGCGTTCGATCCTCGGCTTCCACTCACGCAGCGTTGTCGGAGTCAGGTCGCCCGACAGGCGACGGTGAAGCATCCACGAGCGGCGTTCCGAGCGCGTCAGGTCGGGCGTGACGGGGCGGCGTACGACCTCGAGACGCCAACCCATGCAAGACAGCAGACGGTCGAGCTGATCGTCGCTCAGATCGACCTTTCCGGAGAGGAACTGGCTGATGCTCGGCTGATGAACGCCGCTGGTTCGAGACAGCGTCGACTGGGTGGTGCCCGTCTCGAGCATCACCTCGCGCAGTATCTCTCCACGTGACGACATGACCCTAGTATAGCAAGGGCTACTATCTCAGCGAGGTCTCGATGAGCTCAACCACCAGGAGGGCTCAGCACTCGATGACGTTGACCGCGAGGCCGCCGCGGGAGGTCTCCTTGTACTTGACCTTCATGTCGGCCCCGGTCTCCCGCATCGTCTTCAGCGCCTTGTCGAGGCTGACCTTGTGGGAGCCGTTGCCGTTGAGGGCGAGGCGGGCGGCGTTGATCGCCTTCACGCTGCCGATGGCGTTGCGCTCGATGCACGGGATCTGCACCAGCCCACCGACCGGGTCGCAGGTGAGGCCGAGGTTGTGCTCGATGCCGACCTCGGCGGCGTTCTCCACCTGCTCGGGGCTGCCGCCCAGGACCTCGCAGAGAGCACCGGCGGCCATCGCGCAGGCCGAGCCGACCTCGCCCTGACAGCCGACCTCGGCGCCGGAGATCGAGGCGTTCGTCTTGCACAGGATCCCGATGGCGGCCGCGGTGAGCAGGAACCGGACGATGCCGTCCTCGATCGCGGCCTCGTCCAGGCCGGCCTCAGGGGCCACGAAACGCACCCAGTAGTGCAGGACAGCGGGCACGATGCCGGCCGCGCCGTTGGTGGGAGCGGTGACGACCCGGCCGCCCGAGGCGTTCTCCTCGTTCACCGCCAGGGCGAACAGGTTGACCCAGTCCATGACCCGGAAGGGGTCCTGGGCGCCGGCTCCGGAGGCCAGGTCGCGGTAGAGCTGCGGCGCCCGGCGCGGGACCCGCAGACCACCAGGAAGTACGCCGTCGGTGACCGGATCGCGGTCGCAGCCGGCCTGCACGCAGTCCGCCATCACCTGCCAGATCTCCAGCAGGTCGGCACGGACCTCGTCCTCTGTACGCCAGGTCAGCTCGTTCGCGAGCATGAGGTCGGAGACCCGGAACCCCTCGCGCTCGCAGGTGCTGAGCAGCTCGGCACCGGTGGTGAACGGGAACCGGACTCGCGAGGTCTCGGGGACGACCCGCGCCGCGCCCGAGGCGTGCTCGTCGACCACGAAGCCACCGCCGACGGAGTAGTAGGTCCGCTCGCGGCGTACCTGGCCCGAGGCATCGTAGGCGGTGAACACCATGCCGTTGGGGTGGCCCGGCAGGCTCTTGCGCCGATGCATCACCAGGTCGGCGTCACCGGCGAAGCGGATCGGGCGGTGGCCGCCCAGCGACAGTTCGCCACGCTCACGGATCGCCACCACCCGTGCCGAGGACGATCGCGTGTCGACGGTCGCCGGTTCCTCGCCCTCGAGCCCGAGCAGCACCGCCCCGGCCGAACCGTGCCCGTGCCCGGTCGCGCCGAGCGACCCGAACAGCTCGGCCTTCACCCGCGTCACCGCGTCCAGCTGCCCGTCCTCGACGAGGCCGTCGACGAAGATCTTCGCGGCGCGCATCGGTCCCACGGTGTGGGAGGAGGACGGGCCGATCCCGATCGAGTAGAGGTCGAACGTGCTCAAGGTGATCGCCACGACCGGGGCCGGTGCACCGCTGAGGTCAGCGGTCACGACGGTTCACTCCTCGATCAAAGCGTCGTAGGCCGCGGCGTCGAGCAGGTCGGGAGCGTTCGAGATGCGCATCTCGAAGAGCCAGCCGGCGCCGAACGGGTCGCTGTTGATCAGCGCCGGGTCATCGACGACCGCAGAGTTGATCGCGAGCACCTCGCCGTCGGCGGGCGCGAAGAGGTCGCTGACCGACTTCGTCGACTCCAGCTCGCCGCAGCCCTCTCCCCCGGTGATCTTGGTGCCCACCTCGGGCAGCTCGACGAAGACGATGTCGCCCAGCGCCTCGGTGGCGAAGGCGGTGACACCGACGCGCGCGACGTCGTCGCGGGTCTCGATCCACTCGTGCTCGGCGGTGTAGGACAGGTGGGTCGGGTTGCTCATGGCTGTGCTCATTTCTTGGCTCATTTCTCGGCTCATTTCTTGGAGTAGAAGGGAAGGTCGACGATCTCGGCGTCCTCGTGGCTGCCGCGTACGACGACCTGGACCTTGGTGCCGGAGACGGCGAGCTCGGGCCGGACGTAGGCCATGGCGATGGGGCGGCCCAGCGTCGGCGACGGGGAGCCGCTGGTCACGATGCCGATCTCGTCGCCGGTGGCCGGGTCGACGACGGCGTAGCCGGCCCTCGGAGACCGGCGACCGGTGGCCACGAGGCCGACGAGCGTGCTGCGCAGGCCCTCCTCACGTCGGGCGGCCAGGGCGGCGTCGCCGACGAAGCCGTCGGGCTTGTCGAAGGAGACCACCCGGCCGAGGCCGGCCTCGAAGGGCGTCGTCTCGCGGCTCAGCTCGTGACCGTAGAGCGGCATGCCCGCTTCGAGCCGGAGGGTGTCGCGGCAGGCGAGGCCGGCGGGGATCAGCCCGTGCGGCTCCCCGGCCTCGGTGATCGCGTCCCAGGCATCGGCGGCCGACGCGGGCGCGCAGTAGACCTCGAAGCCGTCCTCCCCGGTGTAGCCGGTCCGCGCAAGCAGCACGTCGATCCCGGCGACCTTGCCAGCGTCGATGGCGTAGTAGCGAAGGGTCGGTACGTCCAGGTCGGTCACGGCCGCGACGATCTGAGCCGAGACAGGTCCCTGGACCGCGATCAGCGCCCACTGCGCGGAGGCGTCGTGGACCACGGCGTCGTACCCGTCGGCCCGCTCGACCAGAGCCGGAGCGACCACAACGACGTTGCTGGCGTTGGCGACGACCAGGTAGCGCTCCTCCTCGAGCCGGTAGACGACCAGGTCGTCGATGATGCCGCCGTCCTCGGCGCAGATCATCGAGTAGCGGGCGCGGCCGAGGCCGATCTTCGACGGCCTGCCGACCAGGGCGCGGTCGAGCGCCCGTCCCGCCTCGGGCCCGGTCACCTCGATCTCGCCCATGTGGCTCAGGTCGAAGAGGCCCGCGGTGGTGCGTACCGCGTGGTGCTCGGCGGTCTCCGAGCCGTAGCGGACCGGCATACTCCAGCCGGCGAAGTCGGTGAACGAGGCACCGAGCGACTGGTGGATCGCATGCAGAGGGGTAGGGACAGGTGATGTCATGTGCGGGAGGCTCCCTGATGATGGCTGCCGTCTGACGCGGCACCCGTGGACGGGTGACCTCCCCGCTCTGTCATCGCTACCTGAGAGCTTCACCGCCCCGTTGGGGCGATTTGCACCGTGGGTGCAGGATCCAGCGGATCCTGTCTTTCCAGAGTTCGCCTCACCACAGCGGTCATGTTGGCCTGAGAGATTCTGGGGAGGTTTGCTCCTTCGGCGCCTCACCCGGGATGGACGAGGACTCTCCCGCTGCAGTTCGAACGGCGGATGTGAAGTTGTGCGGCAAACCTAGGTCTGGCCACCTCGGCCGTCAAGACGTGACCCCGTTAACGGGAACTGTTCTCATCGGGCCCTACGATGGCCCGGTGCCACCGACCAGCGCCATCACCCGCGTTCCCGTGGTCATCCTCACCGGCCATCTCGGGTCGGGCAAGACCACGTTGCTCAACCATCTGCTGCGCCAACCCGGCGCGCGGGTCGGCGTGGTCGTCAACGACTTCGGCGACATCAACGTCGATGCCGGACTCGTCACCGGCCAGGTCGACGAGCCGGCCTCGATCGCCGGTGGCTGCCTGTGCTGTCTGGACGACGCCGGTGGCCTCGACGACGCGCTGGAGAAGCTGACCCACCCGCGGCTCGCGCTCGACGTCGTCATCGTGGAGGCCAGTGGGCTCGCCGAGCCCGGCACGCTGGCTCGGCTGGTCCGCTTCAGCGGTGTCGAGCGGGTACGCCGCGGTGGGCTCATCGAGGTCGTCGACGCCTCGGCGTACTTCGACACCCTCGACGACGGCCGGGGCCCGGCGCCGGTCCGGTTCGCCGCGGCCACGCTGGTCGTCATCAACAAGACCGACCTGGTGCCGGTCGCCGACCGGGACGAGGTCCTGGCGCGGATCGAGCAGCGCGTGCGGGAGCACAACCCCGACGTCCAGATCGCGTACGCAGTGGGCGGCCGCATCGACCCCCGGCTCGTCTACGACGCCGCCGTGCCCGAGGACCCGCCCGACGAGCTGCCCATCGCCGCGCTGCTGCGCGAGGCGGCCGCCGACCACGCGGCCCATCAGCACGCCCGGTCGGTCACGGTCACGCACCCTGGCACCATCGAGCCCGCGCGGCTGCTCGACCTGCTCGAGGACCCGCCGGCAGCGGCGTACCGGGTCAAGGGGACCGTCGCCGTCGCGACCGGGCAGGGGCCGCGCAGCTACCAGGTGAACCTGGTCGGACGCAGCGCCCATGTGGCCGCGGAGAGGCGAGCGCCCAGCCGGACCACGGAGCCCCGGAGCGAGCTCGTGGCCATCGGCCTGGAGCTCGACCCCGACGCGGTCCGGCAGAGGCTCACCGATGCCCTCGCTCCGGCCGAGCGACCGAGCACCGACGGCCTCCGCCGGCTCCGCCAGCTGGTGCGCGTCAGTCTCTGACCGACGGGCTCTGACCCGCGGGCTCAGCCCGCGCGGCGTACGATCCGTTCCATGTCGGTGATGACCACCGAGCGCGACTCCAGCCTGACCCAGCCCTTGGCCGCGAAGTCAGCGAGCGCCTTGTTGACCGTCTCCCGGGCCGCGCCCACGAGCTGGGCGAGCTCCTCCTGGGTGAGGTCGTGACGGACGTGCACACCCTCGTCGGTGGTCTCACCGAACCGCTCGGCGAGATCCAGCAGGGCCTTCGCCACCCGGCGGGGCGCGTCGGCGAAGACCAGGTCACCGATCACGTCGTTGGCCCGGCGCAGGCGACCCGACAGCAGCGCGAGCAGTCCGCGCGTCACGCTCGGCCGCCCGTCGAGCAGCCTCAGCAGGTCGTCGTGCGACAGCGAGGCGAGCTCGACCTGGTCGGTGACGGCCGTGACCGTCGAGGAACGCAGACCGGGGTCGAAGAGCGACAGCTCACCGAAGACCTGTCCCGGCCCCAGGATCGCCAGCACGCTGTCCTGCCCGCTGGCCGAGGCACGGCTCAGTTTCACCTTCCCGGACACGACGGCGTAGAGCCGCTCCGCGGCATCGCCCTCGTGGAACAGCACCTGGCCACGTCTGAGGCGGGCCTCCCCCATCATCGCGAGCATCGCCGTCATCGACTCGTCGTCCAGCTCGCCGAAAAGCGGCGCGTGCCGAAGCACGTCTCGATCCATTGCTAAGCCGCTCCTGTCGTCGTTTGGCTCAAGCCATCAGGGTACCGAGGTCGGGGCCGCCGACAGCGGAGGTGTGTCCCTCATCGCACGCCTGTCGAGTGCGTTCTTCGCCACACCGGAGATGATGGGAAGCCTCGAGACGAGGACGGGGTTGGTGTTGTTGTGAAGCTCTCCATGCTGGACAGGTCCCGCACCCGGACGGGGTACGCCGAGGGCGCTGCGCTGACCCACACGATCGAGCGGGCGGTGGCGGCCGAGCGGCTCGGCTACCACCGGTTCTGGGTCGCCGAGCACCATGCTGTGCCGGGGGTCGCGTCGGGATCGCCGCCGGTGCTGCTCGGTGCTCTCGGTGCGCACACCTCGACGATCCGGCTCGGGTCGGGCGGGGTGATGCTGCCGCACCACCAGCCGCTGGTCGTGGCCGAGCAGTTCCTGATGCTCGAGGCGCTCTACCCGGGCCGTCTCGACCTGGGAGTGGGGCGCACTCTGGGGTTCACCGCCCCCGTACGCCGCGCGCTGCGCCAGGATCTCGACGACCCGGACACGTTCGCCGAGGACATCGAGGAGCTCCGTGGCTATCTCGACCGCACCGCGGCGGTCACCGCCCGCCCGGCCGCTGCGCACCAGATCCCGATCTTCGTGCTCGCGACCGGACGCGGTCTGGCCCTCGCGGCGAAGCTCGGGCTGCCGGTCGTCGTGGGCGGTCCGGCGCTGTACAGCCCGCGGGTGGGCGAGCTGCTCGGGGCGTACCGGAACGACTTCCGGCCCTCCGCTCAGGCTTCGGTGCCGTCGGTGACGGTCTCCGCCGACGTGCTCGTCGCCGACACCGACGCCGAGGCCGCCGAGCTCGCGCTGCCGGAGGCGTGGGCGATGGCCAGGTCGCGGCAGACCGGGCAGTTCGGAGCACTCGAGCCGGTCTCGGCGATCCGGGAGCAGACGTGGACGAACCAGCTGCGCGAGCGGGTCGAGGCGCATCTCGCGCGCACGACCGCGGGCTCGCCCGATACCGTGCGTCGCCGCCTCGACCGGCTCGCCGAATCCACCGGCGCCGACGAGCTCCTCGCCTTCACCTCAACCTACGACCGCGACGCCCAGCTCGCCTCGGATGCCGCGCTCGCCGAGATCATGACCGCCCGGGTGTAGGAGCTCACCCCAGCTTCTCGAGCATCCGGACCGCGGTGTCCTCGTCGGTGATCAGGGTGTCGAACCAGCCGGCCCGAGCGCCCGCGATGATGCTGGGCACCTTCGTCGGGCCCACCGCCATCGCGATCGTGTGCGGGATCGCGCGGAGCTCCTCGTAGGTCGTGGCGATGAGGGACTCCTCGGGATAGGGCAACGCCCGTCCCTCCTCGTCGAAGAACCTGGTGCAGATGTCGCCGACGGCCTCACGGAGCCAGGGCGCGTCGCGCGGCACGTAGCCGGGCAACGACTCGCGGGTCAGCGGGGGCGCGCCGATGCCGAGCACGGCCACTCGCGCCTGGCTCCACAGGTCGAGCACTCGACGGGTGCTCGGGTCCTGGAGCAGCAGCCGGTGCAGATCCGCTCCCGGCTGGGCCGGTGCGTAGAGGAAGACCGGACGGCCGTCGAGCTGCTCGGCGAACATCCTGGTGATCTCGTTGGTCTGGTACCAGGCCTCGGGCTCGTCCTGCCCACCGACGGTCGGCGTCACCACGACGCCGGGGAAGGACGGCAGCACCTCCTGGCTCACCTCCCAGACGGTGCGGCCCGAGGAGACCAGCAGCACGTCGCCGGCCTTCAGCCCGATCTCGGTCAACGCCTCGCCGAGCCGGGCGGCGAGCGCCGCTCCGGTGAGCGAGCGGTGGAACCCGCCGGCGAGGAACACCCGGGCGAGGCCGAGGGCTTCGCAGAGCCGTTCCTCCATCTCGGAGGCACGCCGGGTCGCCGGGTCGATCACCTCGATCCGGACGATGCCCGTACGACGCGCCTCGGAGAGCACCCTGCTGACCGTCGCGCGGCTGATGCCGAGCTGCTGCGCGACCTGCGCCTGAGTCGCTTCCTTGAGGTAGTAGAGCGTCGCCGCAGCATGCATGACCTCAGGGGTAAAGCGGGTGCTGGCCGCCGTCCCCACGGCCTCCAGGATCGGCTGCTGGCCGTGCGCTTCGCCTGTGTTCTCCACGGCACCACTCTTCCACAGCTGCGCCCACCGATCCGTCCAAACCTGAAAATCTGTTCTGGACATTTGTTCGCGACCTATGCGACGGTGGACGAGTTCGAGTGATCCAGATCACTAGCAGGAGGTCCCCATGACGCAGGCAACATCAGAGCTCGACCGGCGCACCATGCAGGCGGTCGTCTGCCACGGGCCCGAGGACTACCGCTTCGAGGAGGTCCCGATCCCCGTCCCGGGCGCCGGCGAGGCGCTGATCCGGGTCGAGGCCGTCGGGATATGCGCGAGCGACCTGAAGTGCTACCACGGAGCCGCGAAGTTCTGGGGTGATGAGAACCGGCCGGCCTGGGCCGAGACCGAGGTCATCCCCGGCCACGAATTCACCGGCGAGGTGGTCGCCCTCGATGAGGAGGCAAGTACGCGGTGGGGGGTCGAGGTCGGCGACCGGGTCGTCGCCGAGCAGATCGTGCCGTGCGGAGAGTGTCGCTACTGCCGGCGCGGGGAGTACTGGATGTGCGGACCCCACGACATGTTCGGCTTCAAGCGCAGCACCCCGGGCGCGATGGCCGAGTACATGGTCTTCTCCCCCGCCTCCCTGGTGCACCGGATCAGCAAGGACCTCCCGCCGGCGCACGCCGCGTTCGCCGAGCCGTTGTCCTGCTCCCTGCACGCCGTGGAGCGGGCCCAGATCACCTTCGACGACGTCGTGGTGGTCGCCGGCTGTGGGCCGATCGGCCTCGGCATGATCGCCGGGGCCGCGGCCAAGTCGCCGGCCCGGGTCGTCGCCCTCGACATGGCACCCGAGAAGCTCGACCTGGCCACGAAGTGCGGTGCCACCGACATCGTCAACATCGCCGAGCAGGACCCCGTCGAGTTCGTCCGCTCGATCACCGACGGCTACGGCGCCGACGTCTACCTCGAAGGAACCGGGCACCCCTCCGCGGTGCTGCAGGGTCTCAACGTGCTGCGCAAGCTCGGCACCTATGTGGAGTACGGCGTCTTCGGCTCCGAGGTGACCGTCGACTGGAGCATCATCAGCGACGACAAGGAGCTCGACGTACGCGGCGCCCATCTCGGCCCGCACTGTTGGCCGGCCGCGATCCGGATGCTGGAGTCCGGCGTGCTCCCGCTCGACGAGATCTGCACCCACCAGCTGCCCCTGGCCCGGTTCCAGGACGGCCTCGACATGGTGGCTCGCGGCACCGAGTCGATCAAGGTCTCGCTGATCCCGTGACCGCGCCAGCCTCCTTCTGGCTCGGCACGAGCTGGAAGATGACGAAGACCCTGGGCGAGGCCGAGGCGTACGCAGACGACCTGCGTGCGGCGGTCGAGGCGGGGAGCGTGCCGCCCGAGCTGCGGCTCTTCGTCCTGCCCGCCGCGACCTCCCTGGCCACCGTCCGCGACCGGCTGGACGGCACCGGGGTGGCTCTCGGGGCGCAGAACGCCCACCCGGGGCCGGACGGCGCCGTCACCGGCGAGGTGTCCATGAGCATGGTGCGCGACGCCGGCGCGAGCCTCGTCGAGATCGGGCACGCGGAGCGCCGCACCCTGCTCGGCGAGACCGACGACATGGTGGCCGACAAGGTCGCCGCCGCGGTCTCGACCGGGCTGACGCCCCTAGTGTGTGTCGGCGAGACCGCCGCCGAGCGCACCCATGGCGAGACCTCCGATGTCCTGGCCAGCCAGGTACGCGCTGCGCTCAGCCGTCTCGGGGGATCGCGACCCAGCGAGCTGCTGGTGGCCTACGAGCCCCACTGGGCGATCGGCTCCGAGGGCCGTCCCGCCAGGCCGGCGGACGTCGCCGAAGGACTCGCCGTCGTACGCCGGGCCCTGGACGAGGACCTGGCAGGCACGCCGACCTCCGTCCTCTACGGAGGCAGCGTCCACGCGGGCAACGCCGCCGACCTGATGACCGGCCTCGACGTGGACGGCCTCTTCGTCGGGCGCGCCGCATGGACCGCGCCGGGCCTCCTCGACCTCGCTCACCGTTGCGCCGACGCGCTTCGTCAACGAAGGCGCCGCCAACCAACCCCCGACCTCGTGTCCGCGATCGTTCGAAAGGACCCAAGATGACACGACACCGCCGCCTCACCCCCTTCCGCATCGGCGGAGCGGTGGCCCTCGCTGCGCTCCTCGTCGCGATGACGCTCAGCACCCGCTTCGTCACCCCCGACGAGCTCGCCTCGATCGGCCCGGAGAAGTTCGACCCGGCGCAGACCGCCGAGGACCTCTTCGCCCAGGCGAACGAGACCATCCCCGATGCGGCGACGCCACTTCCCGAGCTCCTCACCGGACTCCAGAAGGATGTCGCCAAGACCGCCGACGACCTCGAGGCCTCCAGGCCGAACGACACCACCTACCTGTTCCCCGTACGCGGCACCGCGACCGTCGTCGCCACCCAGGATCAGGCTGTCGAGATCACCGTCGAGGGTGTCCCCGAGACCACCCCGCTCACCTTCGCCTCCGGACCGGCCACCAACGGCACGGTCCTGCGTGACGCCGTCGGCTTCAAGTTCGGAGATGCCTCCAACCAGACCACCTACCAGCAGGTCGGCGACGAGCTGAAGGCCCTCGTCCGCGAGCAGATCGACCAGGGCACGGGCGGAAAGGTCGCTCCGGGCTCGAAGCTCGCCTTTACCGGAATCGTGAGCGTCACCGACACGGGGATGCCGCAGCCCGCGGCCAAGCCCGTGCAGATCCAGCCGCTGACGCTGGAGGTCGCACCATGAGTGCACCAGCCACCGCGACCGCCCCCACCGACACCGAGATCGGTGAGGTGGTGCTCCGCGCGGTCGGGATCTCCAAGACGTACGGCGTCACCAAGGCGCTCAAGGGCGTCGACTTCGAGGTCCGCGCCGGCCAGGTCACCGTGCTCTTCGGGGAGAACGGCGCCGGGAAGTCGACACTCATGAAGATCCTCTCCGGCGTCGAGCAGCCCACCGGCGGACAGCTGGTCCTGCATGAGGAGCCGATCACCCTGGAGAACACCGTCGATGCGGTGGAGCGAGGGATCTCGATCATCCACCAGGAGACGAACCTCTGCCCCAACCTCAACGTGCGGGACAACATCTTCCTCGGCCGCGAGCTGCACACCCGGATGGGCGGGATCGACTACGCCCGCGAGGCCGACATCACCTCACGGCTGATGCGCCAGCTCGAGGAGGAGATCGCGCCGCAGACCCCGGTCGCGGACCTCCGGATGGGCCAGCAGCAGATCGTCGAGATCGCGCGGGCGCTGGCCGCCGAGACCCGGATCCTGATCATGGACGAGCCCACCTCGGCCCTCAGCGCAAGCGAGGTCGAGGTGCTGTTCCGGGTCATCGGGGAGCTGACCGCCAACGGCGTCGCGATCGTCTACATCTCCCACCACCTCGAGGAGGCGATCAGCATCGCCGACCACGCGGTCGTGCTCCGCGACGGCGAGCTGGTGGCGCACGAGCCGGCGAGCGAGATCGACCTGCCCTGGGTGGTGCACCGGATGACCGGCCGGCAGGCGGAGTACGACTTCCGCGAGGAGCCCCGGGACTTCGGCGAGGTCGCGCTCTCCGTCCGGAACCTCACCGTCGCTGACCTCGGCACCGGACGAGTCGTGGTCGACGACGTCTCCCTCGACGTACGCACCGGCGAGATCGTCTGCCTCTACGGCCTGATGGGCGCCGGGCGTACCGAGCTGATGGAGACCCTCGCCGGCCGCGATCCCATGACCGCCGGCGAGGTGCTCCTGAACGGCGAGAACGTCGCCGACCTCAGCGTCAGCGACCGCATCTCGCGTGGCCTCGGGCTCGTGCCCGAGGACCGGCAGCGCGACGGCGTCGTCCAGCTGCTCAGCGTCGGCAGCAACCTCTCCCTCGCCGGGCTGCGTTCGGTGGTACGCCGCGGCCTGATCTCGCGAGGCGCGGAGTCCGATCGGATCAGGCGTGGCATGGCCGAGGTCACCGTCAAGGCCGCCGGCCCGGGCACCCCGATCACCTCCCTGTCCGGCGGCAACCAGCAGAAGGTCGTGATCGGCAAGCTGCTGATGACCGATCCGAGCGTGCTGCTCCTCGACGAGCCCACCCGTGGCATCGACGTCGGGGCCAAGGGCGAGATCTTCGCCCTGCTCTTCCAGGAGGCACAGAAGGGCCTCGGGGTCCTGTACGTCACATCGGAGATCGGTGAGGCGATGACGGCCTCGCATCGCATCGTCGTGATGAACAAGGGCCGCGTCGTGCGCGAGTTCGACCCGCGTACGAGCACCCGGGCCGAGGTCATGGCCGCATCCGGCGAGTCAGCCAACCCGACGACCAGCACCACGACCACCGACGAAGCCATCGGAGGCACGCCATGACCGCAACCAACACATCGGCCGAGGCGACACCCCGCCCGCAGAGCCCCCAGAGCCCGACCGGGGGCGTCACCTCCCGGCTCCGCTCGATCACGCTCAGCAGCGCTCTTGTGGAGGGCCGGGCCCTGCTCGCCCTGATCCTCATCATCACGGTGTTCGCGCTGCTCAGCGACAACTACCTCGACCCCGGAAACCTGGTCACCATCACCAAACAGGTCGCCTTCAACGCGATCTTGGCGCTCGGCATGCTGATGGTCATCCTCAACGGCGGGATCGACCTCTCGGTCGGCTCCACCGTGGGGCTGACCGGCGCCGTGGCCGGCAACCTCTTCCGAGGCCTCGACCTCCCGCTGACCCAGGCGATCATGTTCCCGCAGGTCTGGGTGATCGTGGTCATCTCGGTCGGGGTCGGCGCTCTGGTCGGCTATGCCAACGGCCTGCTGATCTCGCGACTACGCCTCGCCCCGTTCATCGTCACCCTGGGCATGCTCTACGTCGGGCGCGGCCTGACCGAGGTGCTGCTCAACGGGCAGAACATCACCAACGAGCTCCGCGGCCAGGAGGGCCTGGGCAACACCGGCTTCTTCGAGGTCTTCGCCAGCCGCCCCCTCGGGCTGCCGATCTCCGCATGGGTGATGATCGCGCTCGCCGTCCTGGCCTCGATCCTGCTGGTTCGCTCGCCGTTCGGCCGGTGGCTCTACGCCAGCGGCAGCAACGAGCGGGCCGCCGAGCTCTCCGGCGTGCCCGTCACCCGGGTCAAGACGCGGATCTACGTGATCGCCGGCACCTGCGCCGGCATCGTCGGTCTGCTCCAGATCGCCAACATCAGCTCCGCGACCGCCGACCTCGGCCAGTTCTACGAGCTCAACGCGATCGCCGCGGTCGTCATCGGCGGCGCCGCTCTCTCGGGTGGTCGCGGCACGGTCCGGGGCACCATCATCGGCGCCTTCGTGATCGGGTTCCTCGCCAACGGGCTGGTCATCGTCGGCGTCTCCCCGTTCTGGCAGCAGGTCATCACCGGCGCGGTGATCATCCTCGCGGTCGCCGTCGACCGGATCCAGCAGATCGCCCAGAACCGCGGGGCCGCGCGACGCGCGGCCGCGGAGGTTCGTACCGCCGCTAGCACGAGCGCATGAGCACCCACCGTCCCCACCACCTGCCGCGGCTCGTCCGCGACACATCGAGAGGAAAGACACCATGAAGCGAATTCTCGCCGGCTTCGCCGCCACCGGGCTCGCCCTGAGCCTGGCCGCCTGCGGCTCGGAGGCCACCGACGACGCGGACAGCAAGGGCGGCGGCACCATCGCCATCATCACCGTCGACCCCTCCAACCCCTACTGGAAGGCCGAGGTCGACACGGCCAAGAAGGCCGCCACCGACCTGGGCTACAAGTCCTACACCGCGGCACACGGAAACGACCCGGACGAGCAGAACACCCTGATCGAGACCGCCGTCAATGACGAGGTCGACGGGATCCTGCTCGACCCCGCCGGCGCCGACGAGTCGATCGCCGCCGTGCAGAAGGTCGTCGACGCCGACATCCCGGTCGTGCTGATCAACGCCGAGATCTCCGAGACCGGACTCGCGTCGTCCCAGATCGTCTCCAACAACGCCCAGGGTGCCACCGTCGGCGCCGAGGCCTGGGCCGCATCGATGAACTACAAGGGGACGTACGTCGAGCTGTTCGGCAACCCCAGCGACAACAACGCCCAGGTCCGCTCCGACGGGTATGAGCAGGTCCTCAGCCAGTACCCGGACCTGAAGAAGGTCGGTGAGGAGATCGCCAACTGGGACCGTCAGGAGGGCCAGGAGAAGATGGAGGCCCTGCTCGCCAAGAACCCCGACATCAACGGGGTCATCTCCGGCAACGACGAGATGGCGCTCGGCGCGGTGAACGCGCTCAAGGCCAAGGGCAAGCTCGACCAGGTGACGGTGCTCGGCTTCGACGGCAGCCAGGACGCCGTCGAAGCGGTGCGGTCCGGCGAGCTGGTGGCCACGGTGGTCCAGCCGATCGTCGAAGGCACCAACCGCGCGATCGAGCAGCTCGACAGCGTGATCCGGACCGGAGAGACGGGCGTCTCGGACGAGAAGCAGGCTCTCGACTGCGTCCTGGTCACCAAGGACAACGTCGACACCGTCGAGAACTTCGTCATCAGCGAGTGATCCGATGACCCACATCTACAACGATCCCGACACCTTCAAGAGCGACGTCCTCACCGGCTTCGCCGCCGCCCATCCCCGCTACGTCGAACGGGTTCGCGATGCCTCCGGATTCATCCGGGCCGGCGGGCCCCTTGCCGGCAAGGTCTCGCTCGTCATCGGCGGCGGGTCGGGCCACTATCCCTCCTACAACGGGGTCGTCGGCCCGGGCTTCGCCGACGGCGCCGTGCTCGGCGACATCTTCGCCTCTCCGTCCGCCGAGCAGGTCTACCGCATCGCCCGCGCCGCCCACGGCGGGGCGGGGGTGGTGCTCGCCTTCGGCAACTACGCCGGTGACCGGCTCAACTTCGGCGTCGCGGCCGACCGTCTGCGCGCGGAGGGCGTGGACGTTCGTGTCGTGTGGGTGACCGACGACGTGGCCTCCGCACGTGTTGGGGCGGAGGAGGATCGGCGCGGCATCGCCGGGACCTTCACGGTCTACAAGATGGCCGGCGCCGCGGCCGAGGCGGGCAGCGAGCTCGACGAGGTCGAGCGGCTCATGCGGCGGGCCAACGCGGCGACGTACTCCTTCGGGGTGGCGTTCGACGGCTGCACGCTGCCGGGGGCGAGCGACGCTCTCTTCCATGTGAAGGCCGGCCAGGTGGACTTCGGGCTGGGGATCCATGGCGAACCCGGCATCAGCACCACCGACTGGATCCCGGCCTCGCGGCTGGCCGACCAGCTGGTCGACCGAGTGCTCGCGGAGCGGCCGGCCGCGGCCGACGGGCGGGCGGCCGTGCTGCTCAACGGCCTCGGCGCGACCAAGTACGAGGAGCTCTATGTGCTCTGGAGCGAGGTCGAGCCCAGGCTACGAGCCGCGGGAGTCGACCTGATCGACCCCGAGGTCGGCGAGCTGGTCACCAGCCTCGACATGGCGGGCTGCTCACTCACCGTGACCTGGCTCGACGACGAGCTCGAGCCGCTGTGGCGAGCCCCGGCCGACACCCCTGCCTACCGCCGGGGCCAGGCCGTCGCCGACGGACGGTTCACCGAGCGTGCGGTATCCGCCGATGCCGCGGTGGAGGGCACGCAGGAGACCGCGAGCCCAGCGTCCCGCAAGCACGCGACGATCGCGCAGAGCATCATCGCCACGCTCGCGGCGACGGTCGAGGAGCACAAGGAACGGCTCGGTGAGATCGACGCGGTCGCCGGCGACGGCGACCACGGCATCGGCATGAGCCGCGGATCCCGGGCCGCCGTCGAGGCGGCCGAGGCGGCCGTCTCCGCCGGCGGCGGCGTCCGCTCGGTGCTCGCCGCGGCCGGGGCCGCGTTCGGCGACCGTGCCGGCGGCACGAGCGGCATCCTGTGGGGCCTGCTCCTGGAGACCGTCGGCGAAGGCCTCGGCAACCAGGAGCCGGTCACCCTCGACGGACTCGCCAGGGCCGTACGGGCGGGGGCGACCCGGGTGCAGACATTCGGCCACGCCGAGCTCGGCGACAAGACCATGCTCGATGCGTTCTGTCCCTTCGCCGACGCACTCGAACAGGGCGCCGACGCCGCGCTCCCCCTCGCCCACGCCTGGCGCATCGCCGCGGATACCTGCACCAAGGCCGCCGAGGCGACCGCGCCGATGGCGCCGAAGGTCGGTCGAGCCCGTCCCCTCGCCGATCGCAGCGTCGGCACCCCCGACCCCGGTGCCGTCTCGCTGGCCCTGATCGTCACCGCGATCGGGGAGCAGCTCGACCAGACCTGCCAGACCCATCTCGAGGAGTCCTCATGACCGAGCCAGCACGGACCGAGCCGACACCCGGACTGCGGATCGCCGTCGGCTGCGACGACGCCGGCGTCTCCTACCGCGACATCCTGAAAGCCGACCTCGAGGCCGACCCGCGGGTCGCCGAGGTGGTCGACGTGGGGGTCACGACCGACGAGCACACCGCCTATCCCCACGTCGCCGCCTCCGCGGCACAGCTGGTGGCCAACGGCAGCGTCGACCGGGCGTTGCTCGTGTGCGGCACCGGGCTGGGCGTCGCCATCAGCGCCAACAAGGTGCCCGGCGTACGCGCGGTGACGGCGCACGACAGCTTCTCCGTCGAACGAGCCGTGCTCAGCAACAACGCCCAGGTCCTGTGCATGGGTCAGCGCGTCGTCGGGATCGAGCTCGCCCGACGCCTCGCCAAGGAATGGCTGGGCTACGAGTTCGACCCCGAGTCGGCCTCGGCAGCCAAGGTCGCAGCGATCGGCGAGTACGAGCAAGGCGCCACAGACCAGGAACAGCCCTCCAGCTGCTGAGTGCCCGACGGTGACTAGGATCGACCGATCATGCCGTCGAGTCCGTCGGGCCCGGCGGTCCGGCGCGACTGGGAGGGTATATGGCTGCCTTGGTCGTGGGGGTCGATGTCGGCACCGGAAGCAGCAAGGGCGTGCTGGCCACCGCCGAAGGTGAAGTGATCGCCAAGACGATGCGGCACCACCAGATGTCGCTGCCACGGGCCGGACACGCGGAGATGGACGCCGAGACCATCTGGTGGGGCGAGGTCGCCTCGATCTGCCGGGAACTCGCGCTGCACGCTCGGGGTCACACGATCGCTGGGCTCTGCGTCAGCGGCATCGGCCCGTGCGTACTGGTCACCGACGACGACCTGACCCCGCTCCAGCCGGGCATCCTCTACGGCATCGACAGCCGGGCCTCGGCCGAGATCGAGGAGCTCACCGAGCGGTTCGGCGCGGACGCCATCCTCGAGCGGGCCGGCAGCGCGCTCAGCTCCCAGGCGGTCGGCCCCAAGCTGCTCTGGCTCCGCCGTCACGAGCCCGACGTGTGGGCGCGGACCCGCCGCTGGTTCGGTTCGAGCTCCTATGTCGTGGCCCGGCTGACCGGCGAGTACGTCATGGACCACCACACCGCCAGCCAGTCCGCCCCGCTCTACGACATCGCGGCCGAGGAGTGGGCGTCCGACTGGGCCGAGGAGATCCTCGGCGACCTTCCGATGCCCCGTCTCGCCTGGTCAAGTGAGGTGGTCGGCACGTTGCACGCCGACGCCGCCGCGGCGACGGGACTGCCCGTCGGCACCCCGGTCATGGCGGGGACGGTGGATGCGTGGGCCGAGGCCTTCAGCTGCGGGGTGCGGCAGCCGGGCGACCTGATGCTGATGTACGGCTCCACGATGTTCTTCATCCAGATCGGCCACGGTCTCACTGCCTGTCCTCCGCTGTGGACCGCGATGAGCGTGCAACCGGAGGTGATGACGCTCGCGGGCGGCATGGCCACCTCCGGGAGCCTGCTGTCTTGGGTTCAGGACCTCACCGGGAACCGCGACATCGCCACGCTCGCCCAAGAGGCCGACCTCGTTCCGGCCGGCGCGGAAGGGCTCATCGTGCTGCCCTACTTCGCCGGCGAGCGCACCCCGCTCTTCGACCCGCACGCCCGCGGCGTCATCGCCGGGCTGTCCCTGCGCCACGGCCGCGGACACCTGTACCGGGCCGTCTACGAGGGAATCGCCTACGGCGTGCGCCAGATCCTCGAGCTCCTCGAGGAGGCCGGCGGACCGGCCTCCCGCGTGGTCGCGGTCGGGGGCGGCACCCGGAGCGGACCGTGGACCCAGATCGTCAGCGACGTCGCCGGGATCCGGCAGCTCGTGCCTGAGCAGACCATCGGAGCGTCCTACGGGGATGCCCTCCTGGCGGCCATCGGCTCCGGGCTCGTGCCACCGGACACCGACTGGACCCGGATCGTCGGAGACGTCGTGCCCAACCCCGAGAACCGGGCCGTCTACGACGAGCTCTACAGCGGCTTCACCGAGCTGTACCCCGCCACCCGTGAGCAGGTGCACCGCCTCGCCCTCATGCAGGAAGCCCTGACTCAGGTCAGGACCTAGCCTTCGTGGTCAGGGTGTGGGCGGCCTCCAGGAGGAGGCGGCCCAGCTCGGCCTGACGCGGTGGCGCGAGGCGGGCCTCGATGCCGGTGATGCTCAACGCTCCGTAGGGCTGCCCGTGGGCGTCGAAGACCGCGGCACCCAGACCCCAGCTGCCGACCACGAGCAGGCCCGGGTTGACCGCGAAGCCGCGCTCACGGGTCGCGGCGACGCGCTTCCGGAGAGCGGACGCCGAGTGTTGCTCGCCGTAGGCCGCGACGAGGTCGGTCCGGGCGAGGTAGGCCTCGCGCCGCGGCTCCGGCAGGAAGGCGAGGATCGCCAGGCCCGCCGAGGCGACACCGAGCGGGAACCGGATCCCCTCGTGGAGCACGTGCGAGCGGATCGGGAAGCTGCCGTCCTCGCGCAGGACGCAGACCGTCTCGTCGCCGCGCCGGATCGAGAAGAACGCGCTCTCCCCCGTCTCCCGGGCGATGCGCAGCACCGCCGCCCGGGCCGCCGGGGTGATGTCGTGGCGGGTGGTCGCGGCGGCGCCGAGCAGGAAGCACTCCGGGCCGAGGTGCCAGGCGCCGGTGGCGTTGTCTCGCTCGACCAGGCCCTCGTCCTGGAGCGCGCTGAGCAGCCGGTGGGCGGTCGGGCGCGGGATCGTGGCGGCCGTCGCGAGCTGGGTGGTCGTCGCGCCCTCGGGCTCGCGCGCGGCGAGCAGCCGCAGCAGGTGCGCGCTTCGGCGGATCACGCTGGGCTGAGGTGCGCTCGGACCGGGTTCCATGAGACGTACGATAGGCGTGTCCATTCAGTGAACGCCGCTGCGTCAGCGGGGCCGCTCATCGAAAGACTGAGCGGGAACTCGCGCTCGTCTATTGACCGATCGGCCCGCCCGGCCTTGACTGATCATCATGGACAAGGTCATCTCCTCAGCCGCCGAGGCGGTCGCGGACATCCCGAACGGAGCGACCCTCACGGTCGGCGGTTTCGGGCTGTGCGGCATCCCCTCGGTGCTCATCAATGCGCTCCTCGAGGCCGGCGTGTCCGACCTCGAGGTGGTCTCCAACAACGCCGGCGTCGACGACTGGGGCCTGGGCCTGCTGCTCGGTGCCGGGCGGCTGCGGCGGGTCGTCGCGTCGTACGTCGGGGAGAACAAGGAGTTCGCGCGGCAATACCTCTCCGGCGACCTCGAGGTCGAGCTGACCCCGCAGGGCACGCTGGCCGAGCGGATGCGCGCGGGCGGCTCCGGCATCGCCGCGTTCTACACCCGCACCGGCGTCGGCACTCAGGTGGCGCAGGGCGGGCTGCCGTGGAAGTACGACGACGCCGGCAACGTCATCAAGACCTCGCCCGAGAAGCCGGTGATGACCTTCGAGACGCCTGAGGGCGAGCGGGAGTTCGTCCTCGAGGAGGCCATCGTCGCCGACTTCGGCATCGTCCGCGCGTGGAAGGGCGACCGCCACGGCAACCTGCTCTTCAAGGACTCCGCGCGCAACTTCAACCCGCTTGCCGCGATGGCCGGGCAGATCACGATCGCCGAGGTCGAGGAGCTCGTCGAGCCCGGCGAGATCCCGCCCAACGACGTCCACCTCCCCGGCGTCTATGTCCACCGCGTCGTGCCCCTGACCCCTGAGCAGGCCGCCGACAAGCGCATCGAGAAGAGGACGGTCCGCTGACATGTCATGGACACGTGAAGAGATGGCCGCCCGCGCCGCCGCGGAGCTCTCCGACGGCGACTACGTCAACCTCGGCATCGGGCTGCCGACCCTGGTGCCCAACTACGTCCCCGACGACGTCGAGCTCGTCCTGCAGAGCGAGAACGGCATCCTCGGCACCGGCGCCTACCCGACCGAGGACGCCGTCGACCCGGACCTGATCAACGCGGGCAAGGAGACCGTCACCGTACGCAAGGGGGCGAGCTTCTTCGACTCCGCCACCAGCTTCGGGATGATCCGATCCGGCAAGATCGACGCCGCCATCCTCGGCGCCATGCAGGTCTCGTCTTCGGGCGACCTGGCGAACTGGATGATCCCCGGCAAGATGGTCAAGGGCATGGGCGGCGCGATGGACCTCGTCCACGGCGCGAAGAAGGTCGTCGTGCTGATGGAGCACGTCGCCCGCGACGGCTCCTACAAGATCGTCGAGGAGTGCTCGCTCCCCTACACCGGCCTCGGCGTCGTGCAGCGCATCATCACCGACCTGTGTGTCCTCGACATCACCCCCGACGGCGTCCGCCTGGTCGAGCTCGCCCCGGATGTGACGTACGAAGAGGTGGCAGAGAAGACCGAGCCGAGCATCCTCCGCTGACCGCCGAGAGGTCGAAAATGATGCCGAGGCCGTCGTGTGACTTCTCGGCCGACGTGGGTGACGCCTCGGTTCGTCTGCGAGAATGACCGGCGTGGAATTGAGGGTGGTGCGGCCGACGCGCGGGAGCGTGTTGCTGGCGCTGCTCGCCGCAGTCGAGATCACCACCGGGTCCAGCCTGGCCCACCTGGCCGGCGGCGGAGAGCTGCCGGATGCGTTGTGGCTGGTGGCGACCGGGTTCGCCGCCTTCGGCGTCGGCGTCGTGGTGCTGCAGCGCCGGGTCGGGATCGCTCTGGGAGCTGTGCTGGCCGGGGCCGCGCAGCTGGGGATGCACGAGGCCTTCGAGGCGTACGCCGCGCCTGCAGCGCACGCGCACACCGGCGCCGCGGGCGAGACCTCGATGCTGCTCGCGCACACCGCGGCCGCGGCGCTGACCGTGGTCGTGTGGCTGCTGCACCGCCGGGCCTGGCGGGTCATCTCACGCGCGCTGGCGACGCCCCAGGTTCTGGTTCCGTTTCGCCTGCCGGTCCAGGCGCAGCCGATCGTGCCGCGCACCGGACTGTGGACGTACGTCGCTGCCGGCCGGGGTCCACCGGTCCTCGCCTGAGGACTCGACCCCGACCACTGGGCACACGCCCGACCGCAGAACACTCCACAGAAAGCAACACCCATGTCTCGACGTACCCTCGCGCGCCTCGGCGCGCCCGCCGCCGCTGCCGCGGCTGTCACCCTCCTCGTTGCCGCTCCGGCCTCCCCGCACGTCACGGTCACCCCGACCGAGACCGCGGCCGGCGCCTACACCGTGCTGACCTTCAGCAACGGTCACGGCTGCGAAGGCTCCCCGACCAAGCAGATCACCATCCAGGTGCCGGAGGGGATCAACACGGTCACCCCGACCCGTCAGCCGTTCTACGACGTCAAGGTCACCTCCGAGAAGCTCGCCGAGCCGATCAAGGACGCCCACGGCAACGAGCTGACCGAGCGCGACGCGACCATCGTCTACACCGCGAAGACCCCGCTGCCCGACGGCCAGCGCGACGCCTTCGAGGTCTCCCTCCAGCTCCCCGAGGAGGAGGGCACGCTCGCCTTCCCGGTCATCCAGACCTGCGTGAAGGGCGAGACCGCCTGGATCGAGGAGACCCCCGAGGGCGCCACCGAGGAGCCCGAGAACCCGGCACCGGCCTTCGAGGTCACCGAGGCGACCGAGGACGGTCACGGCCACAGCTCCGACGAGGCCACCGAGGCCGAGCCGGTCGCCGCGGACGTCGAAGAGGGCGGCGACAGCAACCTGTGGGCCGGCGTCGGTGCCGGCGCCGGGATCCTCGGACTGGTCGCCGGCGTCACCGCCCTCGCGCTGGGGCGTCGTAAGGCGTGAGTGCTCCCCTGACGCGCCGGCCGGGGCTCGACCGTCGGGGCCGGCGCGCCCTGGGGCGGCTGCTCGTGGCGCTTGCTGCCGCGGCGTACGCCGTCCTGCTCAGCATCTCCCCCGCCCAGGCGCACGCGACGCTGATCGGCACCGACCCCGAGGAGGGTGCGGTGCTGGAGGTGGCGCCGGAGACGATCACCTTCGACTTCGACGAGGCGGTGAGCCTGCCGCCGGGCGGCGTGACCGTCTACGACGCGAAGGGCGAGGAGGTGACCTCCGAGGCGACCGCGAGCGGCACCTCGATGGAGGTCGCGCTCGCGAACCCGAGCAGCCTCGGCGACGGCACCTACGTCGTCGCCTGGCGTGCGGTGTCGGCCGACGGTCATCCGATCTCCGGCTCGCTGACCTTCGCGGTCGGAGCACCGAGCCTCAGCGTCGCCCCACCGCCTTCGTCGGAGCCGTCGAGGGCGACGGCGGTGATCCACGGGGTCCTCCAGTTCATCCAGTACGCCGCGCTGCTGCTGATCGTGGGCCTGGTCTGGTTCCGTGCAGTGATCATCGGTGACCACCGTGTCCCCGACCGCGCCACGGCCCGGGTCCAGCGTCTGCAGATCGTCGCCGGCATGGTCGCTGTCCTCGCGCTGGTCTTCCTGGCTCCGGCGAGCGGTGCGCTGCAGAGCGAGAGCGGACCGGGGGCCATCCTCACCTTCGACGCCTGGTCACCGGCGTCGGTCGGCAAGGAGTGGCTCAGCGCGCTGGTCGGGATCCTGGGCATCGCGGCCATGCTCGCCCTGCGGCCTCGTCCCCGCCTGGCCGCGGCCGCGGGGCTGATCGCGATCATGTCACCGGCGCTGGTCGGCCACTCCCGCGCGGTCGTACCCGCCTGGCTGGTCACCGCGACCGACATCATCCACCTCATCGCCGGGGCGCTCTGGCTCGGCGGCCTGGTCGGTCTGGCGCTGACCCTGCCGCTGATCACCCGGCGCGGGACGGTCGCGGCCGAGATCGTGACCCGTTTCTCCACCCTCGCAGCCGCCTCCCTGGCCGTTCTCGCGGTCTCCGGCGTGCTCATGGGATGGCGGATCCTCGGCTCGTGGGAGAACCTGCTCAACAGCACGTACGGCACCCTGCTGATGACCAAGGTCGCTCTGGTCGTCGCGGTCGCGGTGATGGCGGCCGGCAACCGGCTGCTGGTCCTCCCCCGCGTCCGGCGGGCGGTCGGTCACGACGACACCGTCGAGGCCGGCTCGATGCTGCGCCGTGCGGTGCTGATGGAGGCGGGCGTGCTCGTGGTGGTCCTCGGTGTCACCGGCTTCCTGGTCGACCAGCCGCCGCAGGCGGACACCGGCTCGGCCGGGACCGGCTCGGCCACGGTCGCGCAGACCAGCACCCAGGCCGCGAAGCTCGGGGACGACCATCGGGTGTACGCCACGTTGACGCCCTCAGGTCCTGGCCCGAACGTGCTCCGGCTGCAGATCCAGGACGCGGCCGGCGAGCCCGTCGAGGCCTCGGCGGTCCCGAGCGCGAAGCTCAGCTCTGCCAACCGCGACCAGAACAGTGTCGACCTGGGCAGCCTGGCCCTGACGACGGTCGGCGCCGGCACCTGGGAGGCCGACGTCGTACTGCCCAAGGGTGGGACCTGGGAGGCGACCGTCGGGCTGCGGCTCGGTGAGTTCGAGAGCCCGCTGGCGCTGCTGGAGTTCCCCGTCAGACAGTGACTCAGACAGTGACCGGGAGCCGGAGCGTGTGGATCATCCCGTCCACGCGCACCTGCGCGAAGAAGACGTAGTCACCCGCCTTCGGCGGCTTCACATGGATGCCGAGGCGGGTGCCGTCGTCCTGGTTCTCGGGGCCGCCGAGCGGGTGCAGGTGGATCACCTCGCCGGTCTCGCGGCTGAAGGCGGTCACGTGCGCGTAGACCCCGAGGTAGGTCCCCAGGTTGACCGGGTTGCCGGCCGGGTCGGACACCAGGAGGCCGATCTCCTGGTCGACCCCGGGCTTCGGGGTCTCCTCGAGCGCGGCGATCACGACGCCGTCGTCGGAGCCGGGCACCTCCACCTCGGTCGGTCCGGAGACCTTCGCGGTCGCACCGAGCATCGCCTGCTCCCCCTTGTCGTCCGGGGTCCGGGCGGCGAACTCGACGACCACCCGGTAGGTGCCGCCCGCGGGCAGCGTCAGGTCGCCGGACCACGTACCGGACTCGTCCTGGGTCGGGTGCAGATGGCGGAAGACCTCGAGGTCGTCACGGACGACATAGAGGTGGAGGTCCTTGGTCTGCTCCTCGATGTAGTCGGTGACCGGACTGTGCCCTTGATCGCCGGCATCCTTGGTGATCGTGAAGCTCACCTTGCCCGGGGTGCCCGCCTCGGGGGGCAGGCTGACGTCACCGAGCGTGTAGCCACCGGCGGTCGCGGAGGTGCCGTCGGCGCCCTTGATCTCGGTCACGACCGTCGCGACGCTGGGCGCCGCGCCGGGGGCCGAGGACGAGTCGGCGACCTCGGGCTCACCGCCGCAGGCGATCAGGGTGACCGCGAGGCCGAGGGTCAGGACGACAGCAGCTATTCCGGCACGCACGGACAAAGGGTGTCACATGGGGTGGTCTCGACAAGCTCGACCACCGACGGGATCAGAACCCGACACCCGGATTGAGAATCCCGAGCGGGTCCAGTGCCGCCTTGATCCGGCGCTGCAGGTTGATCGAGTCGGCGCCGATCTCGGGCTCGAGCCACTTCTGCTTGAGCCGGCCGACACCGTGCTCGCCGGTCGTGGTGCCCCCCAGCTCGATCGCGAGGGCGAAGATCTCGTCGCCCGCGGCGGTCTCGGCCGGCGGCATCACCCCCGGGACGTCGTCCGGCGACGGGTCCCAGCCGATGACCGGATGCAGGTTGCCGTCGCCGGCGTGGGCGAGCGTGTAGGTGCGTACGCCGTGCCGATCGGAGATCTCGGAGATCCGGTCGACCGCATCGGCGAGCCGGGACCGGGGCACACAGATGTCCTCGATGAACCAGGAGCCGTCCGCCTCGATCGCGGGCAGGATCTGGCGACGCGCCTCGACCAGCCGGTCGGAGGACTCCTCGTCGACGCCCTGCTCGATCCAGGTCGCCTCCTTGCCGAGGATCGCCGCGATCGCCTCGATCTCCGTCGCGGCCGCCGGACCGTCGGCCTGGGCGATCACCAGCGCGTCACCGCGCTCGGCGTACGTCGTGCCCGCGAACCGGTCGACCGCCTCGAGGCAGCGCCGGTCGATGAACTCCAGCATCGACGGCAGCCGACGGGCGGCGGCGATCTCGGCGCAGGCTCGGGCGGCTGCCGCCACCGAGGCGTACGCAGCCGAGGCCGTCAGCGTGGCGACCGGGCGGGGCTTGAGGCGCAGGGTCGCGCCGACGACGATGCCCAGGGTGCCCTCGGAGCCGACGAAGAGCGCGGTGAGGTCGAGTCCCGCGACGCCCTTCATGGTGCGGCGGCCGGTGTGGATCAGGGTGCCGTCGGCGAGGACGACGTCGAGACCCAGGACCGCCTCCCGGGTCACGCCGTACTTCACGCACCGCAACCCGCCGGCGTTGGTGGCGACGTTGCCGCCGATCGAGCAGATCGCCGCCGAGGCCGGGTCGGGCGCGTAGCGCAGCCCCACCTCGGCGGCCGCGGCGTCCAGGCGCGCGTTGAGCACGCCCGGCTCCACCACCGCGATCTCGTCGATCGGGTCCAGCTCGAGGATCCGGTCCATCGCGGAGAGGTCGACGACGAGGTGTCCGGTGCCGGCCACCGCTCCCCCGGCGAGACCGGTGCCCGTGCCCCGCGGGACGACCGGCACCCGGTGGGCAGAGGCGACCCGCATCGCCGCCTGGACGTCCGCGTTGCTGTGGGCCCGTACCACTGCCAGCGGAAGGCCGGCGGCGACCGACCCGGACCGGTCGGTCGAGGCCGCCAGCAGCGAGATGTCGTCGGTCGCCACCTCCGAGACCTGGGAGGCGAGGTCGTTGACCAAAGAGAGCTGTGCCGCCGTCGTCATCCATCCATTGTGTCGTGAGACAGGCGATTGCGAACCTCTTCTGCCCAACAGTTAGGCTTCACCTCGAGGGGAGTACCTCACCAAGCTCATTCCGGTCAGTACGTCGGTGCCGACACCGTCCCGGGATGGCGCCCCGATCCGGGGTGAGGGAGACCTCAGACGTTCATCGACACGCCTGAGGAACCCGCATGCTCGATACTATTGCCACGCCCACTCTGTGGACCGTGACCATCGCCGCCGTCGTGGTGCTGATCGCCCTCGACTTCATCCTGACCCGGCGTCCACACGAGGTCTCCATGAAGGAGGCCATCGGCTGGTCGGCCTTCTACGTCGCGCTTCCGCTCGCCTTCGGCGTCTGGGTCTGGAACGCCCACGGCAGCCAGACCGGCTTCGAGTACTACACCGGCTACATCGTCGAGAAGTCGCTCAGCGTCGACAACCTGTTCGTCTTCATGCTGCTGCTCGCGGCCTTCGCGGTGCCACGCCACCTGCAGCAGAAGGTGCTGCTCTTCGGCATCGTCGGCGCGCTGGTGCTGCGCGGCATCTTCATCGCCCTGGGCGCCGCGGCGCTCTCCCAGTGGGACATCGTCTTCCTGATCTTCGGTGCGATCCTCCTGGCCACCGCCGCGAAGCTCTTCGTCGAGGCGCTCCAAGGCCACGACCAGAAGATCGACCCCGAGGAGATGCTGGCCGTACGCCTCGGCCGCAAGATCGGGCTCAAGCCGATGGCCATCGTGGTGCTCGCCATCTTCGCCACCGACATCATCTTCGCCGTCGACTCGGTGCCCGCGGTCTACGGCATCACCGGCGACCCGTACCTCGTCTTCGCCACCAACGCGTTCGCGCTGCTCGGTCTGCGAGCCCTCTACTTCGTGCTCGAGGGTGCACTGTCCAAGCTGGTCCACCTCTCCTACGGTCTGGCCGCCATCCTCGCCTTCATCGGCGTCAAGCTCGGCCTGCACTGGGCCCACGGCCACTGGGACAGTGTCCCGGTCGTGCCGACCTGGCTGTCCCTCGTCATCATCGTCGGCATCCTCGCCGTCACCGTCACCACCAGCCTGATCGCCTCCGCGCGTACGCAGACTCGGGAGGAGAGCGAAGCCTTGGAGGAGACGAACGCCTAGGCGACCGTGTTGGTCTCGACATGCCTCCGCCTAGCGGCTCCGGCGGCTCGACCGGCGCTCGACCGACGGGTGACCCCCGTCGGTCGAGCCGGACTCGTAGGAACGAACGAGTCCGTGTCGAGACCAACACAT
>NZ_JACIXG010000080.1 GCF_014360585.1 Nocardioides sp.
CAGTCGCCAAGGAGAAACGGCGCGGCGTACGACCCAAAGGTCGGACGCCGCGCCGTTTCAGATGACGCGGGGTGGATCAGTCGTTGCGGACCAGAGCGGCCGCGCGGCGACGCAGGACCACGACCAGGGCGAGGCCGGCAGCGGCAGCGCCGGCGAGCATGGCCAGCAGCGGCCACATCGCGGGCACGGCGGAGTCGCTCTCGCCGGCGAGGCCGGCGTCGATGTTGGTCGGGACCTCGGAGTCGTCGTCGGCGACCGGGGTCGCGGACTCCTCCTCGGCGGGCTCGGTCTCGTCGGAGACCGGGGTGGCCTCGGTGGGCTCGTCGGTCGGCTCCTCGCCCGGGGTGGGCTCGTCGGACGGGGTGGGCTCCTCGGAGGGCTCCTCGCCGAGCGGCGGCAGGGACGGGGTCGGTGTGCCCGAGGGCTCCTCGGTCTCGCAGTTCTGGAACCAGAAGACCTTGGACTTGGTGTCGCTGCCATGGCTACGGGGGGTGTGGATGGTGACCTTGACGTGGAAGCCCTGCTTCGGGTGAGCCAGGCCGGTCGCGGAGAGCTTGTAGGTCTCGCGACCATCGAGCCCGTCGTCGGTGCCGGCGCCGCTGGCGGCGTCGCCGCCGACGAAGACCTCGGCCGGACCGTCGACGGTCAGGTCACCGCCTTCTGTCGGTGCGTGGAGCTCGAAGCTGATCTTCGAGATGATGTCCGCGCCCTCGTCGAAGCCGTACCACTCGACATCGAGCTCGCAGCCGACGTGCGGCTCGTTGTTGGGGATGTCGTCGATGTTGCCGTGCTTGATGATCTTGACGGTGCCGTTGTTACCGCCGGGGTCGCCCTTGCCGCCCTTGTCGTCGCCGGTGGCGAACGCCGGGGTTGCGACCAGACCGGCCAGTGCTGCGCCTGCGAAGATCGCACCGGCGCGTTTGATGCTGAACACTCGAAAACCTTTCGAAGACCGTTGACCGCTAGCTGCGGTCCGTGCGCAGCCTCAGCCATCGAAAGCGATGGGTGAATGACCCAAGAATCGCCGTGGACGCTCGCCGCCCCCGCAGCTGCCGACCGAAGCGTAGTGACCCCGCTCGCAAGCGCGGAAGGGGGGTGCGGTCGGTGTTACCGAGACGTGCATGTCGAGCGCTCCCTCCACATTGCTTGCAAAAGTTTGCGAGACAGGGTGTCGCAAACACGTACTCCCGGGTAACCTTGCCCACATGCATGTCGACGTACTGATCATCGGTGCCGGCGTCTCCGGCATCGGAGCGGCTGCGCAGCTCCGTGAGCGCCTCCCCGGCAAGACGCTCGCCATCCTGGAGCAGCGTGAGGCCAGTGGCGGCACCTGGGACCTCTTCCGCTACCCGGGCATCCGGTCCGACTCCGACATGTTCACCTTCGCCTTCAAGTGGCGGCCCTGGGAGAGCGCGCAGGCCCTCGCCGACGGTCACCAGATCCGTGACTACCTGCGCCAGACGGCGAAGGACTACGGCGTCGACAAGCTGATCCGCTACGGCCACAAGGTCACCGGAGCCGCCTGGAGCAGCGAGGACAAGCAGTGGACGGTCTCGGTCGAGACCGCTGACGGGCCCACCGAGATCACCGCCGGCTTCCTTTGGAACTGCTCGGGCTACTACGACTACGACAACGGCTACCAGCCGGAGTTCGCCGGTCTCGACGACTTCGAGGGCACGTTCGTGCACCCGCAGCACTGGCCCGAGGACCTCGACTACGCCGGCAAGAAGGTCGTCATCATCGGCTCCGGCGCGACCGCGGTCACCCTCCTGCCCAACCTGGCGGGAGAGGGCAGCGACCGCGCCGAGAAGGTGACGATGCTGCAGCGTACGCCGACCTACATCCTCTCCCGTCCGGGTCAGGACGCGATCGCCTCGCTGCTGAACACGGCGCCGTTCAAGCTGCTCGGCAAGCTGCCCTTCAAGCGCCTGCGCGAGAAGATCGGCCACGAGACCGTTCGCTGGGAGAACATCGCGCTCACCGTCGGCACCTACCAGCTGACCCGCCGGGCTCCCGGCGTCGTCAAGAAGGTCATCCGCGACCAGTGGATCAACGGGCTCACCGACCGCGGCGGCCGGCCTGGCATGAGCAAGACCGAGGCGATCGCGTACGTCGACAAGCACTTCAACCCGCCTTATGACCCGTGGGACCAGCGCATCTGCTTCGTCCCCGACGGCGACATGATGAAGTCGATCCGGGAGGGGTACGCCGCAGTGGTGACCGACCGGATCAAGACGTTCGTGCCGAAGGGCATCGAGCTCGAGTCGGGCGAGACGCTCGAGGCCGACATCGTCATCTCCGCGACCGGGCTCAACCTGCGACTCTTCGGCGGGCTCGAGTACGTCGTCGACGGCGAGCCGATCAACCTCCCCGACCAGATGGCCTACAAGGGCCTGATGATCACCGGGATCCCCAACTTCGCCTACACGATCGGCTACACCAACGCCTCCTGGACCCTGAAGGCCGATCTGGTCACCGACTACGTGATCCGGCTGATCGACTTCATGGGAGAGAACGGCTACGACGTCGCCTCCGTCTCCCGGGACCCGAACGTCGAGGAGCGGCCGTTCATGGACCTCGCCTCCGGCTACATCCAGCGCTCGCTGGACCTGATGCCGAAGGCGGGAGACCGGGCCCCGTGGGCCGCGAAGCAGAACTACCTCGTCGACATGAAGGCGCTCGGTTCGCCGGTCGCCGACGGTGTGATCCGGTTCGGCTGAGCCCGGCCTGGCCTCTGCTCGAGCTCTGCCCGTGCTGGGCCTGCGGTTGCTGTGACAGGCGTTCCGCGCCCGGCGTGAAGTGCGTGGGACTACGATGGCCCCACCATGGATGGCAGGGCAGTTCGCTGGAAGCGTCACAACGATGACCGACGAAAGCGCATCGTCGACGCCGCGATCGGTCTGATCGAGACCGAAGGCGTCAACGTGAGCCTGCAGGCGATCGGCCAGGCAGCCGGGCTCTCCCGGTCCGTGGTCTACCGTCACTTCGCCGACCGGCGCGAGCTCGACCTCGCCATCCAGGCCGACATCCTCGACGGGCTGTGGGCCAAGCTGTTCCCGGCGATGGAGCTGACCGGCTCGATCCGCCAGATCATCTCGCGCACCGTCGGGGCGTACGTCAACTGGGCGCTCGAGCACCCGCTCCTGCACCAGGTGGCCGACGTCGACACCGCGCCGAACGGCACCGGCCCGCTGCAGCAGGGCCTCGACCGGATCGCCGAGCGGATCAAGGAGCTGATCCTGGCCGCGTTCGACCTGGCCGGCGTGGAGGTCTCCGAGGTCGACAAGAAGGCCGTCGACCCGCTCATCTACGGCCTGATCGGGATGGTCTTCGGAGCCGTACGCCGCTGGGTGCACCTCGGTGAAGGCATCCCCGACGCCGAGCACCTGACCGCCGTCGTCACCGAGGCGGTGCTGGCCATGATCGACACCCGCACGGTGGCGTACGGACTCTCGATCGACCACGACCAGCCCCTCGAGGAGATCTTCGCCTGACCCCTGTCGCGGCCCGAGGTCAGTCGGGCAGCGTCAGATCCGGCGGCACCACACGAGCCAGCGCGGAACGGCAGGCGATGATCCCCGGCGAGTCGGCGATGGCCGTGCGGGTGGCGGTGAAGACCGTACGCCGCGGTGACTCCGGCAGGTCGATGAGCCGCACGGCGGTCCGGTGGCGCACCCGCATCAGGTCGGAGAGCAGCGCGACGGCGTTGCCGGACTCCACCAGCGCGACGTGGGCCTCGACGTCGTCGGTCTCGTAGCGGACCTCGGGCTCGAAGCCGGCGCGGCGACACTGCTCCTCGATCCAGTGCCGGGAGGCGGTGCCCGGCGGCTCCATCGCCCACGGGACACATCCGGCCTCGGCGAGGGAGGTGATGTTGTCCCAGATCGCTCCGGAGCCGCGGGGTGGGAGAGCGAGTCGGAGCCGGTCGGTGGTGAGCGGCTGCCGGTCGAGACCGTCGAAGTGCGGTGCGCCGTGGTCGGGGTAGTGCTCGGCGACCACCAGATCGAGCTCGCGCAGGGCGAGGTCGTTGAGCGCCTGCTCGGGCGCGCGCTGGGACAGCATGACCCGCAGCCGGGGATGACGCCTGGTCAGGTCGGCGAGGGCCTGTGGCATGTAGGCAAGGGCCACGGACTGGAAGACGGCGACCCGCACCGTCCCGGCGGTGTCGTCACCGAGCGCGGTGACCGCGGCCTCGGCCGCCTCGAGCCGGGCCAGGATCTCGGTCGTGTGCTCGACGAGCACCTCGGCCGCGGCGGTGAGCTGGACCCGCCGGCCGGCCTTGCGGAGCAGCGGCACCCCGACCTCCCGCTCGAGCTGGCCGAGCTGCTGGGAGACCGAGGAGGGGCTCTGATGGAGGGCCTCGGCGACCTCGGCGAGGGTCCCGCGCGCGGCGAGCTCGGCGAGGAGACGAAGGCGGCGGACGTCGAGCATGGTTCTCCATTCAGATTTTCTTACGAATAACCTCCAACAAACATCGCTTTATCTTACGTGACTCTGGTCGCATACTCGGCACTATGACCACCAATGACGCGCTCATCGCCGAGGTAGACCACCTCGTCCGCGGCTGGCTGGCGAAGGCTTCGACCAAGCCGACCGCGCCCGCCGCGCAGCGCCTCGCCGACGTACTCAAGGACCCCGCGGGGCTCGACTTCACCGTCGGCTTCGTCGACCGGGTGATCCGGCCCGAGGACGTACGCGTGGCGGCGGCCAGCCTTCGTGAGCTGGCCGGCAACGTACCCTCGTTCCTGCCCTGGCACCTGAAGCTGGGCGTGAAGCTCGGCGCGCTGATGTCGCTGGTCGCGCCCTGGTTCGTCATCCCGGTAGCGCGCCGTGCGCTGCGGCAGATGGTGGGTCACCTGCTGATCGACGCCTCCGACGCACGGCTCGGCAAGCAGATCGAGCGGATCCGCGAGCGCGGTGTCTCGCTGAACATCAACCTCCTCGGTGAGGCCGTCCTGGGCCAGAAGGAGGCCGACCGTCGTCTGGCCGGGATCCGCAAGCTGCTGGCCCGCGACGACGTCGACTACGTCTCGGTGAAGGTCTCCTCGCCGGTCGCGCCGCACGCGGTCTGGGCCTACGACGACGCGGTCGATCACGTCGTCGAGCGGCTGCTCCCGCTCTACACCTACGCGGCGAAATCCTCGGCCGCCGGGACGAAGAAGTTCATCAACCTGGACATGGAGGAGTACCGCGACCTCGACATGACCATCGACGTCTTCACGCGGCTCCTCGACCGTCCCGAGCTGGCCGACCTGGAGGCGGGGATCGTCCTGCAGGCGTACCTGCCGGACGCGATGGCCGCGATGATCAAGCTGCAGGACTGGGCGGCTGCTCGCCGTGCGCGTGGGGGCGCGGCGATCAAGGTCCGTCTGGTCAAGGGCGCCAACCTGCCGATGGAGCACGTCGAGGCGTCGCTGCACGGCTGGCCGGTGGCGACCTGGACGACCAAGCAGGACTCCGACACCAACTACAAGCGGGTGCTGGCCTGGTCCCTGACGCCCGAGCGGATGGACAACGTGCGTCTCGGCGTCGCCGGCCACAACCTGTTCGACGTGGCGTACGCATGGATCCTGGCTGGTCAGCGCGGTGTTCGTGACTCGGTCGAGTTCGAGATGCTGCTGGGGATGGCCGAGGGCCAGGCCGAAGCGGTCCAGGAGACCGTGGGCGGTTTGCTGCTCTACGTGCCGGTCGTGCACCCGAAGGACTTCGACGTCGCGATCGCGTACCTCGTGCGTCGCCTCGAGGAGGGCGCGAGCACCGAGAACTTCATGTCGGCCGTCTTCGACCTCAACTCCTCCGAGGCCCTCTACGCGCGTGAGAAGGAGCGGTTCGTACGCTCGCTGGAGGCTGTCGACGAGTCTGTGCCGGCACCCAACCGGACCCAGGACCGGCGCGAGCCCGTCGACGCCGCGCCGATGGCCGGGCCGTTCGAGAACACCCCGGACACCGACCCGCACCTGCCGGGCAACCGCGAGTGGGGCAAGGCGATCATCGCCCGGGTGGGCTCCTCGACGCTCGGTGCCCAGCTCGTCGCTGACCACACGGTGACCTCGGTCGAGGCTGTCGAGTCGGTGCTCGAGGGCGCCGTCGGCGCCCAGGCCGACTGGGGCCGCAAGACCGGTGCCGAGCGCGCCGCCGTCCTGCGGGCCGCTGCCGTCGAGGTCGAGCGGCGTCGCGCCGAGTGGCTCGAGGTCGGTGCGTCGGAGTGTGGCAAGACGCTCGACCAGGGCGACCCCGAGGTCTCCGAGGCGATCGACTTCCTCAACTACTACGCGAGCCTGGCCGAAGAGCTCGACACGGTGGACGGCGCCCGCCAGGTGCCGGTCCGGCTCACGCTGGTCACCCCGCCGTGGAACTTCCCGCTCGCCATCCCGACCGGTGGGGTCGCGGCGGCGCTCGCGGCCGGTTCGGCCGTGGTGATCAAGCCGGCCCCGCAGGCACAGCGCTGCGGCTCGGTGCTGGTCGAGACGCTCTGGGCCGCCGGGGTGCCGAAGGAGGTCCTGCGGCTGGTCCACGTGCCGGAGAACGAGGTCGGTCGCGCGCTGATCGCCTCGCCGCTCGTCGACCGGCTGGTGCTGACCGGTGCGTTCGACACCGCCGAGCTCTTCCGTTCGTTCCGTCCGGACCTGCCGCTGCTGGCCGAGACCTCGGGCAAGAACTCTCTGGTGGTCACTCCGGACGCCGACCTCGACCTCGCGGTCAAGGACCTCGTCTACTCCGCCTTCGGCCACGCCGGCCAGAAGTGCTCGGCGGCGTCGCTGGGCATCCTGGTCGGCTCGGTCGCGACCTCGCGCCGCTTCCGCGACCAGCTCGTCGACGCGGTCACCTCGCTCACGGTCGGTTACCCGACCGACCCCACGGTGCAGGTGGGCCCGGTCATCGAGCCCGCCTCCGGCAAGCTACTCAAGGCGCTGACGACGCTCGCGCCGGGCGAGTCGTGGCTCGTGCAGCCGCGCCAGCTCGATGACACCGGTCGCCTCTGGTCGCCAGGCGTGAAGACCGGGGTGAAGCGTGGCTCCGAGTTCCACCTGACCGAGTACTTCGGTCCCGTCCTCGGTCTGATCTCGGCCGACTCGCTCGACGAGGCGCTCGAGATCCAGAACCAGGTCGACTACGGCCTCACCGCCGGCATCCACAGCCTCGACCGGGCAGAGATCGAGCACTGGCTCGACTCCGTCGAGGCCGGGAACGTCTACGTCAACCGCGGCATCACCGGCGCGATCGTGCGTCGCCAGCCGTTCGGTGGCTGGAAGAAGTCGGCCGTCGGCGCCGGGACGAAGGCCGGTGGGCCGAACTACCTGGTCGGACTCAGCGACTGGGTCCCGGCTCCGGCCACCGAGCTCGCGACGCCGTCCGCCGCCGTCCGATCGCTCGTCGACTGGGCCGGGAGGCTGCAGATCGACGAGATCGAGATGCTCAAGCGTGGCGCCGGGTCGGACGCGGTCGCCTGGGAGCGCGAGTTCGGTGCCGCCCGGGACGTGTCGCGACTGACCGCCGAGGTCAACGTGCTGCGCTACTCGCCGGTGCCGGTCACCATCCGGTACGAGGGTGGGCCGATCGCCCACCTGCTGCGAGTCCTCGCCGCCGGAGTCGCGGCCGAGGCGCCGGTGACGGTGTCCGTCGCCGCTGACCTGGACGATGACACCGTCTCGCTGGTGCGGGCGACCGGTGCGACCTACGTCGTCGAGGACGCCGCCGCGTGGAGCGCCACGCTGTCCGGGACCGATGCGCCCGGCCGCGTACGCCTCCTGGGTGGGTCGCGCGAGTCCTTCGCCGAAGCGAGCCAGGGCCGGGTCGACATCGCCCTCTACGCCCAGCCCGTCGTCGAGGCCGGCCGCGTCGAGCTGCTCACCTTCCTGCACGAGCAGGCCGTCTCGGTCACCGCGCACCGCTTCGGCTCGCCGACGCCGCTGGTGGAGAACCTCTTCTAGCCGCAGCTCTCGTCGCCTCGCTGGCACTCGCTTCGCTCGCTGGTCGAGCCCGCGAGCGCCAGCGAGCGGTGTCGAGACCAACACAGTCCCCTTCGCGCTCGATAGGGCTGTATTGGTCTCGACACGCCTCCGCCTAGCGGCTCCGGCGGCTCGACCAGCGTGGTCGACCCCGTCGGGCTCCTCGCGTTCTCCTACAGTGGGGCGATGATCTCGATCGCGCGAACCATCGCGCGCCTTCTGCTGGGCGTCGCGATGATCGGCGCCGGCGTGGCGCACCTGACCGCACAGCGACAGGAGTTCCGGGCGCAGGTGCCGGACTGGTTCCCGATCGATGAGGACCTGACCGTGCTCGGCTCTGGCGTTGTCGAGATCGGACTCGGGCTGGCCTTCATCCTGCTGCCGAGCAAGCGGCGGCTCATCGGAATGCTGCTCGCCGCGTTCTTCGTGGCGATCTTCCCCGGCAACATCGCTCAGTACGTCGAAGGCGTCGACGCATTCGGCCTCGACACCGACCGTGAGCGGTTGATCCGGCTGTTCTTCCAACCCGTGCTCATCGTCTGGGCCCTGTTCGGCGGTGGCTGGCTCAGGGGTACGAGAAACGACTGAGCCGCCCCCTATGACATGACGGCCGAGTCGGCGGGCCTGCTTGTCAGGGTGTTGTTGCTGACTGTGCCCCTGCCCACGTACGCAGGTAGGTCTCCGAGCCGCGGACGATGTCGTCGATGACGTCCTGACCGCCGGTGAGGCGGAGGTCCTCGAGATAGTCGGGGATCATCCCGTAGTGGGCGACACCGTCGGTGTTGTAGTCCCAGATCCGTTTGCCGGTGACCTGGCGGTCGACGACGGAGCCTCCGTCGAAACTGCGGAAGGGGTAGCTGACCTGCGTCTTCGCAGGTCCGGGCGTGCCGCCGAAGCCGTTCATGTCGAAGCCGAACCCGATGCCCGCGCCGTAGCGGTCACGGACGGGAGCGGTGCGGACGTACTCCGCCAGGAACTGGTCGGTGCTGTGGCCGTAGATCGTCGAGAACCCGCCGAGGGCGTAGAGCCGGTCGAGGTAGCGCTCGTCCATCCAGGAGTGGCTGGCGAGCACGCCGGGGTAGTCGGCCTCCTCGAGGATGTCGAAGGCCCGGCCGGCGGCCTTGGCGCTCATGTGGTCGACCTCGACCATCATCCCGCGCTTGATCAGGCCCCGCAGGGCGTACTCGCCCAGCGCGGAGAGACCGTGGGGGTTGCAGACCGTCCCCTCGGGATAGATCGGCGGCTGCGGCAGCCATTCCAGCCCGGGAGGCCTGGCGATCAGGCGCGGGTTGTTGTCGTGCGGCTGGTCGGGGTCGCAGGCCTTCGGCGTCCAGAACGTGCCGGTGGTGAGGAACTGCCCGGCGTTGATCAGCAGCCCGGTGGTGCCCTCGTCGTAGCGGACCCCGCAGAGCGCGTTGTCGAACTTGTGACACAGGAACATCGACGAGACTCCGAGCGACTTCAGCTCGTCGAGCCCCTTGTCGATGTTGGCGCGTGTGCACGAGGGCAGCCGCAGCTTCTGGGAGCAGCCGAACGGCTCGGAGGTCTCGACGCCGAGCACCACGGCGAGCTTGCCGTCCTCGATCACCTCGCGTGCCTGGCCGGCGTCGGTGACGATCCGATACCACCCGCGCCCCTCGCCGCCGTACTGTGCGTCGATGAACGCCTGGGTGTCGTACGCATCCCGGGCCTGTCTCCGCACCGCGGTCATCTCGTCGCACGACTGGTGGGTGCCGGGGTTGATCGCGCACAGCGCCTTGTTGCTGGTCAGCTGCACCACCAGGATCCGCTGTCCCGCGCGCCAGGCGCGCTCGACCCAGCGGTAGTACATCTGCTGGTGGGTCAACGAGTCGTACGCCGGCCAGTCCTTGAACGAGGGCCAGCCGGTGGTGTCGTGGAACCCGAGCGGGCTCCCCGAACGGGTCAGGTTCTCCAGCAGCGCGGTCTCACCGGCGATCCCGTGAGAAGGACAGTCCTTCAGTGCGTCGGCGATCCCGGCCTCGGAGAAGGCCTTCCCGCAGACTGCCGCGCCGCCGATCCCGTCCTGCATGAACATGTGGCTGTGGGCGTCGATCAGCCCTTGCACCGTGCCGTCCGGAGCGGTGCCGGTGAACGGCTCCCCGGTCACGTTGATCTCTGATTCTGGGGAGGGGAGCCGCCGCTCCACGTCATCACCCGAGGCCGGTGGCCCAACCATCGCGACGGTCACCGCGAGGGCGATCACAGCGAGCAGGGACGTACGACGGATGCGCATGCGGCCTCCCGGTGACCAGCGGCGTCTGACGGGCCTGAGGATGGCAACCTAGCAGTTGCTTGGGTCGCTCGGGGCCTTAATCAGGAAGGTCGTCTGCTCTGAGAGACTGGCGAGCATGACCATCGCGATCATCGGTGCAGGCAACATGGGCGGGGCTGTCCTCGCCGGACTCCTCGAGGCGGGTCACGCTCCGGAGAGCGTCATCGTCGTGGAGTCACGCGAGGAGCAGGCGGCCGCGCTTCGCGAGAAGCACGGCATCCGTACGCTGCCCGCCGCCGAGGCCGTGGCCGAGGCCGACGTGGTGGTGCTGGGCGTGAAGCCCTACGGCATCGTGCCGGTGCTGGAGTCGATCGCCTCCGCGCTGCGCCCGGGAACCACAGTGGTCTCGCTGGCCGCCGGTGTCCCGACTTCCGCGATGGAGCCGGCCGTGCCGGACGGTGTCTCGGTCGTGCGGGTCATGCCCAACACGCCGGCGCTGGTCGGGGAGGGCATGTCCGCCGTCGCCGGTGGCGCGAAGGCGACGCCGGAGGCTGTTGCCACCGCGGCCGAGTTGATGGGTGCGGTGGGCAAGGTGGTCACGGTGCCCGAGTCGCAGATCGACGCCGTCACCGCGATCAGCGGGTCCGGCCCGGCGTACGTCTTCATGGTCGCCGAGTCCTGGATCGAGGCCGGTGTCCATCTGGGGCTGACCCGGGACGACGCGACCACCCTCGTCATCCAGACGCTTGCCGGATCCGCGGAGCTGCTCAAGAGCGGCACCCACCCGGCGATCCTCCGCGAGCAGGTCACCTCGCCCGGCGGCACGACCGCGGCCGCCTTGGGTGCGCTGGAGCAGAACGGCCTGCGGGCGGCGTTCCTCGAAGCCACCCGCGCCGCTTTCGTGCGCAGCCAGGAGCTCTCCTAGCCTTCCCCTCCGTCGGTCGAGCGTGTCGAGACCAACACGGTTCCCATCGGCACTCGAGACGACCGTGTTGGTCTCGACACGCCTCCGCCTAGCGGCTCCGGCGGCTCGACCAGCGGTGGCGGCGCGACCAGCGGGGCGGGGTTACAGCCCGAGGTGGCGGCTGATGATCAGCTTCTGGACCTCGGTGGTGCCGCCGTAGATGGTCTGGATGCGGCTGTCGATGAACGCCTTGGCGATCGGGTATTCCATCATGTAGCCGTAGCCGCCGTGGATCTGGACGCCCTGGTCGACGAACTTCTTCTGCAGCTCGGTGGTCCACCACTTGGCCATGCTCGCCAGGACGGTGTCGGCGGTGCCGGCGTTGAGCTGGGTGATGGCGTCGTTGAGGAACAGGCGGGCGAGGTAGGCCTCGGTGGCCATCTCGGCGAGCGTGAACGCGGTGTTCTGGAAGCGGCCGATCGGGCGGCCGAACGCCTCGCGGGTGCGGGCGTAGTCGAGGGAGAGCTCGAGGACCTGCTCGACCGCGGCGACCGCGATCGAGGCGACCGAGATCCGCTCCTGCGGCAGCAGGGTCATCAGCGAGACGAAGCCGGAGCCCTCCTCGCCGAGCAGGTTCTCCTTCGGCACGACCACGTCGGTGAAGGAGAGCTCGGCGGTGTCCTGCGCCTTCATGCCGACCTTGTCGAGGTTGCGGCCGCGCTCGAAGCCCTCCATGCCGCGCTCGACCACGAGCAGCGAGATGCCGTGGGCGCCGGCGTCGGGGTTGGTCTTGGCGACCACGATGACGAGGTCGGCGTTGATCCCGTTGGAGATGAACGTTTTCGAGCCGTTGAGGAGGTAGTGGTCGCCCTTGTCGACCGCGGTGGTGCGTACGCCCTGGAGGTCCGACCCCGCGCCCGGCTCGGTCATCGCGATGGCGGTGATGATCTCGCCGGAGACGCAGCCCGGCAGCCACCGGGCCTTCTGCTCCGCGGTGCCGAGGTGGGAGATGTAGGGGACGATGATGTCGGTGTGGACGAAGAAGCCCGGTCCGCTGGCGCCGATCTTCGCCATCTCCTCGTGGAGGACGGCGTTGAACCGGAAGTCCTTGATACCCGGGCCGCCGAACTCCTCTTCGACGTCGAAGCAGAGCAGCCCGGTGTCGCCGGCCTTCTTCCACAGCTCGCGCGGGACGATGCCGGCCTTCTCCCACTCGCCGTGGAAGGGCACGACCTCCTTCTCGAAGAAGGCCTTGGCTGTAGCGCGGAAGTCCTCGTGCTCAGCTTCGTAGATGGTGGGCTTCTCGGGCATGACACTCCTTCGTAGACAGTCGGGCACATGGTGCCTCAGGTCTGTGACGCAGACCGCATTCTCGGGCGGCGACGGTGCAACTGTGACAGTAACACTGGCGAAGTAGCAACAGATTGGTCTACGGTCCCTGACTATGACCGAGACGACCGAGGAACTGCTGACGATCGATGAGCTGTCGACCGCCACGGGGTTGTCGGTGCGCACCACGCGCTACTACGCGAGCCTCGGCCTGATCCCGCCGCCGATCCGTCGCGGGCGGGTCGCCTACTACGGTCCGGAGCATCGGGCTCGCCTGGATCTGGTCACCGCGCTCCAGGAGCACGGCTTCACCCTGCAGGCCATCGAGCGCTACCTCGGTCGGCTTCCCGCGGACGTCACGCGTGAGGATCTGGCGATGCAGCGCGCGATGATCACTTCCTGGGCTACCGAGCCGACCGAGGACATCCAGGCCCGGATCGGGCGCGAGCTGATCGCTCTGGGGCTGCCCCGAGACGCCCTGGCGGCGGCGTACGCAGCGACCTCACGACTCATGGCCGACCTTGCGGACGAGCTCAACACGATCCTGCGCGATCAGGTCGTCGACCCGTTCAAGCGGACCCACCACACCGCGGAGGAGGCTGCACATCTCGAAGAGGTGCTCCCGCGGCTTCGTCAGCTGACCACCGAGGCGATCGTGGTGAGCTTCCAGGACGCCGTGAACCGGACCATCTCCCGCAATCTCTCGTGAACGTTTCTGTCCAACCCTGTTGACTGTGACAGTTTTAGTGTCACAATCGGCGCATGGCTGAAGCATTCATCTATGACCACCTGCGCACGCCGCGCGGGAAGGGTAAGAAGACCGGAGCGCTCCACGAGGTCAAGCCGATCGACCTGGTGGTCGGCCTGATCGACGAGGCGCGCAAGCGGAACCCCAACCTCGACCCCGAGCAGATCGACGACGTCGTCCTCGGTGTCGTCACCCCTGTCGGCGAACAGGGCGGTGACATCGCCAAGACCGCCGCCATCAAGGCCGGTCTCCCCGAGACGACCGCAGGAGTGCAGCTCAACCGCTTCTGCGCCTCCGGCCTCGAGGCCGTGAACCAGGCCGCCTCCCGCGTACGCGGCGGGTTCGAGGAGCTCATCCTCGCCGGCGGTGTCGAGTCGATGAGCAAGGCGCCGATGGGCAGCGACGGCGGCGCCTGGGCGCAGGACCCTGACACCGCGCTCAAGACCGGCTTCGTCCCGCAGGGCATCGGCGCCGACCTGATCGCCACCATCGAGGGCTTCAGCCGCGCGGACGTCGACCGCTACGCCGCCCAGTCCCACGCCCGTGCGGCCGCCGCCTGGGAGAACGGCTACTTCAAGGATGCCGTCATCCCGGTCGTCGACCAGACCGGTCTGACCGTGCTCGACCACGACGAGCTGATCCGCCCCGGCACCACTGCCGAGACGCTGGCCGGCCTCAAGCCGTCCTTCATCCAGCAGGGTCAGGAGGCCGGCTTCGACGACGTCGCGCTGGCCAAGTACCACTGGGTCGAGAAGATCGACCACGTCCACCACGCCGGAAACTCCTCCGGCATCGTCGACGGCTCCGCGCTGATGCTGATCGGCTCCGAGGAGGCCGGCAAGGCCAACGGGCTCACCCCGCGCGCCCGGATCATCTCGGCCGCAGTCTCCGGTGCCGACCCGACGATCATGCTCACCGGCCCCGCCCCGGCCTCGCGCAAGGCGCTGGCCAAGGCCGGCCTCACCGTCGACGACATCGACCTGTTCGAGATCAACGAGGCGTTCGCCGCGGTCGCGATGCGGTTCATGAAGGACATGGGCATCGACGAGTCGGTCACCAACGTCAACGGCGGCGCGATCGCCATGGGTCACCCGCTGGGCGCGACCGGTGCCATCATCCTCGGCACCCTGGTCGACGAGCTCGAGCGTCAGGGCAAGCAGCGCGGTCTCGCCACGCTGTGCGTCGGTGGCGGCATGGGTATCGCCACGATCGTCGAGCTGGTCTGAGCCCGGTTGGTCGAGCCCGCGAGCGCCAGCGAGCGGTGTCGAGACCAACACATCAAGCGACCGTGTTGGTCTCGACACGCCTCCGCCTAGCGGCTCCGGCGGCTCGACCAACGGCTGAGTTGAAGAACAAGGACTTGAAATGACAGAAACCGCAGTCAAGTACGACAAGGATGCCGACGGCATCGTCACGCTGACCCTGGACGACCCGAACCAGTCGGCCAACACCATGAACGAGCTGTACAAGACCTCGATGGCGGAGGCCGTCGAGAAGCTGTACGCCGAAGCTGCCAGTGATGAGAAGAGCGTCACCGGCGTCGTCATCGCCTCCGCGAAGAAGACCTTCTTCGCCGGCGGCGACCTCAAGAACATGATCCAGGTCCGCCCGGAGAACGGCGCCCAGGTCTTCGAGGAGGTCGAGGCGATCAAGGCGACCCTCCGCAAGCTGGAGACCTTCCCGAAGCCGGTCGTCGCGGCGATCAACGGCGCCGCCCTCGGTGGCGGTCTGGAGATCGCGCTGGCCGCCCAGCACCGGATCGCGCTGGACGCCCGCTACGACATCGGCCTGCCCGAGGTCTCCCTCGGACTGCTCCCGGGCGGCGGTGGGGTCACCCGCGTCGTACGCCTCCTGGGCATCATGACCGGTCTGATGGACGTGCTCGGCCAGGGCACCAAGTTCAAGCCCGCCGCGGCGAAGGAGAAGGGACTGGTCGACGAGCTCGTCTCCTCCCCCGACGAGCTCGTCCCCGCCGCCAAGGCGTGGATCAAGGCCAACCCCGACGAGATCGCCCAGCCGTGGGACAAGCCCGGCTACAAGATGCCCGGCGGCAAGCCGACCTCGCCGGCGCTCGCGGGCTTCCTCCCGGCGTTCCCGCCGATCCTGCGCAAGCAGCTCAAGCAGTCCGACATGCGGGCGCCGAAGGCGATCCTGTCGGCCGCGGTCGAAGGCGCGATGGTCGACTTCGACACCGCCACCCGGATCGAGTCGCGCTACTTCGTCTCCCTGGTCACCGGCCAGCAGTCGAAGAACATGATCCAGGCGTTCTTCTTCGACCTCGGTGCCATCGGTGCCGGCACGCTGCGTCCTGACGGCGTGGAGAAGTTCACCGCGAAGAAGGTGGGCGTGCTCGGTGCCGGGATGATGGGCGCCGGCATCGCGTACTCCTTCGCCCGGGCCGGTGCGGAGGTCGTCCTCAAGGACGTCGCCATCGAGTCGGCCGAAAAGGGCAAGGCCTACACCGCCAAGCTCAACGAGAAGGCGGTCTCGCGCGGCAAGCTGACGCAGGAGAAGGCCGACGAGATCCTCAACCGGATCACCGCGACGGTCGCGCCGGAGGACTTCGCCGGCGTCGACGTCGTCGTCGAGGCGGTCTTCGAGGACGTCTCGCTGAAGCAGAAGGTCTTCAGCGAGATCGCCCCGTTCGTGAACGAGGACGCGGTGCTCTGCTCCAACACCTCGACGCTGCCGATCACCGAGCTCGCCAAGGGGATCGACCGCCCGGCGGACTTCATCGGCCTGCACTTCTTCTCGCCCGTCGACAAGATGCCGCTGGTCGAGATCATCAAGGGCGCCGAGACGAACGACGTCGCGCTGGCCAAGGCCTACGACATCGTCCAGCAGATCAAGAAGACCCCGATCGTCGTCAACGACAGCCGCGGCTTCTACACCTCGCGCGTCATCGGCACCCAGATCCAGGAGGGTCTGGAGCTGCTCGCCGAGGGCTTTGCGCCCTACTCGCTCGAGCGTGCCGCGACCCAGGCCGGGTTCCCGGTCGGGCCGCTGCAGATCGCCGACGAGCTCAACCACGAGCTCATGGTCAAGATCGCTCGTACGACGCGGGAGGCTGCCGGTGTCGAGGAGCTGACCACCACGGAGAAGGTGCTCACCCCGCTCATCGAGGCGGGTCGCTCCGGCAAGCTCAAGGGCGCCGGATTCTACGACTACGCCGACGGCAAGCGCACCTCGATCTGGTCGGGGCTCGGCGACGTGTTCCCGGTCGCCGAGAAGCAGATCCCGCTCGAGGACGCCGAGGAGCGGATGCTCTTCATCGAGGCGATCGAGACGGCGAAGTGCTTCGAGGAGGGGGTCATCACCTCCGCCGCGCACGCCAACATCGGCTCCATCTTCGGCATCGGCTTCCCGCCGCAGACCGGTGGTGCGGCGCAGTTCATCACCGGCTACGAGGCCGCTGACGGCTCGATCGGCATCGAGGCCTTCCTGGCTCGGGCCGACGAGCTGGCCGAGACCTACGGCGAGCGGTTCCGCCCGACGGCGTACCTCCGCGAGCTCGCGGCGAAGGGTGAAGGCTTCCCCGCCTGACCCACGGCATCGTGATGAACCGGCACGGATCCTGTGAAGGACCGTGCCGGTTCGTCCTTTGCGGGGCTGCCGCGGCCGGCCCTGTGCGACTCTTTGCCTTCCGTAGAGGTCGAGGAGGACGTACGTGGCGTTGCCGGGCAGTACACGAGGGCGCGAGCTCTGGGTGGGGGTCGTGATCGCCGACGTCGGCCGGTGGCTCACCGCGCACGACGGCTATCCCGGGCGGACGGGACAGCCGCTGGCCTACGTGGTCCAAGGCACGAGGGGCGGCGAGGTCGAGGGCTGGATCGGCGGCACGACCCCGCCGCAGACGACGATGCCGCCGATCGGCGACGCCGCGCCCTGGCCCGCCGACCCCGGGGCGCCGTCCTGCCGGATGACGGATCTCGAGGTCACCTTCGGCGGACACGACGCGGCGAGCCCGTCACGCTCCGGGTCAGTGCGCCGGGGGCGCCGGGCGATCTCGACGTCCTCGACGGGGCCGAGGTGCGGATCAGTCCCTGGGCGCAGGGCCCGCCCGCCTGACGTACGTGATGAAGAGGTGCGGCCCGGAGCCGTGGCCGATGTGCGCCATGGCTCCGGGCCGCCATCCTCAGGTGGGGGTCAGCGGATCACGGTCGTCGCCGCGGAGAGGCGGGACTTGGTGTAGTAACCAGTCTTGCGCCCGGTGACCCGGACCCGGATGCGGTCGTGGCGGTCGATCGATTTCAACCGGTACGTCTTGCCGGTGGCGCCCGGGATGACCTTGCCGTTGCGCAGCCACTGGTAGGAGTACGTCACCCCGGCCGGCTTCCACTCGCCACGGAGCGCGGTGAGCAGGTAGCCCACTTTGCGGGTGCCGCGGATCGACGGAGTGACCGGAGTCAGGTAGCCGGCGAGGATCTTGCCGGTGCCCGAGCTCCACCTGCTGCCGACGTTGGCCGCCGGCCACGCCGATGAGTAGGCGGTGACCTTGACGTGGATCGTCTTGGCGTGATCGGAGCCGGTCAGCTTGTAGGTCGACCCGGTGGCCCGGCTGATGGGGACCCCGTTGCGCATCCACTGGTACTTGACCGTGGTCGCGGTCGGGCTCCACGAGCCCTTCGAGGACGTCAGCGTGTAGCCGACCCGCTGGCTGCCGCTGATCTTCGGGGCGGCGGTGTTCGCGATCGTCTTCGGGGTGCAGGAGTAGAGCTCCAGACCGTCGACGTACCAACCGAGGAGCGAGCCGTCGTTGTCCCCGCGGACGACCCACTGGAGCTGGACGGTCTTGCCGGCGTAGGCGGACATGTCGACGCGGGAGCTGATCCATCCGTTGGAGTCGCCCCCGAAGCCGGTCATCGGCTTGGTGGGGCTGTTGAGGAGCAGCTTCTGCTTCGGGCCGTTCACCCAGGCCGAGGACGGGATGGCGGTCGCGACCCCGTTGACCAGCAGGCGGGCCTCGCCGCCGTCGTAGTACTGCGGCGTGGGGTGGGCGGGGTCGCCGCCGGGGTACCACTCGAAGAGATACCAGTGGCTGAACCGCAGGTAGGTCCGCTTGCCGGACGGCACCTTGATGCCGGCTGTCGTCAGGCCGCTGGCCGTCGGGTCGCCGTACGCCGCCGGGTCGGGGTTCCAGCCGAAGTCCGAGCCGTTGCCGTCGCGGTCGTTGGCGGCGACGCCGTCGGCGGCGTCGGGTGCCCGGTGCCACAGGCCCCCGAGGCTAGTCGTCGGGGTGGGTGCCGCGACCTTGTCGACGCTGCCGGCGGGGCAGGTGTTCGGCGCCTCCGCGGGGCGGGTAGCGCCGGCCTTGGTGGGCGACTTCGCGAGCTCGGTCGCCTCGGTGGCCAGGCGCACCTGGGTGCAGTCGGCGGTGGTGAAGCCGGCCGTGCCGGCGCTGGCGAGGGCGGCACAGCCGGTGACCAGCGTACGGCCGAGATCTGCGTACTGGCTGCCGGAGACGAGGTGCTGGATCGTGTAGAGGTAGAGGGCCGCCGTCTTCTGCAGGGTCTCGTCGTCACCGTCGATCCCGGTGATGGTGCGGCCGTTGAAGGTGCCGCCCTGCGAGATGAGATAGGCCGTCTTGTTGCCGACGCCGCTGTTGGTGTGCACCCCGCCGCCGTCGGCGTGGTACGTGAGGTCGTCGGCGTCCCACAGCGAGCTGGTCATCCGGTCCGGCTGGCGGTAGGCAGTCGGGCTGGCGAGGGAGCGGATCGCGCCCAGCGAGGAGTCCTCACCGACGCGCCAGTCGGTCGGCGAGTCGTCGGGGGTGGCGTAGCGGTGGTCGACGATCTCGCCCATCACGTCGGCCAGCGACTCGTTGATCGCGCCCGACTCGTACCAGTAGAAGAGGTTCGAGCTGCGCTCGATCACCCCGTGGGTCAGCTCGTGGGCGACGATGTCGTCGACCGCGAGGCCCTGGCCGAGGTAGATCTGCTGGCCGTTCCAGAAGGCGTTGTCCATCGGGCACGACGGCGTGTAGTCCGGCGCCGTTGGCTCGCAGTAGCGGGTCGTCGCGGTGACGGCGGGGCTGGTGGCCGTGGACCAGCCGATCTCCTCGGTCAGGTCCAGGCCTAGCGACGCGTAGAGGTCGGAGGTCGCGCCGATCATGTCGTAGGCGCGGTCCACCTCGGCGAGACCGGTGGCCGCCTCGCCCTCGCGGCGCTTGACCGTCGAGCTGGTCTCCGTGCAGCCGATCGCGTCGCGGCGTACGTTGGCGTCGTCGCAGATGCGACGGTTGGCGTGGGCGATCTCGTTGATGTGCATGAGGACGCGGCCGCTGCCGGCGTGGACCAGGACGGTCTCGCGGATGTCGGCGTCGTTGGTCACCGTGAACCGGTAGACGCTCGTCTCGCCGATCCGGGGCCCGCGGATCAGGTCGTCGTCGTAGAGCCACGTCCCCTCTTCGGCGACGCGGAGTCCGGTGGCGGCGTGGTGGGCCTTGCTGACGACCGTTCTGGCTGACTTCGCTGCGTCTGCGCGGTCGGCGATCGCAGCCTTCGCCGAGGTGACATCGGAGAGGTTGGTCGACGCCGAGGTGAGGCCACGCTCCTCGTCGAGGCCGAGGACGACCTCGCCGCCGAGGACCGGGAGACCGTCGACGTACTGGCCGAACCTGGTCACCGACCCGCCGCCCACGGCCGCGGTCGTGTCCTGCTCGCGGAGATCGAGGTCGTCGGTGCCGAGGGCGTCACCCGCCCGGCCGAGATGGGTCCGGGCGGCCTTGCCGGGGGCGACCGACGCGCCCAGCGGCTCGGCCGCGGCACGCTTCGCGCCGATGAAGTCGGCCTCGCCGCTGGTGGTCCGATGGATGGTCAGGGGGACGCCGGCGCGGTCCGTGTAGGTCGCGATCGGGTCGGGTTCGGCGGCGTACGAGGTCATCGGGATGACGCTCACCCCGCCGAGAGCGAGTGACGCCGCGACCAGCGCGACGACACGTCCATGACGTGACACTTCTTGTCCCTTGTTCAGATGGCTTGGTGAGGCCGACCCGAACCGGCGACGGAAGTCTTCCATGCAGGGCGTACGGCAGCAGCGGAATTTCCGAAACCTCGGCCGTTGGTTCCGGCCGATCAGGACTTGAACTCGAGTGCATACTCGGTATATACATACTCAGTAAGTAATCAGAGGGGGTGATCGAGTGTCCGTGAAACACGCACTGCTGGCGCTGCTGGAGAAGCCGCGCTACGGCTATGAGCTGCGCGCCGAGTTCGAGCAGCGCACCGGCGCGAGCTGGCCGTTGAACGTCGGGCAGGTCTATACGACCCTGTCGCGACTCGAGCGTGACGGTCTCGTCGAGGCCGGAGGGACCGACGCGGAGGGACGGTCCCTCTACCAGCTGACCGAGGCCGGCAGGGTCGAGGTCAAGGGGTGGTTCGACAGCCCCGTGGAGCGTACGCAGCCACAGCGCGACGAGCTCGCGATCAAGCTCGCGGTGGCGGTCGCGGTGCCGAGCGTGGACGTCGGCAAGGTCGTCCAGCAGCAGCGCAACGCGACGATGCAGGCGCTCCAGGGGTATCGGCGCCAGGCGCGCTCCGGTGCCGGCGACGACCTCGCCGGGGGGCTGGTGCTCGACCGGCTCGTCTTCGCGGCCGAGGCCGAGATCCGCTGGCTCGACCACTGCGAGTCCCGGCTTCGCCGGGCGGCAGCGACGAGCACCGCGCCGGAGCCCGCCGAGCCCACCGAGCCCACCGATGGAGGCACGCGATGAACGCCGCCCTCGCCCATGACCTGCGCCGACTCAGCCACGACAGCGATCGCTGGCTCGCCGACGCCCGCGAGCGGCTGAGCCGCCGCGCCCATGCAACGCCCGTCAAGCCGGGCAACACTTCGACCGAGGAGTCCACTGATGAGTGAGCGCCAGCGAACGACAATCGGCCTCAGGCCGCCGCGTCCGTATTCTTTGACTTGCGCAACGGAGGCGGCGGCATGAGTGATCCTGTCCTCCGGCTCACCGACGTGAGCCGCGTCCACGGCACCGGCGCTGCCGAGGTCCAGGCCCTGCGGGGTGTCAGCCTCGCTGCGTACGCCGGTGAGCTGGTCGCCATCATGGGCCCGAGCGGCTCCGGGAAGTCGTCGTTGCTGACCATCGCCGGTGGCCTCGACTCGCCGACCTCCGGGTCCGTGTCAGTCGACGGCCAGGATCTCGGCGAGGCCGGGATCAGCGGGCGAGCGAAGCTGCGGCGTACGTCGATCGGCTATGTCTTCCAGGACTTCAACCTGATCCCGGCGCTGACCGCCGCCGAGAACGTCTCGCTGCCGTTGGAGCTCGACGGCGCCGGCCGGCGCCCGGCGCGGGACGCGGCGAGGGTCGCGCTCGAGGAGGTCGGTCTCGACGGATTCGCGGACCGGTTCCCCGACGAGATGTCCGGCGGCCAGCGGCAGCGGATCGCGATCGCGCGGGCGATCGTCGGTGAGCGCCGGCTGATCCTGGCCGACGAGCCGACCGGAGCTCTCGACACCGAGACCGGCGAGGACATCCTCAAGCTGATCCGTGCGCGTTGCGACGCGGGCGCTGCCGGCGTGCTCGTCACCCATGAGCCGCGCTACGCCAGCTGGGCCGACCGGGTGATCTATGTGCGTGACGGTCTCGTCGTCGACGAGGCCGGCGAGACGCCGAGCACGGTCTTCGCGACAGGGGTCGAGCAATGAGCGGGCGACTCGCCGGATGGCGGCTCGCGTTGCGGATCGGGCAGCGGGAGGCCCGGCGCGCGAAGTGGCGCAGCCTGCTGGTCATCTTGATGATCGCGCTGCCGGTCGCGGGCGTGACCGCGATCGCGGTGACCTACCAGACCTACAGCGTCGACACCGGTGAGGGCCTCGACCGGCGGCTCGGCACCGAGGCTGCTGCGCTCGTCGAGGCGCGGAGCTCCGGACCGGTCCGGCAGGGCATCGACCCCGACAAGGGGGCCGAGTGGCTGGCGGAGACCGGCGACGGACCGCTGGATACGGCCGGTCTGCGGGCCGTGGTCGGGGACCGGCCGGTGCTCGCGGCGCATGACTACGGTTTCGACGTACGGACCGACAAGGGGGTCACCTGGGCGAGCGGCCTCCGGACTGATCTGAGCGATCCGCTCGCGGCCGGGCTGACGCGGTTGACCGAGGGTCGCCTCCCGCAGGGCACGGGCGAGGTCGTGGTCAACGAGGCCCTCGCAGAGCGCGGGCCGGGCCTCGGCGAGGAGCTGCGGATTCCGGGCGCGGGCTCCGAGGAGGTCCGCGAGATCGTGGGGATCGTCGAGTCGGCGTCCGTACGCAACGAACCCTTCGTCGCGGGCTTGGACCTGCCGACGACAGCGACCGTCGACGTCCCGACCTGGCTGGTCGGTGGCGAGTCGATGACCTGGGCCGACGTCGAGAAGCTGAACGCAGAGGGTGCCTTCGTCCTCTCGCGCTCGGTCGTCGAGAACCCGTCTGCGGAGGCGTTGGCTGCCGAGCGCGAGCTCGGTCCGCAGCCAGGCGCGCCGGATCCTGCCGAGGCTGTGATCGTCGTCCTCATCGTGGTCATGGTGCTGCTCGAGGTGGTGCTGCTGGCCGGTCCTGCGTTCGCGGTGGCGGCCAGGCGACAGGCTCGCGACCTCGCGCTGATCGCGGCCTCGGGCGGCACTGCTCGCCAGGCTCGGCGAGTCCTGCTCGGGATGGCGATCGTCATCGGTGCGGTGGCTGCCGTCGTGGGTGCTGTCCTCGGGATCGGGCTCGCTCGGCTGCTCCAGCCGCTCGCTCAGGCGCAGGTGTCCGACTGGTTCGGGCCGTTCGAGGTGCCGTGGTTGCAGATTCTGGCGGTTGCCGCGATCGGGTTTGCGGCCGCGATCTGCGCGGCCGTCGTACCGGCCTGGATCGCGTCGCGGCAGGACGTCGTCGGCGTGCTGGCCGGACGTCGCTCTGCGAGCCGGCCATCGCGGAGCTCGCCGGTCATCGGGATCGTGCTGCTCGTCGCCGGTGTCGCCTCGGCCGCTTTCGGCACCCGGAATGCGCTCAGCGGCATCCCGATCGCTCTCGGTGTCCTGCTCTGTGTCACGGGGTTGCTCTTCATCCTTCCGGTCCTGGTGTCGCTGGCCGCCCGGCTCAGCGCCGGGATGCCGCTGGCGATCCGCTTCGCGACCCGCGACGCCGACCGGCATCGCACCCGTACGGTTCCGGCGGTCGGTGCCATCGCGGTGACGGTGGTCGGGGTGGTCACGCTCGGGATCGCGTTCGGCAGCGACCAGAAGCAGAACGAGGAGAGCTATCTGCCCGCGTTCGCGATCGGGGACGCCACGGTCCAGCCGCGGCACGCCGTCAACGCCGGCGATCAAGCCCCCACGGTTGGGCAGTGGCAGCGCGTCACCGCGCAGATCGAGAAGGCGAGCCCGGGATCGACGGTCACGCCGATGACCGGCGCGAGACTCACAGACCCCGACGGCTACATCTCCGTCGAGACCGACGACGGCGACCAGGTCCCGCTCGACACGACCACCGGCGGGTTCGGCGAGCTGATCGTCGCCGACGGCACCCTCCCTGGGGTCGTGACCCGGTCGCTGCCAGGGCTCGATGTCACCGCTGCCGAGAAGACGCTGCGCTCCTCCGGAGCGGTCGTGTTCACCACCGACGACGCGCTGGTGTCCTCAGAGTCGGCCCGTCTGGCCGTCAAGGCGTACTCGGAGGAGGACGACGAGGAGCAGGAGCGGACCGCGATCAGCGTGCCGGCCACCTTCGTCGATGTCGGCGACCGGGCCGCGCCTGCGTACGCGGTCGTGACGCCGGCGGTGGCGAAGCGGGTCGGTGCCGACCCGCAGATCACGGGGCTCTACATCGAGGATGCTCGGATCAGCGAGGTCGCGGAGACCGACCTGAGCGAGGCGCTGGCCGGGGGAGAGCTCTCCACGATGCTCCAGGTCGAGCGAGGGTTCCAGGAGGAGGACTCAGCCGTGATCGTGTGGCTTCTCCTGGTCACGCTGGGCGGGGCTCTGATGATCGGCGGCGCGCTGACCGCCACGCACCTGGCGCTCAACGACGCCCGGCCCGACCTGGCGACGCTGTCGGCGGTCGGAGCCCGGACACGTACGCGGCGGGGGGTCGGTGCTGCGTACGCGATCGTGGTCGCGCTCCTCGGCGCGGTCCCTGGCGCGATCATCGGGTTCGTGCCGGGCATCGCGGTCAGCTATCCGCTCACTGCCGAGGGGTGGCCGGTGCGCGACGACGTGGCTTCGCACTACCTCGAGATCCCCTGGACCCTGGTCGGAGTGATCGTGGTCGGCCTTCCGCTGCTGATCGCGCTGATCGTCGCGGTGACCACCCGCAGTCGCCTGCCCATGGTGGCCCGCGTCGAATAACCGCCGAGGCGTCACGTACGTCGGTCGAGACGTCACTCCCGCGAATCGAGTTGGCACGTTGGTGCCAACTCGATTCGCGTATGTGACGTC
>NZ_JACIXG010000081.1 GCF_014360585.1 Nocardioides sp.
CGTTGTTCGTAGGACTATCCGGTCGTTATAACGACCGGATAGTCCTACGAACAACGTGTTACACGTGATGGCGCCACCCGACTGAAAGACTTCGACCCGTGAACGTACTCATCAGCGCCGACGAGCTGGCCACCGCGCTCGGCTCCGACCACCCGCCGGTCCTCCTCGACGTACGCTGGCAGCTCGGCGGCCCGCCGGGACACGAGTCCTACCTCGAGGGCCACCTCCCCGGCGCCGTCTACGTCGACCTCGACACCGAGCTGGCCCGCCACGGCGAGCCCACCGACGGGCGTCACCCGCTCCCCGAGCTCGCGGACCTGCAGGTCGCCGCCCGCCGCTGGGGAATCTCCGCCGGTGACACCGTCGTCGCCTACGACGCCGTAGGGAACACCTCCGCCGCCCGTGCCTGGTGGCTGCTGCGCTGGGCGGGCGTCGCCGACGTACGCCTCCTCGACGGCGCCCTCGGCGCCTGGGCCGCCGCGGGCCACCCGCTGGCCACCGACGACGTCGTGCCCGCCCCGGGCACGGTGACGCTCACTCCGGGACACCTCCCCGTGCTGCCGTTCGAGGAGGTCGAGACCTATGCGGGTCTTCTCCTCGACGCCCGCGCCGCGGAGCGCTATCGCGGAGAGGTCGAGCCCGTCGACCCGAAGGCCGGGCACATCCCCGGCGCGGTCTCCGCGCCCACCGTCGACAACCTCGGTCCCGACGGCCGTTTCCTGCCGGCCGAGGAGCTCCGGGACCGGTTCGCCGCGCTCGGTGTCGAGGCCGGCTCCCCCGTGACCGCCTACTGCGGCTCGGGTGTCACCGCCGCCCACCAGATCGCGGCCCTGGCCATCGCCGGCCACGAGGCTGCGCTCTATCCGGGCTCCTGGAGCCAGTGGAGCCACCACGACCTCCCGGTCGCGACCGACCAGGTCGACGACAACAGGCCTTGACCTCAAGTCAACTTCATCTTTCAGGATGGTGACACACCACGAGAGATGGAGTTGAAACCATGACGGAACGCAACGACCGACCGGCCGTCACCGTGATCGGGATGGGCAACATGGGCTCAGCGGTCGCGCGGACATACCTCGAGCGCGGCTATCGGACCACCGTATGGAACCGGACCGCGGACAAGGCCGAGGCCCTGGCCGACACGGGCGCGCTGGTCGCGTCCACCGCGGCGAACGCGGTGGCGGCCAGCCCGGTCACGATCCTCGTCCTCCTGGACAACACCGCGGTCGAGGACGTGCTCGACTCCGTCGGCGACGCGGCCGCCGGCCGGACCCTGGTCAGCCTGACCAGCGGCTCCCCCGCCCAGGCGCGCGCGAACGCGTCGTGGGCGGTCGAGCATCAGGCGGCGTACGTCGACGGGAAGGTCATGGGAGACCCGCCCGACGTCGGCACGGCCGGGGTCTCGCTGGCCTTCAGCGGCGATCACGACGTGTTCGAGAAGGTCCGGCCGGTGCTCGACGAGCTCGGCACCGTCACCTACCACGGGCCCGACGCCGGACACGCGGCCGTGGAGTTCAACGCCCAGGTGGCGATGGGCTTCGAATTCCTGATCGGCTTCCTGCACACCCTCAGCCTCGTCGAGAAGGAGGGCATGGACCCCGAGGCGTTCACCGAGCGGCTCGCCGGGTCGCTCGACGGCTACGCCGGGCTGCTGAAGATGATGGCCGGCGCGATCAAGAGCGGGACGTACGGTCCCGACCTCGGCTCGCTCGACGTCCAGGCCGCACTGATGGACGACCTGATCGGGCACCGGGAGGCAGCCGGCGTCGAGACCGTACGGATGCGGGAGGTGAAGTCGCTGATGGATCGCCGGATCGCCCAGGGTCACGGCGACCAGGGCTTCTCCAGCATGTATGAGCTGGTCCGGCTACGCGCCTGACCTCTGCGCCTCCATCGCGGCGACCTCCGCCTTCGAGCCGAGCACGCAGAGCTGGTTGCCCTCGGGATCGGCGAAGATCACCCAGCCGGTCCCGGGGCCGTACTTCCCACGGTGGTCGGCAACCTGGGTCGCGCCGAGCTCGAGGAGCCGCTCGACCTCCTCGTCACGCGTGCCGGTGCGCGGGCGCAGGTCGAGGTGGATCCGCTTGGCGGGCAGCTCCGCGTCGGGCACCTCGATGAACAGCAGCCGGTGGCCGGTCTCCGGGTCGAGGATCATGCACTCCTCGTGACCCGGCAGGTTCGGGTCCCCCTCCACGTCGACGTAGCCGAGCAGGGCCTTCCACCACTCCGAGAGCGCGTACGCGTCGTGGCAGTCGATGGTGGTGTGCGAGACGAAAAGAGTCATGCGGCCATCGAAGCCTACGGGCGCCCCCGAGTCCATCCGGTTTCAGGCGGACTCAGGCGGACTCGGCGACCTGCTCGTCCATGAACTGCGGGAGCAGCTCGATCGCGAGCGGGGACGCGGCGTCGATCTTCTCCTGAGAAACGCCGCAGATCCGCAGGCAGGTGGCGGCGATGGCCCATGCCTCGCGGCACGGGATCCGCCGACCGGGCTCCTCGGTGCGCATGTTGATCACGCCCTCGACCTGCTGGATCAGCAGGTCGCCCAGCTGCTTGCGGCCGACCGTCGAGCGCACCGTCTCCGAGGCGACCTCGCTGGCCAGGTTCGCGTAGTGCGCGGCCAGCTCGGCGTGCTCGTTGCGGAACTCGTCGTAGACCTCGCACTTGGCCACGTCGGGCAGCTGGTAGAGCATGCCGACGTTGTGCGGCACGTCGGCGAGGGTGCGTACGTCGACGAGGACCAGCAGATAGAGCGCGGTCTCGAAGTCGAGCGGTGGCACGCGGTTCAGGATCTTCTCCACCTTCTCCGTGGTCGGCCGGACCGACCGGCGAAGCAGCTCGCCGAGGATCTCGTCCTTCCCCGCGAAGTGATAGTAGAGCGATGCTTGGCGGATGCCGACCACGTCGGCGATCTCGCGGGTAGACGTCGCCGCGAAACCCTGGGAGACGAACAGCTTGGAGGCTGCGTCCAGGATCTGGTCACGCGGTGAGGTCGTACCTGAGTCGGGAACATGCCTAGGGCGGCCGGGCCGAGAGCGCCTAGTTGTCATGTTCCCCATCTAACTCTCCTCCGGACTTTCAAGGAAGACTTGAAAGGACTTTATCCTCTACAAATTATGAGCAGTAGGGCCTATTGGGCATAGCTAGAGTGGGCTATGTCCAGGATGTGCGTGTTTGCGTACGTCAGCACCCGTTTACACGCACCAGAAGCCCCCATGCACGGCTTGGTGACCGGGTCGCGCCACGTGATTCTGCGCTTCCGTCCGGTTTCCACCTGCCGTCGAAGGGCTAACGAGGATGTGGATGACAGGTCACGCATCTGTTGGAAACTCGTGTAACGCCTGTGGCGACCGCCACTTGGTGGCTCGCTGTCCGGCGCTGAGGGCACTCCCGCGCGGACACTCGCGCCCCGCGACGGGCGCGCAGCCTAGGATTCTCGCCGTGGGAGATGAGCACACGCGCGGTCGTCGCGACGCAGACCCGACCGGGCAGCTCGGCACCACGCTGCGCCACTTCATGCACCTGGAGTCGACGAGCGCGGCGCTGCTGGTGATCGCCTCGCTGCTGGCGCTGGCCTGGGCCAACTCGCCGTGGTCGCACGGCTACGAGCACCTGTGGGAGACGGTGCTCTCGGTCCGGTTCGGTGACATCGGGCTCTCGATGGACCTGCACCACTGGGTCAACGACGGACTGATGGTGGTCTTCTTCTTCGTCATCGGCCTGGAGGTACGCCGCGAGCTCGCCGTCGGCGAGCTCACCGACCGTCGTCGCATGGTGGTGCCGCTGGTCGCCGGTGCCGGCGGACTGCTCCTGCCCGCGATGATCTACCTGATGCTCAACCCCTCGGGCGAGGCCGCCCGCGGATGGGGCATCGTGATCGGCACCGACACCGCGTTCCTGCTGGGCATGCTCGCGCTGGTCGGGCCGGCCGTCTCGACCCAGCTGCGCATCTTCCTGCTCACCCTTACCGTCATCGACGACATCGTCGCGGTGAGCGTGATCGGGGTCGCCTACACCGAGAACCTCCGGATCGGTCCGCTCCTGGTGGCCGGGCTGGCACTGGTCGGGATCTTCGCGCTCGACCGGGTGAAGGTGTGGCGGGCCGGTCCGTACGTACTGCTCGTCCTGATCGCCTGGGTGGCCACTCTCGGGGCGGGTCTGCACGCCTCGATCGCGGGGATGCTGGCCGGGCTGCTGGTGCCGGCCGCGGAGCCGACCCGCGCCCAGATGGAGGTCGCGATCTCGCGGTTCCGGGCATTCCGGCAGTCGCCGCTGCCTACGCTGCAGCGCGAGACCCGCGACCAGCTGACCCGCACGATCTCGGTCAACGAGCGGCTCCAGGAGACGCTGCACGTACCGACGAGCTACCTCATCGTGCCCGTCTTCGCCCTCGCCAACGCCGGCGTCGACCTGCGCGACGGCGTGCTCGGGGAAGCACTCAGCTCGCCGGTGACCTGGGGCGTCGTCGCCGGCCTGGTGCTGGGCAAGACTCTGGGGATCGGTGGTGCAGCCTTCGCCGCCACCCGGATGGGGCTCGGCAGGCTCCCGCAGGGGGTCGGCGGCGGCCACGTCCTCGGCGGTGCCGCACTGTCCGGAATCGGCTTCACCGTCTCTCTGCTGATCACCACTCTCGCCTTCGACTCCGAGACGCTGCAGCGCGACGCGATCGTCGGCGTACTCATCTCCGTGGTGCTCGCCTCGGCGCTCGGCTGGCTGATCTTCCAGCTCTCCGCGCGCTTCCTCGGCCAGCGCGACGCAGCCCTGCCCAAGCTGCTCTCGCCACCGATCGACCCGGAGCGCGACCACATCTACGGCGACGAGGACGCCGACGTCACCCTGATCGAGTATCTCGACTACGAGTGCCCCTTCTGCGCCCGTGCCACCGGCACCGCCAACGAGGTCCGTGACTACTTCGGCCCCCGGATCCGCTACGTCGTACGCCACCTCCCCCTCCCCCAGCACCCACACGCCGAGCTGGCCGCCGTCGCCGCCGAGGCCGCCGCGCGGCAGGGCAAGTTCTGGGAGATGCACCTGCACCTCTTCGCCAACCAGAACCAGCTCGAGCACCAGGACCTCGCCGGCTACGCCGCTGTTCTCGGGCTCGACGTCGAGCAGTTCCTCCGCGACCTGGAGGACCCCGAACTCGCCGAGCACGTCCGCGACGACATGGCCTCCGCCGAGGCCAGCGGCGCGCGCGGCACCCCGACGTTCTTCATCGGGTCTCATCGGCACGAGGGGCGCTACGACGCCCGCACCCTCATCGCTGCGCTCGAGCGGTCGGCTACCGGGGAGACTGCGCGGCTCGGGATGCGGTCTCGGCGCTGAGCCCCTGAGGTCGAGCTCGCCCGCGCAGGGCGAGCCAGGTTGCGAGCACGACGACGAGGAGCATCACCACGTTGTTGGCGTACTTCGGCCCTGCCTCGACGTCGCCGATGAGCGGGAAGTAGGTGAAGGCCAGCAGACCCCCTTCGAGAAGGTAGGCAGCGCCGACCGCCGCGGTGTGGCGGATCGTCCATGCTCCGGTCCGTGAGGCCAGGAGGATGAGGATCCCGAGTGTCGCCGTCGTCGCGGCTGCGAGGACCAGCCCAAGCCAGGTCTCAGGCATCAGGTCGGGGACGATCGCGAAGATCAGCGAGACAACGAGGACCAGCCATACGGCAGGTCCCCGCACACCGGCTCGAGCGTGGTCCGTCCGGCGATTCCGACCGAGGAGCGTGGCACCGAGCAGCATGACGGCGACGACTCCAGCGGTGACGAGCAGCTGGGCCGCGCTTCCGGAGCGTGACTCCGGGTCGGTCACGATCATCGCCGCGGCGATGAGATAGGCGACCGCGGCGAGGATTGTGCCGATCGGGCCCAGCCACGGCTTTCGGGCTCGGGCGGGCGCCCAGGCCTCGGCCAACGCCACCGGCGCGGCGAAGCTGAAGATCACGTGTCCGACGATGAAGGAGTAGGCGCTGTAGCCGCTGAGTCCCATGGACGGGATCAGGGTCGGCTCACGGCTCTCCTCCCAGCCCTCGTACCCGCCGTAGTCGGCGCTGAACAGGGACTGGTCGATGAGGCCGGCCTGGGCCGTACCCAACGCTGCGAAGACCAGCAACAGGCTCGGCCAGCCCCAGCCCAGGCGCCGGGCCAGCTCCCGGGCGAGCAGCGCGGGCGCTCCGTAGAGGGCGCCGAAGAAGACCAGCGCGAAGGCGATCTTGCCGGGATCGCCCGTGCTGTCCCCGTACGCCGCCAAGAGCTCGGCCCCGACGCCGCACAGCACCAGCAGGCCCGTGACCTGAAGCGCCTTGCCCCGATCACGTCGGGCGCCTTCACCTGCCGTCCCCGCGCGCGAGCGTCGTGTCGCCAACCGTCGACCCAAGGCGTACGCCGCGACAACCAGCCCCACCACCTGGACCCAGCGTGCGACGGCTACCGGCAGCCCGCGGTCACCGATCAGATCCGGCCCGATGCCGGCGCCGACGGCGGCGACCGTCACCACGGCCGCTGCCACCAGCCCGAGGATGGCACCGGCAGCGCCGCGCAGCCACCAGGCGGCCGCCGCGCCGACCAGCAGGATCGGCACGCCGGGCGAGATCCGGGGCCCGCCGTCCGATGCCGGCGGGCCGACGACGCCCAGCCCGATCAGGGCGAGCGCCGCGACCAGCAGTCCGGCCGGGCCCAGCCGTTGGTAGCTCATGGGTCCAGGCTATGAACCCAGGAGCCCGGCCGCATCGACCTTCGGTCGCTGCGAGCTCGACTTTGGTCGCCGCGATCTCAGGCTTCCGGCGACGGCTTCTCCACCGGCGACTCCACCGGCGACTCCGCCGGCTCCTCCGTCGACGGCTCCTCCGCCGACGAGGCCTCCGCGGCAGCACCCTGGCGCTGCGGGCGCCAGAACGCGGCGAGCAGGAGGGCCGTGCCGAGGAGACCGCCGCCGAGCGCCACCGCTCCGCCGATCCAGCCGTCGTAGACGATGTCTAGGGCCGAGTCGAGCGAGATCGTCCCGGGGCCGGTGACGCCGAGGACGACCGCGACGACGGCCAGGATCATCACGTACTCCCAGCCCTCCTTGAAGATGAAGAACCCGTTCGGCCGGTGCGCCAGCAGCGCGGCGACGAGCATCACCCCGACGACACCGGCGGCGGCCAGCGGCGTGATGAGGCCCAGGATCAGCAGCACGCCGGCACCGATCTCGGTCACCACGCTCGCCCACGCCTGCAGGGTGCCGTGGCGCAGGCCGAGGCTCTCGAACCAGCCGGCCGTACCGGCGATCTTGCCGCCTCCGCGCCAGTGGTTGACGCCGTGCGCGATCATCGTGCCGCCCACGGCAAGACGGAGCAGCATCAGGGCAAGGTCGACGGGGTCCATCACAGAGTTCCTCGGTGTTGTGGAGTTCGGATGGCCCACCCTAGTGGTCGGGCAAGTGAGTGCGGAGGGACGCCGTCTACTCGCCCGAATGCTGCTGCTCGGAACTCATCCCGCGGTCCCGAGCAGCACCCAGCCGATGGCGCCGACCCCGACGAGAGCGACCGCGGCGCTGCTGGTCGCAAGCGCCCGGCCTCCGAGGCCGGCGCCCTCCGCCGAGGATGCCTCGGCCTCACGGATGAAGAGGAGCGCACCGCGGCGGTAGCGCCGAGCTCCGATCCATGCCGCCCCCGCGGCGACCACGAGCAGCCCCGCCGAGACCACCCCGAAGGCCACCGTCTCTCGCAGAGCCATCGCCTTGGTCGCGAGGAGAGCGGCGACGACCAGCGCCAAGGCGGTGCGCCGCCAGGCCAGGGCAGTGCGCTCGAGCTGGAGTCCGAGGTCGTGAACCCGTGCCCCGTCGGCCCATGCGTTCTCATCCATGACCGCTGGCGGGGCCGGCAACGAGGCCGGCGACGAGGCCGATGCCGAGGACGAGCCCGACAGCCGCCACGCCGAGACCGACCAGCAGTCCGAGCCCGGGTCCACTCAGCGGCCGCCGATGCCGAAGCGCCGACTCGGAACGGGCCCACGAACGCCAGCCGTGCAGCGCAGCGATCACGCCGAGGAGCACGACGGCGACCGAGAGGCTCGTCCGCAGGCCGTCTGCCGCGGGGACGCGCACCGTCTCCAGCGCCACCCCACCAGCGATGAGCGCCAGTGCCGTACGCAGCCAAGCGAGGAAGGTGCGTTCGTTGGCGAGGCTGAACCGAGGGTCCGGCTCCTCACCGTTGGCGTAGACCGAACGCGGCCAACGGTGAGGAGCGCCGGACCCCTCAGACCTCAGCGTGACTCCTCGACGGGGACTCGGACGTCGTCGAGGTCACCGTGACGCTCTGGTCGAGCTGGACGATGTCGAGCCCGCCGCGGTCCCGGCTGGCGACCAGCGCAGCCAGGGAGATCGCGGAGAAGCTCATCCACAGTGCTCCGACCAGCCACAACGAGCCACCCCCCAGGACCACCAGGGTCGAGGCGATCATGGGGGTGAACCCGGCGCCCAGCGTGGAGGCCAGCTGGTAGCCGATCGAGGTGCCGGAGTAGCGGACCGAGGTGGGGAACAGCTCCCCCGCGAAGGCTCCGTACGGGCCGGAGTTGAACCCCTGGACGACGGAGAGGCCGAGGAAGATCGCCAGGAAGAAGCCGACGGTCGAGCCCATGTCGAGCAGCATCATCACCGGCATCGCGAGCACCATCGCCGCGGCGTTGCCGGCCATGAGCACCCGCCGCCGGCCGAGTCGGTCGGAGAGCCTGGAGGCGATCACGATCATGATCACGGTGCACACTCCGCCGAGGGCCTTGACGTTGAGCACTTCGGTCGCGGACAGCATCGCCTGCTGCACCGCGAACGCCACCGCCCAGGCGCCCATCAGCCCCTGCGTCATCTGCCCGGACAGCCCGACGAGCACCGCGGTCAGCAGTGACCGCGGGTGGTCGCGGACGAGCTCCGCGGCCGGGACCCGGCGCCGGGTCTTCTCGGCGCTGGTGGAGAGCTCCTTGAAGACTCGCGACTCGCTCACCCGCATCCGGATGAAGAGCGCCAGCGTCATGAAGACCGCCGAGAGCACGAAGGGGACCCGCCAGCCCCAGGTCAGGAAGTCGTTCTCCGGCAGGACCGTCATCGCCGAGAGGATCAAAGTGCCGGTCACAGTTCCGATCGGCGCACCCATGTAGGCGAAGGCGGACGCGAAGCCGCGGGACTCCTTCTTGGAGTTCTCGAAGGCGAGCAGCATCGCGCCACCCCACTCCCCACCGACGGCCACACCCTGCACGACCCGCAACGTGACCAGCAGGATCGGCGCGAGGATGCCGACCTGATCGCTCGTCGGCAGCAGGCCGATCAGAGTCGAGGAGATGCCCATCAACAGCACCGTTCCGACCAGGATCGTCTTGCGGCCGTATCGGTCGCCGAGGTGGCCGAAGAGGAGGCCGCCCAGCGGCCGGGCGACGTACCCCGCCGCAAGGGTGGCGAACGAGACGATCAGCGCGGTCGTCGCGTCCAGGTCGTTGAAGAAGACCTGGTTGAAGACGATTCCGGCCGCCGTGGCGTACAGGATGAAGTCGTAGTACTCGACCGCGGTGCCGATCGCGCTGGAGAACAGGATCCGGCGCATCTCCGCCGGCGACGCGTGATAGCCCGACGAGTCCGCGGAGGTGGGAGTGCTCTGTGTCATGGGTGCTCCTCAGCTTCTGGCCGCGGCCGACTCGGGGACGATGTCGGCCGACCGGCCGAACGGGATGATGTCGAGGTCGTCGGGGACGCTGAGAGGTCCGGCGTAGGTCTCGCCGGCCCGCTCCCAGACCTCCGGACGGTCGTGGCTGGGGACCAGGTGGTGAAGGGCGAGGTGTCGTGCGCCCGCCCGAGTGGCGACCTCTCCGGCCTGGAGCGGGGTGGTGTGTGCCCGTCGGTGGTGGTCCATGGTTGCCTGCAACATCTCCACGTCGGTGTACTGACGGGCCAGCGAGTCAAGGTTGATCGCCTCGTGCAGCAGCAGGTCGGTGTCGGCGGCGAGCCGCACCAGGTTGTCACACGGCGCGGTGTCCCCCGAGATGGTGACCGACCCGGCCGCGGTGTCGAACCGGTAGGCGAACGCCGGGGCGGTCGGATGGTGCGAGACCAGGATTGCCCGGACGGTCACCCGCTCGTCGGAATGGACCACGATCGGCTCCATCGCCGGCGCCACCTGCTCGTCCGGGTCGAAGCCACACTCCTCGGGGACGACGATCTCCTCGGCACGGAACTGGTCAGCCGGCGACTTCGCGAGCGAGTCGAAGATCCGGTCGTTCGCGTCGGTGGCGTACGCGGTGAGGAGCCCGTCGACCAGACCGCGGACCCCGGGGGTGGGCTGCGCCGGTGCGATCGGTTCAGGCGTACGCACCGCCCGCGGCGAGAGCGGCGGGAGCTTCCCGCGGTCGCCGGGGCCGATGACCGGGATCGACTCCGGGGCGGAGTCCTTGAGCTCGAACGCGCCGAACAGCAGCAGCGCGGGCAGGTCGACGACGTGGTCGGAGTGCATGTGGGTGACGAAGACACCACGCAGGTCCGCCATCGGCAGCCCGGCTCTGTTGGCCTGGCGGCCGGCGCCGTACCCGCAGTCGACGAGGTACCAGACATCGTCGACGACCACGGCGGTGGCGATGCCGGCACGCGGCTCGCCCCGGTGGTCGCTCCACCAGCGCGGTCCGCCTGCCGTCCCGAGGGTGACGACGTAGGGGATGGATTCAGTCACGGGGTTCCTTTCGGATCAACTTCATCTCAGCGTGATCCCCGCCACATCATTTGTCTAACTAGAGTTTTTCGGGTTTCACATAAGGTGAACTAATGCACGAGGTCACCCTGCGCCAACTCGAATACTTCGCCGCAATCGCCGAGACCGGGACGGTCACCGCGGCGGCCCAACGGTGCAACGTGTCGCAAGGGGCCGTCAGCCTCGCGCTGGCCGAGCTCGAGCGCCTGGTCGGAGCCACCCTGGTCATCCGGCGACGTGGCAAAGGCGTGGCACTGACACCCGAGGGCACGATCGTCGCCGCCCGGGCGCGCCAGGTCACCGACCAGGTGGCGGACATCGCGGCGGTGGTCGAGGAGTTCCACGGCCGGCTCTCCGGCCGGATCGTGGTGGGCGTCTTCCGCACCCTGGCCATGTACGCCATCCCCCACCTCATCGACTGGTTCGCCCAGCATCACCCGGGCGTCGAGCTCGATTTCGTCGAGGGCTCGGGCCCGATGATCCAGGACGAGATGCTGGCCGGCCGGGTCCAGGTCTGCGCGATCTACGAGGCGCAGCTCGCCGCAGGGTGCACCGGCACCGAGCTGCACGACGCCCGCCGGATGGTGGCCCTCAGCCCGGAGCACGAGCTGGCCCGGCTCGACCGGATCCGGATGGTCGACCTCGCCCGCCACCCGGCGATCCTGGTCGATGAGGAACCCGCCCTGCGCCGCACCCTGGCGGCCTTCGAGGTCGCCGGCCTGGTCCCGCGGGTGATGTGGCGATCCGCCAGCGTTCAGGCGATCCAGAACGTCGTCGGCCGCAACCTGGCCTACTCGCTGCTGATGCAGCCGACCAGCACGAGCCCAGAGGGCCGGCCGCTGACCTACCGCCAGCTGACCGACGGAGCGCCGCGCAACGCGGTCATGGCCTCGCTTCCCACCGGGCTTCGGCCCACCCGCCTGATCAGCGAAGCGCTGGTGGCCCTTCAGGAGAGCTGGCATCCGTCGCCATGACCTCGGGCGGACGCGGACCGATCCGAATCCTGCTCAGCGCGGGGCCAGGATCCGCAGCTGCAGCATTGCCGCGAAGCGCTGCTCGGGATCGGAGAGGTCCAGGCCGCTGACCTGCTCGAGCCGGCGCAGCCGGTAGCGCAGCGTGTTCGGGTGGATGAAGAGAGCCGCGGCGGCGGTGCGTACGTCGCCGTTGGCGTCCAGCCAGGCGTCCAGGGTCTCGGCGAGGCCGGAGTCGTTGCGCTCGTCGTAGTCGAGCAGCCGCGCGATCGGACCCACCGGGCGCTCGCCGCGCGCGGCTGCGAGGTCGCGGAGCTCGAGGAGCAGCGACTGGGTGTAGACGTCGGAGAGCCGGGCCACCGACCGCGACGCGGTGCCCGGGGCGACGCCGTCGCGGAGCACCCGCAGCGCCCGGTTGGCGGCCTCGCGCGAGGCGACGATCGCGCTGACGTCCGAGGCGACGCCGCCCACGCCGACGACGACCGGCAGCCGGGCGCCCAGGCGTTCGCAGAACTCTCGGGCCAGCCGGGCCGCCCGCTCCTCGGGCTCGGCGCCGTCGCCGGGCAGCGGGACCAGGGCGTACGCGACGCCGCCGACGACCGCGACGGCCGCGGCCGGTACGGCGGCCGAGAGGTGCACCGCGAGCGCGTCTGCCGCGCGCTGGAGGCTGCTGGCGCCACCCGGGTCGGGCTCGTGGTCGACGGACGACTCGTGCCGCAGCGCCAGTGCGAGCACCACCACCGGCCGCCCAGCGAGCCCCAGCCGGCCCAGCGCATCCCGGGCGCCGGCACCGCCCACCCCCGCACCGCCGGCACCTATGCCCGCTCGCTGCGCCGTATGGTTCGTGAGACCGGCGTCTGGACCTGGCCGGAGGCCTTCCGGCGCTGCGCCTATCTACCGGCCCAGGTGCTCGCCCCGTTCACCCCCGCGATGCGCACCAAGGGTTATCTGGCTCCCGGCGCCGACGCCGACCTCGTCGTCCTCTCGCCCGACCAGATGACCGACCGGGCCACCTATCTGGATCCCACCCGGCCATCGACCGGCGTCGTCCATCTCCTGGTCGACGGGACCTTCGTGGTCCGCGACGGCGCGCTGGACACCAGCGCCTATCCCGGCCGGCCCGTGCGGCGCTGACGCCCGGTTGGGCTACGCCCTCGGCGCCAGCAGCATCGGCATCAGCTCGACCACCCGGGCCCGCAGGTCCTCCAGGACGCCGTCACGACCGTTGAGATAGCCGAGCAGAGCCTGCTGGAAGATGCCGTCGAACATCCCGTACGCCACCGGCGAGGCGATCGCGGGCTCGACCCCGGCGAGCTCGGCATAGCGGCCCAGGACCCGGGCGATCATGTCCTCCAGGCTCTGGTCGATCTGGGTGACCGCTTCACGCAGGCTCTCCTCGAACATCGACTGCGAACGCAGGTCGTACCAGAGCCGGTGCATCGGGGCTTCCTCGACGATCGTCTCGACAAGCTTGTCGCCGAACCGCTCGGCCAGATCCTCCGGTGAGGTGGCCTCGGCCACGACGCCGTCGTAGCGGTGCACGCAGCGCTGCTTGTAGTAGCGCACGCAGTAGACGATCAGCTCGAGCTTGTCGTTGAAGTAGTAGTGCACGACCCCGTGGCTGAACTCAGAGTTGTTGGCGATCTCGCGCAGGCTGGCCCGCGCGTAGCCCAGCTCCCCCAACGTACGCAGCGCCGACTCGGCGAGCGCCTTGCGGCGTTCGTCGTGCTTGTCGGCGGGCGTGCGGCGAGACGCCTTCGGGGCGGCGACCTGGGTCATGGACCGAAACGATACCCCCTTCGGTGCCCGCCTCGGTCCAACCTGATCCATTTTCTGGTCAACTGTCAAAAAAAATCTTGACACTCGTCAAGATTCGCGATTGTCTGTGAGCCACATCACAGCGACGAAGGAGTCACAGATGACTGATCTGAGCGGACGGACAGCGCTCGTCACCGGCGGGGCCCAGGGCCTCGGCGAAGGGATGGCCCGCGCCCTCGCCGCGGCCGGCGCGAAGGTCGCCGTCGCAGACCTCAAGGACGACCAGGGCGCCAAGGTGGCCGAGTCGATCGGCGGCACCTTCGTGCACCTCGACGTCACCGACGACTCCTCCTGGGAGGCGGGAATGGCCGCCGCGGTCGACGGCCTCGGCGGGCTCGACATCCTGGTGAACAACGCCGGCGTGGAGATCACCAGCCTGATCACCGAGCTCGACCCGGCCGACGTGCGGAAGATGCTGGAGGTCAACGTGCTCGGCACGGCCCTCGGCCTCAAGCACGGCCTGCGTACGATGCGGCCCGACGGCGCCGCCGGCAAGGGCGGTGTGATCCTCAACGTCGCCTCGGTCGCGGCCACGATCGCCTTCCCCGGCATCTCGGTCTACTCGGCCACCAAGAGCGCCGTGGACCGGCTGACCCGGGTGGCGGCGATGGAGAGCGGCAAGCTCGGCTACGGCGTCCGCGTCAACTGCCTCTACCCCGGTCTGGTGCCGACCGAGATGGGCGCCGGGCTGGCCAACGACGTCGCCCAGCTCGGCCTCTTCGAGTCCGCCGAGGCCGCCGTCGGCGGGGTCGTCGAGCTGACGCCGTCGGGGCGCCTCGGCACCGTCGAGGACATGGCCAACGCGGTCGTCTTCCTGGCCTCCGACCAGGCGGCCTTCGTCAACGGCGTCGGCCTTCCGGTCGACGGTGGAATGGGGATGTGAGCATGAGCGAGAAGAAGCCCGTCGTCGTCTACGGCGCGTCCGGCTACACCGGCCGACTGGTCTGCGAATACCTGCGCGAGCTCGGTGTGCCCTTCGTGGCCGCCGGCCGCTCCAAGGAGAAGCTGGTCGCCTCGCTGGCCACCAACGTGCCCGGCATCGAGACCGCCGACTACGAGATCGCCGAGGTGGAGCACTCCGTCGAGTCGCTCACCGAGTTGTTCACCGGCGCGAAGGTCGTCCTCAACACCGTCGGCCCGTTCTCCCAGTACGGTCCCGACGTCGTGGCGGCCGCGCTCGCCGCGGGGGTCCACTACACCGACACCACCGGCGAGCAGGACTGGCTGATCACCTGCGACGAGACGTACGGCGCCGACTTCGCGGACGCGGGGCTGCTGCTCGCGCCGGGGATCGCGCAGATGTACACCACCGGCGAGATCGCGGCCGAGATCTGCCTCGAGCAGCCGGGCCTCGACACCCTCGACATCGCGGTCTTCTGGGGCGGCTCCCCCACCATCGCCTCGACCCGCACGATCCTCGTCAACGCGGCCACCTCCACGGCGCACTACCTGGAGCAGAACGCGTACGTCGAGTTCGACCCCACCGCCGGGCTGGTCCCGCTCGTGGTCCCGGGCCAGCACGAGCTCGCGCTCTCGCTGCCGTGGGGCGGCACCTCGCACCCGGTCTGGTACCGCCGCGACCCGAAGGTGGCCAGCTGCAAGGCCCAGGGCGGCGTCTTCAACGCCGCGCTGATGCACGGAGTGCCGCAGATCGTCGCCGCTGCCCTGGAGGCGACCAAGGACATGGACGCCGAGCAGCGCGACGAGGCGCTGACCGCCACGGCGGCCCAGGTGATGAACGAGATGCCGCCTCGGGAGAACCCGCGGCTGAACAAGTCGCTCGACTCGGTGCACGCCTCCGGCCCGCTCGGCCGCGCGCACTGCGTCATCCACGGGAACCAGAACTACAAGCAGACCGGGCTGCTGCAGGCGTACGCCGCCTACTCGCTGCTGCAGCAGCCGCCGCACCGGGTCGGCTTCGCCTCGGGCTGTCAGGCGTTCGGCCACCGCGAGCTCCTCGGTCAGCTGCAGGCGTTCGGACTGGTCGCCGAGCCCGTCGTCACCCGCCAGCGGAACTGAGGAGAAGCGGATGCGTCTTGTCGACTACCTGGACAAGGGCGCCTCTCTCGGAGAGGACGCTCCCTGTCTCGTCTGCGGCGAGGACACCTGGTCCTACGCCGAGGTCGTCGATCTCTCCCACCGCGTCGCCGCGGGCCTTCGGGCCCGCGGCGTCGCGCCGGGCGCGAAGGTGGCGATCCTGTCGGCCAACGACCCGGTCGCCTTCGCCTCGGTGTTCGGCATCAGTCGCGCGGGGGGCGTCTGGTGTCCGATCAACCCGCGTAGCGAGGCCGCGGAGAACCGGGAGCTCCTCGAGCTCTTCGGCTGCTCGGCGTTGATCTTCCAGTCGGCCTTCGCCGCGCTGGTCGACCAGATCCGCTCGGAGCTGCCGGACCTGACCACCCTGGTCTGTCTCGACGGGTCCTACGACTGGGCGCTGACCTGGGAGGAGTTCCTCTCGGGGTCTGAACGGAGTGGCCCGGAGCCTGTCGAGACCGCCGAGGCGAACGAGCCTCCCGGTGCCGACGACCTCGCGATGGTCGTCGGCACCGGGGGCACCACAGGGCGCCCCAAGGGCGTCATGCTCACCGGCACCAACCTGGAGACGATGTCGGCGATCACCCTGATGGCCTACCCCTGGCCGGACGCGCCGGAGCGGCCGACCTACCTCGCGCTCGCGCCGCTCACCCACGCCGCCGGGGTGCTCTGCTTCCCGGTGCTGTGCCTGGGCGGCAAGATCGTGGTGATGCGTACGCCCGACGTCGGTGCCTTCCTCGAGCACATCGAGCGGGAGCAGGTCACCCACACGTTCCTGCCACCCACGCTGATCTACCTGGTGCTGGACCATCCGGCGCTGCCGTCGTCGGACCTGAGGTCGTTGCGCTGCTTCTGGTACGGCGCGGCGCCGATGTCGTCGACGCGGCTGGATGAGGCGCTCACCCGGATCGGGCCGGTGATGGCGCAGCTGTTCGGGCAGACCGAGGCGCCGATGATGATCGCGACCATGTCGCCGGCCGACCACTTCCACGAGGACGGGTCGGTCGCCATCGAGCGGCTCTCCTCGGCCGGCCGGCCGGCGCCGCTGGTGACGGTGTCGATCATGGGCGAGCGCGGCGCGCTGCTCGGCTCCGGGGAGCGTGGCGAGATCGTCGTACGCAGCTCCCTGGTCATGCGCGGCTACCTCGACAACCCCGAGGCCACCGCGGAGGCGAGCGCGCACGGCTGGCACCACACCGGCGACATCGGCTACCTCGACGAGGACGGCTTCCTGCACATCGTCGACCGGGCCAAGGACATGGTCATCACCGGCGGCTTCAACGTCTACTCCACCGAGGTCGAGCAGGCGCTGATGACCCACCCCGCCGTCGCCGACTGCGCGGTGGTCGGCCTGCCCGACGAGAAGTGGGGCGAGCGGGTCACCGCCGTCGTCCTCCCCCGGCCCGGAGCCGAGGTCGACGTCGCCGAGCTCAAGGCCTACGTCAAGGAGCGGATCGGCGCGGTCAAGACCCCCAAGCAGATCGAGGTGTGGCCGGACCTGCCGCGCTCGAAGGTCGGCAAGGTGCTCAAGACCGAGATCAAGAAAAGCCTTGTCGGTGGTGCCGAGTCGGCGGATCTGCCCCCGTGTCTCGCGAAGCGAAGCGAGCGAGAGGGGGCGGATGCGCCGACTCGGCCGTAGATTGTTTCAGCCCGTCGGAAACGCGGAAGCGTCGGCCGCGTACGCCACCATCCAGCTGGGCTCGATGGTGGCGTAGACGACGCCCGGCCCGTCCCAGGTCTGCGGGTCCGAGCCGTAGTACTCGGTGAAGTAGGCGTTGTAGTCCTCGAACTCGGGTCCCTCGGAGACCACCTGGGCCTTGCCGTGGGTGAAGACGCCGATGCGCTCCCCGTCGACGTGGGTCGCGCTGACCGCCGGCCGGGCGAGCATGTGCTTGGCCTTGATGGCGGTGGGCGAGGTCCCGAACAGCCAGCGGCCGTGGCGGAAGTGGCCGTCGACGCAGCTGGTCCGCGGTTCACCGGCGGCGGTCACTGTGGCCAGCACCAGCACCTTCATGCCCGTCAGCTCGGTCACGAGCTGACGGGCATCGAGGCGGCTCTCGTCGCTGACGATGCCGGTCAGATGGCCGTTCGCGCGTCCGATCGAGGCGTCCAGGAGGCGTTGCAGGTCTGCGATCTCTTCGTCTGTCTCGTGCACATCAGAAGCCTGACACCGCCGATCCCGGATCGCTTGACCGTTCTTGCGCAGCTCATCGGATCGCGGACGGCCCGATGGCGTCGACGATCTCCGGCGGGATGGCGATCGACCCGGACCCGTCGGCTGCGACGACCACGTAGACGACCGACACCGCGCAGGTGACCTCCTCGCCCCGACGGAACTCGAACTCGAGCGTGAAGCTCTTGGTGCCGATGCGGGTGGTGCGGACCGGCACCTGGACCTTGTCCCCGAAGCCGATGCCGGCCTTCCAGTCCAGGTCGGCGTGGGCGAGGTGGGCGTCGACACCCAGCTCCTGCCAGCGGGAGTAGGGCACTCCGCGGGCGTCGATGAAGTGGTTCATCGCCTCGTCGGCGTAGCCGAGGTACCAGCTGTTGAACATCACCCCCTGCATGTCCACCTCGTAGTAACGGGGCGAGAACTCGTAGATCCTCGTCATGAGCGCTCCTTCGCGGGCAGGATCCGACCGCTGACCTCGCCGAGCGCGATCCGGCCGCCGCCCGGGGCGGGTGCGGTCGCCGTGATCGTGACCTCGTCGCCGTCCTCAAGGAACGTACGCACCGAGCCGTCCTCCAGCTTGAACGGCTCGGCCCCGGACCAGCTGAGCTCGAGCAGCGAGCCGCGCTGGCCCGGCTCGGGTCCGCTGATCGTGCCGCTGGCGAACAGGTCGCCGACGCGCAGCGAGGCGCCGTTGGCGGTCATGTGCGCGAGCATTTGCGGGGCGGTCCAGTACATCGTGGCGTACGGCGGCTCGGAGACCAGCGACCCGTTGAGCCGGACCTCGAGGGCGAGATCGAGCGCCCATGGCTCCAGCGCGGAGTCGTCCAGGTAGCCGGTCAGCGGAACGTCTCGTTCCGGGGGCCGGACCCGCGCCGCCTCGAGCGCCGCGAGCGGCAGCACCCACGGTGAGATCGAGGTGGCGAAAGACTTGCCGAGGAACGGCCCCAGCGGGACGTACTCCCAGGCCTGGATGTCGCGCGCGGACCAGTCGTTGAGGAGCGTGATCCCGAAGATGTGGTCCGCGGCCTCGGCGAGCGGGACCGGCTGGGACATCTCGGAGCCGACGCCCACCACGAAGCCCAGCTCCGCCTCGATGTCGAGCCGGATCGAGGGGCCGTCGACGATCCCGTCAGGGGTCTTCCGCAGCCCGGTCGGCCGGACGACGTCGGTGCCGGAGACCACCACGGTGCCGGAGCGGCCGTGGTAGCCGATCGGCAGGTGCTTCCAGTTGGGCGTCAGCGGCTCGGAGTCGGGGCGGAACATCTTCCCGACGTTGCTGGCGTGGTGCTCGGAGGCGTAGAAGTCGACGTAGTCGGCGACCGTGAACGGCAGCAGCAGCTCGGCGTCCGCGAGCGGCACCAGATGCGGTCGCACCTCGGTCTCACAAGAGGAGTCGCTGAGCAGCCGGGTCACCTCCGCGCGTACGTCCGCCCATGCCTGGGGACCGGCCGCGAGCAGCCCGTCGAGCCCACCTTCGCAGTGCTCGGCGAGACTCTCCGCCGCCGCGGCGACGTCGAGCACCAGGTCACCGATCCGCACCCCGAGACGCGGGGTCGCGTCGGTGGCTGTGCGGAAGGTGGCGTACGGAAGCGCCTCGAGGCCGAACTGACTGTTTTCAATGTCCAGCCACGTCACTTGCGGCCCCCTGCCCAGGTCCAGGCGTACTTGCCGTCGTCGACCGCGGCGCCGGCCTCGCCGAGCTCGAGCGGCCGGAAGGTGTCGACCATGACCGCGAGCTCGTCGAAGAACTCCGCGCCGAGGCTGCGCTCCATGGCGCCGGGCTGTGGCCCGTGGGCGTGGCCGCCGGGGTGGAGGGTGATCGAGCCGATGCCGATCCCGGAGCCCTTGCGGGCCTCGTAGTCGCCGCCGACGTAGAACATGACCTCGTCGGAGTCGACGTTGGAGTGGTAGTAGGGCACCGGCACGGCGAGCTCGTGGTAGTCCACCTTGCGCGGCACGAAGTTGCAGATCACGAAGTTGTTGCCCTCGAAGACCTGGTGCGCGGGCGGCGGCTGGTGCACCTTGCCGGTGATCGGCATGTAGTCGTCGATGTTGAAGACGTACGGATAGAGGCAGCCGTCCCAGCCGACGACGTCGAACGGGTGGTGCGGGAGGACGTGGACCGTGCCGGCGATGCCACCGGCGCCCGGGCCGCGGTGCTTGATGTAGACCTCGACGCCGTCGGCACCTGTCGGGACCTCCGCGATCTGCGGGTCGGTCGGGAGCCGGAGGTCGCGCTCGCAGTAGGGGGCGTGCTCGAGGAACTGGCCGTAGCGGGAGAGGTAGCGCTTCGGCGGGGCGATGTGGGAGTTGGCCTCGATCGCGTAGACCCGCAGCGGAGCGTCGCCGACCGGCACCCAGCGGTGGGTGGTGGCGCGTGGGATCACCACATAGTCGCCCTTCCCCACCATCAGGTTGCCGAAGACCGTCTCGACGACACCGGTCCCGGACTCGACGTAGACACACTCGTCGCCGATCGCGTTGCGGTAGAGCGGCGAGATCTCCCCCGCCACCGCGTAGTGGATGCGTACGTCGCCGTTGCCGAGCACCAGCCGGCGCCCGGTCACCGCGTCCTGCGCCTTCCAATCGTCACCGGAGACGAGGTCGTGCAGCCCGAGGTGGATCGGTCGCAGGGGGTGGTTGGGGGTCGTGCCGTGGTCGGGCAGGTCCCAGATGCGTACGTCGGTCACTGCCGAGGGGATGTGGCGGTGGTAGAGCAAGGAGGAGTCCGAGGAGAACCCTTCCTCTCCCATGAGCTCTTCGTAGTAGAGGTTCCCTTCTCCGTCGCGGTGTTGGGTGTGCCGCTTGGGCGGGATCTGCCCGCGCTGTTGGTAATGCGCCATGCCCCGGATCGTACGTGACCTCGCCCACACCGATCACCGGGGCCGAACGTCCCGAATTCGTCTCAGACACCCCCAGGGGCATGACCTGCTCCCCTAGGCTCCAGAGATGCCCTCCGAGACCCCCGAGACCCTCTTCGTGCCGCATGCGCGAGGGCGTCTCCTGCACGTCCGGGCGTGCCCCCAGCTTCTCGGCCTGGACGCCCCGCTCCCCGCCACCCCAGCCCAGATCGAGACGCTGGGAACGTGCGCGTGGTGCGCGAAGGAGCTCGGCGAGGAAGGCCGGCGATACTTCGACTCCGTCGAGCAGGCAGTACGCACCCTCGACCCGTCCGGCGACGCGGTCCGCCCTACCCAGCAGGCGCTGGGCGGCGTCGACTACGACCTCGTCTGGGTTCCGCCCAGCTATTCCTATATCGCCGTCGGGGACAAGGAGCATGCGGTTGCCTGGATCGGGCGAGGGTGCGTCATGCACGAGGATGGTCGGCTCATCGACTTCGGGTGACCCGCTGGTCGAGCCTGCCGAGACCACGCCCCGCTGGTCGAGCTTGTCGAGACCCCTCGCTGGTCGAGCCGCCGGAGCCGCTAGGCGAAGGCGTGTCGAGACCAACACAGTCGCTTCGGCGATCGAGCTCACCGAGACCCTCTGTCTCCGGTGGTCGAGCCTGTCGAGACCTCCCTGCCGGAACCACCAGCCCCCGGTGGTCGAGCTTGTCGAGACCTCCCTGCCGGAACGTCCCACCCGAAGGCCGGCCTGGGGCCGCCGACCCGGCTTCGAGGGTCTTCTCGAGGAAACCCGGAGTAAAGGACGGCCTTCGGCCGCCGGCTACGCCGGCCGCTACGCGGTCCTTGACTCCGGGCTCCCTCGAGAAAGACTTGGCTGGCTATCGGGGCGGCGGCCCGGGTGTGGCGCGGAGGATTCTTGCTTGGGGACGGTGATGTTGATGGGGTGAGAGGGTGGCCCTTCGGGCCACTTACCATCCACAGGTTTGACGGCGTTCGCTCACCGCGAAAAACGGGTTTGACCTGGTCAGATAGGTGTTCAAGAGGGCTTCGTCGGAGTAGAATCGGAGGCACTACGACACGCCTTCGAAGGGAGGTGACAGCAATGAGCATCGACCACTGGGGCACCAGTCCTGGAGACCTCGTTTCGTCTGCTCTTGCTGCCATCGAAACCTCCCTCGAAGAACTCCTTGCGATGGACCCGACCTATTGGCGCACCAGCCAGAAGAAGGACTTCCTGGCCCGGGTGGAGAAGCTCCAGGCCCAGCAGGCGGCGTTGACGCTGCGGGTGCTCGCTGTTTCCGGTGACATCGCTACGGAGACCGGGGACAAGGACGCCTCCGCGTGGATGCGCGCCGAGCTGCTGGTCGACAAAGGCGCAGCACGGACGCAGATCAAACTCGCCCATGCTGTGGCGAAGTACGAACTGGTCTCTGCCGGCCTCGCTGCCGGTGTCATCTCCGAGGCGAAGGCCACCGTGATCACCAAAGCCCTCGACACGATCCACGCCGACCCCATCGCCACCGGCGAGGACCTGGTCCTGGCTGAGAAGCTGCTGGTCGACTACGCCGACCTCGCCACGGCCAACGAACTACAGATCGCAGGCAAACGGGTCCTGGCCAAGATCGACCCCGACCGGTTCGAAGAAGCCGAAGCCAAAGCCCTCCACGCCGAAGAAGAACGAGCCCAGCAGAAGACCGCACTCCGCGTGTGGGACAACCACGACGGGACCATCGGGTTCGACGGAGTCCTCCCGACATCGATCGGGATGCGGTTCAAGAAGCAGGTCGAAGCCTGGACCCAACCCCGCAAACAACAGCTCCTCGACAAGGGTGCGCCCCTGCCGCCGTGGGAACGGCTCATGGGCCAAGGATTCGCACGGCTGATCGAGACCATCGACCCCGCCGCGCTGCCCCGTCATGGCGGGGACGCGACCGTGATCAACGTAGTCATCTCCCTCGAGGAGCTCCGCAAGGAACTCGGCACCGCCACGTTGGGGTTCGACGAGACCAACGGGACCACGATCACCGCCGCTGAGGCCCGGAGGATGGCATGCAACGCCACGATCATCCCCTGGGTCCTAGGCGGTGACAGTGAGGTGCTGGATATGGGCCGCGCGAGCAGAGTCTTCGTGCCGATCCAGCGCAAAGCACTCCGGTTGCAGCAGAAGTGCTGCCAAGCCGAAGGCTGCGACATGCCACCGGAATGGTGCGACGCCCACCACCTCAAACCCTGGGCCGCCGGCGGGAGAACGGACCTCAAGGACGGGGTCCTCCTCTGTCCCCACCATCACCGCCTGGCACACAACCCTGTCTACGTCCATGAACGGCTACCCGACGGCACCGTCCGGTTCACCCGCCGGCCCTAAACCGGCAGTGCGAGATCCGTCTGCCAAGTTCCCGCCCACGCGGGCACCTTCTCCTGCCCTCAGCCAGGGCGGTTCTGCTTGCCCTCGATATGGACCTGGGCGGCATCGCGTCAACGGTTCAGCCCCTCGTCGACGCAGTTCGTCGAGACGCGAAATGACTCGCACCTCTTGCAGTCGCCCACTGCGGTCATGACTCCGTAGGGCCGAGACCGCGCGCCAGGCCCCGGTGATCCCCAACCGAGCGGAGCTTCCCCACTTCTGCAGACCTTTCCCACTCGCACGGAGTTACCCACGCCGCGCTCCAGAGGGTGGGGAACCTCCGTGCGAGTGGGCGACGGTGCGGAGGAGCAGGGAAACGCCGCCCCGCGGTTCGTTGGCAGATCAGGCGACCTTGTGATCGATTCACAAGGTGCCGCCCACTGCCATAGGCACCAACGACCCGACCCCTGCCCCCAGCAGCACACCGACCACGACGCCCAAGCCCGCGCCCAACTGAATCCGCTGCGCCAAACCCCGCCGCCGACCCGATACAGGCGAAATCTTTTCTCGATCAGGTGCCGGGTCAAGGATGGCCGAAGGCCACCGCGAAGCGGCGGGCGAAGCCCGTCCTTGAGGCGGTGCATGATCGAGAAACAATGGAACAAGGGTCGGCGGCGAACACCGACACCAGGCAACAGTCACCTCCGCGAGGCTTCCAGAGACCAACCAAGACTCGGAGAAGCTCCACCACCGACCCCCATCAACAGACGGTATCCTCGAAACATGACTGCGTTGCCCGACTGGATGCACCCTCCTCGTGAGGAGGGTTGGTACTCCGAAGACCTCGACATGCTCGTCGAGGCGCCGCGTCATACCGAACTCATCGACGGAGCCCTGGTCTTCAACATGTCACCGCAGCGCCGCTGGCACAGTCGGCTCGTCACGGCCTTGACCAACGCGCTGACGGCGCAGGCGCCCGACGGGTTCGAGGTGGATCGGGAGCTGACGGTGGTGCTCGACAGGCGCAACCGGCCGGAGCCGGACGTGCTGGTGAGCACGGCGCGGATCCCGGACCAGGCCTCGTTCTACGAGGCCGACACCGTGGTTCTGGTGGTCGAGGTGGTCTCGCCGGAGTCCGAGCACCGCGACCGGGCGGTCAAGCCGCAGAAGTACGCCGAGGCGGGCATCGCCCATTATTGGCGCATCGAGAACGAGGACGGCGCTCCGGCGGTCCACGTCTATGAGCGCGACGAGCTGACCGACGCCTACGTCCCGACCGGGATCTTCCGCGACCGCCTCGACGTCCCCCAGCCGTTCCAGTTCAAGATCGACCTGAACGACCTGGTCCGCTGAGGACGTGCGGCTGGGAGCGGCCGATGGGCCGCTCCCAGCCGCACAACCCTCAGGCCTTGGG
>NZ_JACIXG010000082.1 GCF_014360585.1 Nocardioides sp.
CTCGCCGGCCACGTCCGCGCTGGCCGTCCCGGAGACGTAGGAGGTCTGTGTGGCCACGTCGTGCCCGGTGATCGGGCCGCTCTCGCCGACGACGTGGAAGCTCACCGCAAGGGTCGTGTCGGCCCGCACCGTCGCGTCCACCGGGTCGCTGAGCACCTCGGTGCCCGGGTCGACGGTGACCTCGTCGGCGCCCCCGAAGGTCAGCGGCCGGTTTGTGCCGGGCACCACCGCGGCCCCGTCCCCGGCCAGACCGAGGTGTGCCGAGGAGAAGGTCACCGGACGGTCGCCGAACGCGTTGGACAGGGTGATGCGTACGCCGGAGCCACCCAGCGAGGTGTGCACCAGGTTGCGCACCGACCGGTCCGCCAGACCGACTGCGCCGGTCCCCACCAGGTCGGCCGAGGCACCCCAGGTGCCGACCGGGTGCACCGGCGCGGCCTCGGCCGGGGCCAGGGTTACGAGTGCGATGACGGCGCTCAGAGCGAGCCCGGGAGCAGCGAGACGAGTCCACGACGTAGAGGTCACAGAGAGCACGCTAGGCCAGCCGTCGCCGCAGGTCAGCCGATCTTCTCAGGATTGGGGGAAGCGTCGCGCGCGGTTCGCCGGACGGTCATCTGCACCGTTCAGGAGAGCTGGTCGACCAGTGTCCGCAGCGTCCGCACGGACTTCTTCGACGAGGCGCCGTCGGAGGCCTGGATGCCGTGGACGGAGATGTTGTGGCCGGAGGCCAGATCGACGTTGGGCCACGGCGCGCCCCGGGGGAAGTTGATCGCGAGGATCTCGGCCCACTCCAGGTCACGACGCTTGTAGCCGTTGACGACGGTGAGGCCGTCCTCGCGAGCTTCCACTCGCGACCGGGTCAGCGCGTGCACGCAGACCACGATCCCGAGCCCCACAGCCCCGAAGGTGAGACGCTCGAACATGGTGACCTGGGCCTTGATCTCGGGGGTGAAGCCGACCCAGACCATCGTGCACATCACTCCGAGCGCGGCCACGAGGAACCAGGCCATCACGCGGACGCCCAGCGGACGCCATGTGTGCGGCAGCGTCACCGGCAGGTCCGTTCGGCCAGGCTCGGGTCCGGCAGGCTCGGCAGGGTCAGATCCGGCAGGCATTGATCTCCGTCAGCAGAATGGCTCGGGCGCCCACGGCGTAGAGGTCGTCCATCAGCTTCTGCGAACCCGCCCGCGGCACCATCGCGCGGACGGCGACCCAGCCCTCACGGTGCAGCGGGCTGACCGTCGGTCCCTCGAGACCCGGGGTCATCGCGGAGGCCTCGGCGAGGAACTCGGCACGGATGTCGTAGTCCATCATCACGTAGCTGCGCGCGATCAGGACGCCGTCCAGACGGCGCTTGAACGTCTCGTACTCCGTCGGCAGCTGCGCACCGGACCGGGTGATCACCACGGCCTCGGAGCGCATGATCGGCTCGCCGAAGATCTCCAGGCCGGCCTGCCGCATCGTCGAGCCGGTCTCGACCACGTCGGCGATGGCGTCGGCGACGCCGAGCTGGATCGAGGTCTCCACGGCGCCGTCCAGGCGGGTCACGCTGGCGTCGATGCCCTCACGTTCCAGGAAGTCGGAGACGACCCCGACGTACGAGGTCGCGATCCGCTTGCCGCGGAGCTCCTCGATCGCGGTGAAGGCGCCGGCGCGGCCGGCGAAGTGGAACCGGGAGCGGCCGAAGCCGAGCCCGATGACCTCGTCGGCCTTGGCGCCGGAGTCCAGGAGCAGATCACGGCCGGTGATGCCGATGTCGAGGGTGCCCTCGCCGACGTAGAGCGCGATGTCACGCGGACGCAGGTAGAAGAACTCGACACCGTTCTCGTCGTCGATGAGGGTCAGGAGCTTGGTGTCGTCGCGCTGGCGATAGCCCGCCTCGCGCAGCAGCTCGGAGGCGGAGGTCGACAGCGAGCCCTTGTTGGGCACCGCGATCCGCAGCGGGCGGGTCGTCGACTGCAGATTGGGGCTTTCGGAGTTCATGGAGTTCCCTCAGAGGTGTGAGTAGACGTCGTCGATCGAGATTCCGCTGGCGAGCATGAGCACCTGGGCGTGGTAGAGCAGCTGGGAGATCTCCTCCGCGGTCGCTTCCTTGCCCTCGTACTCGGCCGCCATCCAGGACTCGGCGGCCTCCTCGACCAGCTTCTTCCCGATCGCATGGACCCCGGCGTCGAGCTGCGCCACGGTGCCGGATCCTGCAGGTCGGGTCCGGGCCTTCTCACTCAGCTCGGCCCAGAGCTCGTCGAACGTCTTCACAAGCGCCAAGCCTAGGCCGTACGCTGCCCCGCCCCCGAATCGTCTCACCGAATCGATAGCAGTCCTGCTATGGACCGGCATAGCAGCACTGCGATATCTTGGGCCTCATGAGCACCGACGACGAGGACACCGCGTTCTACGTCGGGATCGCCGCCCAGGTCACCGAGCACCGGATCGCGCGGGGCCTGTCCCAGCGCGAGCTCGCCGAGCTCTGCGGCACGACCCAGTCGGCGATCGCCCGACTGGAGTCCGGCTCCCGCCCACCCAAGATCGACACCCTCCTCCGGGTGGCCGCCGCTCTCGACTGCCGCCTCGAGGTCGGCTTCCACCCCCGCACCAGAGCCCACAGGAGCACGCCATGAAGACCCCTATCGCCGCCGACGAGGTCGAGTCGACCCGCACCGAGCGGTTCCTGGCGGTCGCGCTGACCGCCTTCCTGCTCGTCGGCACCGTGTGGTTCTACATCAAGGTGGCCGGCTGGTGGCCGCGCCACATGGACTGGGACAAGTGCAACGACGGCGTGATGCCGTGCGAGATCGCCGGCCACGAGGCGATGCAGATCGGGATCCGGCTCGGCTTCATCATCCTGCTCTGCCTGATCGGGTTCTGGGTCCTCTACCGGCTGCGCCGCAGCGGCTCCCGCTTCCTCCCGCTCGGCTTCGCGCTCGCCGCGACCGGGGTGATCATGGCCCTGGTCTTCGCCTTCCACTACACCTTCGAGTACGCCGACTTCGGCCCGCTCATCCTGTCGCTGTTCGGCGCGGTGGCGACCGTCGGTGTCTTCGTCGCGGTCCAGCGGCTCCTGGCCAAGCGGATCCCCGCCATGCGCGTACGCAAGGGCGACTGCCCCTACTGCGGCTACCCGGTCCGCGGCAAGCACTGCGAGGGCTGCGGTCGCGAGACCATCGCCCCGTGCTCTGCCTGCGAGGCCGACCGCCGGGTCGGCTCGCTCCACTGCGTCGCCTGCGGTGCTGCGTAACCCTCAACCATCACAACCCTCAACCTCAACTTCAGGGTCAGGGTTGAACCGGGCGTACGGTCGCACGGTGCAGCTTCATACTGTGCTCTTTCATGAGGGCCACGTAGCCCGGCGCGTTGAGCTCCAGGATCGCCGCCGGGTTGGTGCCGGGCTCGATCGTGGCGCGCACCTTGGCCGGCACGCCCATCACCAGGCTGTGGTCGGGCACCTGGGTCCCCTCGACCACCATCGCACCGGCGGCGATCAGGCAGCCGTCACCGATGACCACGGCATCGGAGACGACCGCGCCGTTGCCGATCAGCGACCCGGTCCCGATCCGATCCCCGTGCACCACGCACCCGTGAGCGATCGTGCTGTGCGCCCCGAGCTCGAGGGAGGAGCCCGGACGTACGTGCAGCACCGAGTTGTCCTGCACGTTGGAACCCTCGCCGATGATGATCGGCCCGATGTCAGCACGCAGCACGGCGCCGTACCAGACGCTGGCCTCCGGCCCGAGGCGTACGTCACCGATCAGCGTCGCCGTCGGCGCCACCCAGGCGTCGGGGTGGATCTGCGGACTCTTGCCGTCGAATTCGAAGATGTTCATCAGGCCAGAGCCTAGATGTACTCGGCCTAGAGGCAGGCGTCAGTGCGTTCCTTCGGGACTGACGTGCAGGACGACGCTGGTGAGCCGGGGCAGCACCTCGAGGAGGTGCTCCTCGGCATGGTGGGCGATGTCATGACCGGCGGAGACGCGGAGGTCCGAGGGCACGACGATGTCGCCGTCGGCATGGAGGGTGTGACCGATCCAGCGCAGCCTCAGGCTGCGGACCTCGAGGACGCCGTCCACGGTGCTCACCGCCGCCTTCGCCCTGCGTACGTCCTCGGGGGTGACGGCGTCCATCAACCGCGCGCCGACCTGTTTGAGCGCCGAGCGCAGCACACCGAGGATCGCGATGGAGATCAGCAGCCCGACCACCGGGTCGGCCCAGGGCAGCCCGGCCGCGACCCCGACAGCACCGAGGACCACGGCCAGCGAGGTGAAGCCGTCCGTACGAGCGTGGAGCCCGTCCGCGACCAGGGCCGCCGAGCCGATCTGCCGCCCCACCCGGATCCGGTAGCGCGCGACGAGCTCGTTGCCGCAGAACCCGACCACGCCGGCCGCGGCGACCGCCCAGACGTGCTCGACCTCGCGCGGATGGAAGAGCCGGTCGATCGCCTCCCAGCCGGCCAGGATGCTGGACAACGCGATCATCGCGACGACGAAGAGACCGGCGAGGTCCTCGGCCCGACCGTACCCATAGGTGAAGCGGTCGTTCGCCGGACGCCGGGCAAGCCAGAACGCCACGAGCAGCGGCACCGCCGTCAGCGCGTCCGCGACATTGTGGAGCGTGTCACCCAGCAGAGCCACCGACCCGGTCAAGGTCACGACGACCGCCTGGACACCGGCGGTCAGCGCAAGGACACCGAGGCTGATCCACAACGCCCGCCGGCCACGTACGTCGGCCTCGAGCGCTTCGTCGACCTGGTCCGCCGCATCATGGGAGTGCGCCCCGAACACGTCCGAGACCGCATGCCGGACCTTGGCCCACCGCCCCATGTGCACATGGTCGTGGCTGTGATCATGGCCATGGTCGTGGGCATGGTCGCGTGAGTGATCGTGCAGCGTATGGGTCATGCCGGCTCCTCAGCTGACCGGTGATGCGCCGGCACCTGGTCGAGGAGATGCTCGACGTGACCGATCGTGTCGAGGACCAGCTGGCGCACATGCCCGTTCTCGACCCGATAGAGCACGGAGGTCCCCTCCTTGCGGGTCGTCACCAAGCGCGCCATCCGCATCTTCGCCAGATGCTGCGAGACCCCCGGCACCGGCTTGTCCAACATGCCGGCAAGCTCCGAGACCGACCGCTCCTCGTCCAGCAACAACCCCGCCACCTGAAGGCGAGTGGGATCAGCCAACATCCTCAGCACCTCGACAGCGAGGGTGACCACATCGTCCCCCCAGACCGGAGGTTGCGTATTTGCATGCATGCGCAAATTCTAGGTGGCTCGGCATGCCAGCACTACGCCAGTCCAAGACGCGGCTGCCCGGCCCGTGCTGTGGGAACCGTCGCGGTCGTCGGCTTATGTGCGTCTGGTGAAGCGGATGTCGCCGCTGGGTAGGCGCTCGTGGAGGTATGCGGGGTCGTGGGCGCGGTGGTGGTGATGGGAGCAGAGCAGGGCGGCGTTGTCGAGGTCGGTGGGTCCACCCAGTGCCCAGGCGAGCCAATGATGAGCCTCAGCCCACGTGCCGGGGATGTCGCAACCCTCCGCTTCGCAGGTGGTTGATCTGAGTAGGAGGGCTCGGCGTTGGGCGGCGGTGAAGAACCGTTGAAGGCGGCCGAGGTCGAGGACCTCGGAGGCGCCGCCGAGGACGGCGGGGATGATGCCTGCGTTGCAGGCCAGCCGGCGGGCTTCGGCTGCGGTGATCGGGCTGCCGCCGAGTATCTGCCCGATGCCGGTGTCTTTGCGGAGCTGGTCGAGGTCGATGGTCACGATCACCGTGGTCGCATCCCCGCCATGGATCGGAAGCCTTGCCGGGTCCAAAGTCTCGAGCATCTGGCAGAACGCCCGCCCGAGCCGGCGGGCATAGGGCAGGTAGTCGCCGGTCTCGGTACGGGCGCCGTCATCGCGCCGCGGTGAGGCGAACGCCTCCAGATTGGTCGCCAACCGGTCCGCAGCCGCGTCCGGGACCACCGCCGAGATCCGAGTGGTGCCGTCCCCGACCCTGCGCATCGTGAGCCGAGTCTTCTTCCTAGCGTGGGCCTCTTCGGCCGCGAGCCGCTTGGCTTCCTCGGCTTCGGCGATCTCGGGGGCGATGACATCCAGGATCCGGCGCCCCAGGCGACGCAGCCGGGCGGGATCGAACTGAGTCGCGTGCCCGACCAGGGCCTCTTCGGCCCGGTCCTTGATCTCGGGGTCGAGATCAGCGGGAAGATCATCGAGAGCAGCGACAATCACCTGTGCCTGGACAAGGTTGCAGTCCCCGGCGCGCATCGCAGCAGCAACCCGGCCATAGGTCCGATCCAAAGCGTGCGCAAGCCGGAGATCGGCACGCAGGTCCTCGGGGCGCTGGCGGGTCTCGTGATGCAGCCACGCGGCAATGTCGCGGGCCGCGCTATCGACGGCGACGTCATCGGCAGCAGCCATCACGCGTAGCTCGAGCTCCGCCAGCTGGGCTTTGGCCCGGGCGATCTCGACGAGTGTGGCGGCCTTCTGGTCGGTGGCCATGAACGAGGGGTTCGCGTCCGCGACCTGGTCCAGGGTGTCGGTGATCGCGACCACGGCCCCCAGCACAGGATGCTGGGGCTGCTGCAGTGCGGTCATCTCGATCACCTCCCGACGTACGAACTCAAAGGGGACTTCTGCTGATGCAGATCCCTGCTTGGTTCGCTGGTCCCGGAGGCCCGTCAGTACGGGCTATTACTTACCCTCGCAGCTCAGCGCTCACGCCCCTGGATCCCCTGGAATACCCCACACCCGTTGTCTCCTGGGCTGAGAGGCACGCCTCTGTCGAGGTGGTCGGCCTTCACGTTCACGCCTACCCCCACCATAACATATTATGGACCGAAAGGCACGAGAAACCTGGAACGAAACGACCGAAAACCCAATCAGGGACGGGTATCCCAAACCCAACTCAGACCGCTGCTGGAAGCCCGCAAGACAGCCAAATGGCACCCAGCCCAGACACCCTGCTTCTAAATCTCCCAACCCAGACAACGTATTGGCCCCACCCGTGCTGGAACCAGACACGAGACCAAACAGGCACACATCCAGCCAACCCACACGCAGGCGGCCAGCGAGCGAAGCCCGCTACCCTGACCACGATGCCCACCACCACCATCGCCGCCGCCTACGACAGCCGCGCAGCCGAATACATCGACCTCATCGGAACCATCGACCAGCTCGCAGAACAAGACCGCGACACGATCACCACCTGGCGAGACACCACGACCGGCCGCCTCCTGGACGCTGGCTGCGGCCCCGGCCACTGGAGCCAGGAGCTCACAGCCCAAGGCGTACGCGAAGTAGTTGGCCTAGACGCCTCCGCCGAGTTCATCAAAGCAGCCCGAGAACGCTTCCCGGCCATCGCCTTCCAACAGGCCGACCTCGCCGCGATCCCGCTGGAGGACCACTCGGTCGGCGGCATCCTGGCGTGGTACTCGATCATCCACACCCCGCCCACCGACCTGCCTGCCATCCTGAGCGAGTTCGCCCGCGTCCTCTCCCCCGGCGGTTCGGCGCTGATCGGCTACTTCGACGGCGAGCCCGGTGAGGCGTTCGACCACGCCGTGCACACCGCCTACTACTGGTCGGCAAAAGCGCTCGAAGAGCTGCTCGCCGAGCACGGTTTCGTCGTCGAGCGCACGTCGACGAGGCAGGATCAGGGCGCACGCCGGCCGGGCGACCTGGTCGCAAGACTCATCGCCTGATCGCCGGTCGGCTTGACCCTCACGCGGCGTGAGGCTGAACGATTCCTCCCATGAGCGACTACTACGACGCATTCGAGGTCAGCCCCGTGCCGAAGCCGGGACCCGACGTGGTGGCCCCGGAGCCGTTTCGCGGGATCTACGGGATGCCTCAGTTCCTGACGGTTCCGTGCACCGACCTCGGCGCCTCGACGGACTTCTGGATTCGTGGGCTCGGGTTCATCGAGCTGTTCAGCGTCCCTGGACAGGTGGTGCACCTGCGCCGCTGGATGTTCCAGGACGTGCTGCTCGTCCCTGCGGGCCCGAGCTCACCGAGCCGACGGCGTCGAAGGGCCACGCGACGCGTACTGGAACACCCGCGACATCGAGGTGATCACGCCCGAGCGCACCCGGGTGATCTTCAGCAGCTTCTTCCCGATCACGCGCCAGATGCAGGTCTGCCTCGGACGGATGTTCGAGGCAGACCCCGGCTTCGCGGCCCACTACGACGGCATCCGTGACGGTCTGGCGAGCTGGTTCCGCCAGACCGTCGACGAAGCTGCGAGAGCCGACGGCATCGACCCCGCCCTGGCCACCTGGCGCTGATCAGTAGTGGCGCACGCAGTCGCGCAGGGCGAGCGCGGTCTCCATGGCGGCCGCGGCGGCCTCGTAGCCCTTGTCCTCGCGGGATCCCTCCAGCCCGGCCCGATCGAGCGCCTGCTCCTCGTTGTCGCAGGTCAGCAGGCCGAAACCGACGGGGATGATGTGGTCGATCGCGATCCGGTTCAGCCCGTCGGTGGCAGCCGAGCAGACGTAGTCGAAGTGCGGGGTGCCGCCGCGGATGACGACCCCGAGCGCGACGATGGCGTCGTAGCCGGACTTGGCCAGCGCCGCCGCGGCGACCGGGAGCTCGAAGGCGCCGGGCACCCGGACGACGGTCAGACCGCCGACGGAGGCCTCCTTGAGTGCCCTCTCGGCGCCGTTCAGCAGGCCGGCCATGACCTCGTCGTGCCAGCGTGCCGCCACTACCGCGACTCGCAGGTCGCTCGCGTCGACGACCTCGGGCGTAGGGGCTCCCTTGCCACTCATCGGTTCTCCTCGGAAAGTTTCGGCTCAGACAGATCAGGCAGCGCGTGACCCATCCGGTCACGCTTGGTCAGCAGGTAGGCGAGGTTGTGCTCGTTGGGTCGCGGAGTGAGCGGAACCCGCTCGGCGACCTCGACACCGTACGCCTCCAGATGACTCACCTTCTCAGGGTTGTTGGTCAACAGCTTCACCGAGTCGACCTTGAGGTCGCGCAGGATCTGCGAGGCGGCACCGTAGTGCCGTGCGTCGGCGGGCAGCCCGAGGTCGAGGTTGGCGTCGACGGTGTCCCGCCCGCCGTCCTGGAGCTGGTAGGCCTGCAGCTTGGCGAGCAGCCCGATCCCGCGGCCCTCGTGGCCGCGCAGGTAGACAACCACGCCGCACCCGGCGTCCGCGATCCGCGCGAGCGCCTCCCGCAGCTGCGGCCCGCAGTCGCAGCGCCGCGACCCGAAGACGTCCCCGGTCAGGCACTCCGAGTGCACCCGGGCGAGCACGGGCTCGTTCCCGCCGATGTCACCGTGGACCAGCGCGACGTGCTCGACCTCGTCGTCGGTGGTGAGATAGCCGTACGCGGTGAACTCACCGAACTCGGTGGGCAGCCGTGTCACCGCGCGACGCTCGACCAGCACCTCCGTACGCCGCCGGTAGGTGACCAGGTCGGCGATCGAGATCATCGCCAGACCGTGCTCGTCGGCGAACTCGCGCAGCTGCGGCGCGCGCTGCATCGTGCCGTCGTCGTTGACCAGCTCGACCAGCGCACCGGCCGGCTCCAGGCCGGCCAGCCGGGTCAGGTCGACGGCGGCCTCGGTGTGACCGACCCGCACCAGCACTCCCCCGTCACGCGCGCGCAGCGGGAAGACATGGCCCGGCCGGGTCAGGTCACCGGCCACCGAGCCCGGCCCGGCGAGCAGGCGCGTGGTGCGCGCCCGATCAGCCGCAGAGATACCGGTCGAGACCCCTTCGCGAGCGTCCACCGAGATCGCGTAAGCGGTCTGCTTGCGGTCCTCGTTGACACGAGTCATCGGGGGCAGGTCGAGAGCATCGAGCCGCTCCCCCGGCAGCGCCACGCAGATCACGCCGGAGGACCAGCGGATCGAGAACGCCATCACCTCCGGGGTGGCCAGCTCGGCGGAGAAGATCAGGTCGCCCTCGTTCTCCCGGTCCTCGTCGTCGACGACCACGACCGGCTTCCCGGCCGCCAGGTCGGCGATCGCGTTCTCGACCGGGTCCAGCCGGACACCGGCGTACTGTTCCTCCTGCGTCATGACCGCACTCCTCCCAGAAGCTTCTCGACATGCTTGGCGATGATGTCGGTCTCGAGGTTGACCTCGTCGCCGACGGCCCGGAACCCGAGCGACGTACGCGCCAGGGTCTCGGGGATGAGGCTGACCGTGAACGCGTCCTCGGTCACGGAGACGACCGTGAGGCTGATCCCGTCGACCGCGATCGAGCCCTTCTCGACGACGTAGCGCGCGAGCTCGGGCTCGATGGAGATGGTGACGACCTCCCAGTGCTCGCTGGGCTCACGGGAGACGATGCGCCCCACACCGTCGACGTGGCCCTGGACGATGTGGCCGCCGAGCCGGGTGGACGGGGTGACGGCCCGCTCCAGGTTGACCAGGTCACCGGCCGAGATCGTGTGCAGGCTGGTGCGCTTGAGCGTCTCCAGCATCACGTCGGCGGTCCACTCGTTCTCCCCGAGCGTGGCGACGGTCAGGCAGCAGCCGTTGACCGAGATGGAGGCGCCCAGCTCGGCGTCCGACAGCACCGTCTCGGCCGTGATGGTGAGGCGTACGGCGTCGCCCTGGTCCTCGATCCCGGCGACAGTGCCGAGCTCCTCAACAATCCCGGTGAACATCACTGCTCCCCTTTCTGTGGTTCAAAGATGCTGTGTGGTTCCAAGATGAAGCGCACGTTGGGCTCCTCGCCTTCGGCAGCGGGAGCGAGGACGTCGACCGAGCGCACCCGCGGGCGGAAGGCGTCTGAGATGGTGTCGATCCCGAGGTCGGCGACCGCCGAGCGCCCGGCACCGAGCAGGAACGGGGCGACGTAGACGACGATCTCGTCGACGAGGCCCTCCTCCAGGAACGCCGCGGCCAGGGTCGGCCCGCCCTCGAGGAAGACATGGCGGCGCTCCCGCTTCCACAGCTCGCCCAGCGCCGAGCGCGGGTCGCGGGTGCGCAGCTGCAGCGACGGCGCCTGCGTATCGAAGATCCGGCGGTCCTCAGGAAGGTCGCGCTCCCCCATGACGACCCGCAGCGGCTGTACGCCGAGTGGCCGGTCCTCGGGGTCCCGGATCGTCAGCGCGGGGTCGTCGACCTCGACCGTGTTGGTGCCGACCAGCATCGTGTCGCTCAGCGCCCGAAGCCTGTGGGTGTCGAGCCGCGCGGCGCGCGAGGAGACCCAGCGCGAGGTGCCGTCGACGGCGGCGCTGCGCCCGTCGAGCGTGGTGGCGAACTTCCAGGTGACGTAGGGGCGCTGCAACTCGGCCGCCCGGGTCCAGACTCGGTTGAGGTGACGGGACTCCGCTGCGTACAGGCCCTGCTCGACCTCGATGCCAGCCTGCTTCAGCGTCGCGGCGCCACCGGCGGCGACCGGGTTGGGGTCGGACTGGGCATAGACGACGCGGGCGACGCCCGCGTCGATCAGCGCCTGCGCGCACGGGCCGGTGCGGCCGGTGTGGTTGCACGGTTCGAGCGTCACGACGGCGGTCGCACCGCGGGCCGCGTCCCCGGCCTTGGCCAGCGCGTCCACCTCCGCGTGCGGAGTGCCGGGACCGCGATGGAACCCCTCGGCGATCGTCGACCCGTCAGCCCCCAGGAGTACGCAGCCCACCCGCGGATTGGGATAGGTGGCCGGCCCCGGGGCGCCGATCGCAGCGGCCAGCTCCAAGGCGCGACGCATCGCTCCCGGCTCCGGGCCACGCTGGTCCAAGCTCTTCATCTGATCCCCTCTGGTCCGTCTCACGGACTCCGGGGGTCAGGCCGAGACATCGCGCCGAGCCCTGTGGAACCAGGGTGGTCACGACGAATCGGGCTGCGTGCGTCTTCCCATCCGGACTTTAACCGTCGGTGCAGGAGTTTCACCTGCTCAACCGATGACTGGCTGCCATCGGGTCGCGGACTTCTAAGCCCCAAAATTGGTAGAGGGACTCAGTCACCGCCGGCTCGGAATTTCACCGACCCCAGAGCACGCGAGCACAAGCTCGTCTCCAACAAGTGTGCCACATGCGTGGCACGACCCCGGATCAGGCGTCGACGGCTGAGACGGCCTTCTCCCGGAGCGAGCCGATCATCGCGTCCGGGTCGGCGGCCGAGTAGACCGCGGAGCCGGCCACGAACACGTCGGCTCCGGCCTCGGCGCAGCGCTCGATCGTCTCCAGCGAGACCCCGCCGTCGACCTGCAGCCAGGTCTCGACGCCGGCCTTGTCCATCATCGCCCGGGCCCGGCGGATCTTGGGCAGCACCAGATCGAGGAACTTCTGCCCGCCGAAGCCCGGCTCGACGGTCATCAGGAGCACCATGTCGAGCTCGGCCAGCATGTCCTCGTAGGGCTCGATCGGGGTCGCCGGCTTGAGCGCCATCGACGCGCGGGCTCCCTTCGCCCGGATCTCGCGAGCCAGCCGCACCGGGGCCTTGGTGGCCTCGACGTGGAACGTCACCGAGCCGCAGCCGGCCTCGACGTAGGCCGGGGCCTCGCGGTCGGCGTTCTCGATCATCAGGTGAGCGTCCAGCGGCACCGAGGTGGATCGTGCCAGCGCCTCGATCATCGTCGGACCGAAGGTCAGGTTGGGCACGAAGTGGTTGTCCATCACGTCCACATGGATCCAGTCGGCGCTGGGGATCCTGGCCACCTCGGCCCCGAGGGCGGCGAAGTCGGCGTTGAGGATGGACGGAGTGATCTGGATGTGGCCCACGGAAGGCACCCTAGATGACCTCAGGGGTCACAGGGCAGCAAGGTCGGCGTACGTCATTCCCTCGAGCGTGTCGCGGAAGACCCGGCGCTCGCCGGGGGCGACGGGGACGTGGTTCTCGATGACCAGGACGGTGCAGCCGGCGGCCTCGGCGGAACGGGCACCGGTGTTGGAGTCCTCCACCGCGACGGTGTCCTCGGCCGCGACCCCGAGCGCGGCGGCCGCGGTGAGGTAGGGCTCAGGATGGGGCTTGCCGTTGCGCACCATGTCGCCGGTCACGATGACCTTGAAGGTGCCCTCGGGCAGCTGCTCGAGGATGGGACCGACGAAGCGGGCGTACGACATCGTCACCAGCGCGCACGGCACCCCCTGCTCGACCAGGTCGCTGAGCAGCTCGCGCGCCCCCGGCCGCCACGGGACCTCGCGCTCGACGCGCTCGACCACGCCGTCGAGGAGCATCTCGACGATCTCCTCCGGCTCGTGGGGAAGCCCCATGCCCACCTTGATCAGCCGCGCCGACTCGATCAGCGCGTTGCCGACCAGCTCCATCGCCTGCTCCTCGGACCAGGTCGTCCCGAAGCGCTCCGCGATCGCGAACTCCGTCGCGATCCAGTAGGGCTCGGTGTCGACCAGAGTGCCGTCCATGTCCAGGAGAACAGCCGCAGGTTTCATGGCGGGAATCCTGCCACAGCGGCTTTGCCCGGCCCGCTTTCGGAGGCGTCAGCGGACGTACTCGTCATAGGTCCGCTGGCCGAGGAACGGGGCGACGTGCTGGGCGACGATCCCGACGGGGACGGTCTCACGCTTGAGGACGCCGTACTCCTCGGGCCAGCTGCCGTCGCGGGGCAGCTTGAAGGAGCCCATCAGCATGTCGATCACCGGCAGGTGGATGGCGTAGTTGCGGTCCCAGTAGTCGAGGTGCCGGGCGTGGTGCCAGTGGTGATAGCGGGGCAGGACGATCAGGTACTCGATGAAGCCGAGCCGGATGCCGAGGTTGGCGTGGGCGACGACCGCCTGGATGCCGACCAGCACGGCGTACGCGTTGACGACCGACGTCGAGAAGCCGAGGAAGAGCAGCGGGAGCAGCACGATGCTGCGGGTCAGCACGGTCTCGACGAAGTGCACCCGCGAGCCGGCGAGCCAGTCGAGCTCGGGGCTGGAGTGGTGCACCGCGTGGAAGCGCCACAGCACCATGATCCGGTGGTAGCAGCGGTGCAGCACCGCCTGGGCGAGATCGGCGAGGAAGACCGCCAGCAGGAAGGCCACGACGAAGGGCAGACCGTCGATCCAGGCCTGTACGCCCGGGACCTTCACCGTCGAGACCACCAGCGACGTCGAGGTGGTGACCAGGATCAGGATGAGCTGCACCAGCACGTGGCTCATGAAGAAGTAGCACGCGTCGGTGCGCCAGCCGGGCCGGAAGACCGGCACCGGCCGGCGGGCGAAGGCGTGCTCGAGCGGGATGAAGACCAGCGCGGAGAAGAAGAGCGCGAGCACGAACCAGTCGAGACCGAGCGAGAACGGAGAGTCGTTCACCGAGCCGTCGAACGGGACCTCGGTGCCGCCGAGGAGCACCGCGGCGGTCGCCGTGCCGACACCGATGAACGCCATCCGCTTGTGCTGGTCGCGCAGCACCGCGATCGTGCCGGCGAAGAAGGCGGCGGCCAGGCCGACCAGGAGCAGCGTACGGGCGAAGTCCTCGGTGTAGACGGCGCGGAACTCGCGGGTGGTCAGCAGCTCCGGGAAGTGGAAGCAGAGCACCGTGGCCAGGCTGAGGACACCCAGGAAGCAGGAGCTCGCGGGCGCGAGCAGGTGGTGACCCAGCAGGGCGAGGATGCGCGGCTGCGTTCTGGTGGCATCGGTGTCGGGCATGGCAGCAGTCTGGCCACCCGGTCGCCCGCTCGGCGTGAGCTCACGTACTCATTTCCGACCAGCCACGTCTCCGTAGAGCAGTCAGCCGACGGGGACGGCCTCGAGGCGGTCGGTGCCGGCGTAGATGTTCATCGAGGTCCCGCGCAGGAAGCCGACCAGGGTCAGGCCGTTGTCGTCGGCGAGGTCGACGGCGAGCGAGGAGGGGGCTGAGACGGCGGCGAGCAGCGGGATGCCGGCCATCACGGCCTTCTGGACGAGCTCGAAGGAGGCCCGGCCGCTGACCATCAGCATGCTGTTGCGCAGCGGCACCAGGCCCTCGCGCAGCGCGTGCCCGATGACCTTGTCGACCGCGTTGTGGCGGCCGACGTCCTCGCGTACGCACAGCAGGTTTCCCTCGGCGTCGAAGATCCCGGCGGCGTGCAGGCCGCCGGTGCTGTCGAAGGCGCGCTGCGCCTCCCGCAGCCGCTCGGGCAGGATCGTCAGGAGCTCGGGGGTGACCCGCAGGCTGTCCTCGGCGACGGACCATGCCGAGGACGTACGCACCGCCTCGAGGGACGCCTTCCCGCACAGCCCGCACGAGGAGGTCGTGTAGAAGCTGCGCTCCAGCGAGGCGTCCGGGGGCGGGACGTGCGCGGCCAGGCCGACGTCGACCACGTTGTAGGTGTTGCCGCCGTCGGCGGTCGCGCCGGCGCAGTAGCGGACGCTCGCGACGTCTTCGACGGAGTGCACGACGCCTTCGCTGACCAGGAAGCCGATGGCCAGGTCGAAGTCGCCGCCGGGGGTGCGCATCGTGACCGTCAGGGGCCGTCCGTTGACCCGGATCTCCATCGGCTCCTCGGCGGCCAGCATGTCCGGGCGCCGCGAGACGACGCCGTCGCGCACCCGCAGCACCGGTCGTCCGACTGTCACTCGTCCCATATCAGCTCCAGATGTGAGTGTTGGGCGTTCCTCGCCCCGATACCGGCGTCACAGCAGAAGCCTCGGCCGCTGCGCTTGAGACAGAGGAGACCGACGCAGCGACCCTCGTCGACCACGGCCAGACGGCGACAGCCGCTCTCGGTCATCCGCACCCAGGTCTCCCACAGGTCGGCGTCCGAGGAGGTCGTGCGGCCCTGCAGCGTGCCCAGGGCGCTCGCCGCGCCCTCCTCGCAGGCCTCGGCCTCGTGCGGCTCGATGACCGTCAGCAGCCGTTCACCGTCGACGACGAGCGCGGCATGCACGTGGTCGTCGCGGAACAGGTCGCGTACGTCGCTGCTGGTCGCTGTCGCCGTCAGCAGCTTCGGCCGACGGACCATGGCGTCGGCCACGGTCGCTTCTCCAGGCGCATGCGCCAGCCGCCCGCCGCCGTACTCGACCCCGTCTGTGGGCCGGGTGGGCGGCTTCCCGATCCGGGTGAGCGGCACGCTGTCCTCGGTTCTCTCTGCGGTGCTGGCATCTCCAAGTCTGCCTCGGGACCATCCTGACATCACGCAGGTGCCACCAGTTGAACCGTCGACTCGGCACGGGATCACCGGGCCACGTACGATCTGCCTACCCTACGACTGGTCCCGGAGGTTCAGTGAACGAGATCCAGCTCAGCGACCTGAGTCTGGGACGCCATATCGCCCAGGGCTCGCAGGGCCGCATCATCGAGCTGGCCGACCATCCCGGGACGGTCGTGAAGCTCTACCGGACCCGTGAGCTGGGCCTCGTCGACGGCCGTGCCCTGGCGGAGCTGGTGCGCATCCGCGGGCTGGTCGAGAGCGAGGGTCTCCAGGTGGACCACTTCGCCGCCTGGCCGCACACGGTGGTCTTCGACGGGCTGCGTACGGCGGGCTTCCTGATGCAGCGCGTGGCCGAGCCGTTCCTGGCCGGGTTCGGTCCGACGACCTCGCTGGCCGAGCTGGGGCTGCTCGTGAACACCGGAGACGTCCAGCAGCCGGGGGTCTACGAACGGGTGCTGCTGATGCGGGCGCTGGCGGCGGTGATGGATGCGCTGCACCGTCAGGGGCTCGTCCTCGGCGATCTCTCGCCGCGCAACATCGCCTGGTCGGTCTCTCCGGTCCCCCGGGTGATGCTGCTCGACTGCGACGGGATCCGGCCCGCCGGTGAGGACGGCGTCCTGCCGCCCGCCGACACCCGCGGCTGGGAGGATCCCAGCAACGCCGGGCGGCCGCCGACCGCCGACAGCGACCGGTTCAAGCTGGCTCTCACGATCGCCCGCGTCCTGACCGGGAACCGCAACGTCGCCCCCGCCCTCCGGCCGGACCTGGGCTTCGCGGGCGAGGCCGGCATCCTGGTCGGCCCGCTCACCCGGCTGATGGACCAGGCCGCCGGTCCTCCCGGGCTCCGCCCGACCGCCTCCCAGTGGGCCACCGTCCTGGACGTACGCACCCCCTGGGCCGGCGCCGCAGCGCCGATGGCGCCCCCGGCGCGCCCGCCGATGCCACCGCCGTTGCCGCCGGCGATGCGTTCGCGCGGTCCGTCCCCCAGCGGGGAGATCCTGCGGCCGTTCCGGCGGCCGCGCTGATGAGGGCCGTCATCGCCACGCCCGTCGACGGGTCTCTGAGTGCTGGTCGCTGAGGCCGAGCGGCTCCTCACCGACGACCTGGTCGAATGGCTCGCCGACCTGGTCGACCCTGCACTGGTCCGGTGTGAGTCGCCGAAAGCACGACGGCAAGGGATGGTCGGTGCGGTCGTCCACCGCATCGGCGTCAACGAGACCTTCGGACTGCTGCACTTTCGTGACGGGCTCGAGCACAACCCGTTGCCGCTGCGCGATCCCGACGGGCTGCGGCTGGTGCTGGTGACGAGCCGCGGGGAGGACCTCGGCCTGGACGACGTCGAGTTCGTCGACTGGAGCCGCGACGACGACTGCCAGCGCTGCCGCACGGCGCTGGAGAGCTGGGAGCCGCCTGCCTTCGACCGTGGCTCACGGATCACGTCGGTCGGCGCGCTCCACATCGCCTACGACCACTCCGACCGCGCGGGGATGACGGCCAAGGAGGTCCTCTCCCGGCTCCGGCCGGCGGTCGCCGAGGCGAACGCGGCGCTGAGCTCATGGGACGGCGCGACGGTCGGCGCCTACTGGTACCCGGCCACCGAGACCTGGGCGCACGTCGTCCCGCTACGCCTGGACCCTGCGGCCGAGCCGGTCGCCGGCGTGCTCATCCGGCACCCCGACGGCTATCACCTCGTCACGATCCTCACCCGGCGTACGGCCTTCTGGAACCTCGTCAGCGTCGGTCAGGTGCCACCGGCCTGGCTCGACAATCCTGTCCTCGACAACCCGGCAGACGACCCGGTCACCGAGCCGACCACCCCGACCACCGAGTGACCTCGACCGAGATCACCGGCCCCTGAGGCGCCTGCTCGCGGTAGTCGGCGTACTTCGCGACCAGCGGCTCCAGGTCGTAGGACTCGTGCACCCTCGCCACCCCGTCGACGCGCGCCCACCACAGCTGGTCCCAGTCGTCGGCATACTCGTCGACCAGCACCGACACTCGCGGGTTCGCCGCGATGTCGTCGAGCCGCCGAAGCCGCGTCGTCGACTTCGGCTTGTGGTCGACGGCGGTGATGAGTATGCCGCCGGCCACCGCGAACACGATCGGCACCACCCGCGGCGTCCCGTCTGCGGCCACGGTCGCCAGCCGCGCGACCCGCGCCGACGCGAACCGCTCCCGGACCCACTCCTGCTCATGCCTCACGCCTCGACCCTAGCGGCCACAAGCGGCGACGAATTTGCCTGCGACACACCTGCTCGCGGCGTGTCGCAGGTCGACCGGGCGGCCGTTGTGGCCGCCGGCCCATGGGGGCGAGGTCAGTAACTCACTCGTGCCCCACCACCCAGCTCGGTCTGGAGCTGTCGGGCAAGCATCGTTCCCTCGCTGGAGACCGCGTCCATCATCGCCTCGAGCTCATCGGTGAAGCCGTCGTCGCCGTCCAGCAAGAGATTGATCGGCAGCGTACGTTCGTTCCAGTCGACCAGTGCGGAACGCATGGTTTCGGAGACCGGGAGCTGGTCAAGAGGAACGACCCAGCCCGCATTCGTGCGCATCGGACTCCCACCAGGCAGGCCCCAGCCGACCTCCAGCTGGTACGGCGGCTCGATTAGAACGAGCGACTGGATCATCTCGTCGTCCAGCAGGGCCAGCAACTCGGCCATCGAAAGCCTGAATGCACGCGGGAGCCGCACCCCCTGCTCGTCCAGACGCATGCGCGACCAACGTACGAATGGCGTGCATCGCTTCACGTAGGCGTCGAACGCCTCGGGCGACAGACGCATCTCCAGGGCATCTGCTATCCCTCCCGGCTCCACGCGACTCCTAAGGCCGAGAACGTCGGCCCATGCGACGCTCAGGGGTTCCCGCCAACGCCGAATGGTCAGGCCCTCCGGCGCGATCTTCAATGCTGGGCCGCGGCCGAGGACGGGCTCGGCATACCTGAGCCACGCGAAGGCACCCATGAAGAGCGCCCAGGCCGCACCTCCGAGGGTCGGCGCGACCTCCCCTTCGACCGCCCCGACGGCTGCGAAGACGACGCCACCGACGACCTGGAGGCCCCAGAAGAGCGCGCCAGACCCAACCTTCAGGGGATGCAGGCCGACGGAAAGGCTTCCGCCGGCTTCCAGGCGTTCTCGATACTCGGCAACTCGCATCGCACCCATACACCGCTCCTCAGCACCATCCCCCGACCGGCAGAGGATCGTGGCACACCTCGACATCGATGCGACCACCGGGTGCTGATGCTCTCCGTATCGTCTTCAAGGACGAGCCGGAGGCATCACGCAGGGCTCAGTCCTCCGGGTCGTAGCCCAGGTTCGGCGAGAGCCAGCGCTCGGCCTCGGTCATCGTCCAGCCCTTGCGCTTGGCGTAGTCGGCGACCTGGTCCTGCCCGATGCGCCCGACGACGAAGTACTGCGAGTCGGGGTGGGCGTAGTAGAGGCCGGAGACCGAGGCGCCGGGCCACATGGCCATCGACTCGGTGAGCTCGATGCCGGTCTTCTCCTTGACGTCGAGGAGCGACCAGATGGTCTGCTTCTCGGTGTGGTCGGGGCAGGCCGGGTAGCCCGGGGCGGGCCGGATGCCGGTGTACTTCTCGGCGATCAGGTCCTCGTTGGTCAGCGAGCCGTCGGTCTCGTCGGCGGCGTAGCCCCAGAACTCGGTGCGTACGCGCTGGTGGAGCCGCTCCGCGAACGCCTCTGCCAGGCGGTCGGCGAGCGCCTCGACCATGATCGCGGAGTAGTCGTCGAGGTCCTCCTTGAACGCCATGACCCGCTCGGGCAGGCCGATCCCGGCGGTCACCGCGAAGGCGCCGACGTGGTCGGGCCCCGCGCCGACCGGCGCGACGAAGTCGGCCATCGACTTGTTGGAGATGCCGTCGCGGTGCTGGCCCTGTTGGCGCAGCTGGAACAGCGTCGCCCGCTCCTCGGCGCGCGAGGGGTCGGTGTAGACGACCACGTCCTCGCCGGTCGAGTTGGCCGGGAAGAGTCCGTAGACGCCGCGCGCCTCGATCCACTTCTCCTCGATGATCTTGTCGAGCATCGCCTGCGCGTCGTCGTAGAGCTTGCGCGCCTCCTCACCCGTGGCCGGGTTGTTGAGGATGTCGGGGAAGCGGCCCTTCATCTCCCAGGAGTTGAAGAACGGCTGCCAGTCGATGTAGTCGCGCAGCTCGGCTACGGGATAGTCCAGCAGCGTGTGCACCCCGGGCTGCGCCGGCGCCGGAGGCATCAACGAGTAGTCGATCTCGGGCTTGTTGGCCTTCGCCTGGACGTGCGTGAGGGAGACCCGCTCGCGCCGCTCGGCGTGGCGAGCGCGCAGCGAGTCGTAGTCGTCCTTGACCTCGGCCATCAGCTTCTCGCGCCGGCCGGCGTCGAGGAGGGCTGCCGCGGTCGGCACCGAGCGGGAGGCGTCCTTGACCCAGACGACCGGACCGTCGTACGCCTTGTCGATCTTGACCGCGGTGTGGGCCCGCGACGTGGTGGCGCCGCCGATGAGCAGCGGCAGGTCGAGCCCGACCCGCTGCATCTCGGTGGCGAAGCCGACCATCTCGTCGAGCGAGGGCGTGATCAGCCCGGAGAGGCCGATGATGTCGGCGTCGTGCTCCTTGGCGGCGTCGAGGATCTTCTGCGCCGGGACCATCACACCGAGGTCGATCACCTCGTAGTTGTTGCACTGCAGCACCACGCCGACGATGTTCTTGCCGATGTCGTGGACGTCGCCCTTGACCGTGGCCATCACGATCGTGCCCTTCTTGGTCTCGGCATCACCGGGCTTCTTCTCGGCCTCGATGAACGGGATCAGATAGGCGACCGCCTTCTTCATCACCCGGGCGCTCTTGACCACCTGCGGCAGGAACATCTTGCCGGCGCCGAACAGGTCGCCGACGACGTTCATTCCGTCCATCAGCGGGCCCTCGATGACCTCGATCGGACGGCCGCCGCGAGCCGAGATCTCAGCGCGGAGCTCCTCGGTGTCGGCCTCGACGTGGGCATCCAGGCCCTTGACCAGCGCGTGGGTGATCCGCTCGCCGACCGGCAGCTCGCGCCAGGCCTCGGCCTTCGCCTCGGCCTCGGGGGTGTCCCTGTTGTACTTGGAGGCGATCTCCAGCAGCCGCTCGGCCGCGTCGGGCCGCCGGTTCAGCACGACGTCCTCGATGCGGTCACGCAGCTCGGCGTCGACCTCGGAGTAGGGCACGAGCGCGCCGGCGTTGACGATGCCCATGTCCAGGCCCGCCTCGATCGCGTGGTAGAGGAAGACCGCGTGGATCGCCTCGCGCACCGGGTTGTTGCCACGGAAGGAGAAGCTCACGTTCGAGATGCCGCCGGAGACCTTGGCGCCCGGGAGGTTCTGCTTGATCCAGCGGACCGCCTCGATGAAGTCCTGGCCGTACGTCGCGTGCTCCTCGATCCCGGTCGCGACCGCGAACACGTTGGGGTCGAAGATGATGTCCTCGGGGTCGAAGCCGACCTCGTCGACGAGGATCCGGTAGGCGCGCTCGCAGACCGCGATCCGGCGCTCGTAGGAGTCGGCCTGGCCGTCCTCGTCGAAGGCCATCACGACCGCGGCGGCGCCGTAGCGCTTGCACAGCTCGGCGTGCTCGACGAAGGACTCGACGCCTTCCTTGAGGGAGATCGAGTTGACGATCGGCTTGCCCTGGACGAGCTTCAGCCCGGCCTCGATGACCTCCCACTTGGAGGAGTCGATCATGATCGGCACCCGGCTGATGTCGGGCTCGGAGGCGATCAGGGTCAGGAAGCGGGTCATCGCCGCGACCCCGTCGATCATTCCCTCGTCCATGTTGACGTCGATGACCTGCGCGCCGTTCTCGACCTGCTGGGCGGCCACCGAGAGGGCGGTGTCGAAGTCACCTGCCTTGATCAGGTTGCGGAACCGCGCCGAGCCGGTGATGTTGGTGCGCTCCCCCACGTTGACGAAGAGGCTCTCCTCCGTCACCGTGAACGGCTCCAGACCGGACAGGCGCAGCGCGGGCTTCACCTCAGGGATGTCGCGGGGCGCGACGCTCTCGACCTGCTTGGCGATCTCGGCGATGTGGGCCGGCGTGGTGCCGCAGCAGCCGCCGACGAGGTTCACGAAGCCGGCGGTGGCGAACTCGTGGACGTGGCCGGCCGTGTCGCTCGGGCCCTCGTCGTACTCGCCGAAGGCGTTCGGCAGGCCCGCGTTGGGGTAGCACGACACGAACGCGTCCGAGATCCGGGCGAGCTCGGCGATGTAGGGGCGCATCTCCTGCGCGCCGAGCGCGCAGTTGAGGCCGACCAGGAGCGGCTCGGCGTGGCGTACGGAATCCCAGAACGCCTCGGTGACCTGCCCGGACAGCGTGCGCCCGCTGGCGTCGGTGATCGTCCCGGAGATGACGACGGGCCAGCGGCGGCCGTAGTCCTCGAAGACCTGCTGGACACCGAAGATCGCCGCCTTGGCGTTGAGGGTGTCGAAGATGGTCTCGATGAAGATCAGGTCCGAGCCGCCCTCGAGGAGCGCGCGGGTGGCCTCGGCGTAGGCGTCGCGGAGCTGCTCGTAGGTGACGTTGCGGGCACCCGGGTCGTTCACGTCGGGGCTGATGGAGGCCGTACGCGACGTCGGGCCCAGCGTGCCGGCGACATAGCGCGGCTTGTCGGGCGTCGAGTAGGCGTCCGCGGCAGAGCGGGCCAGTCGGGCCGCCTCGAAGTTGATCTCGTAGGCGAGGTCGACCATGTCGTAGTCGATCAGCGAGACCGCGTTCGCGTTGAACGTGTTGGTCTCGATGATGTCCGCGCCGGCCTCGAGGTATTCGCGGTGGATGCCCTCGATGATCTGCGGCTGCGTGAGGTTGAGCAGGTCGTTGTTGCCGATCAGGTCGACGTGCCAGTCCTTGAACCGCTCGCCGCGATAGCCGGCCTCGTCGGGACGGTCACGCTGGATCGCCGTGCCCATCGCGCCGTCGAGCACCATGATCCGCTCCTTGAGGGTGGCAGACAGGGTCTCGGTGACATCAGGGCGCAGACTCACTCTTGGTTCCTTCCCGGCGTGCATGCTGGTGTGATCGGCTTTGCCTGAAACACGCTACGGCGTAGATGTGCGGGCAACGCCATCTCATTCCGCATCCTGACACCGCCAGTCCACCAGGTGGGAATTCGTGAGGTGTACGCAGGGTGAACGACGCCGTCGGACTGGTGGTCATGGCTAGGGTGGAGAGGTGATCGAGATCGAAGAGACCCGCGACCTGGTTGATCCTGTGGTGATCGCCGCGTTCGAGGGATGGAACGACGCGGCCGATGCCGCGTCCGGCACGGTTGACCATCTGATGGACGTCTGGCATGCGCGGGTGGTGGCCGAGATCGATCCCGAGGACTTCTACGACTACCAGGTCAACCGACCGGTCACCGGCACCGACGAGAACGGCTTCCGTTCGATCACCTGGCCGACCACCCAGGTCGCCGTCTGCTCCCCGCCCGATCTCGACCGCGACATCATCCTGGTTCGCGGGATCGAGCCCAACATGCGCTGGAAGCAGTTCGTCGGCGAGATCCTGGAGTGCGTCGACGAGCTCGGCGGCCAGCTCGTGGTGACTCTCGGCGCGCTCCTGGCCGACGCCCCGCACACCCGCCCGATCCCGGTCTCCGGCACCGCCACCGAGCCCGACCTCGTCGACCGGCTCAAGCTCGACTCGCCGACGTACGAAGGGCCGACCGGCATCGTCGGCGTCGTTCAGGAGGCCTGCGTCCAGTCCGACATCCCGGCGGTCTCCTACTGGGCGGCGGTCCCCCACTACGTCGCCGCGCCGCCGTGCCCCAAGGCCACCCTCGCGATCATCAACAAGATCGAGGACCTGCTCCAGTGCTCCATCCCCCTCGGCGACCTCCCCGAGGACGCCAAGGCCTGGGAGCGCGGCGTCAACGACCTCGCCGAGGAGGACGAGGACGTCTCCGACTACGTACGCTCCCTGGAGGAGGCCCGCGACACCGTCGACCTCCCCGAGGCGAGCGGTGACGCGATCGCCCGGGAGTTCGAGCGCTACCTCAAGCGTCGCTCCGACGACTCGTAGCCCCCGTCGGTCGAGCCCGCCCACCGCTGGTCGAGCCGCCGGAGCCCCGCCCCGCTGGTCGAGCCGCCGGAGCCGCTAGGCGGAGGCGTGTCGAGACCAACACAGTCCCCTGTCGCGCTCGATAGGACTGTGTTGGTCTCGACA
>NZ_JACIXG010000083.1 GCF_014360585.1 Nocardioides sp.
GCAAAGGAGGCGCTTTCCGCCAGAAAACCGTACCCCGGGTGAATTGCCCGGGCGCCGGTTTTCATTGCGGCTGCAAATATTCTCTCGATATTCAAATAGCTTTTGCGGCTGAGCGGCGGCCCGATGTTACCAGCGCGGTCGCGGCATCGAGGATCGCCTTCTCGGCGTCCCCGCCGACGCAGTGTGCGGCGAACTCCGGCTGATGGTTGAGGGCGGTCCCGGAGTTGATGCCGACGTAGGGATGGATGGCGTTCACGACCTGGGAGACGTTGCCCATGTCGGTGGAGGCGCGGTTCATCCGGCGAGCGGGGGTTCCCGGGTCGAAGACCCGGCCGATCTCCTCGGCATTGCGCCGGTACGCCGCCAGCGCGGGCGCGAAGGTCCGGAACTCGGCGTACGGCTTGCTCTCCGGCTCGACGGCGAGCGTCGCGCCGGTCGCGAGCGCACCGGCCTCGAAGCAGCGCCAGACCTTCTCCTCCGTCTCGGCGAGCTGGGCGAGGCTCTCGGCGCGCACGTACCAGCGGCCTTCGGTCCGCGCGGGGATCGCGTTGGGCGCCTCTCCCCCGTTGGTCATCACGCCGTGGACGCGCACGGTCGGCGGCAGCTGCTGGCGGAGCAGGCCGATCGCGACCTGGGCGATGGTGAAGGCGTCGGCGGCGTTGACGCCCTGCTCGGGATAGGCGGCCGCGTGGGCCGCCTTGCCGCGGTACTCGACGTGCGAGTGGGACACGGCGAAGGGCTCGGCCTCGGCGACATCGACCGGCGCGGGGTGGGCCATCATCGCCAGGTCCAGGCCGGCGAAGGCGCCGCGCTCGAGCAGCTCGATCTTGCCGCCGCCGCCCTCCTCGGCGGGAGTGCCGTAGACCTCGATCGTCAGGCCGGCCACATCGGCCAGCGGGGCGAGCGCGCGGGCGGCACCGACGGTGATCGCGGAGATCAGGTTGTGACCGCAGGCGTGGCCCAGACCGGGGAGCGCGTCGTACTCGGCGCACAGGCCGAGGCGGAACGGGCCGCTGCCGAAGGTCGCCAGGAACGCGGTCTCCAGGCCGAGGTAGGCCGGAGTCACACTGAACCCGGCCTCCTCGAGCGACTCCGCGACCCAGCGCGAGGACTTGTGCTCCTCCCACGCGGTCTCGGGGTGGGCGTGCAGCTGCTCGGAGAGCCGGACGAGGCGCTCGGCATCGCCGCCGATCGTGGCCGCGGCGTGCGTTTTCGAGGTCGTCATCGACTCACTCGTCCCCAGGCACGCCGTAGGACGGGGCGGTGGTGGGGTCGAGTCCGCGGGTCACGTAGTCGTCGCGCTGCGGCATCCAGACCTTCAGCAGGTCACGGAGGTCCTCGACCGGGTGGTCGCTCCAGTCGACGCGGAGGTCGGTGACTCGCCAGGCGACGTCGCGCACCACCGACAGGCCCGCCGAGCGCAGCGGTCCGGCCTCGCCGCCGGCGGCCAGCCCGGCCTCGAGAGCGGCCAGCAGCCGCTCCTCGAGCTCGCCGGTCGAGGTCTGGAAGCCTGCGACGACGGCGTCGACGACCTCGGTGCCTGCCAGCAGGTTGCCGGCGGCGACGACCTGCGGCGCGATCGCGTGGTGATGGACGCCGAGCGACCCCGACCCGCTGTACGCGGCACCGGCGCCGTCGAGGCCGAGCACGGTCAGCTGACGGTGGTCGATGTGCTCGCGACCCTGCGTGACCGACGCGAGCGCCGCCCGGGCGTCGAGCCCCGCGGCGAGCGCGGCGAGCAGCTCGGTGCCCAGGCGCGGGTCGGTGATGTTCTGCGACGAGGCGCCGCCGACACCGGGGCGCAGGTGGATGCAGCGCGCGGCGACGGCCGGGCTGGAGGAGGTCACGGCGATGCCGACGGCGCCGTTGCCGTCGGTGGCGAGGACGGAGAAGGTCACTGCTGCTCCCCCGGGATCACGGCGATCGCGTCGACCTCGACCAGCCACTCGGGGCGGGCCAGGGCGGAGATCACCAGACCGGTGGAGATCGGGTGCACGCCCTTCGTCCAGCGGCCGATCGTCCGGTAGACCGTCTCGCGGTAGCGCGCGTCGACGATGTAGATCGTGAGCTTGACCAGGTGCTCCATCTCGGCACCGGCCTCCTCGAGCAGCATCTTGATGTTGGCCATCGCCTGCTCGGTCTGCGCCTCGACGTCGCCGATGCCGACCGACTCGCTGGTGTCCAGGTCCTGCCCGATCTGGCCGCGCACGTAGACGGTGTTGCCCGCGACGACGGCCTGGCACAGGTCGTTGTCGAGGTTCTGCTCGGGATAGGTGACGCTGGTGTTGAACGGGCGGATCCGAGTGTGTCCGCCGACGACGATGCTCTTGTTGGTCTCCACGAAGACCAGTCCACCTCGTCGCAGAGCATGTGTCCAACAGATGTTTCCAAGGACTATCACCAATGAATCAGATGCAAGGCCGACGGCGGGCACTGCATCGGCCGATCCGATGGATAAGGCCAACAACATCTGTTGGACACAAGGACAGAGGCAGCCCAGGATTTCGGGTATGTCCAACGAACAGATCGAGGTCCTCGTCGTCGGCGCCGGTCAGGCCGGCGTGGCGATGAGCGAGCACCTGAGCGACAACGGCGTACCCCACCTCGTGCTGGAGCGTGACCGGATCGCCGAGCGCTGGCGCACGATGCGCTGGGACTCGCTCGTCGCCAACGGCCCGGCTTGGCACGACCGATTCCCGGGCCTGGAGTTCCAGGACGTCGACGCGGACGCGTTCGCCACCAAGGACCAGGTCGCCGCCTATTTCGAGGCGTACGCCGAGAAGATCGCCGCCCCGATCAGGACCGGCGTCGAGGTCACCTCGGTGACCCGGAACGAGGGCCGGCCGGGCTTCCGGGTCGAGACCTCCGACGGCGTCATCGACGCGCGGTTCGTCGTCGCAGCGACCGGCCCGTTCCAGCGACCGGTCTACCCGCCGATCGTCCCCGACGGCGCGGTCGCGCGGCAGCTGCACTCGAGCGACTACCGCAACCCCGACCAGCTCCCCGAGGGCAACGTCCTCGTCGTCGGCGCCGGCTCCTCCGGCGTCCAGATCGCCGACGAGCTGCAGCGCTCCGGCCGCCAGGTCCACCTCTCGGTCGGCCCGCACGACCGTCCCCCGCGCAGCTACCGCGGCCGCGACTTCTGCTGGTGGCTCGGCGTCCTGGGACTCTGGGACCTGGAGACCCCGGCCGCCGGCGCGGAGCACGTCACGATCGCCGTCAGCGGCGCGCGCGGCGGTCACACCATCGACTTCCGCGCCCTCGAGGCGAGCGGCATCCAGCTCGTCGGCATGACCGACACCTACGACGCCGGCACGCTCATCTTCTGTGAGGACCTGGCCGAGAACATCGCCCAGGGCGACGCCAACTACCTCGCCCTCCTCGACGCTGCCGACGAGTACGTCACCCGCAACGGCATCGACCTGCCCGAGGAGCCTGCGGCCCGCGAGCTCGGCCCCAGCCCTTCAGCTGCGACCACGCCCCTGCTCTCCCTCGACCTGGCCGAGGCCGGCATCACCACGGTGATCTGGGCGACCGGCTTCGCGACCGACTACGGCTGGCTCCAGGTCGACGCGCTCGACGAGAACGGCCGCCCGGCCCACCGCCGCGGCGTCTCCACCGAGCCCGGCGTCTACTTCGTCGGGCTCCCCTGGCTCTCCCGCCGTGGCTCGAGCTTCATCTGGGGCGTGTGGCACGACGCCAAGCACGTCGCCGGCCACATCGCGACACAGCGCAGCTACGCGGCGTACGACCGACAAGCCCGCGGCTGATCAACGGCGCACAGCCGCACCGGCCGAAGGCCCGGACCCCCTCCGCGGGGTCCGGGCCTTTGGCATTCCAGCAGCCGCCAACACAGAAAACCCGGTGCGGAGGGAAGTCCCTCCGCACCGGGTCCCGGCCGGCGTGGTTGCGCCTCAGGCCAGCTGGGTCACCTCGCGCAGGAACGGCACCTCGTCATTGGAGGGCAGGACGGCGTCGAACTCCTCGGCCGCGCGCCGGCCGGACCAGACGGCGGCCGCGATGGTGCCGGGGCCCCAGGAGTCGCCGATGCCGCGTACGGAGGCGATCTCACCGGCGTCGCGACGGCCGACGAGGTCGAGGTAGAGCTCCTCACGCGGGAGGCGGGCGGTCACCATGACGACGGCGTCGCAGTCGAGGTCACGCTCGACGCCCGCGTAGACGTCCTGCACCCAGACACCGCCGACCCCGACGGAGACGACCGCGTGGTCGGTCACCCGGTTGATGCCGTTCTCGATGAGGCGCCGCTGGATCCGGTTGATCTCAAAGGTGTTGTTGGTCCAGGACGACACCTGCGACCCGGTGGTGACGATCGAGACGTCGTAGCCCTTCTGCACGAGCAACTCGGCGACGACACCTCCCAGGTAGTAGTGGTCGTCGTCGTAGACGACCACCTTCTTGCCGTCGGGCAGCCGACCGGCGAAGAGGTCGTCGGGCCCGAGAATCTGCGCCCCCTCGGCGATCGGCATCGCGGTGGTGTGGAAGCGCGCGACCCCGTCCGTACGCCAGGTGGCGCCGGTCGCGGTGAGGACGTGCTCGAAGCCGAACTCGACGATGTCGTCGCCGGTCATCGGGCTCTCGCGGTAGATCTCGACGTTGGGGAGCTCGGCGAGGGCGGCCTCGCGGTACTCCTTGACCCGGCCCCAGGCGGAGAGCCCCGGCAGCTTCGACTCGGCCGTCACCCGGCCGCCGAGATCGCGGCCGGCCTCGGCCAGGACGACGTCGTAGCCGCGTACGCCGAGCGCCCGGGCCGCCTCCAAGCCGGCCGGACCGGCGCCGACGACGAGGATGCGGGAGTCGCTCTCCTTGGTACGGATCCGCTCCGGGTGCCAGCCGCGGCGCCACTCCTCCCCCATGCTCGGGTTCTGGGTGCAGCGGATCGGAGACATGGTGAGGTCGCCCGAGACGCAGATGTTGCAGCCGATGCACTCGCGGATCAGGTTCAGCCGGCCGTCGCGGATCTTGTTCGGCAGGAACGGGTCCGCGATCGACGGCCGCGCGGCGCCGATCAGGTCGAGGATGCCGGCCTTCACCTGGCGCACCATCGCGTCCGGCGAGGTGAACCGGCCGACGCCGACCACCGGCTTGGTGGTCAGCTTCTTCAGCCCGGCCACGAACTCCTCCTGACGGCCCTCGGGAGCGAACCGCGAGGTGACGGAGTCGCCCTCCCAGCTGCCCATCGCGAAGTCCCACAGGTCGGGCAGCTCGCCGAGCTCGTGCAGGACGCCCTCGATGTCCTCGCGGGTGATGCCGCCGTCGATCTCCTCCTCGACCGTGATCCGGCAGGCGACGGCGGCCCGGCCGGCGACCTCGTCGATGGTGTCCTCGAGAAGCTCGCGCAGCAGCCGCATCCGGTTCTCGAGCGAGCCACCGTACGCGTCGGTCCGGTTGTTGTAGCGCCGGGAGAGGAAGTGGTGCGGGGTGCCGTAGCCGTGGGCGCCGTAGACGTAGACGACGTCGTAACCGGCCTCGAGCGAGCGGCGTACGGCATTGCGGTGCCAGCGCCGCAGGTCCTCGATGTCCTGCAGCGACATGGCGCGGGCCTGGACCGGCGCGATCGTGTCGGGAGCGACCGGGAGGTGCGCCGGCCCGAGCGGGGTCTCGCGGCTGAGCTGGTTCGGGGCGTTCATGCCGTTGTGGGCGAGCTCGATGCCGGCCAGGCCGCCGCCCTCGTGGATGGCGTCGGCGATCCGCTTGAGCGCCGGCAGGTCCTGGTCGTCCCAGATCCGGAGCTCGATGAACGGCGCGATGTCGGAGGTCGCGTGGATCTCCACCTGCTCGGTGCACACCACCGACCAGCCGCCCTCGGCCTTGATCTTGCGCATCGCCGCCTGGGCGCTGGGGTCGCGGTAGCCCATGCCGTTGCAGTGCGGCACCTGGTAGAAGCGGTTCTTCGTGGTGAACGGCCCGATCTGCACGGGCTCGAACAGGATGTCGTACGGCGCGGGGGCCTGGTCGGTCATCGGATGGGCTCCTCGGTGGGAACGGACGGGACGGGGGCGCCGACCTCGGCGCGGACGCGGGCACCACGGACGTACCCGACTCCACAGAGCAGGAGCAGGCAGCCGAGCGTGCCGAGGGTGAAGGTCTCGAAGGTCAGCCGGCTCACGCCCCAGATCTCCTCGAAGGGGTAGGCCACGCCGAAGACGCGCTCGAGGGTGCCGGGGAAGACCGCGACCCACGAGCCGAGCAGGACCCAGGCGAAGGCCGACCAGCCGAGCACCGCGAAGCCGCGGTCGGAGACGGGCACGCGGAACGGGCGCGGGCGGTCGGGGTAGCGGGTGCGCAGCCGGATCGCGGCGGGGATGACCAGCAGGTAGCTGAGCAGGAAGGTCGAGATCGAGATGGTGAGCACGACGCCGAAGATCGACGCTCCGGACCCGGTCACCTGCATCGCGACGAGCATGAACGCCGTCGAGACGACACCGGAGAGCATGTTGACCCGTACCGGCGTCCCGAGACCCTCGTGGAAACGGCCGAAGAACCCACCGAAGAAGGACCCGTCGGCAGCGGTCATCGCCTGCATCCGGTCGGAGATGATCATCCACGCGGCGCCCTGGCTCATCAGGATGTAGACGAAGACGACGGCCGTGAGCGTGAGCAGCGGCTCGGCCGCGGGACCGTAGACCGAGTAGACGGTGCCGACGGCGTCGAGGAGCCCACCGATGCCGGTGATGTCCTCGCTGGGGACGACGAGCAGGATCGCGAAGATCGGCACCAGGTAGCAGACCGCAGCGGTCAGGCAGGAACGGAAGATCGAGACCGGTACGTCCCGAGCGGGGTTCTCCATCTCGCCGGCCGCACTGTTGGAGGACTCGAAGCCGAGGTAGGCGAAGAGCAGGATCGGCACCGACCCGAACAGGCCGAGCAGGGTCGGGCTGAAGTCGCTGCCGTTGAGCTCGACCACGCCGTTCTGCACGGCGTAGATGATCGTGGTCAGCACGAAGAAGGCGAGCAGGCCGACCTTGAGGATCGCGCCGCTGGTCGGGAGCCACTTGCCCTTGCTGAGACTGGCGATCGCCGCGACGACGGTGATCCAGATGAACACGATCTTGAACACGTAGTCACCGACCGAGCCGTGCTCGAGCGGCGTGATGTAGACACTCACGGTCTCGGCGGCGAGGAAAGCCATCGAGCCACCGACCCACACCGGCTGGGTGATCCAGGTGAGGATCGCCGCCACTGCGGCGGCCGGGCGGCCGAAGGCGTCTCTGACCCAGGTGTAGGCCCCGCCCTCCTCGCTGAACGCGGCCCCTGTCTCGGCGAAGATCAGTCCGTACGGCACGAGGAAGAAGATCGCGAGCACGAGCGCCCAGGTGAACGCCTCGGCGCCGTAGACCGAGACCTGCCCGAGGGTCTCGAGGCCGACGACGGCGGCGATGAGCAGGAAGATGATGTCGAAGCGCCGCAGCGTCTTGCGGAGATGCGTCTGTTGCTCGGCCGCGAGCGCGGTCGGCTGGTTGATCTGCGTCATGGTGGGTCCCTGGCTGGTCGGACGGGTCAGTGGTTGATCCAGACGGTCTTGAGACCGACGTACTTGTCGAGCGCGTGCAGCGAGAGATCACGTCCGAAGCCGGAGCCCTTGAACCCGCCGAACGGGGTCCAGGCGCTGAAGGCGTCGACGCCGTTCACGGTCACCGTGCCGGCGTGGATCCGTTCGGTGAGCCGGTGCGCGCGGCTCAGGCTGCTGGTCGCGACCGAGGCGGCCAGTCCGTACGGCGTGTCGTTGGCGAGCGCGACGGCCTCGTCCTCGGTGTCGAAGGCGGTGACCGCCAGGACCGGCCCAAAGACCTCTTCCCGGGCGAGGGTGGAGACCGGGTCGACATCGTCGAAGACGGTGGGCTCGACATAGCAGTCGCTGCCGTCGCGGATGATCCGCTCCCCGCCGGTGACCAGGCGGGCGCCTGAGGCCTTCGCCTCGTCGACGAAGCCCATGATCCGGTCGGTCTGCTCGGGCGAGACGATCGCGCCCATTCCGGCGGCCGGGTCGAGCGGGTCGCCGGGGGCGTACGCCGCGGCCTCCTTGGCGACGAGGTCGACGAACTCCTCGTGGACCTCACGCTGGACGAGCACGCGGGAGTGCGCCGAGCAGACCGCGCCCTGGTTGAACCAGATGCCGAAGGCGGTCTGCTTCGCCGTGGCGGCGAGGTCCTCGGCGTCGGCGAAGACGACGTGCGGGCTCTTCCCTCCGCACTCGAGCCAGACCTGCTTGAGGTTCGACTGGCCGGCGTACTGCAGGAAGTACGCCCCGACCTCGGTCGAGCCGGTGAAGGCGAGCACGTCGACGTCGGGGTGCAGGCCGAGCGCCTTGCCGGTGGTCTCCCCCAGTCCGGGGACGACGTTGAGGACGCCGTCGGGGATCCCGGCCTCGACGGCGAGCTCGGCGATCCGCAGCGCGGAGGACGGCGACTGCTCGGCGGGCTTGAGCACGACGCTGTTGCCCGCGGCCATCGCCGGGGCGACCTTCCAGGCGAGCATGTCGACCGGGTAGTTCCACGGGACCACCGCGCCGACGACGCCGAGCGGGACGCGGCGGATCAGCGCCGTGGTGCCCGGCGGGGCCGGCGCGACCTCGTCGTTGATCTTGTCGATCGCCTCGGCGTAGTAACGGAACAGGTCGACCGAGAACGGCAGATCCAGGTCGTAGGCATCCACGACCCGCTTGCCCATGTCGAGCGAGTCCAGCACCGCCAGCTCGGCGGCGTGGTCGGCGAGGAGGTCGGCGAAGCGGAGCATCCGCTCCCGACGGAAGGCCACTCCCGCCCGCGACCAGCCACCGTCGTCGTACGCAGCCCGCGCCGCTCGTACGGCGGCGTCGACGCCAGCCTCGCCCGCGTCGGCGACCTCGGCGAGCAGCGCGCCGGAGGCGGGGTTGCGGTTCTCGAAGGAGCCCTCCGCGGTGTCGATGGAGCAGCCGCCGACGAACGGTCGGGTCGGGAGTCGGACCTCTGCGGCGAGCTCTCGCCAGTCCTGGTGGGTACGCACAAGCAAATCCTTTCTTTGCGCTTCACCGCAAATATGAGCCTCGCCACACCAGGTGTCAATCATTGGCCCGCAGATTTCACATACGCGTTACGGTTGAGCATGGCTCGACGCAAGGACCAGGCCGCTCGGCGCGAACATCTGACCGCGGCAACACTGACCGTGATCGCGACTCACGGCTTGGCCGGCGCAACGATGAAGAACATCGCTGTGGAGGCCGGGATCTCACCGCGCCTGATCGCCTACTACTACCCCGAGCTCGACGGCCTCATCGAGGCCGCCCACCAGGCCGCGACCGACCGCTACTACTGGTCCCGGCAGCGGGCGATCGAGGGCGACCTGTCCCCCACCGAGAAGCTCGGACGCCTGATGTACTCAGGGCTTCCCCGAGGTGAGGACCTCCTGCTGAGCCAGGTCCTCGACGAGATCTCGGTCAACGCGAGCCGCAGCCCGATGCACGCGACCCTGATGACGCTGCTCTTCGACCGCGAGGTCTCGCTCTACACCGCCGTGCTCGAGGTCGGCCGCGCGACCGACGTCTTCACGCTCACCGACTCGGCCGAGGCGATCGCCCGCAACTTCGTAGCCCTCGAGGACGCCTTCGGCCTGCACCTGCTCGCCCACAACTCGTCGCTGACCCTGGAGCGGGCCGAGCAGCAGCTGGCCAGCTACGCCCACGCCGCACTCGGCGTCCGGGTATCCCCGACCGACCCCGAATTGCCCAAGAACGCAAAGAACTCCGGCGTGCGGCCCTGATCCTCAGACGCGAGTGCGCGTCAACGCCTCGATGCCCCAGCAGGCGAGGCAGCCGAGCAGCGTGATGACCACGGTGGGGACGACCGCGACCAGGTCATAGATGAAGATCTCGCCAGAGAGCGCCCGGTAGAGGCGCCACGACCACTCCAGCCAAGCGAACGTCAGCACGGCCGGCACGATCAGACCGATCAGCCACAGGAACCCGCGGCGCCGGGCAACGCCCCACGCGGCCACCAGGCACACCGTGATGAAGACCGCCAGGAAGCGGACCAGCCACTGCCACCATTCCTCCCGCGGCAGTTCGAACGAGCCCCGCGCCTGGAGGAAGTCGGCAACCAGCCAGTAGCAGTCGAAGAGCCACGGCGGGACCAGCAGGAGCGGTGCGGTGAGCTTGCGTACGAGGCTCCGTCCGCGCCAGATCAGCATCGCCGCGTACGTCAGGTAGGTCAGCGTGAACAGCACGCCCTCGACCGCGAACTCCTCGGGGTAGCCGATCTCCCAGCGGATCTGGCTCAGGACCACCAGGCGCACGACCTCGGCCGCGATGACGATGACCGCCGCCAGGACGGAGAGCCCGACCCGGTCCGGCTTCTCAGCGGTAGCGGTCATGCCTTGCAGTATCGCCGATCATCGGGGTGCGCGCCTGTGGAACCGCCGTGTCGGCCACCGCGAGGACGACGGCTCAGTCCTCGGGGTGGGCTCCGATGACGACCGGGCGGCCCGCGACGTATCCGGCGCAGACCTGGACGACCGCGAGGCCCAGCAGGAGCGCGATCGGGACCGACCACGAGCCGGTGGACTCGTGCAGCAGACCGACGACGAACGGGCCGCCGGCCGCGAGCAGGTAGCCGATGCTCTGCGCCATCGAGGAGAGCGCGGTGGTGCCGGCGGTCGTCGCGGTGCGGATGCTGAACAGGGTCAGCGTGACCGGGAAGACCGCGCCACCGACGCCGAGCAGCACCGCCCAGAGCCAGGCGCCCGCGACGGGAGCGAGCAGGAGACCCGCGAACCCGACCGCCAGCAGCGCGGTCAGAACGCCGATCAGATGGCCCTGCGACGAGGCGCGGATCGCGAGCGTCGGCGCCAGGAAGTAGACCGGTACGCCGACCAGGATGCTCACCGCGAGCAGCAGCCCTGCCGTCGCGTGGCTGAAGCCGGCGTCGGCGTAGATGCTCGGCAGCCAGCTCATCACGACGTACGCGAACAGCGACTGGGTGCCGAAGAGGAGCGTCACGGCCCATGCCACCGGCTCCCGCCACAACGAGACCCGGGCCCGGCCACCGCTGCGCACCTCGCGTTCGCGCAGATAGGGCAGCCACGCGACCAGGGCCACGACGGCGAGCACAGCCCAGACACCGAGGCCGACCCGCCAGCTTCCGGCCGCGTTCGCGATCGGCACGGTGACGCCGGCAGCGGTCGCCGCGCCGAGCGACATCACCGCACTGTAGGCACCGGTGACCGTTCCGACACGCTTCGGGAAGCCCTCCTTGACCACGGCCGGGAGCAGCACGTTGGCGAGCGCGATGCCGGCGCACGCGACGAACGTGCCGACGAGCAGGAGCCAGGGGTCACCGATCACCCGGACCAGCAGTCCGGCCACCAGCAGGCCGAGCGCGACTCCGATGCCCCGATGCACGCCGAGCCGGCGGGCGAGCGTCATGCCGGTCGCGCCGACGACCGCGAAGCACAGCACCGGCAGCGAGGTCAGGAAGGACTTGGTGCCGGCCGAGAGCCCGTCGAGGCTGTCGAGCAGGGCACCGAGGGACGTGATGCCACCGCGCAGGTTCGCTGCCACCAGCAGGACCGCGACGAACAGCCACACCGTCGACCGCACGGCTGTGTTCGTCGATGAGGACTCGGGGCGGGACTGGAGTCGGGAGGTCACACCCCCTAGAATGCCAGACATCGGATGATTGGATGAAAGGACGGCATCGTGCCGCTCTCCACCACCACTTCTCGCTCCCTGGTCGACCAGGCGATCGACGGGATGCGTGACCTGCTCGCCGACGGCGAGTGGACCGTCGGCACTCGCATCCCGCCCGAGCCCGAGCTGGCCGCGGCGCTCGGAGTCAGCCGCAACACCGTGCGCGAGGCGGTGCGGGCGCTGGCCCACACCGGCGTGCTGGAGGTGCGACGCGGGGACGGGACGTACGTCTCCGCCTCCAACGAGGTGGCGGCGATGATGCGGCGTCGGCTCGGCCGGGTCGACCTCCAGCACGTCCTCGAGGTCCGCCATGCGATCGAGACCCAGGCGGCGGCGCTGGCCGCCGAGCGGCGCACCGAGGACGACCTGCATGCGCTGACCGCCCTCATGGAGCGGCGCGCGGCGGCCGTCGCGGCCAGGGACGCCGACGCCTTCGCCGCCGCCGACACGGAGTTCCACCTCGGTGTGGTCACCGCGACCCACAACCCGCTCCTCATCGAGCTCTACGCGGGCTTCGAGGGCACCTTGCGCACGATGATCCACCTCGACGACGAGACGGTCGATCTCGCCGACGAGCACGTCGCCGTCTTCGACGCCATTCGCGCCCAGGACCCCGGCGCCGCCGCGGCCGCCGTCACCGGCCTGCTCCACACGCTCGGCGGCTGACGCAGACGGGTGGGAGCCCGGAGACCCGAGCCCCCACCCCGTCCGCTAGTTCGCGGTGGCCCGCCAGCGCTGAGCCTCGGCGGCCGTGTCGGCCTGCTGCACGACCAGCCCGTCGGCACCGACCGCCAGGCTGAGGCCGCTGTGCTTGGCCGAGACCTTCAGCGCGGAGCCGTCGGTCGCGATCACCCACCGTTGGTTCGGCGTGCCGGTGCAGGTGTACTCCACGACCGGGTCGCCACTGGTGGTGGAGCTGTAGGCGACGTCAGCGCACAGACCGGTGCCGGCGTTCTTCAGCTGGTAGCTGCCGTCGTCCTCGTTGCGGGTGACCACCCACTTCTGCGACGCCGCCGGCCCCGCGGCCGCCGTGGTCAGCTGACCGTCGCTCGCCTCGCTGGCGGCGGCCAGCGCGAGCCCTGATCCGGCGTTGCCGAGCGAGTACTGGCCGTCGGCCAGGGCCGGAGGTACGACCTCCTCCTCGCCGACCGTCATCGCGAACACGTGCACCGCGGCGTTGCCGGGGAGCGTGACCGCCGCGATCTCCTTGGCCGGGTCGGTGCGCAGTGTCTTGGTGAACAGGCGATAGGAGACGCTCGGATAGGCAGGTCCGCTCGAGGTGTTCTTCCCGAGCGTGGTGACGGCGACCTTGGCGCCATAGCTGTCGGTGGCCGCACAGCACCAGTTGGGGAAGCCGAGCGTCCCGGTGTCGGAGGTGCCGTCGGCGTAGTGCACCGTCGCCTTCTCGGCCGCCGAGAGGCTGGTGCCGGTCCCGAGGAAGGCCAGCGCGTTGCCCTTGCCGCTGATCCGGATGGTCTCGCCACCGGAGGCCACGTTGTCCTCGGTGCCCGGCGCCGAGTCGGGCCAGGTGAAGTCGAAGCCGTTCGCGCTCACCGTCGCCCCGGGAGTGACGCCCTTCTCGGCTAGCTTGTCGGCGAGGAAGCTGCTGCCGCCGCCGTCGATGTCGCCCGGTCCGGGGTCCTCGGCCTTGGTGACGCCCACATTGTTGAATGCCGAGGCCAGGTCCGGGTGGGCGACCGTGGTCGTGGCCGAGTCCGTCACGGCGTACGTCAGGTCGTGGGCCACGTAGGTCGCGGTCGTGTCGATCTTCACGCGACCGGGGTCGGCAGCCGCGGGGGGCGTCACGCTGAACGTCGCGGTGCGGGAAGCACCGGGCGCGAGAGACCCCGACACAGCAGCGCCCGGGCGTACGTCCCAACCCTCGGGGGCCTTGGCCGTGATCGACTCGAGCTGGACGCGGGAGTCGGTCTCGTTGGTGAAGGTGGCGCTGACCTCGGCGGCCTCGCTGGCGACCGCGATCGCGGGAGCGGCGGCGTCGAGGCTCACGTTGCGGTCACCCGGGTGGCCACCACCGACCGCCGAGGACCCGTTCAGCGTGACCACCGCCGAGGAGGACGTGGCCAGCTTCCCGGTCTTGACCTGCGTGATGCCCGTGGCGGAGTCGTGGAACCATCCGGTCGCCGCGTCTTCCAGCGCCTTCTTCGAGCCCCGCTGCGGCAGCTCGGTGCCGTCCAGCACCACGCTTCCCGGCTCGGCGTCGGCGTGCACGCTGAGCCCGTACTCGCGCGAGGCGGGCTTGCCGGCGTAGGAGCCGTCCACCTCGCCAAGCCGCACCACCACGCGCCCGCGACCCTGCTCGGGCGCGTCGACCTGGAACTCCTGGGTGGCTGACTCGCCCGAGGCGTGCGCCTGGCTGCGCCCGTCGTCCTCGTAGTTCACGAAGGACGAGGACCCCTGCGGATAGATGTCCAGATCGAGACGGCCCGACTTCTTGCCCTGCTGCCAGTCGAGCGTGCCCTCGGGGAACTGCGGCACGACGGCACCGGCGCGTACGAAGAGCGGCAGCGTGTCCAGCGGAGCCTTGTAGCCGTCGATCGTCTTCGGTCCCTGGTGGACCCGGCCGCTCCAGTAGTCGACCCAGGTGCCTTCAGGCAGGTAGATCCCGTCGCGGGTGGTGGCGTCCTCATAGACCGGGGCGACCAGGAAGTCGTCACCGGCGAGGAACTCGTACTTGACGGCGTCGCCCCAGGTCTTCGGGTCCTCGGGGTAGTTGAGGTAGAGCGGCTTGACCGCTCCCACGCCGTTGCGGTTGGCCCGCATCGTGTGCGTGTAGAAGTAGGGCAGCAGCCGCTCGTGCAGGCTCAGGTACTTCCGGTTGATCGAGGTGTACGGCTCGCCGTAGCGCCACGGCTGCTTGTCCGACGCGGCCCACCCGCTCATCAGGTATGTCATCGGCAGGAACATCTTCCACTGCATGTCGCGGACGTACGTCTCGGCGCTGCCGCCGAAGATGCCGTCGACGTCACCGGTGGCGAGATGCTGGCCGGACATGGTGGAGCCGGCGTACGTCGGGATCTGCCAGCGGATGTAGTCCCAGCTGCCGGACTGGTCGCCGCTCCACACCGCGGCACAGCGCTGGGTGCCGGCCCAGCCCTCGACGGTCAGGACGGTCGAGCGGTCGGCGCTGTTGGTCTCGATGCCGTCGCGGGCCTGCCCGCAGGCGTCGAGCGCGAAGCGGTAGCCCGGACCGACCCAGGCGACGTCGGTCTTGCGGACGCGTACGCCGGCGTTGACCTCGGCCTCCTGCTCGGTCAGGTCGTCCTCGGTCCACAGGCCCAGCTCGGCGCCGTGGTCCTTCAGCATGTCGCCGGTCTCGGCCAAGTCCTCGTAGCCGCAGCCGTAGCCGTCGTTGACCAGCATCCAGCCCAGCGGCATGTCGTGCTCGGTGTAGCCCTCGGCGATCGCGGTCGAGTCGCGCAGGGTCTCGCGCTCGCCACGGTTGGCGTTGTGGAGGTAGCAGTCGGCGTCGCCGACCTCGAGGGCGTACATCGGCACCGCGACCGGGCGACCGGTCAGCTCCGTGTAGGAGTCGATGACGCGCTCGGCGTCACCGACGAAGTAGTAGGCGTCGAAGCGCCGCTCGTCGTGGGTGGTCGTGGTCGGCGCGCCGAAGTCGTAGCTACCGGCGGCGAAGGTGTTGCGCAGGACCCCGTAGCCGCGGGAGGAGACGTAGAACGGCACCGCGTTCGGGTTGCCGCCGTCGTTCCAGTTGAAGTCGCGCGAGATCTTGATGGTCTCGCCGCGGTGGCTGAACCGGCCGTTCTGCATGCCGCCGCCGAAGAACTGCTCCTCGGGACCGCGTTCCAGGTGCTGTGCGGTGCTCTTGTCGTCCCAGGTCAGCGGCGAGGCCTCTGCCATCAGAACCTTCCCGTCCGGGTCGGCGAGTCGCAGGGTGATCGGCTGCTTGGTCACGGTGAGCACGGCCTCGGCGGTGCTGATGACGTACGCCGCCCCGGTCTCCTTCACCTCCGTCTGCCCGCCGGGGTAGTCGCGCTTGACGACGATGTCGGCGTCGGGAGCGCCGGGTTCGCTGGGGTCGTCGTTGGCGGGGTCGGTGAAGTCGCCGTTCGGGGCCAGGCGTACGCGCACCATGTCGGCGTCCTCGAAGGTCACGCGCAGCGCGGCCTCGCCGGACTCGAAGGTGTAGCTGTCGCCGTCGCGCTCGAAGCCGGTCACGTCGCCGAGCTCGCTGGTCGCCTCAGCCTTCGTCTCGGCCGCCACCGAGCTCACCGGGCTGAGCGCGACCAGAGCGGCGGCCAGGGCGACCCCCGAGACCAGTAATCGCCGAATTGATTGATTGAACATGATCGCATCACGCCCTAATGAGTCAGAACCAATCGAAACTGGAGGCGACTGTAACGCAGGTCACACTGCGCGGTCCACCCTCGGTCCGCCGATCAACGCGAGCAGACGCGCGGCCTCACCGGCCACCGCATCGCGTCCGGCGCCGAGGTACTTGCGCGGGTCGACGCGGGACTCGTCCGTCAGCGCCGCGCGCACGGCACGGGTGAACGTCGCGTTGAGGTGGGTCGCGATGTTGACCTTGGTCATCCCTGCACGAATGGCCGCGACGATGCCCTCGTCGGGCACTCCCGAGGAGCCGTGCAGCACGAGCGGCACCTCGACGGCGTCGGCGAGCCGAGCGATGAGCTCGTTGTCGAGGGCGGCCGTCCGCGTCGTCATCGCGTGCGAGGAGCCGACCGCGACAGCGAGTGCGTCGACACCGGTGGCCTCGACGTACGCGCTAGCCTCCCCTGGCTGGGTGCGGACCCCTGGTGCGTGCACACCGTCCTTGCCGCCCACCTCGCCGAGCTCGGACTCGACGGAGGCGCCCCGCTCATGGCACCAGGCCGCGACCTTGGCCGTGGCCGCCACGTTCGAGTCGTAGTCGAGCTTCGAGGCGTCGAACATCACCGAGGGACAGCCCAGCTCGACGGCCTCCTCGACGAGCTCGACCCTGGTCGCATGGTCCAGATGTACGCACACCGGCACCGTGGCCCGCTCCGCGATCGCGATGGTCGCGCGCAGCAGCGGCGCCAGGGCGCCGCGGTAGTCGACGGTGTTCTCGGAGATCTGGAGGACGACCGGACGGCCCGCCTGCTCCGCCCCTGCGACGATCGCCTCGGCCAGCTCGAGCTGGATGACGTTCATCGCGCCCAGCCCGCGCCCGGTTCCGCGGGCGTCGTCGAGCAGCAGCGACATCGGTGCCAGTGGCATGTCAGGCTTCCTCGTGGTCGATGCGCCTGACGGTGACCTCCGCCAGGAACGACCGGTACGCGTCGGGGTCGATCTCGCCGGCAACCGGCACGAGGACCGCGGCGGCGCCGAGCGCGGCGGCGTCAGCCAGGATCTCCGGCCAGGCGAGGCCGTTGGCGAGTCCGCGGGCGAGCCCGGCGGCGGTCGCGTCGCCGGCGCCGGTCGGGTTCCCACTGACCCCCGCCGGAGGGCGCACCTCCCAGAAGGTGCCGTCGGTGTGCGCCAGGAGGCCGAGGTGGCCGCGGGTCAGCACGACCGGCCCACCATGGCGGCGGCGAGCTCGGCGACCGCTGCTGCGGGGCTGTCGACGGGCCGGCCCAGCAGCCGTGCGGCCTCGTCCTCGTTGGGAGTCAGCACGGCACCGGTGCCGACCGCGGCAGCGAGCGCGGCGTCGTCGAGATCGAGGAGCACGGGTACACCGGCGGCGGCCGCGAGCTGCGCGATCCGCGCCGGGAGGTCGACGGGCACCCCGGGCGCCAGGCTGCCGGAGACGACGATCGCCGACGCATCCGCGATCCGATCGGCGACGAGGTCGAGCAGTCTGAGATCGGCGCCGGCGGCCGCCTGCCGGCCCGGCTCCCACAGCGAGGTCGTCGAGTCAGCGACGACGACCAGTGTGCGGCGTACCTCATCCAGCTCGGGCAGGAAGGTCGCCGGCAGCTCGTGCGCGAGGGCTTCGCCGAAGTCGTGGTCGGCGAGTCCGACCGCATGGGTCGGCTCCCCCAGCTGGTGGAGCACGCGGGCGACGTTGACGCCCTTTCCGCCGAGCCGGGTGGTGACCTCGGCGACCCGGTGGACCTCGCCCACCGTCAGCCGGGGCAGCCGGTACGTCACGTCGATGGCCGGGTTGAGCGTGACGGTGATGATCATGCGACCGTCCCCGTCCCCGTCCCCGTCGACGCCAGGGCCAGCCGGGCGGCGCCGACGAGGCCGGCTCGGGCGCCGAGGGAGGAGAGGCGTACGGGCGGGACCGCCGTCACGCCGGCACGCTCGCGCATCCGGTCCCGTAGCGGTCCGAGCAGGTGTCCCCTGGCCTCGGCGACGCCACCACCCAGGATGATCTGTCCGGGCGCGAGCAGTGCCCCTACCGCGAGGAAACCGTCGGCGAGGGCGGTGATCGCCTCGGACCAGACCTGGGCGGCGCCCGGATCATGGTCGGTCCGCGCGACCAGCTCGGCGACGCCGGTGATCCTCGGGTCGCCACCCAGCGCCGCGTAGCTCTCCAGCATGCGACGGGCGCCGGCGCGCGACTCGACGCAGCCGCGCAGCCCGCAGCTGCACGGCGGCCCGGCCGGGTCCACCACCAGGTGGCCGAGCTCACCGGCCTGACCAGAGGCGCCGACGATCGGCCTGCCTCCTACGTACGTCACCCCAGCGACTCCCGTCCCGAGCACGGCAACGAACGCCGAGGCGGGCGAGCCGGCGTCCACCCAGATCGCACCCGCGGCAGCAGCCGTGTCGTGCGATACCGCAACCGGGAGGCCGAGCCGCTCGGCCAGCGGGGCTGCCACCGGGGTGTCGACGAGACCGAGGTTGACCGCCTTGAGGGAGGTCCCGGACCGTGTGTCGACGAGACCCGGGAAGGCGACCCCGACCCCGGCGACCCGCGCCCGAGCCGCGGCGCTCAGGCGGGCGAGCAGCTCCTCACCCAGCTGTGCGATGTCGTCGAGCACGGCCAAGCCGGTGCGAGTGGGCACCCGCGCCTCAGCCAACGACACGTCACCGGCGCCGACCACTGCTCCGCGAACAGAGGTGCCGCCGACGTCGAACGCGAGGGCGAGCGCCGGACCTGGGCCCGGCTCTCGCGGCGTACGAGCCTGGGTCATCGGCGTCACGCCGGTCGTGCGGCCGGCGGGCTCAGGATGATCGAGCGTGTGAGGTTGCGCGGGGCGTCGGGGTCGAGCCCGGCCCTGCGGGCGCGCGCCACGCAGAGCAGGTGCACGCGCACCAGCTCGGCCAGCGGGTCGATCTCGTGGTGCACGAGGTCGGCGCCGGTGACCGCGACGTCGTCGGCGAACCCCGGCACCAGGTCGCCGAAGGCCCACACAGCCCGGCCCGGAGCGCTGATGGAGAGCGGACCGTGGCGGTACTCCATCATCGGGTAGGACTCGGTCCACAGCTGCGCGGACTCCCGGAGCTTGAGCGCCGCCTCCTGCGCCACCCCGTTGGTCCAGCCTCGGCCGACGAAGGTGATCTGCTCGGCGGTCAGCGCTGGACCGAGCGCGCTCTCGTCGGTCTCGATGATCTGCTGGGCCTGCTCGGCGGCCTCGCTCAGGTCGTGGCCGAGGTGCCAGCGCAGCATGGCCAGCGTGGCGGTGGCGAAGCGGGTCTGGACCACCGACCTCTCGTCCACCTCGGGCGTGAGGATCGGCTCGGCCAGCTCGAGCGCCGGGGTGCCGGGCGAGGACGAGATCACCGTCGCCGGGATCCGGCCGCGGACGTTGGCGAGCAGGTCGACGACCTCGGTCGTGGTGCCGGATCGGGTGATCGCCAGCACCCGGTGGTAACCCCGGTCGAGCCGGGCCTCGGTCGGCGTCCACGCGTCGGTGATGCCGTCACCCTGCTCCTCGCGGAGGGCGGCGTAGGCCTGGGCCATGTAGAGGGAGGTCCCGCAGCCGATGACCGCGACCTTCTCCCCCGGCTGCGGCAGCGCCTGGGCGTGACGCTCGGCGGCGCTCCGGGCGGCCATCCAGTTGGCAGGCTGCGTCGCTATCTCGGCTGCGAGATGCGTCGTCGGTGCGGATGCGGTCATGGTGTCGGTTCATCCTCCGATGTGTTGCCGGCTGGACCCGAATCATCCAACTTCTTGCGCGTTTATGTCAATAAAAGGTCACAAGTGATCATTTTTGATCACTTGTGACCACGATCTCCGCGCCGACCTCGGCCAGCGCCTTGGCGAGCGGCTCGGGCACCGGACGGTCGGTGACGAGCATGGTGACGCTGGAGAGGTCACAGATGCGCGCGAAGGTGGGATGCTCGAGCTTCGTGCTGTCGGCCACGACGATGGTCCGCTGCGCGGCCGCGATGAAGTCGGCGCTGATCTTGGCCTCGGCCGGGTGGATCGTGGTGAGTCCGGCGCGAGTGCTGATCCCGTCGACGCCGAGGATCGCGGTGTCGATGTTGATCTTCGACAGCACCTCCTCGCTCAACGGGCCGACCAGCTCGTAGGACTGGGTCCGGGCGGCTCCGCCGGTGACCACGATGTTGAGGTTGGGCCGGATCGAGAGCTCGTAGGCGATGTTGAGCGCGTTGGTGACCACGGTGATGCTGCCGTCCTCGGCCAGGTCGGGGCGGCGCCCGATCGCACGCGCCACCTCGCTGGTGGTCGTCCCACCGTTGAGCGCCACGGTCTCGCCCGGCACGAGCATGTCGGCGACCGCAGTCGCGATCGCGAGCTTGGCGTCGGCCTGCCGGCTGATCTTGTACTGCAGCGGCAGTTCGTACGCGGAGCCGAGCGCCGTGGCGCCACCATGCGTCCGGGTGACCAGCCGCTGCTCAGCGAGGTGGCCGATGTCGCGGCGTGCGGTCGCCGCCGAGATGCCGAGCGCGGTCTCCACCTCTGCGATCGAGACGTGCCCGCGCTCGCTGATCAGCTCGAGCAGTTGGTTGAGTCGCTGTTGTCTCATGGGCCTCTTTCTGGGTCCCGGACAGCCTACGCAGATCCGGCGCCTCGAGCCGCGAACGAAGACCATCCCATCCTGCAGATTCTTGCGCGTATTTCCTGGCTGATGCGCAGAACTTGTCACCTCGGCACCTACCCTGGTACGCGTGACTGCAGCGAAGGCACCCCGTCTTGCCCCCACCCTGACCTGGCAGGACGGCGAGTTTCTCAAGCACGGCCGCACCCACCGGATCCTGTCCGGGTCCATCCACTACTTCCGCATCCATCCAGACCTGTGGGAGGACAGGCTCCGGCGGGTCGCCGCCACCGGGTTCAACACCGTCGACACCTACGTAGCCTGGAACTTCCACGAGCCGGACGAGGGCTCTCCGGACTTCTCCGGGCGCCGCGATCTGGCCCGCTTCGTCACCATCGCCGGCGATCTCGGGCTCGACGTGATCGTGCGCCCCGGGCCGTACATCTGCGCCGAGTGGACCAACGGTGGGCTGCCGTCGTGGTTGACCGCACGCTCCCGGGCCCCGCGCAGCACTGAGCCGGTATACCAGGACGCGGTCGCACGCTGGTTCGACGTCCTGCTCCCCCACCTCGTCCCGCTCCAGGCCGGCCACGGCGGCCCGGTCGTGGCCGTGCAGGTGGAGAACGAGTACGGCTCCTACGGCGACGACGCCGCCCACCTCACCTGGCTCCGCCAGGCGCTCTGTGACCGTGGCGTCACCGAGCTGCTCTACACCGCCGACGGCCCGACCGAGGTCTTGCTCGACGCCGGCATGGTCGACGGCACGCTCGCCTCGGCGACCTTCGGCAGCCGTGCCGAGGAGGCCCACGCGATGCTGCGATCGCGACGGCCCGGTGAGCCGTTCCTGTGCGCCGAGTTCTGGAACGGCTGGTTCGACCACTGGGGCGAGAACCACCACGTCCGCTCCCCCGAGAGCGCCGCCGCGACGCTGCGCGAGATCATCGACCTCGGCAGCTCGGTCAGCGTCTACATGGCCCACGGCGGCACCAACTTCGGGCTCTGGGCAGGCGCCAACCACGACGGCCGCCGCATCCAGCCCACCGTCACCAGCTACGACTCCGACGCCCCGATCGGCGAGGACGGCCGGGTCTCGGAGAAGTTCGGGCTCTACCGAGACATCCTGACGCCCGCGACCGGGCGCACGGTCGACGAGCTGCCGGCGCGGCCGTCGACTGGTGCGCGTCACGCGTTCTCCTCAGCGCCGCTGTCGCGCGGTGCCGACCTCCTCTCGCTGGTGACCCGCGGGCCGGCGACGCGCGCGGCGAGGCCGCTGAGCTTCGAGGAGCTCTGCGTCGACACCGGCCTGGTGACGTACCGCTCCTCGGTCACGCTGCCCAGCCACGACGTCCACCTGACCGTGCGCGGACTGCACGACCGGGCGTACGTCTTCCTCGACGGGCGTGCGCTCGGCACGCTCGAGCGCGACGACGCCGAGCCCGCGGTGCTGACCCTTCCCGGCCTCGATGCGGTCGCCGAGCTCACTCTGGTCGTGGAGGCGCTCGGTCGTGTCAACTACGGCCCGCTGCTCGGCGAGCACAAGGGGATCCTCGGCGGCGTCCAGGTGGACCGGCGACTCGTCCACACCTGGGACCACCACCTCGCAGCCCTCGACCGCTGGGACGTTCACGACCTCGACGGGATCCCACACGCCGACATCGAGGTCGAAGCACCCGCCGACGGCTGGCTCGCCGTCCCCGGCGACGGCGACCGGTTCGTCTGGCTCAACGGCACCCTGCTCGGCCGCTTGTGGAGCCAGGGACCGCAGCAACGCCTCTACGCCCCCGCTCCGCTGTGGCGTCCCGGTGCCAACCAGGTCGCCGTCCTCGACCTCACCCACCCGGCGACGTACGTCGAAGTCCACCCCGACCCCGACTTCGGGCCGAGCGAGGAGTACGTCGAGTCGCTGCCGACCGGCGTGGACGCGTCAGGCGATGGCGCAGCGCTCGACTGACTCGCTGGCCAATGACCAGCGCCCATCGGCGCCGGTCGGTACCGGCCCCGCCCTGGGGAGGGTTATCCGAACCAGATTCGGATGACCCTCCCCAGGTTCACCGGCATGAGGCGTGCCAGGTCGCGCAACCGCTCGATACATGTCCGACAACGCTCAATCCGAAGAGACGTCCCCGCGGAGGTTCGCAGCGAGCTCTTCGGCGATCGCGAGGATCTCCGAGCGCTCGTCTTTCGGGAACGGGTGCAGCGGCGTGGTCGGCATCCATTCGTCCCCTACCGGAAGCAGTCGCGCCGCAACATAGTCGCCGCGCCGAAGTCCGCTCTCGTCCCATCGCCCATAGCGCGGGAAGACCGACGCGTAGGGCCTCCCCGTGCCGAGCTCGACGAGTGAGCCGGTCTGTCCGTCGGAGTTCGTGACCTCGAAGAACCTCATCCCCGACTGGCTCTCGACCCACTCGGCAAGCAGATCGCGGGCCTGATCGGGAAGGTTCCGCTGGAACTTCAGATACCGCTGAGCCAGGGACACCTTCGGTTTCTCCGCCTGAAACAGCATCGAGTCCACCGCCAGCCAGAATGCGTCCTCTTCCAGGTCGCCAGAGAGCCCGGCTCCGAACGCCTCCCCGACCGGGCCCATGCACGCCTCGACCTCCTCCTCGAGTCGGCCGGCGAACCCCGGCGTCTCCGCGTACGAGGTCAGGTGGTCGCCGTACAACGTCCGCGCGTGCTCACGCTGCGTATCCAGCAGACGTGCCCGGGCTCGCGCCAGCTCCCCGGAAGGCGGCGTCTCGTTCTCACTCACTGAACTCGTCCTTTCCCATGGACCCAGTGGGCCCCAGATCTCCGACTCCAAGCCTCGCACGGTTGCGCTCCCGCCCAAGGTCATCACACCCGGTTAGCCTCGTACCTGTGAACCCACTCAGCCCCGACACACCCGATATCAAGCCCAGGTCGCGCGCCGTCACCGATGGCCTGGAGGCCACTGCCTCCCGTGGCATGCTGCGGGCCGTCGGCCTCGGAGACGACGACTTCGCAAAGCCGCAGATCGGCGTCGCATCGTCGTGGAACGAGATCACCCCCTGCAACCTGTCCCTCGA
>NZ_JACIXG010000084.1 GCF_014360585.1 Nocardioides sp.
CGTCCGAGATGGCACCTGGGTGCCATCTCGGACGACGTACGTGACGTCTCGGCCGGCCGGGGTGACGTCTCGTCAGGAGCCGACGTTGGCGAGCGGGTCGGTGCCGGCCAGCCAGCTGAGCAGCACCCGGGCACCGAAGCCGGTGGGACCGGGGGTGAGCTCGTGGACGTCGGCGTAGGCGTCGCCGCAGCCGACGTCGATGTGGGCCCACGGGACGCCGCCGGTGAAGTGGTGCAGGAAGAGCGCGGCGGTGACGGCGCCCGGCCCGCCAGGGGCGTTGTCGGCGTCGGCGATCTTCGAGGCGAGCTTGTCCTCGTAGTCCGCGACCAGCGGCATCCGCCACAGGGTCTCGCCGGAGATGTCGGAGGCCTCGGCCAGCTGCGCGGCCAGCGCGTCGTCGTCGGCGAAGTAGCCGGCCATCGTCTGCCCGAGCGCCACTCGCATCGCTCCGGTCAGGGTGGCGATGTCGACCAGGGCGTCCGGTTTGATCTTGTCCGCTGCGTACGCCATCGCGTCACCCAGCACGAGGCGGCCCTCGGCGTCGGTGTTGGTCACCTCGGAGGTGCGGCCGCCGTAGTGGGTGATCACGTCACCGGGGCGCAGCGCAGTGCCAGAGATCGCGTTCTCGGCTGCGGCGATCAGGCCGACCACCTTGACCGGGCAGCCGACCTCGGCCAGCGCGGTCATCACCGCGAGGACCACCGCGCCGCCGGTCATGTCTCGCTTCATGTTGACCATGCCGTCGCCGGGCTTGATGTTGAGGCCACCGGTGTCGAAGGTGATGCCCTTGCCGACCAGCACCACCGTCGGCACCTTCCGCCCCGCCTTCGCGGGCGTGTAGTCGAGCCGGATCAACCGGGGCGGCGTGGCCGACCCTTGACCCACCGCGACGATGCCTCCGAAACCGTCTGCGGCGAGCTGGTCCTCGTCCCAGACGGTGATCTTCAAGCCGCTCTCGGCGGCCAACGATGTCGCCTGCTCGGCGAGCCAAGCAGGGTTCTTGAGGTTGCTGGGGACCGAGGCGAAGAATCGCGCGCGCCAGCCGGCGCGCGCGATCGCCTCTGCTCGGTCCAAAGCTGCCGCCTGGTCATCACCCAGGTCGGCGAGAGTGATCGTCTCCACCGGCGTCCACGGGGCGCCCTCGGAGCGCCAGTGGAAGAGGAAGGACCCCAGCGTCGCGCCGGCCACGAACGGCTCCAGCGCGACCTCGGGGTCGGTCGCCGGGATGGTGGTGACCACATCCGACCTGTCCCGCACGGCGCGAGCCAGCGCGGCCCCTGCCCGCCGGAAGTCGTCGCGACGCTGCGCGCCGACACCGATCAGGAGGATCTGCCGCAGGGTGCCGGAGCCGGTGACGGCGTACGTCGTCACCTCGCCGGCGCTGCCGGTGGCACCTTCGAACTCGAGGTGACCCAGGAGGTCGTGGTGGTCGCCCAGATCGGCGGCCCCTGGGCCGACGATCAGCGCATCGTCGCCCGGGATGACCGGCAGCGCGATGATCTCGGCATCGTGGCTCTCCGGACCGAGCGGGCTCAGCGTGAAGGTGGGCGGCCCGACCTGCGGCGGCAGGGCCTGTGACGGCAGCGTTGTGGTCATCTACGCGTTCAGCCCAAGACCTTTGATCTCTTCGCCGAGCGCTGCGGCCTCGTCGGCGTTCAGCTCGACGACCAACCGGCCACCACCCTCGAGCGGGACGCGCATCACGATGCCCCGACCTTCCTTGGTGACCTCCAGCGGACCGTCTCCCGTCCGCGGCTTCATCGCCGCCATGCGGCACCTTCTTCCGTGTCTCGCGTGTCGGCGCTCACCTGCCGGATGGCCTCGGAGCGCGCATTGCTTCTCCATTATCCCTCATCAGGTCCGCAGACCTGACGGCAAGGTGGGGGTTTCGGCGGGTTGACCTGCCTTGAACCTGTCAGATGACCGACGTTCCGTAGGCCCAGGTCAGCCAGATCGCGAGGATCACCAGCGTGAGGTGCACCACGATCGCAGCGCCGGAGGCCTCGAAGAACGCACCGCCCCGCTCTCGACGCTCGCCTCCCGCGGATCGGTCGTAGGCATCGTCGAAACGGTCGTCATAGCCGTGACCGTAGGCCTCGTCGTAGTCGTAGCCCTGCTCGTACTGCTGCTCGTACTGCTGCTCGTATCCGGCATAGGCAGGCTCGTCGTAGCCCTGGTCCTGCCGGCGTCGACCCGGCTGCGGCCGGCGTGCGCGCCGCGCCGGGGCCGGGGCCGGGGGTACGGCCCAGTCCTGCTCGCGGTCCTGCGCTCGGTCGTGCTCCGGCGGGCCGTAGGACTCGAAGGAGTACGGATCGTACGCCTCGGTTTCCTGTCCCGGCCGACGAGCGGGCCGCCGGCTCGGGGCCTGCGGCGGCAACGGTTGGGGCGCCGGTTGGGGCGCCGGCACGAGGTCGGGGCCGGGCGCTGGGCGCGGCGCGGGCCGTGGAGCCGGGCGCGGCTCAGGTCGTGGGGCCGGACGCGGCGCGGGCGCTGGGGCAGGGGCCGGGGCCGGGGCCGGCGCGGGTGCCGGGCGAGAGGCCGGGCGCGGTGCGGGCGCGGGCTCGGGCCCCGGGCGGGGCGCGGGGCGGGGAGCAGGCCGTGGGGCCCGCGGCGGGCTCGGCTGCTCACCCGGGTAGTCCGAGTAGCTGCTGTCGCGGCGGTATCGACGATCGGCGAACTCGTCGTGGCTGTCGTTGCGGCGGTCGTCATAGCGATCGCCGTAGCCACGCGATCTCCGCTGCGGCGGCTCCTGGCGGCGCCCCCACGGGTCCTGGCCGCCCTGGGTCCGGTCGGGTGCGGGTGGGCGCGGCTGAGGCTCCTCGGGCGCCGGACGCGGAGGCCGTGGACGCTCTCGCGCTGGCTGCTCCGGAGCCCGCCGCTCCTGAGCTGGGCGCGCGGGCGCCGGGGGCGCTTGCCGCGACCGCTCCTGCCGCGACCGCACTGGTGCGTCCGGGACCGGCGGCTGCGGCGCGGAAGGCTGCTGCGGTGCTGGCGGAGCCGGGGCCGGGGCTGGACGTCCTGCCACGCGACGACCGCTCCGTCCCTCGCGCATCGGCGCGGGGGCGGGGGCCGGCGCGGGAGCGGGAGTTGGAGCCGGGGCGGGCGCGGGCGCCGAGCTGCGCTCTACCGGGGCCATCACGGCGGTCTCGTCGACACCTGGGGCCGCCCGTCGGGGCTCGGGCCGGCGAGCGGCCGGGCGTCCCTGCTGAGCGACCGGCTGGGCCTCCGGTCGAGGAACAGACTGCGACACGGGCTGCGGCACCGGCTGCTGGACCGGCTGCTGGACCGGCTGCTGGACCGGCTGGCGCGGGTCGGCGTAGCCCGCCCGGTCATCGAGCTCAGCATGGGCGTCGTAGCCGGCGTCGGCGTAGCCAGGCTCACCGTAGCCGTAACCGTCCTCGTCGACGTACGCCTCGTCGTAGCCGTCGTACGCGTCGCCATAGCCCTGGTCGTAGGCGTCGTCGTAGCCGTAGCCATCGGGGTCGGCGGCCCCGGCACGCTGCTCCTTGAGGCGCCGGACGAGCAGGTAGAGACCCGCGATCGCGGCGAGCCAGATCCCGAAGAGGCCGACGACGCCCGGGATGTCCCCGCCGAGGAAGAAGGACGGCGGGGAGATCAGGAAGAGCGCCCAGATCAGCAGACCGGCCATGCCGGCGTACAGGTGGATCTTCTGCGGCAGTCCCAACCGCTGCGGCTGCAGGAGGTGTGGCTTGAGATAGGTGAGCGCGACGATCACCGCGACAAGCGCGGTGACGGCGTAGACGAGTACGGCAGCGAAGCTCACGACAGCGATTCTGTCCTAGACGTCGGGCGAGCCCGAATCGGGCTCGGGCGTGTGTGTGGGGAGTCCAGCGGCTCCGACCTCGGCACCGGCATGCCCGACCGCGGTCGACTCACGCCATTCTGCCTCCTCGGCAAGGCGCGCGATCAGGGAATCCACCTCGGCCATCCGATAGCCGCGGAACCCCACCGAGAAACGTACGCGGCGCAGGTCTGCCGCCTCGAGAACGCGGTCGCGGGGCACCAGAGCGTCCGGCTGGTCGCCGTACTCCTCCCCCATCGGCGCACCTGCTCCGGCTGCGACGAGGGCGACTCCTCCGAGAGCCAGCACGATCAGTGCCGCGAAGATCCAGCCCATCCTTCAGTCACGCGCCTTCAGCATCAGCTCGACCGCCTCGTCCACGTCGTCGGTGAGGGTGATCATGTCCAGGTCGCTCTGCTTGATCCGCCCGTCGGACAGCATGGTCTCGCGCATCCAGGTGAGGAGTCCCTCCCAGTGCTCGACACCCATCAGGACGATCGGGAACTGGGTGATCTTCTTGGTCTGGGAGAGCGTCATCGCCTCGAAGAGCTCGTCCATGGTGCCGAGCCCCCCGGGCATGACGACGTAGCCCTGGGAGTACTTGACGAACATCATCTTCCGCACGAAGAAGTAGCGGAAGTTGAGCCCGAAGCCGACGTAGTCGTTGAGCCGAGCCTCGAAGGGCAGCTCGATGCCGAGGCCGATCGACTCGCCACCGGCCTCGAGGGCACCCTTGTTCGCCGCCTCCATCGTGCCCGGGCCGCCGCCGGTGATCACCGCGAAGCCAGCCTCGGCCAGGCCGCGCCCGACCGCCTCGGCCTGAGCGTAGGTCGGGTGGTCCTTCGGCGTGCGCGCCGACCCGAAGACGCTGATCGCCTGGCCGATCTCGGAGAGGTCGTTGAACCCCTCGACGAACTCGGCCTGGATCTTCATGACCCGCCACGGATCGGTGTGGACCCAGTCGCCGTGGCCGGAGCTGTCGAGCAGTCGCTGGTCGGTGGTGCTGCCGGCGGGGCGTCCTTTGGTGGGGCGCGGTCCGGAGCCGCTACGTCGGGTCATGCGGTCAACCAATCACGAAGGGCCTGCTCGCAGGTGATGATCTCGGAGATGTTCACGTGCTCGTCGGCCTTGTGGGCGTACATCGGGTCACCTGGACCATAGTTGACCGCCGGTATGCCGAGAACGGTGAACCGTGCCACATCGGTCCAGCCGAACTTGGGCCCGACCTCGCCGCCGACGGCGGCGATGAAGGCCTTGGCGGCCGGGCGGTCCAGCCCGGGGAGCGCACCGGGCGCGGAGTCGGTGAGGGTGACGTCGTAGCCCTCGAAGAACTCGGTCACGTACGCCAGCGCCTCCTCCTCGCTCCGGTCCGGGGCGAAGCGGAAGTTGACCGTCACCACGCACTCGTCGGGGATCACGTTGCCGGCCACTCCACCGGAGACGAAGACCGCGTTGAGGCCCTCGTGGAACTCGAGCCCGTCGATGACCGGCCTGCGCGGGACGTACTCCTCCAGACGGCGCAGCACCTCCCCGGCCTTGTGGATCGCGTTGACACCGCGCCAGGAGCGGGCGCTGTGGGACCGCTCGCCGGTGGCGCGCACCTCGACCCGGAGCGTGCCCTGGCAGCCGGCCTCGACGCCGGCGTTGGAGGGCTCCATCAGGATCGCGAAGTCGCCGGCGAGGAGGTCGGGCTCGCTCGCGGCCAGCTTCCCGAGGCCGTTGTGGACTGCCTCGATCTCCTCGGCGTCGTAGAAGACGTACGTCACGTCGCGGTTGGGCGTCGCCAAGGTGGCGGCGAGCTTGAGGATGACCGCGTCTCCCGACTTCATGTCACAGGCGCCGAGCCCGTGCAGGATGCCACCGGCCTCGTCCAGGCGGCTCGGGAAGTTGCCGTTGACCGGCACGGTGTCGAGGTGTCCCGCGATGACCACCCGCTCCGGCAGGCCCAGGTCGGTGCGGGCCACGATCGAGTTGCCTCGCCGCTCGACGACGAGGTGGTCGTAGACGCTCAGCGCCTGCTCCACGGCATCGGCCAACTCCAGCTCGTTGAGGCTCACCGAGTCGATGTCCATCAGCTGCCGGGTCAAGGTCACTACATCGGTGGTCAGGTCGAGCTTCGCCATGGCACTAGTCAATCAGGGGACCGTTCGGCGACGTGCGCGAGGACACCGTCGATGATTCGGGCCAGCCCGTAGTCGAGCTCTCGGGCCGGGTCGGTGGCAGCCTGGTAGGCCTCCCCTGCGGCGGTGCCGACCCGGTTGGCGAGCGGATAGTGGCTGCCGGCCATGACCTCGCTCAAGGTGTCGTAGTTGGCGGCCCACCACTCCGCCTCCGTCATCCCGGTGACCTTCTCGGCACGTCGCTTCATCAGCTCACTGCGGGCGATGTTGCCCGCGAACCCCATCAGCACCGCGACCGTCTGGTCCATCTCCAGGTCGGAGAGCCCGAGGCCGTCGACGGCCCGCAGCTGCCACTCGTAGCGATCGCTCATGTTCGGCCCCAGCCAGGGGCGTACGTCCTGCACCTCGAGCAGCCAGGGGTGGGCACGGAGCTCGTCGTACTGGAGCCTGGCGACCAGCTCGAGTCGCTTGCGCGGGTTTTCGGGCAGATCCGGCAGCACGGTGCGACCGGTCGCCTGGTCGGCCATGAGCACCAACAGCGCGTCCCGGTTCGGCACGTAGGAGTAGAGCGTCATCGTCCCCAGCCCGAAACGCTGGGCGATCGCCCGCATCGTCACCGCGGCCAGGCCCTCGGCGTCAGCGAGGTCGATCGCGGCATCGACGACCTCGTCGACGCTCACCTTCTGCTTCGGGCCGCGCTTCGTCCTCGGCTCCTCGGGCGACGCCGTCCGATGGCGCCACAGCAGGCGCAGGGACGGGTCCGACTGGTCTGGCTGCTCCGGCACGACGCTCATCGTAACCTCCTCCAGAAAAATTTCGTACAAGGTACGGAACAAATGCTACAGTCGCTCCGTTGACATCTTCGTACAGCGTACGAATTTGAAGGAGCGTGTATGCGAAACGACTCGAAGCCGGTCCCGCCGCGATGGCTCAAGCCGATGAACAAGGTCTTCATGACCCTGTCGAAGACCGGGCTCGGAATGAGGGAGCTGCCGGTGCTGACGGTGCCGGGCCGCAAGAGCGGCAAGCCCCGCAGCACGCCGCTCTCAGTGCTGGACCTCGACGGGCAGCGCTATCTGCTCGAGGGCTTCCCGGGAGCCGACTGGGCCCGCAACCTACGCGCCGCCTCCGGACGAGCCACGCTCCGGGTCGGCCGGAAGACAGAGGAGGTGCGCCTCGTGGAGGTCGAGCAGGAGGAGGCGCTGACCGTGCTCAGGGCATGGCCGGAACGGATGGCCGACGGAGCGAAGATCATGCTCGACGCCGGGGTCGTCACCGCGGTGACACCGGAGGCTTTCGAGGCTGTCGTCGGTCGTTGCGGCGTGTTCCGGATCGAGGTGGCCGGATGACCACGGCACCCCTCTCTGCGCGGGGCGTGCGCAAGCGCTACCGCGACACCCGGGCGCTCGACGGCCTCGACCTCGAGGTCGCCGCCGGCACCGTGCATGCCCTGCTCGGGCCCAACGGCGCCGGCAAGTCGACCGCGGTGAACGTCTTCGCGACGCTCACCCGCCCCGATGCCGGTGAGGTGCTGGTCGGTGGGCACGACGCCGTACGCCACCCTGCCCGGGTCCGCTCCATGATCGGGCTGGTCGGACAGAGCGCCGCGCTCGACGAGGCTCTCCACGGCCGGGAGAACCTGGTCATGTTCGGTCGCCTCCACGGGCTGTCGAAGACCGATGCCGTACGCCGCTCCGCGGAGCTCCTCGACGCCTTCGGCCTCGTCGAGGCCGGCGACCGGAAGGTCTCGGGCTACTCCGGCGGGATGCGGCGACGCCTCGACATCGCGGCCGGTCTGGTCATCCGCCCGCGGATCCTCTTCCTCGACGAGCCCACCACCGGGCTGGACCCGCGCGCTCGCCACGAGGTCCAGGAGTTGGTGCGGCGGGTGGTCGCCGACGGCACGACGGTGCTGCTGACCACGCAGTATCTCGACGAAGCCGACCAGCTCGCGGACAGGGTCACCGTGCTCGGCGCGGGCAGGGTGATCGCCGAGGGCACCCCGTCCTCGCTGAAGAGCGATCTCGGCGGCGACCGGGTGATCATCACCGCGGCCGAGCCGGACGATCTCGACAAGATGGCCGGTGCGCTCGGCGCCGCGGCGACCGTCGACCTCGACCGGCTCGAGGTCACCGTCGAGGCGGGGGCGTCCGGCGGCGGCGCCGCGGTCGTCGACGTCGTACGCACCCTCGACTCCGCCGGCATCACCGTCGACGACGTGCTGCTGCGCAGACCAACCCTGGACGAGGTGTTCCTCCACCTGACCGCACCCCACACCGAGCACCAGCACGAAGGAGCCGCCCGATGACCGCCCTCTCCTCGACCCTGCGACAGACCTGGGTCATCACGCTCCGCGACCTCAAGCACTGGCAGCGCGAGCCGTGGGGCCCGGTGTTCGGCGTCCTGTTCTCGATCATGATGCTGCTGATCTTCGGCTTTCTGTTCGGCGGCGCCATCGAGATGCCGGGCGGCGGGACGTACCTGCCCTATCTCCTGCCCGGGGTGCTCGCGCTGACGATGATGTTCGGGGTCGACGGAATCATGGCCGTGGTCACCGAGGACACCAAACGCGGAGTCACCAACCGGTTCCGGTCGCTGCCGATGAGCAGCGTCGCGGTGCCGTTGGGTCGGGCGGTCGCCGACCTCGGCAACTCGGCCGTCCAGCTCGCGGTCCTGATGATCGGCGGGCTGCTGATCGGCTGGCGGATCGAGGGCTCGTTCCTGGAGGCGGCCGCGGCGGTCGGTCTCCTGCTCTGGCTGCGGCTGGCCATGCTGTGGCTGGGCATCTTCCTGGGCCTGACTCTGCGGATGGAGGGTGCGCTGACGATGGTGCAGGTGCTGGTGTGGCCGCTGGGGTTCTGCTCGAGCCTGTTCGTCTCGCCGGAGACGATGCCCGGCTGGCTCGGCTTCCTGGCCGCCTGGAACCCGGTCTCCGCCACCGCCACCGCTGCTCGTGACCTCTTCGGCAACCCGACCGGGATCACCTCCGGACTGCTCGCCGACCACGCGATGCTGCTCGCGCTGGCCTGGCCCGCGGTCCTGCTGGCGATCTTCGTCCCGCTGTCCATGCGCGCCTTCCGGCGACTCGGCTGAAATATTTTCGGGAGAGCTGTCGGATCGGCGTCGGACCGTTCGTGGAGTAGGTGAGAAGCGGCCATACGGACCGCGACAGAACACCCCGATAACCACGAGACGAGAGGCACCATCATGAGCACCAGCACCTACACCCAGGACACGACGACCGCCACCACCCGCCAGTTCGCCGCACGGATGCCGGTCTGGCTCGTCAGCGTCGCCGCCGTCCTCGTCGGCGCCCTGGTCACCGGCGTCTTCGAGTTCGCCGCCCGCGCGGTCGGGGTGCCGTTCAACGTCGCCCTCCCCGGCACCGGCATCGATCCCGCCGCGATCCCCGCGACCGGGCTCGCCTGGGCCGTCGCCGAGCTCGGCCTGATCGGCATCATCATCGCCGCCTGCCTCGCCCGCTTCGCCAAGCGTCCGCGCTCGACCTGGAAGCGCACCGCCTGGACCCTGACCGCGCTCTCGTGCGTCCCGAGCCTGATCGCCGTCACCGACTCCTACGCCACCAACATCATGCTGGTCGTCTCCCACCTGGTCGCGGCCGTGGTGATCGTCCCGATCATCGCCGCCCGGCTGTCGGAGCGGAACGCGCGCCGGGGCTGAACGCCGGACGCCGGGTAGTCCGGTAGCGATCTGCCTATTACTCACGAGTATTTAGGCAGTTCGCTACCGGACTACCCCTTTTTTCGCGCGACGATCAGCACCCCGACCCCGGGCATCGGGGTCGTACCGACCACGAATCCCACCTCTGTCAGGTCCCTCAACAGGGCCGGACGAGGGTGGGTTCGGTAATACATCACGAACTTCGGCCGCCACACCGCGTTGCGCACCCGCATCGCCAGGTCGAACCCGGTGAGCATCCAGTAAGCCGGGTGGGTCGGCCTCGGCCCCTGACCGGCCGGCAGCGCGAAGATCCCGCCCGGCCTCAGCGCCCGGTGGATGCCGGCGAAGAGCGGGAGTCGCTCCTCCGGCAGGAAGTGACCCAGCGCCCCGAAGCTCACCGCCAGGTCGTACGCCGCCTCGAACGGCAACGCGCGAGCATCCGCCCGCACCAGGTCCGCCTCCGGGTGGGCAGCACCGGCCTGCTCGAGCATCCCGGCACTGAAGTCGACCCCGGTCGGCGGCTCCGCGGTCATCTCCGCGAGTACCCCCAGCCCGGCACCGGTGCCGGTGCACACGTCGAGGCCCCGCTCGAACGGCCCGTGCTCCCGCAGCGCATCGCGGGTGGCGGCGAGAAACGGCTCGGGTGTACGGAACGGCGTCGCGTCGAACTTCGGCGCCAGCAGGTCATAGCCGCGCTCCACCGATGACAGCGCCTGGACGGCGAGCTCCTTGAGCGTCGGTCCTTCCACGCCTCAACCATAGGCGTCGCCGACCAGTCGCGTCGCCACTCTTGGGAGAGCCTCAGGAGACTCGGTCACGCCGTGCGTGACTCACCCTCCTAAGGTCGACGGCCGATCGCGAGGAGATGGTTCGAGATCTCCTGTACGCCCGGCTGCCCACCCACGGCGCGCGCCAGGGTCAGCGCGGCTCGGCGAAGATCTTCATCAGCCTCGGCCAGCTGCTCCAGTGCCAAGCCGGCAGGCCCCTCGACGCCGACGACTTCGACCTCCAGCATCCCGGCATCGCTCAGCTCCCCCACCAGTTCGGCGCTCGTGTGGAAATGGCCGCCTGGGAATCGCCCACCAGCAGGCGACGTACCGTGCTCGATCAGGTCCTCCCACCCTCGCGGCATCCCGGCCCCACCGGACAACGCTGCCAGTCTTGCCAGCCTCGGGATCGCTGCGGCGAAGACCCAGCCACCTGACCGCACCACCCTGGTCGCCTCTTCCAGCGCCCGCAGCCGGTCCGCACGCTCGGCCAGGTGATAGAGCGGGCCGAGGAGCAGGGCTACGTCGACGCTGCTGTCCTCGATGGGTAGCCCGCGAGCGTCACCCACTAGCGCCTCGAAAGTCCCGTACGCCCGAGCCTGCTCGACCTGCTCGATGACCGGGTCCAGAAGCGTGACCTGGTGCCCGGCGTCCGCGAGCGACGCGGCATGGACCCCGGTCGCGCCACCGATATCGGCGACCCGTGATCCCACTGGTATCCGCTCGGCGATGAGCTCCTGCGTACGCACGAACTCCAGGCCCCCCTGGGCCGACCTGCTGGTCAGCCGAGATCCCTCATCCCAGTCGGGGCCTCCGTAGTAGGCCCGGATCTGCTGGTCGATGACATCCTGACTGGCCACGATCGCACCCTAGCGATCTGCATCTTCGTCAAAGGGGAGAACCCTAGGAGGGTGAGTCACATCCAGCGTGACTCACCCTCCTAGGGTTCAAGATCAATGGATCTCGACCCGCTTCGCGGGTTCGCAGGCTCAGGCCTTGGCGACCGCGATCTGGGCCTTCTCGCCGTCCCCGAGGTCGACAGGGTTGCCGTCCAGCGAGTCCACCACGTCGTACGTCGTGGCGAGGGTCTCGCGGGCGATGAGCTCGGCGTGGGTGGTGGCTGCCTGGCGTACGGTCTCGGAGCCGGTCACCGACAAGGTGATGCGGTCCTCGACGTTGAGGCCGGAGTCCTTGCGGGCCTGCTGGACCGCGCGGACCAGGTCGCGGGCGAGGCCCTCGGCGGCCAGGTCGGGGGTGACGACCGTGTCCAGGACGATGAAGCCGCCTGCGCCCGAAGACGTGCCCAGCATCGAGACGGCGATGTCGTCGGTGGCGGCGCCGGCGACGGTCTCCAGGGTGTACTCGCCCTCGACCAGCGCGAGGCCGCCGGCGACGACCTGACCCGACTCGTCGACCGACCAGTCACCGGACTTGGCACCCTTGATGGCCTTCTGGACGTCCTTGCCCAGCCGCGGCCCGGCGGCGCGGGCGTTGACGGCGAGCCGCTGCTCGATCCCGTAGGTGCCGGCCTCGTCGGAGTCGGCGGCGAGCAGCCTGACGGACTTGACGTTGACCTCGTCGGCGACGATCTCCTCGAAGCCCGCGATGTCGGCGCCGACCACGGTCAGGCCGCCGAGCGGCAGCCGGTTGCGGAGCTTGCGCGCCTTGCGCAGGGCGGAGGTCGAGGAGCAGACCGCGCGCACCGCGTCCATCCGGGCGACCAGGTCGCCGTCGGCCGGCAGGTCCCCGACGACCGGGTAGTCGGCCAGGTGCACCGAACGACCGCCGGTCAGGCCGCGCCAGATCTCCTCGGTGGTCAGCGGCAGCAGCGGCGCGACCAGGCGGGTCACCGTCTCGAGCACCGTGTAGAGGGTGTCGAAGGCGGCCTTGTCCTCGTTCCAGAACCGCTCGCGGCTACGCCGGATGTACCAGTTCGTGAGCACGTCGATGAACCGTTGCGTCGCCTCGCACGCCTCGGCGACGTAGTAGTCGTCCATCGCGGAGGTCATCTCGGCGACGTAGTCGCGCAGCTTGGCCAGGACGTAGCGGTCCAGCGGGTCCTTGGACGTCGTCGAGCCGGTGGTCTCCAGGTCGGCCGCGTTGGCGTAGAGCTGGAAGAAGTACCAGCTGTTCCACAGCGGGATCATCACCTGGCGTACGGAGTCCCGGATGCCCTGCTCGGTGACGACCAGGTTGCCGCCGCGCAGGATCGGCGAGGACATCAGGAACCAGCGCATCGCGTCGGCGCCGTCGCGGTCGAAGACCTCGTTGACGTCGGGGTAGTTGCGCAGCGACTTGGACATCTTCTGTCCGTCGGAGCCCAGCACGATGCCGTGGCTGATGCAGCTCGAGAACGCGGGGCGGTCGAAGAGCGCGGTCGCCAGGATGTGCAGGGTGTAGAACCAGCCGCGGGTCTGGCCGATGTACTCCACGATGAAGTCGCCCGGGAAGTGGTGCTGGAACCATTCCTCGTTCTCGAACGGCACGTGGTTCTGGGCAAAGCTCATCGACCCGGAGTCGAACCAGACGTCGAGGACGTCGGAGACCCGGCGCATCATCGACTTGCCGGTCGGGTCGTCCGGGTTGGGGCGGACCAGGTCGTCGACGTACGGACGGTGCAGGTCGGGATTGCCCTCGGCGTCCTTCGGCAGCGTGCCGAAGTCGCGCTCGAGCTCCGCGAAGCTCCCGTAGACGTCCAGGCGCGGGTAGGCCGGGTCGTCGGACTTCCACACGGGCACCGGCGAACCCCAGAAACGGTTGCGGGTGATCGACCAGTCGCGGGCGTTCTCCAGCCACTTGCCGAACTGGCCGTCCTGGATGTGCTCGGGCACCCAGCGGATCTGCTGGTTGAGCTCGAGCATCCGGTCCTTGATCTTGGTGACCTCGACGAACCAGCTGCTCACACCCTTGTAGATGAGCGGCTGACGGCAGCGCCAGCAGTGCGGGTAGGAGTGGTTGTAGGACTCGCGGCGCAGCAGGATCGTGCCCGCGGTCACCGAGCCCCCGGCGGTGCCGCGGGTGACCGCCTTGAGGTGGTCGATGATCTGCAGGTTGGCGTCGAAGACCTGGACGCCGGCGTAGTCGACCACCGGCGCGGTGAAGCGTCCGTCCTTGCCGACCGGCATGACCGCCTCGATGTTCTCGCGGTCGGTGATCTCCTTGTCGACCTCACCGAAGGCGCCGGCGGTGTGCACGACACCGGTACCGTCCGTGGTGGTCACCGCGTCGTCGGCGGCCACGACCCGGAACGCGTTCGCGTGGCCGGCGTAGTAGGAGAACGGCGGCTGATAGGTGCGGCCGAGCAGCTCGGAGCCCTTGTAGCGGCCCAGGACCGTGGCCTCCTCCGCCTCCGGGAAGAGCTCCTTCTGGTACGCCGCGAGGCGAGCCTCCGCGAGGACGTACTTCGCCGTCGCGTCGGTCCCCGGGACCGGGCCCTCGACCACGACGTAGTCGATGTCGGAGCCGACCATGACGGCAAGGTTGGAGGGCAGCGTCCACGGCGTGGTCGTCCAGATCAGGATGTGGGCACCGTCGAGGACCTCGTCCTCCCCGGTCGCGTCGAGCGCGTAGCCCACGGTGACTGCGGGGTCCTGACGCTCCTTGTAGACGTCGTCGTCCATCCGGAGCTCGTGGTTGGACAGCGGGGTCTCGTCCTGCCAGCAGTAGGGCAGGACACGGAAGCCCTCGTAGACCAGGCCCTTGTCGTGGAGCGTCTTGAAGGCCCAGATCACCGACTCCATGTAGTCGGGGTTGAGGGTCTTGTAGTCGTTGTCGAAGTCCACCCAGCGGGCCTGGCGGGTGACGTAGTCGCGCCACTCGCCGGTGTACTTCAGCACCGAGGCGCGGCTTGCCGCGTTGAACTTGTCGATGCCCATCTCGGCGATCTCGTCGGTCGTCTTCAGGCCGAGCTGACGCATCGCCTCGAGCTCGGCGGGCAGGCCGTGGGTGTCCCAGCCGAAGCGCCGCTCGACGCGCTTGCCGCGCATCGTCTGGTAGCGCGGGACGATGTCCTTGACGTAGCCGGTCAGCAGGTGGCCGTAGTGCGGCAGACCGTTGGCGAACGGCGGACCGTCGTAGAAGACGAACTCGTTCTCGCCATCTCTGCCGGCGTCGCGGTTGTCGATGCTCGCCTGGAAGGTCCCGTCCTTCTTCCAGTAGTCGAGAACCTGCGTCTCGATCTCCGGGAAGCGTGGGCTGGCCGGGACGTTGCCCGCGTTGTGGGCTGAGGTGACCTTCGGGTAGGCCATCGGCGGCATCTCCTGCTGGGTGGTAGTGGGTTGTCTTCACCACAGGGACGATCTTTCGACCGCGGTACCACCCTGCTTACGACCCCGGTGATCGAGCTTGTCGAGATCGCCACTTCGTTACGGCTGTGACGGGCCACTCCCGCCGGGTTCTACTTGCCTTCGATCTGCCGGAGGCTTTCTTCCCGGAGCTCGCCGCTGATGACGGCTCAAACGCTGATGAGGAAGAGAGTACGCCGCCCAGCGCCCGGCGCGCGAACCCGATTCGAACCGCGCGTCACACCGCGGTCAGACCGCGCGCCACATCCGCACGTGCGGCCCGATCTCCGGGTCGTCCCAGCGGTCGCCGATCTCCACGAACCCGGCCCGCCGGTAGAACTCCGCCGCCGGCGTACGAGCGTTGCACCACACCAGCCCACCGCCCTCGGCCGTGACATGGGCGAGAGCCGCCTCCAGCACCCGCGTCCCGACACCTCTCCCGCGCCAGCGGTCCTCGGTCGCCATCCCCCTGATCCGCCACCCCTTGCCGGGATGTTCAGGCAGGTCGGGACAGGGTTCCGGAAAGAGCCCGACGCAGCCGACGATGTTCCCACCTGCGTCCGCTGCGGCGTACGTCGCGACCCCCGGATCGTCGTCTCCGGTGATCCTCGCCGCCTCCGGCGGACCGCCGTTGCGCAACACCTTCGCCCGCAGCGCATAGGTGTCCACGACCGGCACCCGACTGACTGTGAATCGTTCGTCCCGGATCACGCGATGACCCTATCCGCGCTCGCTATGACAGAGGGTCTGACCTCGTGAATCTGTTCACGAGGTCAGACCCTCTGTCATAGCGAGAAGCAGTTGAGGTCAGATCTCGCGCCACATGCGCACGTTCACCCAATTCCGGGTCCACCCACTGCTCACCGACCTGCTCGAACCCGGCACGGGCGAAGAGACGGGCGCCAGGCCGACTCGACAACTGACAAGATGCGCGCATGAGCCTGATTCGCTACGAGTTCACCGACGGCTGCGCGCGCATCACGATGACCAACCCGGACCGGGGCAACGTCTTCAAGCCCGAGGCGGGCGCGGAGATGCTGGCGGCGATCCTGCGGGCCAAGGCCGACTCGGCGCGGGTGATCGTGCTCGCCGCGGAGGGGAAGTACTTCTCCGTCGGCGGTGACCTCGCCGGGTTCGCGGCCGTCGACGACCTGGGGCCCTACATCCTCGAGCTCGCCGAGAGTGCCAACCGGATGATCACCGAGCTCGTCCGCTGTGACGCGATCGTCGTCAGCGCCGTCCAGGGCACGGCCGCGGGGGTCGGCTTCCCGCTGGCCGCTGCCGCCGACATCGTCATCGCCGCCGACAGGGCGAAGTTCAGCCTCGCCTACGCCAAGGTCGGGCTCTCGGTCGACGGCGGTGGATCTCTCCTCGTGCACACCCTCGGCCTGCACCGGGTGCTCCGGCTGACCCTGCTGGGCGACATGCTGTCCGCGACCGAGGCGCTCGAGGCCGGGCTGGTCGCCCGTGTCGTACCTGCCGAGGAGCTCGCTGCCGCGGTCGACGAGGTCGTCGCGACCCTCCTGGCCGGGTCTCCCGAGGCTCTCGCTCGCACCAAGCGCCTCGTCCGCGACGTCGCCGACCCCAGCCCAGAGGCGGCCCTGCGTCGCGAGGCGGAGTCGATCTCCGCGCTCGGCGCCTCGGCCTCCGGCCGCGAGGGCATCAACGCCTTCCTCGAGAAGCGCCGACCGAGCTTCGGAGCCTGAGACATCGACTCCTGAGACCACCTGAAATCATTGGCCAAGGGCCCGGCTCTCAGCGAGGGTGGCCGCATGAGCAACGATCAGCGACAGGTGGGTTTCGACGGCGGCTGGCTTCCCGACAGCGAGGACCCACGCCACCAGGACAAGCCCGCCGTCGGTGAGCTGGCGACCTACCGCGACTATCTGCGTCACTACCGCCTCACCCTCGAGCTCAAGTGCGAGGATCTCGGGCCCGAGGACCTGACGAAGCAGAGCGTGCCGCCGAGCGATCTGAGCCTGCTCGGACTGATCCGCCACATGGCCCGGGTCGAGCACAGCTGGTTCCAGCGCGTGCTGAAGGAGGACCTCGACCTGCCGCGGCTCGACGCCGACGACCCCACCGGCGGCTTCCACAAGGTGGTGCCGACCCAGGAGTCGGTCGACGAGGCGTTCGCGAGCTGGCGTGAGCAGGTCGCGGCGGCCGACGAGTGGCTCGACACCATCGACGACTCGATCCTCGGCGACACCCGTGACGTCGGCCGCGGCGACGAGCCGATCAGCATCCGCGACATCCTGGTCCACATGATCGAGGAGTACGCCCGCCACGCAGGTCACGCCGACCTGCTGCGCGAGGTCATCGACGGCCGTACCGGACAGTAACTCGACCCGGGTGGACGTGTGACAACGATCACTAGCAGGATGTCAACATGGATCGTGCCGTCCCCTCGCCGCCCACCGCGCGGCTCGGCACGCCGCGGCTAGGAGGGTGCTAGACATGAACTCGATACTGCTGATGCTGATCGGGCTCGCGATGTTCGCGGGTGGCTACCTGCTCTATTCAAAGTTCCTGAGCAACCGGATCTACAAACTGGACCCGGACTACGCGACGCCGTCACACACCATGGGCGACGGCGTCGACTACGTGCCGACCAACAAGTTCGTCCTGTGGGGTCATCACTTCACCTCGGTCGCGGGCGCCGCGCCCATCGTCGGACCCGCGATCGCCGTGATCTGGGGCTGGCTCCCGGCCTTCCTCTGGGTCACGATCGGCACGGTCTTCTTCGCGGGCATGCACGATCTCGGAGCGCTCTGGGCCTCCGCCCGCAACCGCGGCCAGTCGATGGGCATGCTGTCGGGCCGCTACATCGGTCCGCGCGGCCGCGTCCTCTTCCTGGTCGTCATCTTCCTGCTGCTGCTGATGGTCAACGCAGCGTTCGCCGTCGTCATCACGAACCTGCTGATCGGCACCCCGACCGCGGTGATCCCGGCCTGGGGCGCCATCCTCGTCGCCCTGGTCGTGGGCCAGATGATCTACCGCTGGCGGGTGAACCTGCTGCTCACCACGGTCCTCGGCGTGACCGCGCTCTACGGCCTGATCCTCCTCGGCGACCGCATCCCGGTCGAGCTGCCCGACCCGATCCTCGGCATGTCCCCGGCCACCTTCTGGATCCTGGCGCTCTTCCTCTACGCAGGCATCGCCTCCACGCTGCCGGTGTGGATCCTGCTGCAGCCGCGTGACTACATCAACGGGGTCCAGCTCTTCATCGGCCTGGGGATCCTCTACGGCGCGGTGCTGCTGGGGTCGCCGACGATCGTCGCGCCGGCCTTCAACGACGCAGTGCCCGAAGGCACCCCCGGCCTGGTGCCGCTGCTGTTCGTCACCATCGCCTGCGGCGCGATCTCCGGGTTCCACGGCATGGTCTCCTCCGGCACCAGCTCCAAGCAGCTCGACAAGGAGACCGACGCGAGATTCGTCGGCTACTTCGGGGCTGTCGGCGAAGGCATGCTCGCGCTGGGCGCCATCCTCGCCACCACGGCCGGATTCCAGACCGTACGCGACTGGGAGGCCGTCTACACGGCCTTCGGCCAAGGCGGTGTTGGCGCCTTCGTCACCGGCGGCGGCAACCTGGTCAACCAGGGCCTCGGCATCCCGGTCTCGCTCAGTGCCACGATCCTGGCGACGATGGCGGTGCTCTTCGCGGCGACCACGATGGACACCGGCGTACGCCTGCAGCGGTTCGTCGTCCAGGAGGCCGGCGATCTGGTCAACGTGAAGATCCCGAAGATCGCCGCGACCCTGGTCGCGGTTGCGATCGCGCTCGGCCTGACCTTCAGCCAGGGGGCCGGCGGCGAGGGTGGTCTGCGGATCTGGCCACTGTTCGGCACCACCAACCAGCTGCTGGCCTCACTGACGCTGTCGATCGTGGCGGTCATGCTGCTGCGCAAGCGCCGAAACCCCTGGCCGGCACTCATCCCGCTGGCCTTCGTGTTCGTGATGTCCTTCTACGCCGCGCTCGTGCAGCTCGGTGACCTGGCCGAGGCCAAGGACTGGCTGCTGCTCGTCATCGACGTCGTCATCATCATCGCTGCCCTGTGGGTCGCGGTGGAGGCGGTGATCGCGATGCTGCGCGTCGAGCCGGAGGCGGACGACGCCGACCTCGTCAGCGCCGAGGAGGGCGTCGGTAAGTGAGCTCTTGGTGGAGCAGGTTCCGCGCCGGGCTGGAGGAGTTCTACGCCGGCCCCTACCGGCGTACGTTCGCCCGCGCTCGACGCGAGGAGGACGACCTCTTCATGCTGGTGGTGCTGGCTGACGCGCTCGGCGTACCCGACCCGGCGGCCTACCACAACGCGGACCTGCTCCCCGCGGTCTATCCGGAGTTCCACGCCTGGCACCGACGGATCGGGCTGGAACGTTCACCGCTGGAGCACATCGGGTGCTGCTGAGTCTCACGAGCCGACGAAGGGTCCTCTTCGTCGGTGGCAAAGGCGGGGTCGGCAAGACCTCGGTGGCCTCGGCCATCGCACTGGCGCGTGCCCGGGAGGGCGCGCGTGTGCTGGTGGTCTCGACCGACCCTGCCCACAACCTGGGCCATCTGTGGGACCTCCCCGTCGGGGACGACGCGACCCGGCTCGCCTCTCCCAGGACCGGTCTCGTCGACGGGATCGAGATCGATCCCGAGAGCGTGGTGTCGACCCATCTGGCTGCGGTGCGCGAGACGATGCACCGGATGCTGCCGGACCGGCTGTGGCCTGCTGCCGATCGTCATCTGGAGCTGGCACGTGAGGCTCCGGGCACCCACGAGTCGGCGATCGTGGACCGAGTCGCAGAGACCTTGGCGATCGGGCTGAGTGACTACGACCTGGTCGTCTACGACACCGCACCGAGCGGCCACACCCTGCGGCTGCTCGCGATGCCGGAGCACCTGACCGGCTGGACCGAGGGCCTGCTCGCCAGTCGGGACCGGGCGGAGAGGTTCGGGGCTGCGATCCAGGGCCTCGGTGGCAACGACCGGGGTGCGGACCGTGACGCCGAGCTACGACGAGTGCTCGTCCGGCGCCGAGAACGGTTCGCGACCCTGCGCGACACGATCCGGGATCCCGGCCTGACCTCGTTCGTCGTCGTCACGATCGCCGAACGAATGCCTGTGCTGGAGTCGCTCGCACTCCACGAGCAGCTGGTGAAGCTCGGCGTCGACGTGGGTGGTGTCGTCGTGAACCGCCGCTCCCCCGCCGAGGCAGGACCGCTCCTCGCCGGGCGGCGACGGCTGGAGGACGCCGAGACCGCCACCTTGCGCGAGGCCCTTCCCGACACTCCCCTCCTGGAGCTCCCGCTGCTGCCCGGTGCGCTCACCGGCCCCGCCGGCGTCGGCGCCATCGCCGACGCCTGCCGAGTCGGCTCGTCCTGACGAGATTCTCTGCCGAGTCGGCTCGTCAGAACGCGCCGACTCGGCAGAGGGGCGGTCAGCGCGGGTTCTCGTCGGCGAAGGCGGCGTCCAGCCAGGCGTAGACCTGCGAGTCACCTCGGGTCACGAGCAGGACGACCTGCTTCTCGGCATCGCTGACCGGTTTGCCGTTGATCCAGCTCCGGACGATGTCGGAGGCGGCGCGGCGTACGACCTTCACGCCTTTGGCCATCGCCCACTCCGGCGCCGGATGGCCCTTGCTGGTCGCCACACCCGGGACCTCGAGGGTCCAGGTGCCGTCCTCAGCCTGGAGAAGCTGGGGCGTCGGCGGCGCGCTCTTCTTCTTGCTCACCTCTTCATACTCGCACGTCGAGACCGTCGATAAGGGACCACTCAGGCTCGCCCACTAGACTGCGCCGCGTGACGAATGCAGCTTGGGGCTTCGGCCTCGCGACGTACGCCGCCGACAACTCTGTGCTGGACGTGTGGTTCCCCGCGCCTCAGTTGGGCGAGAAGCCCGCCGACGCGACCGCGCCGGCCGAGCTCACCGCGCTCGAGGGCACCGACGAGGTCCGTCAGGTCACCAAGCGGGTCGCCCTCGTCGAGGTCAAGGACCTCGAGACCGCGCCCGAGACGACCGAGGACGTCTGGCTGCGACTCCACCTCCTCTCCCACCGCCTCGTGCAGCCGCACGGGCAGAACCTCGACGGCATCTTCGGCCTGCTCACCAACGTGGTGTGGACCAGCGCCGGCCCGTGCGCCGTCGAGGGCTTCGAGCTCACCCGCGCACGCCTGCGCGCCGCGGGCCAGCACGTGACCGTCTACGGCGTGGACAAGTTCCCGCGGATGGTCGACTACGTCGTGCCCAGCGGCATCCGGATCGGTGACGCCGACCGCGTCCGCCTCGGCGCCCACCTGGCTTCCGGCACCACCGTGATGCACGAGGGCTTCGTGAACTTCAACGCCGGCACCCTCGGCGCCTCGATGGTCGAGGGCCGGATCTCCGGCGGGGTCGTCGTCGGCGACGGCTCCGACGTCGGTGGCGGCGCCTCGATCATGGGCACCCTCTCCGGCGGCGGCAAGGCCGTGATCTCGGTCGGCAAGCGCTGCCTGCTCGGCGCCAACTCCGGCCTCGGCATCTCCCTGGGCGACGACGCCGTCGTCGAGGCCGGGTGCTACGTGACGTACGGGACCAAGGTCACGCTCCCCGACGGCACCGTCAAGAAGGCCGGCGAGCTCTCCGGAGCCTCCAACATCCTCTTCCGCCGCAACTCGGTCAGCGGCGCCATCGAGGCCGTTCCGTGGAAGGGCGAGGGCATCGAGCTCAACGCCGCCCTCCACGCCAACTGACCCGACCTGAAGACCAGAGTGCTCCGTTGAAGAAGCTCGTCACCACACTGGTGGTACTCGGCGTGGTCGCCGGCGGCATCTACTGGGTCGTCCAGGCCGCGACGGACAAGCTGGACTCGATCCTGCCCGACCTGCAGCACTGCACGGCGGTCGCTGGCGAGTACGAGGCACGCTTCGACCCCGAGCAGATGGGCAACGCAGCCGTGATCACCGCGCTCGGTCTCAAGCGGGGCCTGCCCGCGCGGGCGGCGACGATCGCGATCGCGACCGCCATCCAGGAGTCGAAGCTCTACAACATCAGCCACGGTGACCGCGACTCGCTCGGCCTCTTCCAGCAGCGTCCCTCGATGGGCTGGGGCACCGAGGAGCAGGTCCAGGACCCGATCTACGCCACCAACAAGTTCTACGACGCGCTGGTGAAGATCGACGGCTACGAGGACATGGTGGTCACCGAGGCTGCGCAGGAGGTGCAGCGCTCGGCGTTCCCCGAGGCGTACGCCGACCACGAGGGCGAGGGCCGCGCGATCGCCTCCGCGATCAGCGGCTACTCCCCCGCCGCACTGACCTGCCGGATCGACGAGCCGGAGGCCGGGGCCGGGAAGCCCCAGGCGACCAAGACCGAGATCAACCAGCTGCTCGGCGGCAAGGTCGGCCGGGCTCGGGTCGAGGGATCGACCGTGGTGATCCCGGTCGAGGCCGGCAAGACCGGTCAGCGCGGCGGCTGGACGGCCGCTCACTACGTACTCGCCCGGGCGAGCGAGTTCGGCGCCACCTCCATCGCCTACGACGGCCGCACCTGGTCGGCAGGCAAGGACGAGGAGTGGGCCAAGACCCCCGACGCCAGCGGCGAGCGCATCGTCATCACCCTGGCGTGACTTGCTCCGTACGTGAAGATTGGTGACGTGAGCGCAACCGGTGGTCCCCCGACCAGTCCGCCCCCGGGTGCGACACCCCCATCCGGGCGGCCTTCGACCCCGCGACTGCCGGAGCCTGCGCGCGAGGCGATGCGCAAGTCTGCGCGCGAGGCCAGGAAGCAGCTCCGGCCGGTGCGCAAGCACCTCATCGTCCTCGGCGTCGTCATCGCCGTCGCGCTGGTCTTCGCGGGCCTGCGCGTGCTGGGCGTCGGGATCAGCGGCATCCCGGTTTTCTCCTCCGAGAGCTGCACCGTCACCGCCGACGGCGAGACCTACGACCTCTCCACCGAGCAGGCCGAGCACGCCTCGGCCATCGCCGCCGAAGCCGTACGCCGCGGGCTCCCCGCCCGCGCAGCCTCCGTCGTGATGACGGTCGAGCTCGCCGACCACGACCTCGACCGACCGGCCTCGGAGGCGTCCGCCCTCTACAAGCGGCTCTCCGGCGTCGCCGACTATCGCCAGCAGTCCGTGCCGGGCGTCGCCCAGCAGATCGGCGACGGCTCCCGCGACTCCTACCGCGACGCCGAGCCGGAGGCACGGGCCCTCGCCTCCGCGCTCACCGGCAACACCCCCGAGGCGTTCTCCTGCGTCGTCAAGGGCAGCGCCGACGAGGCCCCGGACGAGCTCAGCGGAGCCGGACTCACCTCTCGCGCGGAGGGATTGCGCGAGGACGTACGCGGCGCCTTCGGCCGCCTCCCCGAAGGCGGCTTCCAGCCGGGCGGCGTCTCGACCGGGCACATGGTCGGCTCTGCCCACTACGAGGGCCGCGCCGTCGACTACTTCTTCCGACCGGTCAACGCGCGCAACAACATCAAGGGCTGGGCGGTGGCGCAGTATCTCGTCGCCAACGCCGAGCGTCTCGACATCGAGACCGTCATCTTCGACGACCGAATCTGGACCAAGCTCCGCTCCGCCGCCGGCTGGCGCGACTACGACCTCCCGCCCCGCAAGGGCGACATGTCCATCCTCGAGCACCGCGACCACGTACACGTCGACGTCGCCGACTGACCGCTCGCCGAAACCGTAGTTCTGGGGGCCGAGTCTGTAGTTGTGGGCGACGAAACTAGAGTTTCGTCGCCAACAACTACAGTTTCGGCCCCCCCGGTCTACCGAATCGGCGGGGCGGGTCACGCGAGGCGGGAGACCGCCGCGTC
>NZ_JACIXG010000085.1 GCF_014360585.1 Nocardioides sp.
ACCAGTGCCGCCGCGTCGGGGATCGCGCTCGGGATCGGCTACGCGCTGGCGGTCTTCTGGGTCGTACGCATCATCAACGCGATCACGAACACGGCCCAGTTCAACGGCGGACTCAGGGTGCTCATCGAGTACGTCGGCGTCTGGGCGTAGTGCGACCCGGCTGAACTGCGATGAAGTTCACGGTTGAGGTACGTCTGCCCAGAACCGCTCCAGCTCGGCGTCGAGCTCAGGGGCGACCTGCATGGGCAGCGAGTGGGTCGTCTCCGGCCAGACCTTGACGGTCGCGGTGCGGATCAGCTCGGCCTTCTCGGCCGCATCCTCGCCGCCGGCCAGCGACTTGTCGCTCGCGATGGCGACGTACACCGGCATCGTCAGTGCGCGCATCTGCGCGTCGCTCAGTCGCGAAGGTGTCGGCAGGCTGCCGGAGTCGAAGTGGGTCGTGCCGGCGGCGATCATCCGGGCCATCGGATCCTCCGAGTCGACCTCGTCGTCCTCGACGCCGCCGATCCGGTTCAGCGCATGGTCGCGCCAGGAGTCGGGCAGGAACGGGAGCGCTGCCACCGCCGACCAGCCGATCGCCCACGCCGGCAGCATGCCGAACGTCATGATCGGCTCGAGCAGGGTGAGGCTGGCCAACCGATCCGGGTAGCGCACCGCGACCGCCGCGGCGAGCCCGCCTCCCTGGGAATGGCCGACGAGGTGGATCCGGTCCAGCTCGAGGCCGTCCAGCGCCTCCTCCACCCAGCGGGCGTTGTCGTCCATGTCGCGCAGCGGCAGCGTCTGCTCCGAGAGCCCGCTGTCGCCGATCGCGTCGAAGGCGTAGACGGTGCGGTGCTCGACGAAGTCGCGCAGGTTCTCTCCCCACATCGGCACGCCGCTGGCCCGCCCCGGCACCAGCACGACCGGGACGTCGTCGACCGCGTTCGGGTTGACCCAGGCGTACGCACGGACCGTGCCGAAGGTCGTCTCCACGTCATGGGTCTTGGTCGGCTTCGGCAGCGCGGCGAAGGCCGCGTCGTACGCCTCGGTGTAGGCCTTCTGCCCCTCCGGTGTGCGGAAGTGGCCGACGCCCGGTCCGCTCGTGCCGAGCACCATCGCCAGACAGCCGGTCGAGACGACTGCGATGGTGGTGATCAGGACCACCGGCCAGCGCCGGCGCTTCCGGCGCGTTCGGGCGTCCTCGTTCTCGATGTCAGTGCTCATGTCATCCCCTTCCCCGATAACAATGCGATCGCATTGAAACCCGTTGCGATGCGACTGTATTGCTAACCTGGGCGCCATGCCAAGAGCCGTCGACCATGAGCAGCGCCGGTTCGAGATCGTCGCCGGGCTCTGGCATCTCGTCGCCGAGCAGGGGATCGAGGGCGTCAGCCTGCGGACCGTCGCCGCCCGGGCGGACGTCTCGATGGGCCGCGTACAGCACTACTTCGGCACCAAGGACGCTCTCGTCGTCGCGGGCATCGACCTGCTGGTCAAGCGCGCCGTCATCGAGTACGAGGCGACCGCCGACCGCCCGCCTGCCGACCGTCTCCTCCACATCCTGCTCCAGCAGATCCCCGCCACGGACGCGGGCCGCATCGGAGTGACCGTCTGGTACGCCTACCTGGCCAAGGCGATGACCCATACCGCCGTACGCCAGATCCTGGCCGAGGCGACGAGGGTCGGCGTCGAGGAGTGCACCCGCCACATCCAGGAGGCTGACGGGCTCGACGCGGCCGCCGCACGTGCGCGCGCCATCGAGCTGCTCGCGCTCTCCGACGGCCTCACCCTTCGAGTCCTCGTCGGGGACATCACCGCCGACGAGGCCGAGGCGTCCATCAGGACGTACAGGTCGCGGCTTCTGGGGTCATGAAGAGGACGCGGCCCTCCGTCTTCGGTACGCCGCGGCGTACCGCCCTTGAGGTGAGTCGGTCGGCTCAGCTCGGCCGAACCGGCCGGACCCGCATTCCCGCGAGCATGTTGCTGAGCCCTCGATGCTCGTCGGTGCGGGGGAGGGCCGCGACGGTTGCGGCGACGAAGACGAGCAGTACGAGACCGGAGCCGGGGAAGTCGGCGACGAGGAGCAGCGTCAGTCCGCCGACGCCGGTCAGCAGCTTGACGATCCGGCGCCACCACGCTCCCGAGGACGCCGTCGCGCGAAGGCCGACGACCCACTCACCGACCGTACGTCCGAAGCCGAGGACGGCAATCGCTTCCAGCACGATCGGTGGGCCCCACAGCAGCCAGAGCTGAATGGTGGTCGACACCTCCTCGAACGGCACGTCGAGCCCGTAGAGCTGCCAGGCGCGCCAGGCCAGCGCCAGCGGGGCGCCGGTGCCGAGGATGACGAGGAGGTCGGCGATCATGCCGACCAGGCGGCGACCGACGGTGATCGTGCGTGGCGCCGGTCGCGCGTGCGGGCGCACCAACAGCACCGAGATCGCCGATCCGAGCACGGCGCCGGCGGTGTTGACCAGCAGGTCGTCGACGTCGAAGACGCGGTAGGCGCAGGAGTACAGCCCCCAGATCCCGGTGAGCTGGGTGGTCTCGATGAGGAGGGAGGTCGCGAGGCCGAGTGCGCCCGCGACCACGATCCCTCGTCCGGCGATCGCACGGACGAAGAACCCCAGAGGCACGAACAGGATGACGTTGAGGGCCACCTGGAGGAACACCGCGTTGGTGAGCAGGGCCCGGGTGCCGATCTCGGCGCGGGTGCGGAGGATGTCTCCGACGAAGCCGAACGCATGGATGTGGGTCCCCGCGCAGGTGTAGGAGCCCGCCTCGGGCAACGGGACGAGGGTGTAGGTCCACAGCGCCACCGCATAGATCGCTGCGGCCAGCAGGAGGAGGATGCGGCCGAGAGGGAACGAGCCTCTGCGGCGGTAGGCGACCGCCGCAGCCGGGACGAACCCCGCGACGGCCAGCCCCATCCCGAGGAAGATCGCCAGAACCGCGTTCCCGACAACGTTGTCCACGCCGTCAGGCTAAACCAGGATCCGGCCCCGCCAGCGGTACGACGGGGAGATCGACACGACTTACCAGTCGGTGACCCATGCGGATCTCCCCGTCGTACCGAACGCCTACGCCTCGACCAGACCCGGGTTGCCGGCCTCGGTGAAGAACCGGCCACCGACGGTCAGCGGCGCACCAGGAGTGCTGACCTTGGCGACGTTCTTGTAGGTGATCTCCGCGCCGTCGGCATCCAGCGAGACCGTCGTGTAGCCGCGGAGGCCGTTGTAGAACTTCATGTGCGGGTTGCGCTCCAGGTAGGCGGCCCAGTTGGCGGGACGCTCGGCGCCGTTGCCGCCCGAGGTGATCGAGCTGGTGACGACCTCGGTCCCGAGCACCGGAGAGGACAGGTCGTCGAAGTCGTCGTGGATGTTCAGCCCGTAGTGGACGTGTACGTCGCCGGTCAGCACCATCAGGTTCGACTGCCCCGACGCCTTCCAACCGTCGAGGACCCGCCGGCGGGAGGCGGGATAGCCGTCCCAGGAGTCCATCGAGCGCGTGCCGGAGCCGTTGGGGTTGTCGCGGCGGGCGAAGGTGACCTGCTGCGGGACGACGTTCCAGGTCGCCTTGGAGCGACGCCAGCCGTCGGTCAGCCACTTCTCCTGCTCGAGGCCCGGCAGCGTCATCGACTCGGCCTCGGACTCCGCCGTCGGCACCTTCCAGCCGTCGCCGTTGGCCTGGTTGGTGCGGTACTGGCGGGTGTCGAGGATGTCGAACTGCGCCAGCCGGCCCCACTTCAGCCGCCGGTACAGCTTGAGGTCCGGGCCGGTCGGCTGCTGCGGAAGACGCAGCGGCTGGTTCTCCCAGTAGGCGCGGTACGCGGCGGCGCGACGGACCAGGAACTCCTCCGGCGGCACCGAGTTCTCCGGGTTGTCGTCGGCGTAGTTGTTCTCGGTCTCGTGGTCGTCCCAGGTGACGATGAACGGGTGCGCCAGGTGCGCGGCGATCTGGTCCGGGTCGGACTTGTAGAGCCCGTAGCGCGCCCGGTAGTCGTCCAGCGTCACGGTCTCGTGGTTGAGGTGCGCCGGCAGCGGCTCGCTGTAGGCCCGCGCGCCGGCGGAGGCGTTCACGGCGTACTCGTAGAGGTAGTCACCCAGGTGGAAGACCGCGTCCACGTCCTCGTTGGCGAGATGTCCGTACGCGGTGTAGTAGCCCTGGTCGTAGCGCTGGCACGAGGCGAGGGCGAAGGTCAGCGACGAGACCGCAGCGCCCGCCGGCGGCGCGGTCCGGGTCCGCCCGACCGGGCTGATCCACTGGCCGATCCGGAAGCGGTAGAAGTACTCCGTCGCCGCGTCCAGGCCACGGACCTCGGCGTGCACGGCGTGGTTGAACTCGGGGTGCGCGGCGGCGCCCCCGCGGCGTACGACGCGCCTGAAGGCCGAGTCGCGGGCCACCTCCCAGGAGACGTCGAAACGTGAGGGTGGCATCCCGCCGGTCGGCTCCAGCGGGAGCGGCGCGAGCCGGGTCCAGAGCAGGACCGAGTCGGGCAGCGGGTCGCCGGAGGCGACCGCGAGGGTGAACGGGTCGGAGGTGATCGCCGAGGGCGCGGCGGCGGGGGAGGCGAAGGCGCCGGTACGCGGCAGGCCGGTGGTGAAGGCCAGGGCGGTCGCGGCGGCCGAGACGGTCAGGAAGCGGCGGCGGTCGAGGCCCCGAAGGGCGCCGCGGAGATCAGGAGTGTTGCTGGGGGCAGGCATGGACGTGCTCCTGTCGATATGGGGGTTATCGACAACAGCGAAGCGGTGCCCGGTGAAGGACTCGTGAAGTGCGGGGGAGGGGTGGGCTACGGCTTGGTGCCCTCGACCTGCCCGGCGAGCGGATCAGCGGCCGGACCGGCTGTCCGGTGCACCGGGCATCCTGGCGCGAAGGTGCCGAGATCCTCGGTGTTGAAGCCGTGCGGGTAGCTCTTGACGCGAGGCATGTCGCGGACGTACGCCGGCTTCCTCCGCGGCGGCAGGAGCGCTACGAAGCGCGCCCGCGCCTTCAGTGCCCCGCGGGACAGCGCCCGCGCGAGACGCCCGGGCTCGGGGTAGCCGAACGCCTCGAGCAGATGTGGCTCCATCAGCGACAGCGAGAAGGTCCGGACGAGCGGCGCCAGCGGGCGCGGGTAGAAGGTCGTCAGCAGCTCGAGGGTCGAGTCGGCGACGGCGCGACCGCCCTCGTCGTACCCGAAGTGCTCGGCCTCGTAGGAGTCGAGCAGCTGCTCGAACTCGTCGTAGGTCTCCGGGATGTCCTTGATCCCCATCCGCTTCCCGAGCGCCTGGTAGTAGCGCAGCGCCGCGAGCTGTTCGTCGGGCGTCGACTGCCGCCAGCCGAAGTCCTGGTTCCAGCGCCGCGGGATCACCACGAACGTGGAGAGGACGTAGCGCATGTCGTCGTTGGAGATGTCATACATCCGGTGCATCTGGTTGATCCGTCGCACCGCGGCCCGGCCGCGGGGGCTGTCCAGGTCATCGATCGCCGCGTCCTCCAGCAGCAGTGCGGTGTCGTCGTAGCGCTTCTGGGTGTGCTCGGTGAACTGGTGGGTGTCGGCCAGCAGACGGCCGATCGAGGGCACCGCGTAGGTCCGGAACAGGGCGAAGCTCAGCGACTGTGTGGTGTCCCAGGGGAACTCGTAGACCCCCAGGATTCTCGATATCTCCTGATAGTCGGTCTCCGGGTCCAGCCCTGCCGTGCGCGACTTCCTGGCCATGATGCCTCCTCGCTCGATACATAATTGTATCGTGGTTTCGCCGCCCTGGGGTGGCTCTCCCCGTACTGTCTTCTGCATGGAGAAGTCGGGAACGCAGAGGCCGCTGTCCCTCGCTGCCGCCGAGGCAGTCCGAACGTACGCCGCCACCGCCCGCTCCGCTCTCGGCTCCGCCGAGGCCCCGGTGATCTCGTACGCAGGTCTGTGGCTGCTCCTCGCCTCGTTGGCGCCCGCCGCGGAGACCGAGACGGACGAGGTCCTCGGGCTGAACCGTGCCGACGCGCGGGCCGCCGCGCTGACGCTGCTGGAGGCGCCGCACCCCACGATCGGGGCCGCGGTCGCCGGCTGGCTGCGCCCGGGCGTCGAGCTGTCGAAGGGCCTGCCGGTCATGCTCGACCCGCTCCCGGACCAGGACGGTCTCGACGCGTGGGCCGACGAGCACACCCGGGGGCTGATCACGGAGTTCCCCCTCGAGATCGATGCCCGGACCCTCCTCGTGCTCGCCTCCGCGCTGGTGGTGACGCCGCGCTGGATCGAGCCGCTCGATGACGACGGAGAGGGGTTGCTGCTGCTCGAGGGCGGGTTCCAGGCTGTGGTGGAGACCGAGGCCGCCGGACCGGTCGCGGTCGCCTGCCCGTCGAGCGAGGACGGAATCTCGGTCTACTCCGTGATCGCCGCCGACGGAGTCTCCGCCGCCGACGTGTGGCTGGCCGCCGACGAGGTCGTCCGGCGGATCGACACGGGCGAGGTGCGCAACCGCACCTTCGAGCCGGGTGGCGGCGATGCCGCCGGCGGCCACGCCTGGACGGTCGAGGAGGTCACCGTCTTCGGTGGCGCTCCCGCTGACCGCTGGCGCAGCCATCTTCCGGAGTGGAGTGCCGAGGACCGCCACGACCTGGACGCCGCACCCGGAGTGGCCGAGATCGCACGTGGAGTGATGGCTGCGGTCGAGGAGGAGTCGGAGGCTGCCTGTGTGCAGAAGGCGGTCGCCTCATACGACCGTGAGGGCTTCGAGGCGGCCGCGGTGACCGGGATGATGGTCCGGGCCGCTGCGGCCGCGCCGAGCGAGACCACGGTGCGGCAGATCGATCTGAGGTTCGACCGGCCGCACGCTGTGGTGGCGGTGGCACGCGGGGGAGCCTGGGAGGGCATCCCGCTCTTCAGCTCCTGGGTGACACCGGCATAATTTCCGCCATGGATCAGCTTCCCCCGATCGCCGGCCGCTACCGGCTCCTCACTCTGCTCGGAGCCGGCGGCATGGGAGAGGTCTGGCGGGCGCGTGACACGGTCCTCGACCGCGATGTCGCGGTGAAGCTGCTGCGCGATGTGGACGACCCCACGATGGCCGAGCGGTTCCGTCGGGAATCGCACTCGACGGCCCGGGTCGTCCATGACGACGTGGTCAAGATCTTCGACGCGGGCAGCGACGACAACGACGTCTTCCTGGTCATGGAGCTGCTGCCCGGACCGACCCTGGCCGAGCCGATCGCGCAGCGCGGCGCGTTGCCGATCGACACGGCTGTCGAATACGCCCGCCAGGTCGCGGGCGCCCTCGGTGCTGCGCATCGGGCCGATGTGGTGCACCGTGACATCAAGCCGGCGAACCTGATGTTCGACGGTGACGGCCGGCTGACCGTGCTCGACTTCGGCATCGCGTACGCCATGACGGGGGTCGACGCCGGGCTCACCCAGACCGGCCACGTGATCGGGAGCCCGTCCTACCTCTCGCCCGAGCAGGCCGCAGGCGACCCCGTCGGCCCGCCCGCCGACGTCTACTCGCTGGGCTGTGTGCTCTTCGAGATGCTCACCGGGAAGGTGCCCTACTCGGCCCCGCACCCGGTCAGGATCCTGCACATGCACCTGAGCGAGCCGGTGCCGCGGATCACCGACTTCCGGTCGGTGCCCCCGCCGCTGGCGCGCCTGGTCACTCGGATGCTCGACAAGAACCCGGCCGCCCGGCCCTCGATGGACCAGGTCGCGCACGAGCTCGGCTACGTACTCAACGGTGCTGACCCCGACGCCACCGACCTGCTCGCCGCCGGGCAGGCGCCGCGTCCGACGCAGGCGATGCCACAGCGGCGACTCGACGAGCCGATGGCGCTGCCGAACTCCCGCACCGGCGTCATGCACCGCCCCGACACCCCGCCTCCCGTACGCGCCCCGCGCCCGGCGTCGCTGCGGAAGTTCCCCACCAGCCGCCTCCTCGGTGCGGCGGCGATCGTGATCGCCTGCGTCTTCGCCGCCTCCTGGCTGGCCGCGTACGAACCCGCGCCTGCCCAGGCCGACCAGCCGTCCCAGAGCTCCGACAACGCCAACGGCTCGGACAACATCGACCGCAGCTCCGACAACTCCTCGGACTCTGACGGCTCCGGCAACTCGGCCGAAGAGCCCACCGACAAGTCCGACAAGTCGGACAACAAGACCCTCAACCGTCTCGACAAGCTCGACCGCTGGCGCGAGAACCTGGAAGGCTGGAACATCATCGACGCCGGCCAGTCCGAGGAGTGGGAAGACCAGATCGACCAGATCCGAGACCTCGTCGAGACGGGTGAGAACGCCAAGCGCGAGATGGAGCAACTCCGCGACGAGTTCAAGGGCATCCGTGAGGGTGAGGGCAAGAACGGCGAGAAGATCCTCGACGGGTTGCTCAAGCAGAGCTAGCGGTCGCGTGCGGGGCTATCCGCTGCTGTGCTGACATTTCGGCGGCGTACCGAAACACCTGCGTGGTGCTGTAGTGCGTGGGCTGGGGCCGCCGACCCTGTATTGGATGGTGTTCACGCCGAATCCCGGAGTCAAGGACGGCCTTCGGCCGCCGGCTTCGCCGGCCGCTTCGCGGTCCTTGACACCGTGATCCGACGAGAAATTTGGCTGGCTATCGGGTCGGCGGCGGGGTATGGCGCAGCGGATTCAGTTGCGCACGGGTTTGGGGGTCGTGGCCGATGTGTTGCTGGGGCGAGGGGCCCGGCCGTTGGCGCCTACGCCAGTGGGCGAGACCTTGTGAATCGATCACAAGGTCGCCTGAACCGGTGAACAACCCGCAGGACGGGGTTTCCCCATTCCTCCGCACTGTCCCCCGCTACCGCGGAGCTTCCCCCACCCTCCGGAGCGTAGGGAACCTCCGTGGGAGTGGGGAAAGGTCTGCACGCGTGGGGGATCAGGGCGCGCGGGGAAGAACCCGCCGATCGAGGGGGAGCATCAGGCCCTACGGGCAGGCGGGGCTCCAAAAGTCGGGGCCTAGGAGTGCGGTCGCAATTGGTCGAGGGCAGGCGAGCGCGCGTCCTTCCACGATCCGGCGTCCAGCGTCGGCGAGATCTGGACCGTTGACGCGATGCCACCATGTCCACATCGATGACGCAAGCGGAGCCACCCTGGCACCGGGCAGGCGAAGGCGCCCGCGCACAGGCGGGGTCTTGGCGCGATGGCCGTGGCAGGGGCGGTCTAGACTTGTCGGTTTAGGGCCGGCGGGTGAACCGAACCGTGCCGTCGGGCAACCGCTCATGAACGTAGGCAGGGCTGTGCGCCAGACGATGATGGTGCGGACATAGCAAGACCCCGTCCTTCAGATCCGTATTCCCGCCGGCGGCCCAGGCTTTGAAATGGTGGGCATCGCACCATTCCGGTGGCATGTCACACCCCTCGGCCTGGCAGCACTTCTGCTGCAACCGAAGCGCTTTGCGCTGGATCGGCACGAAGACCCTGCTTGCCCGGCCCATGTCCAGCACCTCACTGTCACCACCCAACACCCAGGGGATGATGGTGGCGTTGCACGCCATCCTGCGGGCTTCGGCTGCGGTGATGGTGGTGCCGTTGGTCTCGTCGTAGCCCAACGTGGCGGTGCCGAGCTCCTTGCGGAGCTCCTCGAGCGAGATCACCACGTTGATCACGGTCGCGTCACCGCCGTGCCTGGGCAGCGCATTCGGGTCGATGGTCTCGATCAACCGCGCGAACCCCTGGCCCATCAGCCGCTCCCACGGCGGCAACGGAGCACCCTTCTCGACCAGCTGCTGCTTACGCGGCTGGGCCCAGGCCTCGACCTGCTTCTTGAACCGCATCCCGATCGACACAGGCAGCACACCGTCGAACCCGACGGTTCCATCGCCGTTGTCCCACACCCGCAGCGCGGTCTTCTGCTGAGCACGCTCTTCTTCAGCCAGGAGTGCTTTGGCTTCGGCTTCTTCGAACCGGGCGGGGTCGACCTCGATCAGGATCCGCTTACCGATGATCCGCAATTCCTTGGCGGTCATCTGGGTGGCGTAGTCGACCAGCAGCTTCTCAGCCAGGACCAGATGCTCGCGGGTGGCGACCGGGTCGGCGTCGACCTTGTCGAGGGCCTTGGTGATCACTCGGGCTTTCGCCTCAGAGACGACGCCCTCGGCGAGGCCGGCGGCCACCAGCTCGTATCTGGCCACTGAGGTGGCGAGTTTGATCTGCGACCGCGCAGCGCCCTTGTCGACCAACAACTCGGCCCGCATCCACGCCGAAGCGTCCTTGTCACCAGTCTCCTCAGCGATGTCACCCGAGACAGCGAGCACCCGCAGCGTCAACGCGGCCTGTTGGGCTTGGAGTTTCTCCACCTTCGCGAGGTAGTCCTTCTTCTGGCTGGTGCGCCAGTAGGTCGGGTCCATCGCAAGGAGTTCTTGAAGAGAGGTTTCGATGGCAGCAAGAGCCGACGAGACGAGGTCTCCAGGACTGGTGCCCCAGTGGTCGATACTCATGGCTGTCACCTCCCTCAAAGGTGTGTCGTAATGCCTCCGATTCTACTCCGACCATGCCTTCTTGAACACCTATCTGTGCAGTTCAGACAAGGTTTTTGCGGTGAGCGAACGGCTTCAGACCTGTGGACGACAAGTGGCCCGGAGGGCCACCCTCCCTCCCCATGCGCGCCACCGTCCGAAGCATGAATCCGCTGCACCACACCCGGGTCGGCGGCCCACACCGGCCTTCGGGTGAGGCGTTCCCGGCAGGGAGGTCTCGACAGGCTCGACCACCGGAGTGGGGGAGGTCTCGACAGGCTCGACCACCGGAGTGGGGGAGGTCTCGACAGGCTCGACCACCGGAGTGGGGGAGGTCTCGACAGGCTCGACCACCGAGGCGACTGTGTTGGTCTCGACACGCCTCCGCCTAGCGGCTCCGGCGGCTCGACCAGCGGGCGGGGTGGTCTCGACAAGCTCGACCACCGGGGGTGAGATCTCGACAGGCTCGACCACCGGTGACGAGTCCAGAAGTCCAACGAAACGGATGCGCAGAAACCCCCAAAGGTGCAGACTTCGCGCAACCCGAACGAAGGACCCGCAGATGACCCGACTCCAGCTTGCCCGGGCAGCCGTGTTCGTCGCCTTCGCGATCCAGGGCCTGACCTTCGCCTCGCTGATCACCAGGCTGGAGTCGATCGCGACCAAGCTCGACCTCAGCGCCGGCGACGTGTTCGTCGTGCTCGGAGTCACCACGGCGGTCGGCGCGATCGGCAGCGTGACCGCAGGACACCTCGCCACCAGGGTCGGTAGCGCGGCGACTCTCTCGCTGATGCTCGGCGGGGCCTCGCTGGCCGCGGTGGCGCCGGCGTTCGCGCCGACGATGGGGACGCTGCTGGTCCTCAACGGCGTCTACGGCTTCTTCCTCGGCGGCGTCGACGCCTCGATGAACATGCAGGGCACGGCCACCCAGGACGCGTACGGCCGCCCGTTGATGAACGGCTTCCACGCGACGTGGAGCGCGGCAGCCGTCCTCGGCGCCGTCTACGCGACCGTGACGATCGCCCTCGGCGTACCTCTTGGTCTGGACATGATCCCCATCGCCGTCATCGGTCTGGTCGCCAACGTGGCCACGTTCCGGCTCCTGCTGCCACCGGCGGCGGTGGATGCTGCGGAGAGACGGACCAGCAACACGCGAGGCCCGAAAAACAAGCTGCCGATGCTGCCCCTCCTCCTGGTCGCGGTGCCGACGTTCGCGATGTGGTTCGTCGATTCCGCGGCCTCCGCGTGGGGCGGGATCTACGTCGTCGACGGCCTGGGCGCCATGGCGGCGGTCGCGCCGGCGATCTACGCCGCCTACCAGCTGGTGCTCCTGGCCGTACGTCTCCCCGGCGACCGTCTCGTCGCCCGCTTCGGCGCGGAGCGGGTGATCCGGACCGGTGGCGTCATCGGCGTCGGTGCACTGCTGCTGATCGTCGCCGCCCCGCACTGGAGCGTGGCGGCCGTCGGGTTCGCCGTCCTCGGCGGCAGCCTGGCGCTGGTCCCGCCGCAGTCGTTCGTCGCCGCCGCCCACATCTCCCCGGACAACGCCGAGGAGGCGATCGCCCGCGTCAATCTCGCCAACTACGCCGGCTATCTCGCCGCCGCCTCGCTGATCGCCGCTGTCGCCGAGGTCTTCGGCGAACGTTCGATGTTCGTCATCCCGCTCGCCGTCGCCGTCCTGATTCCGCTGATGGCCGGCCGCTTCGCCACCCGCCCGGCTCCGGAGCCCGTGAAGACCGGTTGAGTCGCCAGAAATTCCCGCCCCGTTTCTTGACTCATTCAAGATTTCGCGTAGGCTCTGGGTTGTGGGGAACGCGGACTATGAGCAGCTGCTGAGAGGTGCCTCCCTGCGCGTCACTCGCCCGCGAGTGGCCGTTCTGGGAGCCGTCAGCGATAACGCGCACGCCGATACCGAGACCATTCTCGGAGCGGTGCGCGAGCGGCTTCCGGACGTCTCCCATCAAGCCGTCTACGACTCCCTCGCCGCCCTCTCGGCCGCCGGGATCGTACGCCGCATCCAGCCGTCCGGCTCGGTGGCTCGTTATGAGACCCGGGTCGGGGACAACCACCACCACGTGGTCTGCCGCTCCTGCGGGAACATCGCCGACGTCGACTGCGCCGTCGGCCATACGCCCTGCTTGACGGCATCGGACGACAACGGCTTCGTCGTCGATGAGGCCGAGGTCATCTACTGGGGCACCTGTCCGCAGTGCCAGGCCGCCCAGCGCAGCAAATGATCCGAACAAGAAGGATTGGAACCTGATGTCAGAAGAGTCCGTGAGCAAGTGCCCGGTCATGAACGCCGGCCGCGTTCACCCGACCGTCGGCAGCGCCAACCAGGAATGGTGGCCCAACAAGCTCAACCTGAAGATCTTGGCCAAACATCACCCCGCGGCCAACCCGGTCGACCCCGACTTCGACTACAAGACGGCCTTCGAGGCTCTCGACCTGGCCGCCGTCAAGGCAGACATCGCCGCGGTCCTGACGGACTCCAAGGACTGGTGGCCGGCCGACTTCGGCAACTATGGCCCGTTCATGATCCGTCTGGCATGGCACTCCGCGGGCACCTACCGCAGCCACGACGGCCGCGGCGGCGCCGGCAGCGGTCAGCAGCGCTTCGCGCCGCTCAACTCCTGGCCCGACAACGTCTCCCTCGACAAGGGCCGCCGCCTGCTGTGGCCGGTCAAGGCCAAGTACGGTCAGTCGCTCTCCTGGGCCGACCTGTTCGTGCTGGCCGGCAATGTCGCGCTGGAGACCATGGGTCTGAAGACCTTCGGCTTCTCCGGTGGTCGCGAGGACGTGTGGGAGGCCGACGACGACGTCTACTGGGGCCCGGAGAAGGTCTGGCTCGACGACGAGCGCTACTCCGGCGACCGCGACCTGCAGGCGCCGCTGGCCGCCGTCCAGATGGGTCTGATCTACGTCAACCCGGAGGGCCCCAACGGTGAGCCCGACCCGATGAAGTCCGCGGTGGACATCAAGGAGACCTTCCGCCGCATGGGGATGAACTCCGAGGAGACCGTCGCCCTCATCGCGGGTGGCCACACCTTCGGCAAGACCCACGGTGCCCACCCCGACGACCTGATCGGACCCGACCCGGAGGCCGCGCCGCTGGAGAACCAGGGCCTCGGCTGGAAGAACGGCCACGGCACCGGTGTCGGCCCCGACGCGGTCACCTCGGGTCTCGAGGTCACCTGGACCTACCACCCGACCCGCTGGGACAACGAGTTCTTCCACATCCTCTACGCCTACGACTGGGAGCTCACCGAGTCCCCGGCCGGCGCCAAGCAGTGGAAGCCGAAGAACAACGGCGGCGCCGACCTGGTGCCCGAGGCCTTCGGTGACGGCAAGCGCGAGCCGCGCATGCTGACCTCCGACCTCGCGCTGCGCGTCGACCCCGAGTTCGACGAGATCTCGCGCCGGTTCAAGGACGACCAGGACGCCTTCGCGGAGGCCTTCTCCCGTGCGTGGTTCAAGCTGACCCACCGCGACATGGGCCCGAAGAGCCGCTACGCCGGCGCCGAGGTCCCGGCCGAGGACCTCGACTGGCAGGACCCGCTCCCGACCGGCTCCGCCGCCACCGACGACGCCTCGATCGCGGCCGCCAAGAAGGCGATCGCCGAGTCCGGCCTGACCGCTCAGCAGCTCGTCTCCACCGCTTGGAAGGCTGCGGCCACCTACCGCAGCTCGGACAAGCGCGGTGGCGCCAACGGTGGCCGGATCCGCCTCGAGCCCCAGGTCTCCTGGAAGGTCAACCAGCCCGACGAGCTCAAGCCGGTCATCGCGGCCTACGAGCAGATCGCGGCCGCGACCGGGGTCTCCTTCGCCGACGTACTCGTCCTCGCCGGTGGCGTGGGTGTGGAGCAGGCCGCGAAGGCTGCCGGCTACGACCTGACCGTGCCGTTCACGGCCGGTCGCGTCGACGCCACCCAGGAGCAGACCTCCGAGGAGAACTTCGCCTGGCTCGAGCCGGTGGCCGACGGCTTCCGCAACTACGACTCCGGCTTCCTCAACCTGCCGAGCGAGTTCCTGTTCATCGACCGCGCCAACCTCCTGGGCCTCTCCGCCCCGGAGGCGACCGTCCTCACCGGCGGCCTGCGCGTGATCGGCAACAACTGGGACGGCTCCGACCTCGGTGTCTTCACCAAGACCCCGGGCGCGCTGACGAACGACTTCTTCGTCAACCTGCTCGACTACGACCAGCAGTGGACCCCGTCCGCCGACGAGTCGACCTACACCAGCACCAACGGTTGGACCGGTTCGCGCGTCGACCTGGTCTTCGGCGCCAACTCCGAGCTCCGCGCCATCGCTGAGCTCTACGCCGGCGCCGACGCCAAGGAGAAGTTCGTCAACGACTTCGTCAAGGCGTGGGTCAAGGTCATGGAGAACGACCGCTTCGAGCTGAAGCGCTGATCCCCAGGGATCTGAGGCAGTACGCCGCGGCGTACGACTGACGCGGAGGCCGACCTTTCGGGGTCGGCCTCCGTTGTCATACCCGCCCCGGTAGGATCAACGGCCGCCGTCTCGGGCCTCTCGCACCATGCGCGAGGGAATCTGCTGTCTATGTCAGGTGGAGCAATGGAACAACAGAGACCCGAGCCTCCGAAAGGTCCTATCGGTCCGCCGCCGTCGTGGCGGCCGCCTCCCCCTCCAGCCCCTCCAGCCCCTCCGATCCCGACCGAACAACGGCCGGCGGCGACGGCCAGCCGGCCAGGAGCGCGCCGAGCGGAGCCCAAGCCGTCCTCGGCCAGGGACTGGCTCGCCAGGGCAGAGCCGGCCAAGGTCTGGGCGACCGAGAAGCTGGCAGCGGCCCGGGAGTCGGCAGCCAAGCGATCGGCGTCGGGAAGCTCAGGGTCGGAGAGCCCAGGGCCGAGGAGCCCGCGATCCGCGACCTGGCGGCGCTGGGGCAAGCTCTCGGCTAAGGTGGCGCTGGTCGGCTTCCTGACGCTCGCGCTGATCGGGTCGGTGACGGCGATCGTGGCGTACAACCGGATCTCGGTGCCCGACCCCAACGCCGCGTTCGAGGTCGAGACCTCGTTCGTCTACTACAGCAACGGCAAGACCGAGCTCGGCCGCTACCAGGACGGCGACCAGAACCGGATCAAGCTGGAGGCCGACGAGATCCCCGAGATCGTCAAGCACGCCGTGGTCGCCGCCGAGGACCGTACGTTCTACGAGAACAGCGGCGTCGACATCAAGGGCATCCTCCGGGCCGCCTTCTCGAACACGACAGAGGGCACCTCGGGCGGCGCGTCCACGATCACCCAGCAGTACGTCAAGAACTACTACCTCAGCTCCGAGCGGTCCTACTCGCGCAAGCTGAAGGAAGCGGTCATCGCGCTGAAGCTGACCAGGCAGAAGAGCAAGGACCAGATCCTCACCGACTACCTCAACACGATCTACTTCAACCGCGGTGCCTACGGCATCGCGGCCGCCGCGAAGGCCTACTTCGCCAAGCCCACGAAGGACCTGTCCTTGCAGGAGACGGCGGCGTTGGCGGCGATCCTCAACAACCCGGCCGGCTTCGACCCGGCCAGCTCCAAGTTCCGGGGTGAGGAGAAGCTGCTCGGTCGCTACCAGTACGTCCTCTCCGGCATGGTCGATCTCGGCTATCTGAAGCAGGCCGACGCCGACAAGGTGAAGGACGCGCTGCCGAAGTTCCCGGAGAAGACCGTGCCGAGCCGACTGGGCGGCCAACGCGGCCACGCGCTGACCATGATCAAGGCCGAGCTGCTCGGCCTCACCAACGCCGAGGGCAAGCCGCTGTTCACCGAGGAGAAGATCGACAGCGGTGGCCTGAGGATCACCGCGACGCTCTCGCCGAAGGTGATGAGAGCCTCGGCGAGCGCGGCCAAGACCGTGAAGCCGAAGAACCGGAAGGCGTACGTCAAGGGCGACCCCGAGCAGAAGAACGCGCTGCACGTGGCGACCGCGTCGGTCGACGTCGGGTCCGGTGCGCTGCTCGGTTTCTACGGCGGCCAGGACTATCTCGACAGCCAGCACAACTGGGCCGCGACCGGAGGCCACGCCGGGTCGACGATGAAGGTCTTCGCCACCGCCGCCGCGATCGACAAGGGCTACTCGCTGAAGTCGACCTGGGCGGGCGACTCGCCGTTCACGACCTACGCGGGCTCGGAGGTGGTCAACGAGGGCGAGCAGGCCGGGATCGCCGACGGGATGGACTACGGCCAGTTCATCACCATGCTCAAGGCGATGGAGCAGTCGGTGAACACGGCCTTCATCGACATGACCGAGTCGATGGGAGGCCCCCAGGCGGGACGCAAGGCGATCTATGACACCGCGGTCGCTGCCGGTCTCGCACCGGCGAAGCCGAACCCGAAGTTCCCGGGCATCCCCAGCACCACCACCGACTTCGACCACAAGACCGACGACCGGATCGCGCTCGGCCGGGCCAACGTCAGCCCGATCAACCTGGCCAACGCCTACGCCACGATCGCCAACGGCGGCTACCGCCACGACGTGCACGTGGTGAAGAAGGTGCGCGACCGGGCCGGCAACGTCCTCTACAGCTGGAACGGCAGGAAGAACGGCCGGCATGCGATCTCCGAGGACATCGCCGCCGACGTGACGTACGCGATGCAGGGTGTGGTGCAGAGCGGCTCGGGCAAGAAGGCCCAGACCATCGGTCATCCCGTGGCCGGCAAGACCGGCACTGCCACCTGCGGTGAGTCGCAGCATGTGTGCACGTCGTGGTTCGCCGGGTTCACCCCGCAGATCGCCACCGCCGTCCGCTACTCGCGCGGCAACGGAGAGGGGAAGCTCGACGGCGGCTGGATGCCGTCCTACTTCGGCGCCGACTATCCCACCGAGACCTGGGCGGCGATCATGGGGAAGGCCATGGCGGGCAAGGAGGTCGAGAGCTTCCCCGAGCCTGTCTACGTCGACGGTCGGGATCCCGAGTCCGGTCACGAGGCGCATCTGATCGCTCCGCCTCCGCCGCCGGAGGGGGACAAGGATGAGGATGAGTGCGACCCGATCGCGGAGTTCTTCGGCGCCTGTGGCGACGATGACAAGGACCGTAAGGACAAGGGCCGCGGGAAGCACGACGACTGACGAGCCTGTCTGTCATGCGAGACAGATGTCCGTTGATTGAGATGTGATTTGGCGGAGGGGCGCGGTCTCCGGCACGCTTTGGGCACGGTCACGACTGCCAGCGCGAAGCCCCGGCTTGCTGGCGGGCAACCCTCCCATGCGGCGGGGTGCTCCGGGTGACGACCAGGCCCTCGCCGAGGTGGCGCGGGCAAGCGCGTGCTTCACCGGATCGGGCCGGGGAGCCCTGACCCCGAAGGGTTGACCATGTCCCTGCTTCCGCTCGTAGGCTCCGACACGCAGGTGCCGCTGCTGGACGGCACCACCACGACGTACGCCAACCTCGACGTCGCCGCGTCGGCGCCGGCGCTGCGGAGCGTGGCCGACCGGGTCGCCGAGGTCCTGCCGTGGTACGCCTCCGTCCACCGCGGCGCCGGCTACCTGTCCCAGGTCTCGACCGTCCTCTACGAGGAGTCGCGCGCGACCGTCGGCGCCTACGTCGGTGCCCGCGAGGACGACGTCACCGTGATCACCCGCAACACGACCGACGCGGTGAACCTGCTGGCCGGCTGCGTACCTGGCCGGGTGCTCGTCCTCGACATCGAGCACCACGCCAACCTGCTGCCGTGGCACCGCGTCGAGGCGGGCGTGACCGAGCGTCAGCGAGGGAACCATGAGGATAGGTCACGCCCGCGTCCGTACTCTGGCGCTTGCGCTACGGATGCGGGCGTGACCGCGGTCGCCGGCCGCGAGACCCTCGCCGGCACCATCGATGCTCTCGCCGGCGAGCTGGCCCGGGGCGGCTACGCCCTGGTCGCGATCACGGGAGCCTCCAACGTCACCGGTGAGGCCCTGCCGGTCGCCGAGATCGTCACCTTGGCTCACGCCCACGGCGCCCGCGTCTTCGTCGACGGGGCCCAGCTGCTCGCCCACCGTCACTTCTCGCTGGCCGCGACCGGCGCCGACTACGTCGCCTTCTCCGGTCACAAGCTCTACGCCCCCTACGGCGCCGGCGCCCTGGTCGGGCGCCGCGACTGGCTCGACGTCGGCACTCCCTATCTCGCCGGGGGAGGGGCGGTCGATGACGCCAGCCACGACTCCGGGTCTGAACGGAGTGGCCCCGCGATCGTCGAGACCACTTGGCAGGCCGCCCCGGCGCGCCACGAGGGCGGCTCCCCGAATGTCGTCGGCGCGGCCGCGCTGGCCGCCGCCTGCACGGCTCTCGGCGACCTCGAGGCCGCCGAGCTGGACCGCCACGAGGCGACGCTGAGGGGGCACCTCGTCGCCGGTCTGTCCGCGCTGGACGGGGTGGACGTTCTGCGACTCTGGCCCGACTCCGACGAGCCCGTCGGGGTCGCGACGTTCACGGTCGACGGCATCGAGCCGGGCCGGGTCGCGGCCTATCTCTCGGCCGAGCACGGTCTGGGCGTACGCGACGGTCGATTCTGCGCCCAACCACTTCTCAAGCGCCTCGGCCTCACCGGTGGCGCGGTCCGCGCCAGCATCGGCATCGGGACCTCGGTCGGCGACGTGGACCGGCTGCTGGCCGGCGTACGTTCTCTGCTGGCGGGTGACGTCCGCGGCGACTACGTCCTCGTCGACGGTGCCTGGACGCTCGCCGAGGACCCGCGCCCGCTCGTCGGGCCCGTCGGTCTCACCCGGCTCGCCGACACCGCCGGATCGTGCGGAGCGGCTGTCTAGAGGGGATGAAACCGCGCGCCCACGGCGTTGAGAAGGTGTGAGCGAACGAGTGCATGGCGAGCGGAAGGTACGCGGCGGCAAGCTGGTCGTCGTCGACGCCACCGTCTCCGCGGACAAGATCATCGACGTCGTCCTCTCGGGCGACTTCTTCCTGGAGCCCGACGAGGCGCTCGGGTGGTTGACCGCGGCGCTGGAGGGGCAGCCGGCCGACGTGTCCCTCGACCACCTGACCACCGTCCTCGACACTGCCGCCCGTGATGCCGACCTGGTCGGCTTCGGCACCCGCGACATCGCCCTGACGGTCCTGCGGGCGCTCGGCCGGGCCACGACCTGGGACGACCTCGACCTCGAGATCATGGAGACCGGGCCGCTGTCGCCGCGGATGCAGATGGCCCTCGACGAGGTCATCGTCCGCCAGGTCGCCGAGGGCCGCCGCGCCCCCAGCCTGAGGTTCTGGGACTGGGCCAGCAGCGCGGTCGTGATCGGCAGCTACCAGTCGCTGTCCAACGAGGTCGACGAGGCCGCCGCCGAGCGTCACGGCATCGAGGTCGTACGCCGCATCTCGGGCGGAGGCGCGATGTTCATCGAGCCGGGCAACACGATCACCTACAGCCTCGCCGTGCCCGACACGCTCGTGGCCGGGATGTCCTTCCAGGAGTCCTACGCGTTCCTCGACGAGTGGGTGCTCCGGGGCCTGCGGAGCGTCGGGATCGAGGCCGCCTACGCCGGCCTGAACGACATCGCCTCGCCGGTCGGCAAGATCGCCGGCGCCGCGCAGAAGCGGGTCCCGGGCGGGGTCCTGCACCACGTCACGATGGCCTACGACATCGACGCGGACAAGATGCTCGAGGTCCTCCGGATCGGCCGGGAGAAGATGTCCGACAAGGGCACCAGGAGCGCCGCCAAGCGGGTCGACCCGATCCGTTCGCAGACCGGGCTGAGCCGCGAGAAGGTCATCGACGCGCTGCTGGCCGAGTTCGAGCAGAGCTTCGGCGCTGCGTACGTCGGCCTCGATCAGGCCACGATCGACGAGGCCGCGGCGCTGGTCGAGAGCAAGCACGGGACCCCGGCCTGGCGCGCGAGAGTGCCGTAAAAGTTGGACTCCGCTGCTCGGAGCGTTCCTTGGATGAGATGGGGGGGTCCTCATTCACGACCGACATCACGAGCAGCGGAGCGCCGCCAGTTTGGCACGCCCAGATGTGGCGTCGCAATAGGTGAAGGCCCCTCTGAAGGCATTTTCTGTCGGTCGATCTGCAGGGTGGAACTCATGGGGTATGGAAAGTGCCCCTCTAGAGGACTTCGACCCTGCCGACGTCATCTGCTGTGGGGGTAGGGCAGGACTGCGAATGACGATGGCGGCGGTGGTCGGCTACCCTGGGGACATGCAGATGTCTGTCCTGCTTCTTAGGCAGCCGCGCTGACCCTGAGGGACACACCCCGGTCACGCGGCCACCCCTCCATGTGAGGGGCCCTTCTCATTTGTAGGGCTCATTCCAGAAGCAGTCTTGACGCACGACACTCGACAAGGACGAAAGACCAATGACGCAGGAGCAGGCTGAGCAGGCGACGTACGACGTCGTGGAGCTGCAGGACAAGTGGCGCCCCATCTGGGAGAAGCTGGAGCCGTTCAAGGCCGGCCAGCGTGACGGGGCCGAGAAGCGCTACGCGCTCACGATGTTCCCCTACCCCTCCGGCGACCTGCACATGGGCCACGCCGAGGTGACCGCGCTGCACGACGTGCTGGCGCGCTACTGGTGGCTGAAGGGCTACGACGTCCTCAACCCGATCGGCTGGGACTCCTTCGGCCTGCCCGCCGAGAACGCCGCGATCAAGCGCAACGAGAACCCCGCCGGCTGGACCTACGCCAACATCGAGACCCAGGCGGAGTCCTTCAAGCGCTACGGCATCTCCTTCGACTGGTCGCGCCGGCTGCACACCTCGGATCCTGAGTACTACAAGTGGACGCAGTGGATCTTCCTGAAGCTGTACGAGGCCGGCCTGGCCTACCGCAAGAAGTCGCCGGTCAACTGGTGTCCCAACGACCAGACCGTGCTGGCCAACGAGCAGGTCGTCAACGGTGAGTGCGAGCGCTGCGGTGCGGTGGTCACCAAGCGTGACCTGACGCAGTGGTACTTCAAGACCACGGCCTATGCCGAGGAGCTCTACAACGGCCTGGACCAGCTGCAGGACACCTGGATCGGCAAGGTCGTCAACATGCAGCGCAACTGGATCGGCCGGTCCGAGGGCGCGCACGTCGACTTCGAGATCTCCCTGCCCTCGGGTGGGACCAAGAAGGTCACCGTCTTCACGACCCGTCCCGACACGCTCTACGGCGCGACCTTCATGGTCGTGGCCGCCGACGCGGACCTGGCTGCCGAGATCGTGGCGCCGGAGCGGGCGGCTGCGCTGGAGAGCTACCTGGAGGACGTACGCAAGGCCTCCGACATCGACCGGCTGGCGACCGACCGTCCCAAGACCGGTGTCGACCTGGGGGTCACCGCGACCAACCCGGTGACCGGCGAGCAGATCCCGGTGTGGGCGGCCGACTACGTGCTGGCCGACTACGGCACCGGTGCCGTGATGGCCGTTCCCGCGCACGACCAGCGCGACCTGGACTTCGCCAAGGCGTTCTCGCTGCCGGTGCGCCGCGTCGTGGACGTGCCGGGTGCGGAGAACCCGGAGGAGACGTACGTCGCGACCGCCGGTGACGGTGCCTACGTGAACTCTCCTGAGCTCGAGGACGTCGCCGACAAGGCGAGCGGGATCCACAAGATCATCGAGAAGCTCGAGGCCGACGGCCACGGCAAGGGCACGATCAACTACCGGCTGCGCGACTGGCTGCTGTCGCGGCAGCGCTACTGGGGCGCGCCGATCCCGATCGTGCACTGCCCGGTCGACGGCGAGGTGGCGGTGCCGGACGACCAGCTGCCGGTGCAGCTGCCCGATCTGGCCGGCGCCGACCTGAAGCCGAAGGGCGTCTCGCCGCTGGCGGCCGCCTCGGACTGGGTCAACGTGTCCTGCCCGAAGTGCGGCGGCCCGGCCACACGCGACTCGGACACGATGGACACCTTCGTGGACTCGTCGTGGTATTTCCTGCGCTACCTGACGCCCAACGACGAGACCAAGGCGTTCGACTCGAAGCTGGCCTCCGAGTGGGGTCCGGTCGACTTCTACCTGGGCGGCGACGAGCACGCCGTGCTGCACCTGATGTATGCCCGCTTCTTCACCAAGGCGCTGCGCGACATCGGCCTGATCGACTGGGACGAGCCGTTCTCGGCGTACCTGTCCCAGGGCAAGGTCATCAACGGCGGCAAGAAGATGTCGAAGTCGCTGGGCAACGGCGTGAACCTGTCGGACGTGCTGGAGGAGTTCGGCGTCGACGCGACCCGTCTGACGCTGGTCTTCGCCTCCCCGCCGGAGGACAACATCGACTGGGCCGACGTCTCGCCGGCAGGTGCGGTGAAGTTCCTGCAGCGGGCCTGGCGCCTGGCCGGTGACGTCACCTCTGCTCCTGGCGTGGACCTGTCGACCGGGGACGTGGCGCTGCGGCGTACGACTCACAAGACGGTGGCCGAGGCCGAGCAGCTGATCGACTCCTACCGCTTCAACGTGGTCGTGGCTCGCATGATGGAGCTGGTCAACGCCACCCGGAAGGCGATCGACTCCGGTGTCGGTCCTGCCGACCCCGCCGTTCGTGAGGCCACGGAGACGGTCGCGATCCTGCTCTCGCTGGTCGCGCCTTACACCGCCGAGGAGATGTGGGAGCGCCTGGGACACCAGCCGACCGTTGCGCGAGCCGCGTGGCCGACGCCGCTGCCCGAGCTGCTCGTGGACGACTCCGTGACCGCCGTCGTGCAGATCAAGGGCAAGGTGCGTGCGCGGCTCGAGGTCTCGCCGTCGATCTCCGAGGCCGACCTGGAAGCCGCCGCGATGGCAGACCCGGCGATCGCGGCCGCGATCGAGGGGCAGACCGTACGCAAGGTCATCGTCCGGGCGCCGAAGCTGGTCAACATCGTCGTGTGACCGGGCTCGAGCCGGCTCGGGCCGGCTCTGCTCGTGGTGTCGTCGCGATGGGTCGATCTGTAGGCTGCTGGGCATGGCCCGGGTAGCGATCGTGACAGACTCGACCGCGATGCTTCCACCCGATCTCGGGGATGC
>NZ_JACIXG010000086.1 GCF_014360585.1 Nocardioides sp.
GGCCGAGGTCGACGGGGTGCTGGTCTGGTCGAAGGACGGGTACGTCACCCGGGTCTCGTTCGACCGGCGGGCCCGGAAGGACGGCGAGACCGAGTCCCTCACTCGGGAGTGGGAGACGGAGCTCGGTGGCGCCGGCACCGTGGAGGCCGATGCGGACTACTCAGATCACGGGCGGGTCCGGCAGCGGTGCTCGCCGAACCGGCCCCGTAGGGCCCACCCGGTCAGCCCGTCCGGTTGACCACGACGAACGGGCAGGCGAAGGGGTCGCGGTCGCTGAGGCCCACGCGGTTGAGGTGACGGACGACGATGGCGTACGACTCCAGGAGACCGGCCTCGGTGTAGGGGACGCCCTGCTCGGCACAGTAGGCGCGGACCAGGGGCTGGGCACGGCGAAGGGTGCTGCTCGGCATGCTGGGGAAGAGGTGGTGCTCGATCTGCAGGTTGAGGCCACCCATGAGCCAGTCGACCCAGCGCCCGCCGCGGATGTTGCGGGAGGTCAGGACCTGTCGGGAGAGGAAGTCGATCCTGGTGTCGCGCGGGACCAGCGGCATCCCCTTGTGGTTGGGGGCGAAGCTGGCGCCCATGTAGACGCCGAAGACGGCCAGCTGCACGCCCAGGAACGCCGCGCCCAGGCCGAGGCCCAGGACCGAGAGGACCAGCACCGGCCAACCGATCAGCCGCACCGCCAGGAACGCTGCCTCCGTACGGCGATGCTTGAGGTCTCGGTCGCCGATCACGGTGCGGACGGCGCCGACGTGAAGGTTGACGCCTTCAAGGGTGAGCAGCGGGAAGAACAGCCATCCCTGGCGGGCGGTGAGCCACCGTTTGAACCCTGTACGCCGCTCGACGTCCTCGGGCGTGAACAGCAGGACCGAGGGCCGGATGTCCTCGTCCGCGTCGACCTTGTTCGGGTTGGCGTGGTGGCGGGTGTGCTTGCGCATCCACCAGCCGTAGCTCAGCCCGACGACCAGGTTGCCGAGGATGCGAGAGGCCCATTCGTTCTTCGGGCCCGAGGCGAAGATCTGCCGGTGGGCGCCGTCGTGGGAGAGGAACGCCGTCTGGGTGAACAGGACCCCGAAGGCGGCCGCGACCAGCAGCTGCCACCAGGTCTGTCCGAGGGCGAGCATGGCGATCAGCGCGAGCGCGAAGCCGGTGCCGAGGAGGACGACCCGCCGGGCGTACGTCCTCGGCTTGCGCTCCAGGAGACCCTCCTGCCGGACGCGACTCATCAGCTCGGTGTAGGCGTTGACCTGACGGTGTGCCTGGGTTGGGAGCGTGGTCATCGCGGTCACCGCCCCAGGCGGCGCAGCCGCGCCATGGCCAGCGGCAGGCAGACCGCGATGATGGCGACCGGCCAGAGGACGGCCATGGTCAGGGCGTGCTCGCCGACCCAGGTGGTGGCGGGGCCGGCCGTGTTGCCGAAGAGCTCGCGGGTGGCGATGACCGTGGAGGAGAGCGGGTTCCACTCGGCGGGGATGGCCAGCCATCCCGGCATCAGGTCGGTCGGCACGATCGTGTCGGCGACCATGGCGAGCGGGAAGACGAGCGCGAAGTACTTCATCGCCGCCTCGGGTCCGCTGACCAGCAGGCCGAGCAGGATGCCGACCCAGGAGAAGGCCATCCGGAGGAGGATCAGGAGCCCGAGTGCGGCGATCACCCCACCGAGCCCGAGATGGGCCTGCCAGCCGAACAGGGTCCCGAGCGCCAGCAGGATGGACAGCTCGACCACGGCCAGGATCATGTCGGCCAGGGCGCGCCCGGCCAGCACCGCCACCGGCGACATGGGAAGTGATCGCATACGGTCCAGTACCCCACCGCGCACGTCTTCAGCGACCGAGATCGTGGTGTTGCCGATGCCGAACGCCATGGTGAGTGCGAAGAGGCCCGGGAGCAAGAACTCCCGATACTCCGACCCCGGCACGTCCATCGCGACCCCGAATGCCTCACCGAAGACGAACCCGAACATGGCCACGGCCATCACCGGGATCATCAGCGTGCCGAGGAGCTCGTCGGGGCGGCGTACGAGATGGAGGAGGTGGCGCTTGGCCACGACCCAGGTGTCGACCGCCGCCCACGTGATGCGTGATCCGTGGGTGTCGGCGACTTCGGTGAGCGTGCTCATCAGGCCCCCTCTGTCAGCAGCAGGAACGCCTCGTCGAGGTCCCGGCCGCCGACGCTGGACTTGAGCTCGGCGGGCGACCCCTCGGCCACGACGCGACCGCGGTCGACCATCGTGATGCGTGAACACAACCGGTCGGCCTCCTCCAGGTACTGGGTGGTCAGCAGCACGGTCGTGCCGGAGTCGGCCAGCTCGCGGACCGCGTCCCAGACCTCGATCCGGCTGCGCGGGTCGAGGCCTGTCGTCGGCTCGTCGAGGAAGAGCACGCGGGGGCTGCGGATGAGGCTGACGGCCAGGTCGAGCCGTCGCCTCATGCCTCCGGAGTAGCCGCGGACCGCGCGGTCGGCGGCTTCGACGAGACCGAAGCGCTCCAGCAGCTCACCAGAGCGCTGACGGGCCTGCTTGGCCCGCATCCGGTAGAGGCGGGCGAACATCTCCAGGTTCTGCCGTCCGCTCAGGACCTCGTCGACGGCGGCGTACTGTCCGGCCACACCGATGCGGGCGCGCACCCCCGCCCGGTCGTGGACGACGTTGCGGCCGGCGACCCAGGCCTGACCGGAGTCGAGGCGGGCGAGGGTGGCCAGGATGCGTACGGTGGTGGTCTTGCCGGCGCCGTTGGGGCCAAGCAGCCCGTGGATGGTGCCGGGGGCGACGGCGAGGTCGATGCCGTCCAGGGCGGCGCCGCGGCCGGGGTAGCTCTTGCGGAGCCCTTGGGTCCAGATGGCGGGTTCGTCGGTGATCATGCTGCTGTCTCCAGTTCTGTCGGTCGAGCCGACGTGGCGAGGGACGGACGACGGCGTGTCGAGACCGACGCAGTCGTCACCTCGTCGTAGCGGCCCAGGGCGATCCGGGCGATGTTGAGCAGCGACTCGCTGCCCTCGGTGTAGTAGCCGCAGTGGCCGGGGATGTCGCCGGTGCCGAACGTGGTCGCACCGAGCTCGGGGTGCAGCGGGTTGCGGCCCAGGCCGAACCGGCCGAGGCGGACCTGCGGGATCAGCCGGATCCGGTCGGTCTCGCCGTAGCCGGCCCACAGCCGCGTGCCGGTGCCGAGCTCGGAGCGGTGGACCACGCCCATACCCGGACTGCCCAGCGCCACGCAGTCCTCGGCGCGGGCCGCGGCGAGGGCGAGCCCGACGACCGTGGAGCCGTAGCTGTGGCCGATCAGGGTGAGGTGGGCATCGCGGGGCAGGTAGTGGGTGAGCGCGGCCAGGTCGTTCGCGCCGGCATACGCGGCGTCGTTGGTGATCGCGTTGTACCACTCCGGCGGCGCGTGGTAGCCGACCCAGACCACGACGGCCGACCGGCTCTCGGGAGCGAGCTCCTGCATCGTACGAAGCAGCAGCTGCCCGCGGCTGCGGGGGCTGTGAGCCTCCTGGCTGGTGAAGTAGTTGCCGAGGTGGTGGCCGTTGCCGGGCACGACGACCGCGATGTGATCGGCGTTCACGACGTCCCCGAAGACCTCCACGACCCGCGCTCCGCCGGGAGGGTCGCAGGCGAGCAGCCGGGGTCCGATGGTTCCGTCGGCCTCGTCGAGGCCGTATCTGAGCGGCGTCACTGTCATGGCTGTGACGTTAGGAAGCGGGTTCACCGCTACGCGTCACTCCCGGGAGCCATTCGACCCCCTACCGGGGTAGTCCGGGATGCCCCTGGACCAGACCCGATGCGACTCGACTCGGCGCTTGGATGGACCGCACTGAAATAAAAGTCGCATCTCGTCAAATCCGTCTCGCCCTCGACGACGAACCACGCCGTGGCGCGACTTTGTGATCCAGATCACCACCATCAGACCCGGCCGCGGCTGGCCGTTCGGTGGCAGCGCCTGTCGAAAGGAAGGGACAGTCATGAGTGAACAGTCACGTCGCGGTTTCCTGGTGTTTGCCGGGGCCGGGACAGCGGCAGCGGTCGGTGCGGTTGCCGTACCCAAGTTCTTCAGCCCGACGTCCGCCGATGCGGCGGCCGGCCTGGAGTCGGTCGACCTGGCGAACGCGGAGTCGTTCGTGGTGCACGTGAAGAACGTCAAGCAGGGCCAGCTGGCGATCATGGTCGGCGATCGCGAGGTCCTGGTGACCGATCGGGAGCTGGCCGCCCGTCTGGCCGGATCCGCGCGGACCGCCTGACCTGACCACGGGCCGGCGTACCGCGGCCCCCTTCGTACCTCATCTCATCGATCAGCACCTCTAGTGGAGGAACTTCATGTCGTCCCACCGCGAAGCACCGGAGATCTCAAAGGATCCGGTCGCCGACAACACCGATGTCTACGCGTTCGTCAGTCCGGACAAGCCGGACACGGTCACCCTCATCGCAAACTTCATCCCGTTCCAGAACCCGTTCGGCGGGCCGAACTTCTACGAGTTCGGCGACGACGTGCTCTACCAGATCCACATCTCCAACGGCGGAGACGGTAAGACCGAAATCAGCTACCAGTTCCGGTTCCGGGCCGAGATCCGGAACAAGAAGACCTTCCTCTACAACACCGGACCGATCACCTCGATCGAGGACGAGACCTGGAACCGTCCGCAGTACTACACGGTCACCCGAGTGGAGAAAGGCAAGTCCCGGACCCTGGCCCGTGACCTCCCCGTACCGCCGGTCAACGTAGGCATCCGGAGCACGCCGGACTACGCCAAGCTCGCGAAAGCGGCAGTCCACAACCTCGATGGCGAGCGCACGGTGTTCGCCGGGCAGCGCGCGGACGGCTTCTTCGCTGACCTGGGCAGCATCTTCGACCTCGCTACGCTGCGGCCGTTCCAGATGGCGCACCTGATCCCGTCGGCTGAAGCGGCCGGGGTCAACGGTCTGCAGGGCTCGAACGTGCACACGATCGCACTCCAGGTCCCGATCAGCGACCTGACCCGCAACGGCCGCGTCCCCAAGGACGTGATGGACCCGAAGGCGACCATCGGTGTCTGGGCGTCGGCCAGCCGGAAGCAGTCCAGGATCTTCGACGAGCTTCTCGGCATCTCCGTGTGGCACGGCCCGCACAAGCAGGTTTCGCGGTTGGGCAATCCCCTGTTCAACGAGGTCATCGTGCCGATGGCGGAGAAGGACAAGTGGAACAGCCGGCGGCCGTCGGAGGACCGCGAGTACGCCAAGTACGTGACCAAGCCGGAGCTCGCCGGCCTGCTGCCCGCGCTCTACCCGGACGTGTTCCCGAACCTGGCGGCGTACAAGAAGCCGCGGGCGGACCTCGCAGCCATCCTGCTGACCGGGATCCCGGAGGGCGTGGTGCCGGGGTTCCAGAACTACACCGGCCCGGTCGAGTCCGACCTGCTCCGACTGAACGTCGCCGTTCCGCCGGCCAAGACACCGAATCCGCTCGGCCTCGTCGCCGGCGATGCCGCCGGATTCCCCAACGGCCGCCGGGTCTTCGACGACGTGGTCACTGTCGAGCTGCGAGCGGTCGCCGGGCTCACCATCCCGCTCGTCGACCCGAAGTTCACCCCCGACGACGCGACGAGCGCGATCAACGACGGCACGTCGAACACGAACTCCGACTACCTGAAGGTGTTCCCGTACCTCGGTACGCCTGCCGGCGGATACCAGTCCAAGCCGGGCGTGCCGGCCGCGTCATGAGCAAGGACGCGAACCTCCTCGAGAACCCCCATGCCGGGCAGGGGTCATCGGTCCTGCTGGACATCGGTGGCGACATCGGTGCCCTGGTCATCGAGATGCCGGCCGAGCTCGAAGGGCTGGAGATCGAGCTGCGCCCGACCGGCCGAGCTGTCCCGCCTGAGCCGGAGGATGCGAAGGGCCACAGCAACGATGAACTCGATCACGGTCATCACCACGGGCTGCCGCACGTCGCGGTGGTGCCGCGACCGACGCCAGAGGGCGACACGGTCCACTCGGTTGTCTTCTACGAGGTTTCCGAGGGGCGCTACGAGCTGTACGTCCGACCGGACGGTCCGGTCCAGCTGACCGTGGACGTCAGCGGAGGGAAGGTCACCTACGCAACCTGGCCACGCTGACATGCATGGCCCGGCCCGCACCATTGCGGGCCGGGTCGTCAGACGTGCGGAACGACCAGGCCGCTCTCGTACGCGAACACGACGGCCTGCGCCCGGTCGCGCAGACCGAGCTTGCCGAGGATACGGCTGACGTGGGTCTTCACGGTCTGCTCGGCGAGGAAGAGCTCGGCGGCGATCTCGCTGTTGGAGCTGCCGCGGGCGATGTTCTCGAGCACCTCGCGCTCGCGCTCGGTGAGCTGCTTGAGCCGCGGGTCTGCCCGCCTTCTCCGCGGCGTACGAGCGAACTGCGCGATCACCTGCCGGGTCACCGACGGCGAGAGCAGCGCCTCACCGGCGTGGACCACGCGGATCGCGGACGCGAGCTCGTCCGGGGAGGCGTCCTTGAGCAGGAACCCGCTGGCGCCCAGGCGCAGCGACTCGTGGACGTACTCGTCGGCGTCGAACGTGGTCAGCATGATCACCTTGACAGCCGCGGTGGCGGGGTTGCCCGCCAGCTGCCGGAGCGCCTCGATCCCGTCCATCACCGGCATCCGGACGTCCATCAGCACCACGTCCGGATTCGTACGCCGCACCACCTGCAACGCTTCGGAGCCGTCGGCCGCGGTGCCGACCACGTCGATGTCGGACTTGCTGTTGAGCAGCGCCACGAAGCCGGACCGCACCATCTCCTGGTCGTCGACGACCACGATCTTCACCGTCACGGGATCTTCCTACCGCGTTTGGGCAGCGTGCGCACCGTGGTTTGTGCCGGGAGCAGCGCCTCGACGACGAACTCGTCCTCGTCAGTCGCGCCTGCGGTGATACGGCCGCCGACGGCGGTGGCACGCTCGCGCATCCCGATCAGCCCGTGCCCCCCGCCGGTGGTGTCTTTGTCGGCGGCAGGGGCGGTGCCGTCAAGAGCGTTGGCGACCCGGATCCCGAGGCCCTCCTCCCCCATCGTCAGATCGACGCTGACCGGCTCGTTGGGGGCGTGGCGGCGGGCGTTGCTGAGTGCCTCCTGCACGATCCGATAGGCGGCGGTGCCGACCTCGGGAGCCACATCGGTCAGCTCCGGGAGCTCGCCACGCACCTCGACCCGCTGGCCGGTTCCGCGGGCAGACTCGAAGAGCTCGGCCAGTCCGTCGATGCCCGGCACCGGGACCCGGCCCGACTGACCCTCCTCCGTGCGCAGCACGTCGAGCACCCCACGCATCTGCCGCAGCGCCGAGGCCGCAAGGTCGGCGATCTCGGCGAACTCCGCCTCGGCCGCGGGGCTGACGTCGTCGACCCGGTGCGGCGCCGATCTGGCCTGGACGGTGATCAGCGACATGTTGTGGGCGATCACGTCGTGCAGCTCGCGGGCGATGCGCGCCTTCTCCTCGACGACCGAGCGGCGCTCGTACTCCTCGCGCAACGCGCTGCGGCTCTCGGCCAGCCGTCTGGCCACGGTGGCGAGAGCGCCGAAGAGCAGCGCGAGGGAGGCGAAGTTGGCCACCTGCACGAGCGAGTCGCCGATGTCATTCCAGTTCCACCCGACCAGGGCCAGGACCACTCCGGCTGCGACCTGGATGGCCAGGGTGATCGCCGCCAGTCGCCACCCGGCGACCAGGGTCAGCACAACCAGCACCAGAAGCTGTGTCAGCGTCGGTGGCGGCACCATCCATGGCCATCCGTTGTCGCTCGCCCTCGCGATCGCCAGTGCGGCCACGGTCACCGCGATCAGGGAGAGGCCGGCCGCCTCCACCGGACGCCGGAGCGCCAACGGAACCGAGGCGGCGTGGGTTAACCCGATCAGCAGAGCGACCCCGCCCGCGACTTCGTAGGGGTCGGTGGCCAGGACCGCTGCCTCCACAATCCCGAGCACGAGCGCGGCGATGTAGACCGCGAGACGGCCTCGCCCTGTCCAGGTGGAGAGCATGCCTCAGTAATACCAGGGCGATGCGCGCTATCGGCCCACTGCGGCGACGTTCTCCTCCTCGGTCCGGATCAGGCCCTCACCCGATTCGATCCGGCCCTTCAGACTGACGGTGATGTAGTGGGTCCAGGCGTCGTAGCAGACGTCGAAGCACTCGTCGCCGCGTCCGAGTCCCTCGTGGGTGAAGGTCACGCGGGTCTGTCCTCCTTCGCTGGCGATCTCGAAGCGGCCGGTCGTGCCGACCCACTCCGTCTTGTCGGCGATGAAGTCGAGGTAGCCGTCGGTGAACTCCCACACGACGCGCTCCCCCGGGACCAGCTCGCTCACGCGCTGCTTGGAGAAGTGGATGTCCGGCACCAGGTAGAACCACTCGGCACCGACCTGGTCGGTGGGCCCGGCGATGTGGTGCCCCCACCAGGAACGGACGTCGTTGATGGCTTCGTACGCCTCCTGCGGTGTGGCGTCGACGGTGAAGGTTGCGGTCAGGTCGCTCATGGCGGTCTCCTCGAGGTCGGCTGCGAGTTGCATCATGCACTTGCATCATGCAAGCACCACCGTAGTCACATGGACTTTCATCATGCAAGCGACTTGCTAGAGTCTTCACCGTGCTCGGAAAGACGTACGACGGCCAGATCTGCTCCATCGCCCGATCTCTGGAGATCGTCGGCGAGCGCTGGACCCTGCTGATCCTGCGGGACGCGATATTCGCCGGCGTCACGCGATACGGCGACTTCCAGCACAACCTCGGCATCTCCACGAACATCCTGAAGACACGCCTCGCCTCCCTCGTCGAAGCGGGCCTGATGACGCGCGACGACGCCGGGGACTACCGACCGACGGCCATGGCCCAAGGACTACGTCCCGCGCTGATCGCGCTCACCGAGTGGGGCGACACGTGGTTCGCCCCTGACGGCCGCCCGATCGACTACCTCCATGCGGACTGCGGCGAACCCGTCCAGGTCGAGGCGCGCTGCGAGCAGCACGGCGCCATCCCGCCGGACGACGTGGCGGTCCGCCCCGGACCGGGCATGCCCGCGGAGTACCTCGCCGCCCGGCGCCCGCAGACCCGACGGGCCATGCCTCGCCCATCGCTATGACAGCGGGTCCGACCTTGTGAATCGCTTCCCAAGCTCGGACCCTCTGTCATAGTCGCCGGCGTCATAGTCGCCAGCTCCACCCGATCCTCACGCAGGTCCGGCCCCGTACGAAGCGAATCAGGCGGGGAACGCTCGCTCGATGATCGCGTCGAGATCCCCGCGCGGCGACAACGTTCCGAAGGCTCCGCCCCAGTCCCGGCCGAGACGCGAGGCGCAGAACGCGTCGGCGACGGGCGCCGGTGCGTGCCGGACGAGCTGGGAGCCCTGGAAGACCAGGGCCATCTGCTCCACGATCCGTCGCGCCCGGAGCTCGAGGTCGTCGAAGGAGGCGAACTCCTTCTTCAACCGGTCCAGCGCGGCGTCGTAGCGGGCATCGGCGCCGGAGGCGAGCTCCGCCTCGGCCATGAACGCGTCCAGCGTGTGCGGCTCCCTCGCCAGCGCTCGCAGGGCGTCGAGCGCGGCCACGTTGCCCGATCCCTCCCAGATCGAGAGGAGCGGCATCTCGCGATAGATGCGCGCCACGTCGAAGTCCTCGATGTAGCCGTTCCCGCCCAGGCACTCCAGGGCCTCGTTGACCATGTACGGCGCCCGCTTGCAGACGTAGTACTTCGTGACCGCCAGTGCGATCCGGCGCAGAGAGGCCTCGGCCTCGTCCCCGCGGATGGCCCCGTCGTTGGCGCCCGCGAGCCGCAGCATCGCGGTCGTCGCCGCCTCTGACTCGACCTGCAGGTCAGCCAGTACGTTGCGCATCGCCGGCTGCTCGACCAGCAGCTTGCCGAACGCCGAGCGATGCTGGGCGTGGTGCGCCGCCATGGTCAGCGCGGTGCGCATGCCGGCCGAGGAGCCGATCACGCAGTCGAGACGGGTCATGTTGACCATCTCGACGATCGTGCGCACCCCGCGGCCCTCCTCGCCCACGAGCCAGCCGGTCGCCGCGTCGTACTCGATCTCGGAGGAGGCGTTCGACCTGTTTCCCAGCTTGTCCTTCAGCCGCATGAAGCGCATCGCGTTGCGTTCGCCACCGGGCAGGACGCGCGGCACGAGGAAGCAGGAGATCCCGGCGGACGTCTGGGCGAGGGTGAGGAACAGGTCGCTCATCGGCGCGCTGGTGAACCACTTGTGCCCACGCAGGACGTACGTCCCGTCGGTCTGCAGGCTCGCGGTCGTCGTGTTCGCGCGGACGTCGGATCCGCCCTGCTTCTCGGTCATCGACATCCCGGCGATCAGACCGCGCTTGGTCTCGGGGTCCCGCAGGCCGAAGTCGTACTCCCGATTGGTGAGCAGCGGCTCGAACCTCGCGGCGAGCTCGGGACTGGCCCGCAGCGCCGGGACCACCGCGTAGGTCATCGAGATCGGGCAGCCGTGGCCGGCGTCGACGTTCCAGGCGAAGAACTTCGCCGCCCGCGCGACGTGGGCACCGGGCCGGTCGTCGGCCCAGGGAGCAGCATGCAGGCCATTCTCCACCGCGGTGGTCATCAGCTGGTGGTACGCCGGGACGTACTCGATCTCGTCGACGCGATGTCCGTAGCGATCATGGGTGTGCAGACGCGGCGGCACCCGCTCGGCGAGCCGGCCCCAGTCCTGCGCCTCGGCGGTCCCGGCGAGGCGGCCCACCTTGTCGATCTCCGGAAGCGCCCACGCCGCGCCCTCGCGCTCGACGCCCTCGCGCAGGACCGGGTCACCGGCCGTGTTGTGGCCCACCAATGGCGGGACCTGGTTGCTGACCACGTGGGTGGAGTGGGCCTCGTGCATGCCGGTCATGGCGCTACCTCTTGTCAGCTGCGGGTCATCGATCCTTCTCGATGTTACGGATATGACAACAGTCGTGTCCATAGATGTTGCATGCGAAGATGGGCGGGTGGCTACCGCGCGCGACGAACTGGCTCCGCTCTCCGCCCGATCGGCGATCCTGAGCCTGATGCTCGGCGCCCACCCGAGCCCACTGACTCCGGCCGATCTCACTCGCGCGGGCCAGCTCTTCGGCATCGCGCCGGCGACCGTACGCGTCGCCGTCACCCGCGCCGTCGGCGACGGCGACCTGCGCCGGACCGACGCCGGCTACCGGCTCGGCGAGCGGCTGATCCAGCGGCAGGCGCACCAGGACGAAGCGGTGCACACGGCGGACAAGCCGTGGGACGGCACCTGGGAGATGGCCGTCGTCGTGACCACCGGTCGACCGGGCCCCGAGCGCGCCGTCCTGCGCGATGCGCTGAAGGCGCACAGGCTCGCCGAGCTCCGCGAAGGGGTCTGGACCCGGCCCGCCAACCTGCAGCGCCCTCGTTTCACCGATCCGGTGCTCCAGGCGTTCACGGCCACCCCGGAGCAGGACCCCGGAGAACTCGCCGCCTCGCTGTGGGATCTCACCGGCTGGGCTCGCGAAGGCGAGCGTCTGCTCGAGCGCCTGTCGACGACGCCCGAGCCCGCTCTCCGGCTCGCCACCGCCGCCGCGATCGTGCGACACCTCAGCGCCGACCCGCTCCTTCCCGTCGGGCTCCGCCCTTCGGACTGGCCCGCAGTTGACCTGCGCGAGACCTACAGCGCCTATCAGCGCGAGCTGAGCGAGCTCGCCGCGCTGCCGCGCTGAGCGGCTCGGAGGGCTGGCGCGAATCGCGCTCGGCCGAGATCATGCATCCTCAACGTCAGAACAAGGAGTTCAGCATGGACCTGATGGAAGTCACGGAACGGGCGAGGTTGCGTCGCGAGGAAGCGGCGGCTCGCCTGCATGCCCTGGCCGACGCGCTCGCCAGCAACAACGAGGTCGAGTTCGAAAGAGGCGGGCTGCGCTTCAAGGTGCACGTACCCGACGAGGTCGACTTCAAGCTGGAGATCGAGATCGGGGACGACGAGCGCGAGCTCGAGATCGAGTTGAAGTGGTGACAGAAGCTCAGTAGTACCAGGGGTACGGCGACCAGTCGGGCTCGCGCTTCTCCAGGAACTGATCGCGACCCTCCTGGGCCTCGTCGGTCATGTAGGCCAACCTGGTGGTCTCGCCGGCGAACATCTGCTGGCCGACGAGGCCGTCGTCGAGGAGGTTGAAGGAGTACTTCAGCATCCGCTGGGCCGTGGGCGACTTGCCGTTGATCTTGCGGCCCCACTCGAGCGCGACGTCCTCGAGCTCGGCGTGGGGGACGGCGCGGTTGACGGTGCCCATGCGGACGCCGTCCTCGGCCGAGTACTCCTCGGCGAGGAAGAAGATCTCGCGGGCGAACTTCTGGCCGACCTGGCGGGCGAGGTAGGCACTCCCGTAGCCGCCGTCGAACGAGCCGACGTCGGCGTCGGTCTGCTTGAAGCGCCCGTGCTCGGCGCTCGCCAGGGTCAGGTCGCACACCACGTGGAGGGAGTGGCCGCCGCCGGCGGTCCAGCCGGGGACGACACAGACGACGACCTTGGGCATGAAACGGATCAGTCGCTGGCACTCGAGGATGTGCAGGCGCGCCATCTTGGCCTTGTCGATCGGGGTCGGTTCCTCCGCGCCCGTCCGGTCGGCGGCGTACGCGGACTGGCCGGTGGTCGAGCTCGTCGAGACCTCGTACTGGTAGCCGGCCTTGCCGCGGATGCGCTGGTCGCCACCGGTGCAGAAGGAGTGCTTGCCGTTCTTGACCGAGGGGCCGTTGCCGGTGAGCAGGACGCAGCCGACGTCGGCGGAGATCCGGGCGTGCTCGAGCACGCGGAGCAGCTCGTCGACGGTGTGCGGGCGGAAGGCGTTGAGTACGTCGGGGCGGTCGAAGGCGATGCGTACGGTGCCGTGCTCCTTGGCCCGGTGGTAGGTCAGGTCGGTCAGATCCTCGAAGCCGGGGACCTCGTCCCAGCGGCTCGGGTCGAACGTGTCGGAGACTCCCTCGATGGCACTCATGCGCCTGAGGCTATCCGGGGTTGGAATAGCCACGGCGATCGGCTGTTATGGAGGACATGACCGAACTGCAAGGTGAATACATCCCGAGCACGGCCGACTGGGTGCGCGAGCAGGTTGCCGCGTTCGAGGCTTCTGGCGGCGCCGAGGCCAACGTCCTCGAACGCGACGGCAAGCCGATCATCCTGATCACCAACCGCGGCGCCAAGACCGGTGCCATCCGCAAGACCCCGCTGATGCGGGTCGAGCGTGACGGCCGCTACCTCGCGGTCGCCTCCTGGGGCGGCTCCGACCAGAACCCTGCCTGGGTGGCGAACTTCCGCAAGTACCCCGACATGGTCCTCCAGGACGGCGGGACCAAGAAGGCGTACGTCGCTCGCGAGCTCGCCGGCGAGGAGCGCGAGGAGTGGTGGGCCTACGCGGTGCAGACGTGGCCGACGTACGGGGACTATCAGCCCAACACGTCCCGGCTCTTTCCGCTCTTCCTGCTCGAGCCAGCCGACGAGCAGCCCGCCAGTTGACCGGCGTGTAACCGCGAGAGTGCCACGACTGTCGGTTCGCGACGCTAGGGTCTAGGGCCATGCCGTTCCTGCTACGCGTCGAGCTGCCCGACATCCCGGGTTCCCTCGGTCGCCTCGCCTCCGCCATCGGTGAAGCCGGTGGCGACATCGAGGCGATCGAGATCGTCGAGAAGAACAAAGTCGACGGAAGAGCTGTCGACGATGTGCTTCTCGAGACCCAACCGGGAACCATGCCGGACTCCATCGTCTCGGCGTGCAACGAGCTCGAAGACGTGCACGTCGTCTGGATCTCCCGCTACGCCGCCGGAGGCAACCTCTTCCTCGACCTCGAGGCCGTCGAGGACCTCACCGAGAACGCCCACGAGGCGCTCGACCGACTCATCGACGTACTGCCGCTGACGTTCCGCGCCGACTGGGCCATCCGCGTCCACCGCGTCAAGGGCATCAGCCGGTCCACCGACGGCTCGCCCGAGAACGTCCCCTTCATCGAGCTCGATCGCCCCGAGCGGATCGAGGTCGAGGGCGAGGACGAGAACATGTTCGCCGGTGCCCGCATCGACGGCAACGAGATCGTCCTCATCGGCCGCCGCGGCGGCCCCGACTTCCTCGACTCCGAGCTGGCCCGCCTCGGTCACCTCGCCTCGCTCGCCACCTCCATCGCCCGCTCCTGACACCGCGATGGTTGCCGACGCAGACCCGAAAGAGACGCTGAAGCAGCGCCTGGACAACGCTCGCAACGCCCTGCTCGGGAAGGTCGAGGACCTTCCCGAGCGTGAGGCCCGGATGCCGCGGACGCCGACCGGCACCAATCTCATCGGCATCGTCAAGCACTGCCTCAACGTCGAGGCGATCTACCTAGGCGACACCTTCGGGCGGCCGTTCCCGCAAGCCGACGAGCTGATCGCCCTGGACCACTACGAGGTCGATCCGCAGGCCGACTGGTACGCGACCCAGGACGAGACCGTCGCCGGCATCATCGACCGCTACCGCCGGGTGATCGCGCACGCCAACGCGACCATCGACGCTCTCGAGCTCGACGCGGTCGGCCACGTCAAGCACTGGGGCGACACGCCCGTCACGCTGCATGAGATCGCGACCTACACCTACGGCGACGTCGCGCAGCACGCCGGCCAGGCCGACATCCTCCGGGAGGGCATCGACGGTGCCGTCGGCTGGATGTCGCGCGACCACAACATGCCCCCGGACGTCGACTTCCCGGCGTACGTCGCGAAGCTGACTGCGCTCGCGGAGCGCTTCTGAGGCTGCGCTCAGTCGTGGCCCAGCCGCTGCCGGAGACCGGAGGCGCGCAGGGCCCGACGGGTGATCGCGGCCGTGACAGCGTCGGGGGTGCCGACGATGCGTACGCGCTGCTGCGCTCGGGTGACCGCGGTGTAGAAGAGCTCGCGGGTGAGCAGGGGCGAGTCGTCGGGCGGGAGCAGGACGGTGACGGACCTGGCCTGGCTGCCCTGGGACTTGTGGACGGTCATCGCGTGCAGGGTCTCGATGTCGCCGAGACGTGAGGGCGCGTACGTCGCGCCGCCAGCGATCGCGACCCGAAGATCACCGCCGGCGTCGGTGTAGGTGACGCCGGTGTCGCCGTTGAAGAGTCCGAGGCCGTAGTCGTTGGCGGTGACGAGGACGGGGCGGCCCGGGTACCACTCGTGGCCCCAGCCGATGCCGAGCGCCTCGCCGGTGGTCTCGGCGAGGCCGCGCTCGATCTGCCGGTTCCAGTGGGCGACGCCCCAGGGGCCGTCGCGGTGGGCGCAGAGCAGACGCGACTGGTCGAGCATGCGTACGCAGCGCTCCGCATCACCCACGAGCGCGGCCTCGTGCAGGGCGACGGCGTGCGCGACCAGGTCGCGCTCGACCGCGGCCATCATGGCCTCGTCAGCAGGGTCGACGAGCTCGACCGCGGGGTCGCCCCCGTTGAGCACCTCGAGCGCGGCGTCGGCGTCGCCGTCCCGCAGCGCCGCCGCCAGCGCACCGATCGCGCCACCGAAGCGATGGGTGGTGCGGAGCGCGGCCACCGCGTCAGGCGAGCGCACGGCGAGCCCGGCGACGAGGTCGGAGAGCACCGCGCCGGCCTCGACGCTGGCCAGCTGGTCGGGGTCACCGACGAGGATCAGGCGCGCTTCCGGCCGCACCGCCTCGAGCAGCCGGGCCATCATCGTCAGCGAGACCATGCTCGTCTCGTCGACGACGATCACGTCGTGCGGCAGCCGGTTGGTGCGGTGGTGCTTGAACCTCGTCGACGATCCGGGTCGCCAACCGAGGAGCCGGTGAAGCGTCGACGCGGTCAGCCCGGAGAGGCGAGCGCGGTCGGCCGCGGTGAACTGCGGCGCCAGCTGGGCACTCTCGACCGCCTCCTGCAGCCGCGCGGCCGCCTTGCCGGTCGGCGCGGTCAGCGCGACCCGCAACGGTGTCGAGGACTGCTCGGTGAGCAGCGCCAGCAGGCCCGCCACGGTCGTCGTCTTGCCGGTGCCGGGACCGCCGGTGAGGACCGTCGTGGACTGCCGGGCGGCGGCGAGCGCGGAGGCACGCTGCTCGGCGTACCCCTCGCCCGGGAAGAGTCGGGCCGCGGTCGCCTCCAGCAGGGCCTCGTCGGCCACCGGCCGGGGCGAGGCCAGGCGGGCGAGCAGGTCGTCGCGTACCTGTCCTTCCTCGCGGTGATAGCGGTCGAGGTAGAGCAGGCCGTCCTCGACCTGCACCAGGGACTGCGCCGCCAGGGGGCTGTCAGCGACGGCCTCCAGCCAGCCGGCGGCAGCCGGCCACGGCAGCGTCTCCTCGGTCTCCCGCAGCGCGGCCAGGTCGACGCACACCGAGCCGTGCCGGATCGCGCGGACCGCCAGCGCCACCGCCAGCCGCACCTCGTCGCGCGTCTCACCCGCGAGCGTGGTCGCACGGGTCGCGACGTGGACGTCGGCCGCGGTCAGCACACCCTCGCGGTTGAACGAGGCGAGCAAGCCGGTCGCGGACCGGGCCAGGCGTGCGTCGAAGGGGTCCTGGGACTCCCAGCGCTCGATCATGCGGTCACCTCATCTGGGAGCTTTCCGTCCAGCAGGTCGGACAGCGCGATCGCGAGGGACGCGGGTGGCTGCCAGGTGAAGACGCCGGTCGGGATGCCGTCGACGACGGGGGTCTCCGGACCGAGCATCCCGCGTACGTAGAGGTAGAGCACCCCGCCGAGGTGCTTCTCGGGGTCGTATCCGGGCAGGCGCCAGCGCAGGAAGCGGTGCACCACCGCTGAGTAGAGCAGCGCCTGCAGCGGGTAGTGGGAGTGCAGCATCGCCTCGGCCAGCTTCGGCTGGGTGTAGTCCATCGCCTCCACCCCCAGGAAGTTGGTCTTGTAGTCGACGACCACGAACCGGCCGCTGGCCGAAGCGGAGCCCGAGGCGGTCCTACTCGGCAATCGCAGCACCACGTCGACCGAGCCGGTCAGATACCCCCGCAGCGACTGGTCCCCCAGCGGCGGGGTCTCTAGCCGGTCGGCGTACGTCACCATCGGGTCGTCGGCCGGAAGGTGAGCGCGCAGCAACGGGGCGAGATCACGCAGACGTACGTCGGGAGCGCCCGGCCCACGGGTGTCCCCGCCCGCCAACGGGATCTCGAAGTCGAGCTCGCGCAGCCGGTCGCGCAGCGGGATCTGGGCCAGCGTCAGCCCGTCGGCGACGGGTCCGAGCGGGGTGAGGTTGAGCGGCAGCATCGCGGTCGCGAGCTCTTCGGCCGAGGCTAGGACCGGCCACCAGCGCAGCTGCTCACGGGTCCTCGTCAGCAGCTCTTCGGCCAGGTCAGGGGTCTCCGGGTCGGTGTGCTCGAGGACCGCGTGGACCAGCGACCCGAAGCCGGCGCCCTTGGGCAGCTCGGCCATCGGCGAGAGGTGCTCCTCAGCGGTCTCGACGAGCTCGGGGCCACTCCGTTCAGAACCCGATGACGCGAGGTCGCCATCCTCGGCGATGGGCTCGTCGTCGGTGCCCTCCACCTCCGGCTCCGAGGTCGCGACCACGCCTTCGTCGACCCGGATGAGCCCGGAGTAGGACGTACGCCGCCACTCCGCGTCCACATCCCGGGTGAACGCCCGCGCGGCGAGCAGGCCGGGCGACGCTGCCCGCACCGGCGGGGCTGCTGCAACCGGCACCGCTTCCTCGGCCACCGGGCCGCCGTGGCGCGCGACATTGCTCAGCAGCGTCGCCGCGTCCTCGTCGCTCGGCACAGGAACGCTGTCCGGCACCACCGCTTGGCCAGGACCTCGCCCGAACAGCAGCCGGTGGAGACCGCCGGTGGAAGTGTTGGCCGTGGGCGCCCACCACGCGACGACCTGCGACTGCGCTCGGGTCAGCGCCACGTAGAGATCGCGCAGCTCCTCGCCGATCTCCTCGCCCTGGTGCCGGGCCAGGTTCTGCGGCCACTGCACGCCGGTCCGGGTGACGTCGATGGTCCGCTGCCCGGATTCGTCGTGGAACCGAGCGACGTCGGGGTCGCGCACGAAGTAGTCGTAGGCGAAGGGCAGATAAACGATCGGGTACTGCAGGCCCTTGGACCCGTGCACCGTCACGATCTGCACCGCGGCCGCGTCGGAGTCCAGCCGCCGCGGCCGCTCGGTCGCGGCCGAGCGCCGCCGCTCGTCGCGGAACCAGGTCAGCAGCGCCGGCAGCCCGAACGAGTCGCGCACCGCGATGTCGTGGAGCAACTGCCCCAGGTGACGTACGTCGGTGAGCAACCGCTCCCCGTCGGTGCGCCCCAGCACGCGCGCGGTGAGCCCGCGCTCCTCCGCCGCCTCGATCAGGGCCGCAACGCCCCGGCCACGCAGCAGCAGCGCCCAGCCGCGCAGCGTGTCGGCGATGCGGGAGGTCAGCGCCTCCCCGCCCGCGTCGAGCTCGGTGGCGGTGTAGCCGAAGAAGACGCTCAGGCCGGCCGCCCGCACCAGCGGCGTCCGGTGCGGCGAGTCGAGCGCCTGCAGGAGGGCGAGCCAGTCCTCGCCGGCGGGCGTCAGGAAGACGTCACCGCCGCCGGCCATCACCGCCGCGATGCCGTGCTCCTGCAGCACCCGTTGCACCAGCAGCCCGTGTGAACGAACCCTGACGATGACCGCGATGTCGCCGGCCTGCACCGGAGCGTCGCACCAGGTCGCCCCGGAGCCGAGCAGTCCGGCGATGTCGCCGGCGAGATCACGGGCGATGTGGGCGCGCGCGTCGCCGGCGGTGATCATCTTTCCACGGGTGAGCTTGAAGCCGCTGCGGCCGACCCGGCGGATCCGGAACGGTGACGGGTGCGGGGCCCCGACCAGCCTGGAGTCGTCGTGATGGGCCTTCACGTCGTGAACGACGATCTCCGACGACCCCAAAGCCGCGCCGCGCAGGACCACCTGGAGCCGTTCGACCAGCGGGGCGTCGCTGCGCCAGTTGGTGTCGAGCGTCGCCTGCTTCTCGGCGGCCCGGGCGGCGGTCAGGTAGGTGAAGACGTCACCGCCGCGGAAGGCGTAGATCGCCTGCTTCGGGTCACCGATGAGCACCAGGGTGGCGTGGCCCTCAAAGGCCCGCGACAGCACCTGCCACTGCACGGGGTCGGTGTCCTGGAACTCGTCGACCAGCACGATCCGCCACCGCTGGCGCATCCGTGACCGTGCCGGAGCCGCTGGGTCCTCCAAGGCGACCGCGAGCCGGGAGAGCAGGTCGTCGTAGGACATGACACCGCGCATCTGCTTGCGCCGGTCGACCTCCGCCCGAACCTCTTCGGCGAACCGCACCCGTGCGCCCGCAACCGGGTCCTCGGCCGGCGCCGGGGCCAGGACCGACTGCGGGTCCTCGACCGCGGTGCGCGCCAGGCCCAGCGCGTCGTCGCGGTCGAACGGTGGCCGCTCCCGCGTCTCGCCGAACCACTTCAGATAGAGGTCGTCGACGACCTCGACGACCAGCTCGTCGAGCGACTCGACCAGCTCGGCGCCGGCGTCGGTGTCACCGGCCACGCCCAGCGAGCGCAGCACGAGCTGACAGAACTGGTGCGTCGTCGCGATCGTCGCCCCGTCGAACGAGGCGAGGGCGTCACGCACCCGCTCGTGGCGTACCCGGATCTCGTCCTCGGAGACGTCCAGGAGCAGCTCGAGGTGGGCGTCGAGCGGGGTCGGCCGCCGCCCGCGGACGGTCTCCGCGAAGGCTCGCTCCGCCTCGACGAGGTGGGCACGCACCCGGTCGCGGAGCTCCTGGGAGGCCGCGCGGCCGAAGGTGATCGCCAGGATCTCGTCGAGCCTCGCCTTCCCCTCGATCACGTAGCGGGTGACCAGGGCGCCGATGGTGAAGGTCTTCCCGGTGCCGGCCGATGCCTCGATCAGCATCGTGCCGGTGGGCAGCGGTCCGGTCAGGTCGAAGGGAGTGAACTGCATCGTCACCAGCTCCCCTGCTCGGCCTTGAGCAACGGCGACCAGACCCGCATCGAGAGCGCGCCGAAACGGGACGGCTCTCCGTCGAACTCCTCGCCGGGCTCCGGAGGATCGCCCAGCCCGGGGATCGCGGACTTCGCACCCCAGGCTCGCACCTGCTCCACGTCGGACTCCTCACCCTCGTACCGGCTGTCGTTCCACTCCCAGCCGGCCTTGTAGAGCGCGTCGTCGATGCCGGCCTGGGTCCGTCGCTGGCGCGCGTAGGCGAACGAGGTCTTCAGCGGCAACGGCAGCGGTGCGGTAAGCCCCCGGTCTCGCAGTCGCACCAGGTCACGGAGCACGTTGATCGCGGTGTGGTCGAGCGGGCCGAGCTGGGAGAGCCCGAACGGCGTACGCGACCTGGAGTTCGCCGGTCGCCCCAGCGTCCAGGCGCTCCAGGGCCGGTCCTCGTCGGCGGCGGCCAACGCGACCAGCTGCACCCACGACTCGATCCGCTGCCTGGCGCCCAGGCGGGAGTACGTCACCGGGGCGAGCCGGTCGCCGAAGACCTGGGGGACGGTGCCGGTCAGCCGTCGTCCGTCGCCGAGGTCGACCTCGACGTCGACGGCCCGCGCCTGCCCGGTGGAGATGCCGGCGTGGCGCACCCGGAGCGCCTCGGCTGCGATCGGCTTCGCCTTGGTGATCACGTCGGTGAGGATGCGCCAGCCGAGCCACTTCGGCGGAAGTACGCCGCGGCGCCACTCCTGCTGGGTCGCCTGCTCCTCCGACATCCCGGCGAGCAGGTCGTGGAGCAGCCGGTCGCCGACCGACCACTGCCCCAGCCCGTCGAGCTCGACCGGCAGCGCGTCGGAGAGCGGGTCGTCGTCACGCGGGAGCGCGAGCTCCAGGCGGTCGCGGAAGAACGCGCGCACCGGCCCGCGGTAGAAGCCCAGCAGCTCCTCCAGCGTCACGTCCCCGGTCTGCTGCGGCGCCAGCGGGGCGGGCAGGAGCTCGGGCGGCTCGACGCGGTCGGAGAGCGCGGCGTTGGCGCCGGCCGCGGCGGCCTTGTCGAAGGAGAAGGAGTGACCCGTCACCAGCGCCCCGGGGGTGAGGTTGCGTTGGTCGAACGGCTGCAGCGGGTGCCTGGTCGTCACCGCCTCCGAGACCGGCTTCCCATCTGCGGTGACAGCGGTCGCGTCCAGCGTGTCCAGCAGCTCTCCGAGAGGGACGGCGGGCGGCCGCGGCTGGCCGGAGTACTCGTTGGCGCCCGTATAGGTCACCACCAGCGTCTCGGTCGCTGCCAGCAGCGCGTCGAGGAACAGTTGCCGGTCCTCGCTGCGCGGGTCGCGCTCCCCGGTCTGCGGGTCACGCGCCAGCAGGTCGTCGCCGTCGGTGATCCCGACCCTCGGGAACACCCCGTCGTCGATGCCGAGCAGGCACACCACCCGGTGGGGCACCGACCGCATCGGCACCAGCGTGGAGACGGTCAGCGTGCCGGTGCGGAAGTTGGCGCGCGTCGCACGTCCGGCCAGCCGCGCGCCCAGCAGCGCCCGCACATCGGGCAGTCGCAGCTCTTCGACCTTCTGGCCTGCGGCGGCGTCGCGCACCCGGGACAGCTCTCTGGTCACCTGGCCCGACTGCCACTCGTCGTTGGCCGAGACCGACGTCAGCGCGGCGACGCCCTCCTCGATGACCTTCAGCCAGTGCGCCAGCGGATGCACCCCCGCCAGCTCGTCGGTCACGTCCTGCAGCCGATCGACGAGCTCGGCGAACTTCCCGGCCAGCTCGACCGACCCGCTCCCCACGTCGTCGAGCGGCAGCGTCGTGTCGAGCCAGGTCGCGGAGTCCTCGGACATCGCCACCCCGGTGAGGATCCGGTCCATCCCGAAGCGCCAGGTGTTGGCGACGTACGTCTCCAGCCCGAAGGGCTCGCGGTGCTCCGCGTCGAAGCCCCATCTGATCCCGGCATCCTTGGCCCAGTCCTCGAGCTGCTCCAGGGCGTCGTCGTTGAGCCCGAACCGGCGCCGCACCGGATCGAGATGAGCGAGATCGAGTACGTCGCTCACCCCCGCCCGGCCGCCGGCCAGGTCGAGCAGCCTGGTGGCCACCTCCAGGAGCGGGTTCGTACGCGTCAACGACCGGTCCGCCAGCTTGACCCGCAGCCTGTGGCCGGGATGTCCGGTCTCGCCGGTCATCTCGCCGAGCCCGAACCCGGCCTCGATCAGCGGCGCGAAGGTCTCGATGTCGGGGCACATCACGAGCACGTCCCGCGGCTCCAGCGTCGGGTCGTCCTCGAGCAGCCCCAGGAGCACCTCCCGGAGCACCTCCACCTGCCGCTCGCCGCCGTGGCAGGCGTGCACCTGGATCGAGCGGTCGGCGGGCTCGAGCACCCGCTGCGCGGCTTCCCCGACCGTGTTGCTCCGGATATCGTCCTGCAACCACCCCAGCAGACTGGACCTCCGGTGGTCGAGCTTGTCGAGACCAATCTGGGAAACCGCATCAACGGAGATCTCGTTCAGCGATCGCTGCAGCTCCCGCGTATCCCGCCCCAGCGTGGCCAGCAGCGGATGCCCGACCACATCGTGCGACCGATCCGCTGTCCTGGCGACCGTCCCGTCCTGTCCCGCGAGCGCCGCCCACAGCGCCTCGGAGGGATGCGGCAACCACAGATGCACCTCCCGGTGCTCCCCCAGCGCCGCGACGAGCTCGATGTCCGTCACCGAGAGCCGAGTGTGCCCGAACAGCGAGACCCGCTCCGGAAGCTCGAAATCCCCCGGCGCCTGCTTCAGCCGCGCGACCGTCTGCGCCTGCCGCTCCACCGGCGTCGGCCCGCCGACCAGCTCCGCGACGGCCCGCCACAACGGCGGCTGCCACGCCAGATCCTCGGCGACCTCGGCCCCGAGCCCGTCCGTGTCCCGCTCCGCACTCCAGTCGGCGACCACCGCCGGCCGCTGGTCCGCGTACGCAGCGAACAGCCGCGCCAGCCGCCGAGCCAGCGCCAGCCGCCGCCCCCGCCGACGTACGCCTTCCTCTGTCGTGTCCCCGTGGCCCAGATGCACCGCGAGCGACCTGGCCCAGGGCTCGTCCAGCGACGCGTCGATCGCCGCCAGCACCGGCCACGTCAGCGACTCCGGCGCCCAGGGATCCTCATCCCCCGTGCCGACGACCTCTGCGAACAGCGACCACGGAGACCGGAAGTCGACCCCGGCACAGATCCCGTCCGTACGCCCTGCCGCGGCCCCCAGCCGATGCGAGAGCCGCTGCGACAACCACCGCTCCACCCCCCGCGCCGGCACCACCACGACCTCGGTCGCGAACGGATCCCCCGACGGCACCGACAAGAGCTCGCCGAGCGAGTCAGCGAGCAGATCGGTCCGCG
>NZ_JACIXG010000087.1 GCF_014360585.1 Nocardioides sp.
CGCCCGGCAGGCCCTCCTCCTGGGAGGACCGGCCAACCCCGGTCCCAAGCCCGTACCCAACCCAATCTCGCTGCGCCATACCCCGCCGCCGACCCGATAGCCAGCCAAATTTCTCGCCGGATCACGGTGTCAAGAACCGCCGCAGGCGACCGGCGAAGCCGGCGGCCGAAGGCCGTCCTTGACTCCGGGATCCGGCGAGAACACCATCCAATACAGGGTCGGCGGCCCCAGCCCAACGAAGACGACCAGCACCGAAGCGCCCCTCAGTTCGCCGACAAGGGGAGAATAGGCGCGTGAGCGAGATCGAGTACGTAGACAACCCGGCCGAGCATCGTTACGAGATCCGCGACGGTCAGACCGTCGCGGGGCTGGCGGCCTACCGGCTGCCGGACGACACGCACGTGGACTTCGTGCACACCGAGGTGGGTGAGGCCTACAGCGGGCAGGGGCTGGCCTCGAAGCTGGTGGCTTTCGCGCTGGCCGATGTCAGGGCGAAGGGGAAGCGGATCATTCCGCATTGCCCGTACGTCGCGAAGTGGGTGAAGCGGCACGGCGAGGAGTTCGCCGACATCACCGACTGGCCGGCCTGATCGGAAGGCTCGATCACAAGGCTCGATCACAAGGCTCGATCAGGGGGAGTCTGCCGACTTCCGCGGCTCCAGGCCGAGCTTGGCCAGGGGCGTGCGGGTCATGTGTGCGGAGGGCCAGGCCTGACCTTTGGATGAGCCGCGGGAGTAGGGCCTGGCACCGGACTGATAGGTCACGAAGAACTCGTCGCCGACCTCGGCGATGCCTTCGGCCAGGTTGGGCAGCCACTGCACCGCACGGGGACGAATCGTGACCCGGTCCTGCACGATCAGCTGACTGCGTTTGGCCGGGCCGCGGGAGACGCTGAAGACGTACTCCTCCTCGCGGACCACGACACCCTGTGTGCCGACAGGGGTGCGTACGCCGATCGGGGTCTTGATCTGCCAGCTGTCGTCCTTGCGGATGTACTTGTAGATGCGGTTGTTGGCGTGCGACCCCACGTAGAGCAGATCCTTCGTGGCCGCGAGGTAGGAGCCGGCGGCGAGCGCGACCAGCGGGGAGACGGTCGAGACGGTCGAGAGCGGGTCGGCGTGGATGATCTGCGCGAGTGAGTAGCGGTAGAGACGGGGCGGGTTGCCCTCGCGGCACACGAAGACCTCGTCGCCGATCACCGCGACGCCGCCGGCGTTGACGGGGCCGCTGACGCTGCCCTTCGGGCCGCCCAGATAGACCGCGCTGATGAGCTCGCCCGACGGCTTGTCGATCAGCGCGAGCGCAGAGCCGAGCTTGTCGCCGTAGTAGCCCTGCAGCAGGAGCTCGGCGTCGGGCGAGTACGCCAGACCCTGCGGGATCCAGCCGTGGTCCTCGTCCCCGATGAGCACTCCCGCGGTGGCGATGTGCGGGATCAGCGGGCCGAGGCTGCTGCCACTACGGCTCAGCCAGGACTCGGTGCGGTCGATGCCGCGCTGGACCCACTTCTGCTGCCTCTTCGCGGTCATCTTGGGGTCGATCACGAACAAAAAATCTATCCGCTCGGAAGGCGTTCGGCGGCGGCTTCGGGGTGCGAGTCCGACAACTGTCCACCAGACGGAACGGTCGGGCGACAGGTTCTATGTACCCGCCGGTATGGAAGGTGGCAGGATCTGCCGACATGACCAAGCACGCCGACGTGATCGTGGTGGGAGCCGGCCTCGCCGGCCTGGCGGCAGCGGCTGAGGCCGCCGATGCAGGAAAGAGTGTTCTGCTGGTCGACCAGGAGCCGGAGCAGTCCCTCGGCGGCCAGGCCTTCTGGAGCCTCGGCGGGCTCTTCCTCGTCGACAGCCCCGAGCAGCGCCGGATGGGGATCAAGGACTCACCCGAGCTGGCGCTCCAGGACTGGATGGGATCGGCTCAGTTCGACCGCGACGAGGACCTGTGGCCCCGGCGTTGGGCCGAGGCGTACCTCGACTTCGCGGCCGGGGAGAAGCGATCCTGGCTGCGCGAGATGGGCCACCGGTTCTTCCCGGTCGTCGGCTGGGCCGAACGTGGCGACGGCCGCGCCGACGGCCACGGCAACTCCGTGCCTCGCTTCCACATCACCTGGGGGACGGGGCCGGGCGTCGTCGACCCCTTCGAGCGGCGGGTGCGTGCCCACGCGGACACCGGCCGGATCACCTTCGCCTTCCGGCACCGTGTCGACCACCTGGTGATCGAGGACGGGGCGGTGGTCGGGGTACGCGGTAAGGTGCTCAAGCCCAGCGACATCGAGCGTGGGCAGGCCTCCTCGCGCACCGAGATCGAGGACTTCGAGCTCGGCGGCCAGGCCGTCATCGTCACCTCCGGCGGCATCGGCGGCGACCATGACCTCGTCCGCAAGCACTGGCCGGCAAGGCTCGGCACCCCGCCGAAGTCGATGGTCTCCGGCGTCCCGGCGCACGTGGACGGCCGGATGCTCGCCATCACCGGAGCGAGCGGCGCCAGGATCATCAACGACGACCGGATGTGGCACTACGTCGAGGGCATCCGCAACTGGGACTCGATCTGGGCCAACCACGGCATCCGGATCCTCCCCGGCCCCTCGGCGCTGTGGCTGGACGCGACCGGCAAGCGGCTGCCGGCGCCGTTCTTCCCGGGCTTCGACACCCTCGGCACCCTCAAGCACCTGCGCCAGACCGGCTACGACTACTCCTGGTTCGTGCTGACCGAGAAGATCATCAAGAAGGAGTTCGCGCTCTCGGGCTCTGAGCAGAACCCCGATCTGACCGGCAAGGACTTCAAGCTGCTCGCCGAGCGCGCGCGCAAGGGCCCCGGCCCGGTGAAGAGCTTCATGGACCACGGTGAGGACTTCGTGGTCGCCGAGAACCTCACCGCGCTCGTCCACGGCATGAACGGCCTCGCCGAGAAGGACCCGTCCGGCCCGCAGATCAACGAGAGCGACCTGCGCCGGATCATCGAGGCCCGCGACCGCGAGATCGCCAACAACTTCACCAAGGACGCCCAGGTCACCGCGCTGTACGCCGCCCGCCACTACCGCGGCGACAAGCTGCAGCGCACCGCCAAGCCGCACCGGATCCTCGACCCCGAGGCCGGTCCGCTGATCGCGGTCAAGCTGCACATCCTCTCCCGCAAGACCCTCGGCGGGCTAGAGACGGACCTGTCCGGCCGCTGCCTGACCTCGGCCGGCACCCCGCTGCCGGGGCTCTACGCGGCCGGCGAGGTCGCCGGCTTCGGCGGAGGCGGGATGATGGGCTACAACGCCCTCGAGGGGACCTTCCTCGGCGGTTGCCTGTTCTCAGGACGTACGGCGGGGAGGGCCGCGGCCGCAGCGGTCTGATCAGTGAGCGCCGGAGAGGTTCAGTCCCACGACGCCGACGACGATCATCGCCAGGAAGCCTGCTTTGGCGGCGGTGAGGTGCTCCCCGAGGAACATCACGCCGATGCCCGCGACGAGGGCTGTGCCGAGGCCTGACCAGATGGCGTACGCCACCGAGACCGGCATCCGCTCCACGACGATAGACAGCAGCCAGATCGAGGTGCCGTAGCCGGCCAGGACGGCGGCCGACCAGCCAAGATTGCGAAAACCTTCGGTGCGGGGGAGCAGCGCGGTGCTGGCGACCTCGATCGCGATCGCGACGACGAGCAGTGTGGCTGCGTACATGTACGGGTCCTCCTCAGGCGCATGTAGCGACTGCTACATCACTGAGAAATGTAGCAGTCGCTACATGGTCGGCATAATGCTTTCCATGGATCGCAAGGAGGAGCTCCTCGGGCAGGTCGTCGAGCACGTGCTCGAGCACGGGCTGATCGGGCTGACCCTGCGTCCGCTGGCGGCCGCGATCGGCACCAGCGACCGGATGCTGATCTACCACTTCGGCGGCCGCGACGAGCTGATCGCCGCAGTGGTGGCGCGCACCAACGAGCTGTCCGTGGCCGCGGTCGCCGCGCTGGAGCCGGCCGACGGCGTACGCGCCGGGGTGGAGGCGCTGTGGCGGGCCTACCGCTCCGAGCCGCTGCACAGCTGCCTGCAGATCTACCTGCAGGCGGCCGCGACCGGGTTGATCGGGATGGAGCCCTACCGCTCGGTCGTCCGCGAGACCAACGAGCTGTGGTACGCCGCGCTCCGCGACTACATCACCGGCTGTGGCGCACCCCCTGAGCGTGCCGGCCGGATCGTCACGCTCGTCGACTCGTCGCTGTTCGGCTTCCACCTGGACATGGCCACCGATCGGCCCGACGAGCTCGCCGCCGGTGTGGCGGATCTCGCAGTGGCCGCGGGGGCGATCGCCGAGGGATGACTCGAGTGCGTCGCTCGATCATCTAGGGTCTGCCACGTGGAGTGCCCCAAGTTCGCGGTGAGCGTCGATCTCGTTGTGCTCACCGTCCGTGACGAGGCGCTCTGCGCCCTGGTCGTACGCCGCGGGATCGAGCCCTATCGAGGCGCCTGGGCGCTCCCTGGCGGGTTCGTCCGCGATGACGAGGGTCTCGAGGAGGCGGCAGCGCGCGAGCTCGCCGAGGAGACCGGCATGCGCCTGGGGAGCGTGCACGTCGAGCAGCTGGCGACGTACGGGGCTCCGGGTCGGGACCCGCGGGCGCGGGTCGTGACGGTCGCCTACCTCGCGCTGGCACCGGACCTTCCGGTGCCAGCGGCGGGATCGGACGCGACCGACGCGCAGTGGTGTCGGGTCGACTCGCTGCTGGCCGACGACGGCGTGGCCGACGGTCTCGCCTTCGACCATGCCGCGATCCTCCGCGACGGCGTCGAGCGCGCCCGCTCCAAGCTCGAGTACTCGCCCCTGGGTGCGGCCTTCTGTGCCGTGGAGTTCACGGTCGCCGAGCTGCGCCGGGTCTACGAGATCGTCTGGGGTGAGCGCCTGGACCCTCGCAACTTCCACCGCAAGGTCACCAAGACGGAGGCCTTCCTCGAGCCGACGGGCAGCACGACGACCCGTGACGGGGGTCGCCCGGCCCAGCTCTTCCGACGGGGCTCCGCCGAGCACCTGCATCCGCCGCTGCTGCGCCGTACGACCTGACCGACCAGCACTCGAACCTCCTCGAAGGGAACCGTTCCGATGTCCACCTCCGTCCGCCGGGCCGCCGCGGCCCTCCTGTCCGTCGTCGCGGCCACCGCGCTGGCCGGCTGTGGCTCCGATCCGGAACCGACCAACAGCGAGAAGGGGTTCGGCACGATCTCGATGCAGTACTCCTGGATCAAGGACGAGACGTTCGCCGGGGAGTACTACGCCGAGGACAAGGGCTACTACGAGGAAGCCGGGTTCGACGAGGTCAAGGGCATCTCGGGCCCCGACGACGGTGTCGCCAAGCTGCTCTCCGGGAAGGTCCAGGTCGCCATCACCGACGCCGTCGCGGTCGGCGCCGCGATCGCCGAGCAGGAGGCGCCGGTGAAGATCATCGGCGCGACCTTCCAGAAGAACCCGCTCACGATCCTCTCCCTCCGCGACCGCGGCGACATCGCCACACCGGCCCAGCTCGCAGGCAAGAAGATCGGCGTCCAGGAGTCCGACGTCGCTGTCTTCAAGGCGATGCTCACCGCCAACGGGCTCGAGGAGGAGAAGGACAGCATCACCGTGGTGCCGGTCGAGCTCGACCCGACGCCGCTGACGGCGGGTCAGGTCGACGGCTTTCTGGCCGATCTGACCAACCAGTCGATCGCCCTGGAGCTCGCCGGTCATGAGACCACCGACCTGCCCTTCGCCGACAACGGCGTCCCGTACGTCGCCGAGACCTACACCGTCACCGACCAGTACCTCACCGAGAACCGCGACCTCCTCGAGGCGCTGCTGACCGCTGAGATCAAGGGCTGGGCCGAGACCTTCAAGAACCCCACCGAGGATGTTGTCGAGGTCGTCACCACCCATTACGAGGAGGCTGCCGGAGACTCCGACGGTCTCGAGGCCAGCTTCGGCGAGGTCGACCCCGCCAGGACCACGCGTGGCCTGGAGGAGTCGCAGAAGCTGATCTCGACGCCGGAGACCGAGAAGAACGGCCTCTTCACCGTCTCCGAGGAGCTCCAGCAGCAGACCGTCGACTCGCTCGCCGCCGCCGGCTGGGAGGTCTCGGCCGAGGACCTGTTCGACACCTCGATCATCGACGAGATCTACGCGGAGCGCCCCGAGCTGAAGGCGTACCGGAAGTAGGCCGAGCCTGTCAGGGGTCAGAAGTCGGCAGCGACGGCGAGCAGGTCGCGGTCGCGACCGGGGGCGGCGACCAGGCAGAGACCGGCGGGGAGACCGGTCGGAGTGCGGACCGGGATCGAGACGGCCGGAAGGCCGGCGATCCCGGCGATGCAGGTGAGCCGCAAGGTGTCGTCGCGGACCTCGGCTGCCTCGGCCGCGGTCGGTGCCACCGAGGAGGCGCTCGGGAAGGCGAGGACGCGGTCGCCTACGACGTCGAGGATCTCCGCCCGGGCCTGCGCGAGCACGGCGCGCGCTTCCGCGGCCTGCTCCCGGGTCACGGCCCGAGCCATCTCGAACCGCCCGCGGACCGCCTCGCCGAGCGTGTCCAGCCGGGTCTCGAGCCAGGCTCCGTGGGCCTGCCAGGCCTGGTAGGCCTGCCCGGTGACGAAGGCCTGGCGCCACTCGTCCAGCGACGGCGCCCAGGCCAGCGGCTTGGCGTCGGGCAGCGCGTCGCGCACAGCGGTGGCGACGTCGTCGTCGGCGAGCCCGACCAATGACGGCACCAGATGGGTCTCGTCCACGGAGGCCGCCTGCGACTCCGGCAGCAGTACGTCTCCCACAGCCTGAAGCAGGAACGCGGAGCGCGTCATCCACCCGACGGTGTCGAAGGCCTTGGCGAGCGGGTGCAGCCCCTCGCGCGAGACGGCCCCGTGGGTCGTACGGATGCCGTAGAGGCCCTGGTAGGCGGCCGGCACCCGGATCGAGCCGCCGGTGTCGGTCCCAAGCCCGATCGAGGCCTGGCCGAGCGCGACCGCGGTCGCCGACCCCGACGAGGAGCCCCCGGGGATCCGGCCGGGAGCCTTCGGGTTCGGCGGTGCCCCGTAGTGGGCGTTGAGCCCCGACAGCGAGTAGGCGAACTCCTCGGTGCGCGTGATGCCGCGGACCGAGGCTCCTGCATCGAGCAGGGAGGCGACGACGGCGGAGTGCGAGTCGGCCACCGGAGCCTGCTCTAGCCACGCCGGACTTCCGGCGCCGACCGCGAAGCCGGCGACCGCGTAGAGGTCCTTGACCGCCACTGACTCGCCCGAGAGCGCCCCGTCAGCGGTGTGCGAGGAGATCAGCGGGTCCCCGACGATGCGCCAGATCCGGCTGTCGAAGGCCGGCTCGGGCGCCGAGACGTGAGCCGCGGTGACCTGCCAGCCGGCGTACTCGATCCGCACCGGGTCCCGCGCCCACAGTTGGGTCTGCAGCCCGCGCCCACCACGGTCGAGCTCCGTGACGGCGACGATGAGGGCGTGGTCCTCGTCGATCACCTGGACGTGGGTCTGCACGATGCGCCGCTTCGGCGCGCCGCCCCGCGCCGCGCGGAAGGCGGAGATCTGCTCGTGTCCGACGAGCAGCCCGGCCGCGTCGCCGCGCAGCGTGGTCGGTGAGTCGGCGAAGAGCGCGTCCAGAGCGGCGACGTCATCCGACATCAGCGCGCTCTCGTACGCCCTGAAGGCCTGCAGCAGCCCGTGTGGGACCGGCTTGAGCTGGGTCATAGGGCGAAGTCTGCCCTGCCGAGCGTGACGTGCGCGCCATCGACGGGCCCGGCGGAGCAGGCAGGTGGGTCAGAGCACGAACGAGACGCCCAGCAGCACGCCGACCAGCAGCAGCGCCCCGGCCAGCACGAACCCCGCGGTGAAGGCGGGAAGCGGGCGGCGCTCCCGCATCGCACGCTCGACGCGTGCCCAACGGGTCATCGCGAGGATCGTGCACAGGACAGCGGTGATCACCAGCACGGCGATCAACCCGTCGCGGGCCCAGTCGACGGTGGGCACCTGGAACGAGTGCAGCGCGACCGCACCGGCCATCAGGCCGAGCACTGTGCGCGCCCAGGCCAGGAACGTACGCTCGTTGGCCAGCGTGAACCGAGGATCCGGCTCGTCGCCGTGGCCGTAGACCCAGCGCGGGTGACGGGGGTCTTTCGCATCCGACTCTGGTTTCGACTCTGGTTTCGGCTCTGGCTCGCCCATGCCCCCATCGTCCACCACATCGAGTCCCGATCTAGATTTCTCCCCATGGCTGAGAGCGCGCAGGTTTCCGAGTTCGACCGGGACATCGAGATCCGCAGGATCGACGAGACGACGTACGCAGCCGAGCTCGCCCCCGGCTGGGTGGTCGGCGGCGGCGTCAACGGCGGCTACCTGCTCGCGGTCATCGGCAACGCGCTGCGGGCCCACCTGCCGCGCCATCCGGACCCGATCGTGCTGAGCGCCTTCTACGCGGGTGCGAGCACCCCGGGACCGGCGGAGGTCCGGATCGAGACCAAGCGCGACAAGGGTTCGCTGGCCATCGCGACCGCCGAGCTGTGGCAGGGCGAGGAGCTGCGGATCACCACCACGGCGACGTACGCAGACCTCGATGGCCTCCATGCGAAGAGCAGCGGCTTCGAGCGGGTCACCGCGACCGAGCCGGAGCTGCCGCCGCTCGAGGAGTGCCTCTCCTCGACGACGGCGCCCGAGCAGGTGAAGGAGTTCGTGCCGATGCTGGACCGCTACGAGCTCTGCGTGCCAAAGGAGCAGTTCCTCTGGGGCGGTGCGAAGCCGAGCGGCGAGGCCGTCTTCACCGGCTGGCTCCGGCACCACGACCGCGAGCCCGACCCGCTCTCGCTGCTGCAGGTGCTCGACGCGCTCCCGCCGGTGACGTTCGGTCTGGAGCTTCCGGGCTGGGCGCCGACCCTCGAGCTCACCTGCCACATCCGCCACAAGCCGGCGCCCGGCTGGCTCAAGGTCACCCACTACTCACGCAACCTCTCGGGCGGCATGTTCGAGGAGGACTGCGAGGTGTGGGACTCCGCCGGCACGCTGGTCGCACAGGCGCGGCAGCTGGCCCGCCTGCCGCGCGCCTGACGGTCACCTCGGCCGGTCACTTTGGCCGGTCACATCGGCGCGCAGCGGTCCTTCCCGCCGTAGGCGTCCCAGTGCCAGGCCTCGACCGAGTACTGCTTCAGCCCGAAGGCCAGCGCCGTCCTGTTGAGGAACGACCACACCTCGCTGCTCGGCTCGGAGGCCCGCGTCGCGCAGGTCTTGCCGCCGGTCACGCTGGGCTCCTCGAAGTCGATGGCGACGCCGAGCTGGTGGGACGAGTGGCCTGGCTGTGCGGTCAGCGTGTAGTCGCCGGTCGGGCAGCCGCCGGTGGCGTCCTCCTTGCACAGCGCCTTCTGCTTCTTCATCGTCCGGAACGAGCTGCTCGCGACCAGGTCGATGCCCTGCTTCTCGGCCTTGTCGACCAGCGCCGCCGCGGCCCCGGAGATGCGCGCGTTGACGACGGTCAGGCCCTCGGAGCCGTCGATGTAGTAGCTGTCGCCCTTGGTGCTCTCCGTGCCCGTGTTGGGTAGCCCCTCGACCGCGCAGAGTCGGACCGGGATCAGCTTGCCCTGGTCATAACCCTCACCCTCACCCAGGTCCCGGGTGCCCGGTGAGCACACGAGCGCGGTCGAGTCGGCGCGTACGTCGCCCACCGGCTTCGTCGGTGCAGCGACCTCGATGAGCTTGCCCGCGGAGGCGCCGGCGGCGCGCTGTTCGGAGGCCTGCACGGCCAGCTCGGCGAGGTGGCCGGTGACCCCGTTCGCGTCCGTCCCGGTCTCGCCAGGGTTCGGTGCCGGGCCCGGGGTTGTCTCCGGGACGTCGTCGGGGCAGGGGGTGATGGTCTCGTTGAGCGGCTTCTTGGTCCCCGCCCCGAGGGTGATGTCCGCGCACACGACGGTGGTGTGGTCGCGCTTGGCGTAGGTGTCCTGCCAGGTCCGATAGCCCGCGACGGTGAAGGCGTTGGTGGCCGGGTCGGCCTGCAGCGTACGCAGGCTCAGACCGTCGCCGTAGGCACCCGGCTGCTCCAACCAGGTCTCGATGTCTGCGGCGGTGACCTCCCAGCCGACGCTGCGCAGCGACGCGATGGCCACCGACAGGTCGCTGCCGACGCCGTTCATGTCGTCGGTCGTGGTCTGCTCCCACTTCTGCATCTGCTCGTAGAAGTCGTACGCCCCGTAGCCGCCGACTCCGACCAACGCGAGCACCAGCAGGCCGACGAGGGCCTTCGGCCAGCGCCGCTTCTTCGGCGGCTCGGGGCCGAAGCGGCCAGGACCGTCGCCCGGGGGGTACGCCGGGGGCTGCTGCCCTGGGTAAGGCTGCCCCGGGTAGGGCTGCTCGGGATAGGGCTGCTCGGGATAGGGCTGCTCGGGATAGGGCTGCTCGGGATAGGGCTGCTCGGGATAGTGCTGCTCCGGGTAAGGCTGCTCCGGATAAGGCTCCTGGCCGTAGGGCCGCTGCTCCGGTGGGTAGGGCCGCTGCTCGGGGTAGCGCTGCCCGCCCGGGTGGGGCCGCTGCTGGCCGGGATGCGGTTGCTGGCCTGGGTACGGCTGTCGCGGCCGCCCTGGCTGTGCCTGTGGTGGGTGGGGCTCCCGTGGGCCCGGGTAGGGCTGCTGACCTCGGTAGGGCGGGCGCGGCTCGCCCGGACGGCGCGGTGGCCACTGCTGGTCGCTCATGGTCGGCCCCCGGGTAGGAGCGGGCAGGCGAAGAGCAGCAGAGGGCGGGGCACGGCGTTGGAGCGTACCCAAGAGACCATGCTTTCCGGGTGACTAGGGAAGAATCTCACATGTGAACAGCCCCAAGACCGTAGTGGCCGCGGCGATCCTCAGCGCCGACGGCAAGCAGGTGCTGGCCGCGAGGCGTACGTCCCCGCCCGAGGCCGCCGGACGCTGGGAGCTTCCTGGCGGCAAGGTGGAGGAGGGGGAGACGCCCGAGGCGGCCCTCGTCCGAGAGATCGGCGAGGAGCTCGGTTGCCTGATCGAGGTGCTCGACTGGTTGCAGGGGGAGTCGGTCATCGGGGTCTCGACAGGCTCGACCACCGGGGCCCGCCTGATCGCCGCGACCGCCCGGGTCGTGGCCGGTGAGCCGAGACCGCGCGAGCACGACCAGATCCTCTGGCTGGCGGCCGAGGACCTCGACTCGGTCGACTGGCTCGAGCCCGACCGCCCGTTCCTCGGCTCGCTCCGCCACGTGCTCGGTCAGCCCGAGTCGGCGACCCTGCGCGGCATCTTCTTCGATGAGGAGGACGCCCGGTCGGCTGCGGCGACGCTCGAGCGCGAGGGCTGGACGGCGCGGGTCGACCGCGAGCGCTACCAGGGCGAGGACGACGACGAGGACCACCCGTGGTCGGTGGAGACCGATGCCCCCGAGCTGGTCCTGGAGCTGCTGGTGGACGAGTACGACGGTTGGCTCGACATCCCCGAGGGCCCGCCGGACGACTCGATCGCCCCCGAACCGGTCGACCTCCCCGACAATCCAAAAAGAATCAAGCGCCCTGACTTGGGCGACTTCTAAGATCGAGCACGTGACTTCACAGAAGAGCCTCCTGCTCGTTCATGCCCACCCCGACGACGAGACGATCGCGACGGGGGCGACGATGGCGAAGTACCTCGCCGAGGGCGCCCGCGTCACCCTGGTGACCTGCACGGCGGGAGAGATGGGCGAGATCCTCGTGCCCGGGCTGGCTCACCTGGCCGCCGATCAGGAGGACGGTCTCGGCGCGCACCGACGCGGCGAGATCGAGGACGCGATGGCGGCGCTGAAGGCGCCCGACGGCAGCGAGGTGGACCACCGCTGGCTGGGTGGATTCGGCAACTACCGCGACTCCGGGATGACCTGGAGCGCGGACCGCACCCACGCGCTGCCGGACCCCGACGCCAGGGAGAACGCCTTCTGGTACGCCGACCTCAACGAGGCCGCCGACCACCTCGTCACGATCATCCGCGAGGTGCGTCCGCAGGTGCTGGTCACCTACGACGAGTTCGGCAACTATGGCCACCCGGACCACATCCAGGCGCACCGGGTCGCGACGTACGCTGCCCACCTCGCCGCCGTCCCGACCTACAAGAAGGAGCTCGGCGAGGCCCACGAGATCGACCGGGTCTTCTGGACCGCGATCGCGGAGAGCTGGATCCGTGAGGGTCTGCGTGCTGCCCGGGACGCCGGCGACGCGGACGCACTCGGCGGGATGGACCCCGAGGGCCCGCTGCCGATGGCCACACCCGACGTCGACATCGCCGCCGCGATCGACGGCACCACGTACGCCGACCAGAAGGTCGCCGCGATGCGCGCCTACCCGACCCAGATGGACATGGAGCAGGGCATGTTCGCGATGACCAACAGTCTCGGTACGACGGCGTGGTCCCAGGAGCACTTCCGGATCGCCAAGGGGCACCTCGAGGGCACCGGCCTGACCGATCTCTTCGCCGGGTTGTGAGACCGCTCGGCGGGGTGGCTCGCTGTGCGGCCGGTCTCCTGACCGGCCTCCTCGTCGGGGTCGCCGCGGTCGCCGTCCACCCGTGGTGGTGGGGCCTGCTGCTCGCTGTGGCCGCGTCCTCGGCGACGCTGCTCGCACTCCCGCGCGGAGTCGCGCGGGTGGCGTACGCCGCGGCCTGGGGGATCGTGGTCGCGCTGGCCGCGACACCTCGGCCGGCGGGCGGCTACGCCGTCGCGGGCGACCTCGCGGGATACCTGATGATCTTCTGGGCCGTGCTGATGATCGTGGTGGCGACGGCGACTGTGTTGAGTGCCACTTCGCCGGTGGATCGTGCCCACCCCGGCAAGTGACGAAGGTCCCAAGATGGGCTACGGGTTCGGCCTAGGGGGGTATAGGTCCTAGGCTCTGCCGCATGTCCACTGAGCGTGAGGCCTCCAAGGCCCCCGAGCCTGCGAAGCAAACTGACGCGGCCGGGTCCAACGCCAGCCAAGCTGGCGCGGACGATGCCGCCGTCGAGACGATCATGATCCCGCAGATCGAGATCGACGCTCGCGTTGCCGAGTCCGCTGGCGCCAAGCCGGTCTCCAACGTGCCCGACGACGAGACGACCGGAGCGAGGTCGGGCGGCGAGCTTGCTCGTCCGCTCGCGCCGAGCGAGGGAGTAACCGCGCGAAGCGCGGAGCCCGACGGCGCGACCAGGCTCGTCTCCGCCGAGGCAGACTCGCCCGATGACTCCGACGAGGATCCCGCCGAGGAGACCCTGCTGCGCAGCACGATGCTGCGCTCGGGGCTGCCGAAGCGTGCGCCGGTGCCGGAGGACGACAACTACCTGTTCGTCTCGAAGAACCGCGAGTTCGCTCCTGAGCCGGACGTGGTTGCCGCTGCGCCCGACCTGGCCGACGACGCGGAGACCGAGATGGCGTTCTACCGTCCGGCCGACGAGCGCTCGGACTTCGACGAGCCGCTCGAGGAGACCGTCGTCGGCGTCGGCCCGTTCGTGGTGCACGACCCCGCGCAGGATGCCGGCGACCACTCCGCCTACCAGCCCTACGCGCAGCCCGGCGATGCGCAGCCCGGCTACGCGCAGCCCGATTTTGCCCAGCCCGACTATGCCCAGCCTGACTACGCGCAGCCGGTCGCGGCCGAGAGCAAGCCGCTCGGCACCGGGGCCAAGGTCGCCGTCGCCGTCGCCGGTGGCGTCGCCATTCTGGCCTTCGCCGGCTGGGCAGCGGCGTATGCCGTGGCCGGGGAGAAGATCCCCGACGGCACCACGGTGGCCGGCGTGGACGTCGGCGGAATGGAGGCCGCCGAGGCGACGCCGTTGCTGGACCAGAAGTTCGCTGCGGCCCACAGCCAGCCGATCGACGTGGCCGCGGGTGCGAGCAAGACCGAGGTCAACCCGGCCGAGGCGGGTCTGAGCTTCGATGCCGAGGCGACGATCGCGAAGGCCGACGCCTCGCGCAGCTGGAACCCCGTCAAGCTGTGGAAGCACTTCACCGGCGGCGGCGAGATCGAGCCCGTCATCAAGGCCGACGACAAGCTGATCGCCAAGGTCGCGGCCAAGGTGAACAAGCGCGCCGGGACCCCCTTCAAGGACGGCGACGTCGTCATCAAGCGGGGGAAGGTCAAGACCACCCAGCCGGTCGCCGGTGAGGGAGTCAGCGACGAGGCGCTCCAGAGCGCGCTCGCCGGTCAGCTGCTCGTCGAGGGCGACCGCAAGGCTGATGTCGCCCTCGAGGAGCTGACCCCGGACGTCGACGAGACCGACGTCAAGGAGGCCGTCGACAAGGTCGCGAACCCGGCGGTCTCCGGCCCGATCACGCTGAAGTTCGAGAAGACCCCGGTGCAGCTGTCCCCGAAGGAGTTCGGCGACGCGATCCGCTTCGACCCGAAGAACGGCGAGCTGCAGGCTTCGGTCGCGCCCAGCAAGCTGAAGAAGGTGCTGAAGAAGGCCCTCGCGGACGACGCCGCGAAGCCGGTCGACGCGACGGTCGAGATGGTCAACGGCACCCCGAAGGTCGTGCCCGCCAAGCCCGGCGTCACGTTCAACCAGAAGGACCTGGAGGCCGTCTTCCTCGACGTCGTCACCGCACCCGACGGTGAGCGCACCGTCGAGGTGAAGTCGAAGGTCGCCAAGCCGAAGGTCACCACCGAAGAGGCCAAGGCCTGGGGCATCAAGGAGAAGATCTCCTCCTTCACCACGAACTTCCCCTACGCCGAATACCGCAACGTCAACATCGGCCGCGCCGCCCAGCTGGTCAACGGCACCGTGCTCGCGCCGGGCGACACCTTCTCGATGAACGGCATCGTCGGGGAGCGTACGGCTGCCAACGGCTTCACCAAGGGCTGGATGATCCAGAACGGGATCTTCCGAGAGGACTACGGCGGCGGGGTCTCGCAGATGGCGACGACCACGTTCAACGCGATGTTCTTCGCGGGGCTCCAGGACGTCGAGCACAAGGCCCACTCGCTCTACATCGACCGCTACCCGATCGGTCGCGAGGCGACCGTCGCCTGGCCCTCGCTGGACTTGAAGTTCAAGAACAACACCAAGTACGGCGTGCTGATCCGCTCCTGGGTCAACCCCGCCGGCGGCAACAGCCAGGGCTCGGTGACCGTCGAGATGTGGTCCACCAAGATCTGGGACATCAAGGCCCGCACCGGTGAGCGCTACGACTTCAAGTCCCCGGGCAAGCAGAAGATCACCGACGGCAACTGCGAGAACACCGTCGGTGCCAAGGGCTTCTCGATCAACGTCTGGCGCGACTTCTACAAGCCCGGCACGGGTTCGAAGGTCGACACCGAGACCTTCAAGACCGTCTACAACCCGCAGGACGAGGTCGAGTGCACCGACGAGTCCGAGAAGAAGCCCCCGGCCGACCCCAGCTGACGGGTCCCGCTGGTCGAGCCGCGAGCGCCAGCGAGCGTGTCGAGACCACACAGTCACGTCCGGATTGTGTTGGTCTCGACACGCCTCCGCTAGCGCTCCGGCGGCTCGACCAGCGGGTCAGGGCGTCAGACGGTGCAGGTCTCGCGGGAACAGCGTGACCTCGCGGATGTTGGTGACCCCGACGAGCCGCGCCACCCAGCGCTCCAGCCCCAGCGCGAAGCCGCCGTGCGGTGGCATCCCGTGGGCGAAGGCCTGCAGGTACGAGGCGTACGCCGCCGGCTCCTCGCCGCGCGCCCGGATCGCCTCCTCGTAGTCGGTGAGCCGGTGCAGGCGCTGCCCGCCGGTGACCAGCTCCAGGCCGCGGAAGAGCAGGTCGAAGCTGTTGCTCCCGTCCCCTGGTGGTCGAGCCTGTCGAGACCAGGGGTGGGTGTAGAACGGCCGCTTCCGCATCGGGTAGCCCTCCACGGCCAGGAAGTCGGAGGCGTACGTCTGCCGGGCCCATGCCCCGAGCGCGCGCTCGTGCTCAGGAGCGAGGTCGGGTTCGTCCTCTGGCGCCCCGACCAGCTTCAGCGCCTCGGCGAAGTGGATGACCGGGACCTCCTCGGGCACGACCGGCAGGTCGAGCCCGAGCCGTTCGACCGCGCCTGCGGCATGGGTCTCGATCCCGGCACGCATGCCGGCGACGACCTCGCGGAGCACCGCGAGCACGTCGCGGTGGTCGCGGACGAAGCCGAGCTCGACGTCGAGGCTGACGTACTCAGCGAGGTGTCGCACCGTGTCGTGCGGCTCGGCGCGGAAGACCGGTCCGACCTCGTAGACCCGCTCGAAGATGCCGACCAGCTGCTGCTTGTAGAACTGTGGTGACTGGGCGAGATAGGCAGGCCGGCCGAAGTAGTCGATCTCGAAGACGTTCGCTCCGGACTCGGTCGCCGACTCCACGATCTTGGGGGAGTGGACCTCGGTGAACCCCGCGGAGTCCAGCGTCGCCCGGAAGCCACGCAAGGATGCGGCAGCGATCTCCCAGCGGGCCCGGACCGCAGGATGACGCCAGGTCACCGGCGCGTGGTCGAGCAGCGTCGGCAACCCGGCCGCGAGCTCTGGTCGCCACAGCTCGACCGGCGGGGTGTGTGCGGGGTCGGAGAGTGCCGTGACCACAGGCGAGGTGATCTCGACCCCTCCCGGCGCCTGCGAGCTGCTGGTGGCGATGCCGACCACCTCGACGGGAGTTTCCTCGGGAGGAACCTCCTGCCCGTCGACGGGCCTGATCACCACCTGCGCCAAGCCGGTGCGGTCACGCAGCACGAGAAAGGTGACGGCGGCGAGTTCGCGGCGTCGGTGCACGTGCCCGCAGAGTCGGACGGTCTCGCCCGGCGTGACGGCGGGCAGGTGGCCGGCGAGCGTACGGTCTATCGGTTTCATCATTTCCTCCAGGTGGCGAGGCCCTGGAGGTGTGGGCGGGGGCTAGGTCGCGGTGCCACCACACCTTCGCTGATGTGTCATCAGCCTCTCGTCGATCCGCCGTACGCGCGGGCGCCGCCTTGCCGCGGGCTGAGGGTCGTCACTCCTCGGCGGTGCCGCTCACGATCGTAGATGTGGCTGCGGGCGGGCCGCCAACGAGTATCTCTCGTGACGTGAGTCACATCGGTTCGTTGACATTGTCATGCGCCCGTTCCTGCTGAGCCTCTTCGCTGCCGTCGCACTCGTTCTCGTCCCGGTCTCCGCATCCGCCGCTGAGGGGACGAGTCGGACCGGGCTCCCACTGCCGGGCTCGCCTCTCGGTGATCCCGTCGGCGCCAACGACTGGGCGTGCGCGCCGTCCGTCCAGCGCCCGACGCCGGTGATCCTGGTGCACGGCACCTTCGGCGACCGTCGTTCGCTGCTGGACCCGATCTCGCTGGCCATGAAGCGGGCCGGGTTCTGCGTCTACTCCCTCGACTACGGCAACCGGGCCACCGGCGACATCCGGGACTCGGCCGCCCACCTCGGTGAGTTCATCGAGCGCGTCCGCGAGGTCACCGACGCCGAGAAGGTGTCCCTCGTCGGCCACTCGCAGGGCGGGATGATGCCGCGCTACTACATCAAGAACCTCGGTGGCGCCGCGTACGTCGAGGACCTCGTCGGCCTGGCGCCGTCCAACCACGGCACCTCGATCATGAGGTCCGAGGGCGTCACCGGCGCCGCCACCGGAACGACCGGTCTCTGCATCTCCTGCTCCCAGCAGGCCACCGGCTCGCAGTTCCTCGCCGACCTGAACGCAGGCGACGAGACCCCCGGCGACATCTCCTACACCCAGATCGTCACCGCCACCGACGAGGTGGTCGTGCCCTACACCTCCGGCTTCCTTGCCGCGGGTCCGAACACCACCAACGTACGCATCCAGGACGCCTGCGCGCTCGACCTCTCCGAGCACCTGCTCATCCCGATGAGCGCCTCCGCCATCGCGTTCACCCTCGACGCGCTGACCCACGAGGGCCCCGCATCTCCTGACCTGAGGACCTGCTGACCTCGGCTACGCGGTCACCAGACGGTGTGGATGGAGGCGTACGCCTGCAGCCTGCTGTCCTTCGTCACCAGGGGAAGGTTCTCGAGCATGCTCTGTGCGGCGAGCATGCGGTCGAAGGGGTCGCGGTGGTCCCAGTCGAGCTCTCCGGCGAGGCGTGAGTGGTTGAAGTCGATCGGCAACCGCTCCAGGACATGAAGACGCATGCGGTCCTCGAAGGTGGCGGCCAGGGTGCCGCCGCCGGGGAGCTTTCCGAGCCGAGTCTTGGTCGAGATCTCCCAGAGGCTCGCCGCCGAGACGAACACCTCGGTGTCGATGTCGATGACGGCCTCGTATGCCGGGGTGCTGAGCCGGTCCGGCTCGCTCACCAGCCAGATGTAGGCATGGGTGTCGAGGAGGACTCGCTCAAAGGTCTTCATCGAGCGAGCCCTCCCAGGCGGCGATCTCGTCGTCGGGGAGCGGGCCGAAGAACTCGTCGGGGACGCTCACGCGCAGCCCACCGAGGATCCGCCTCGTCGGCCGCTCGATCGGCACCAGGCGGGCGATGGCGCGGTCGCCCCGGGCGATGACGACCTCGCCGCCCGCCTCGACCTCGGTCAGCAGGCTCGACAGGTGTGTCTTCGCTTCCTGAACCTTCACGACATGCGCTGCATCCATGAGTCCACGGTAGGTTGGTCAACCGGGTTGGTCAACCCATGGCCGCGACCCGCTGAGGAGGACAGGATGCATCTTGATCTGGTGACTTTCGTCGTGCCCGACTACGACGAGGCGGTGGAGTTCTTCCGCGATGTGCTCGGTTTCGAGGTCACCGAGGACGTGCCCGCGACGACGAACGACGGGCGCCCGAAACGGTGGGTGGTCGTGCGTCCGCCGGGTGGCGGCACCGGGTTCCTGCTCGCCCGGGCCGACGGCCCGGCGCAGACCGCGAGGGTCGGCGACCAGACCGGCGGCCGGGTCACGTTCTTCCTGCGGGTGGACGACTTCCCGGCGGCGTACCAGAAGCTGGTCGCCGCCGGGATCGAGCTCGTGGGACCGGTGCGCGAGGAGTCCTACGGCACCCTTCAGGTCTTTCGTGACCCCTTCGGGAACCTGTGGGACCTGCTGTCAGGGTAGGCGGACGAGCGCCTGGACGGGGGTGTGGTCGCTGGGCCAGCGGCCGTCCTTGGTCCAGGTGTTGATCGCGGCCGACTTCACGGTTACGTCGGGCGTCGCGAGGACCCAGTCGATGCGGGTTCCGGCCGGGTTCGGGGTGCCGTAGTTGGGGAAGGTGCCGACCTGCGGAGTCAGCTGGGTGCCCGCGAGCCAGGTGTCGACGAGCCCGCCGTCGTTCACCAGGGTCGTATAGGGATCTGAGGCCTCTGCGTTGGCGTTGGCGTCTGCGGTGAACACGGCGGGGAGCCCGGTGTCGGCGATGAGGGAGCGGACGACCTCCGCGCTCCGGACCCGGGCGTTCTCGGACTGGTGGTCGAAGTGGGAGTTGACGTGCAGGAACTCGGTGCCGGTCGCCAGATCCAGGAACCGCACCCAGGTGACGATCCGGGTCACCGAGTTGCCCCAGGTCGCCGAGGCGATCACGTCGGGGGTGTCGGAGAGCCAGAACTGGTCCCACCACAGCGCCTCGAGCCGGGAGGCGTCGTAGAAGATCGAGGAGTACTCGCCGCCGGCACCGCCGTCGCGCCCGAAGCCGAGCATCCGGTACTTCGGCCCGAGGCCTGCCTCGAGCGACCCGAGCTGGCTGAACTCGGCCTCCTGAACGCCGAGGATCGTGGGCTTCTCTAGCTCGACGAACGCGGTGACCAGCGGCTTGCGCTCGGGCCAGTAGTCCGGCTGGCCGGGCTGCGTGCCTTCGCGGTCGTAGCGGATGTTGAAGCTCATCACGTGGAGGTCGGGCGTCCTGGCCTTGCCGATCAGCGGCTTGTCCGAACCCTTCTCGTACGCCGCCGCAGCTGCCGCAGGCAGAGTGCCGCCCAACGTCGAACCGACTGCGGCGGCCGCGCCCAGCGCGCCCGCGGAAGAGAGGATGCCTCGCCTGGTGATGCCCGGATTCATCGGTGCTCCTTAGGTGGGGGTGTTTCGACCACCCCATCAGGCGCAGGTGAGCACCTGGGGAACTTCGGATGAGCGGACCCGGACGGCTCCGCTACGGAGTCGGCGAGGAGTAGTAGCGGCAGCGGTGGTGCTCGGTGAAGCCGAGGCCCTCGTAGAGCGCGAGGCCGGGGGCGTTGTTGGTCTCCACGTGCAGCCAGGCGGCGCGGGCACCGCGCTCGGCGCCCCACTCGAGCAGAGTGGCGAGGGCCTTCGTGGCGAGACCCTGGCGGCGGTGCGGCTCGGCGACCTCGAGGTCGTGGATGGCCAGCCAGTCGCGTTCCATCGTGCCCATGATCCGGGCGGTGTCGCCGAGGGTGATCAGCACCTGGTGGCCGCCGGCGCCGGTGATCTCGACGCTGGCGTCCTCGACCGGCGGCGGCAGGAGGCGGCGGGTGGCGGCGAGCCCGGCGAGCTGGAACTCGACGGTCACGTCCTCGACCCAGCCGCGCGCGACCAGAGCCTCTTCGGCAGTGGAGCCGACCTCGATCTTGGCGCGCGGGCGCTTGTGGCGGGTGCGGTAGTAGCTCTCGACCCGGTCGATCGCTTCATCCAGCCCGATGCCGGGGTCGCCGATGGCCAGCGCCGAGTTGGGTCGCCGACGGACCGAGACCTCGTGGTCGAAGAGCACCCACTCGCCCAGGGCCTCGGAGGTGGTGCCGGGGAAGATCGCGGCGCTGAGCAGTTCGGCCTCGCGTACGCGGATCCGCAGGCGTACGTTCGGCCGCGGAGGCACCGGCTTGCCGGAGACGATCTCGGCGACGGGCACCCTCACCTGCTCCCCGGACTCGCGCTCGATGACCGCGATGCCGTCGGCCCAGGACGTACAGACGCCGAGGATGTCGGTGAAGGCAGGGCCGCCGGTGGGCCCGGTCTGGCCGGGAACGAGGCGGCGGACGACGATCCGCTTGCCGACGACATGTGGTCCCAGGAGATGAGCAGGCACGTGGGGATACTAGGCTGTCCTCGGAAGGGCCAGTCGCGCCCCTCTGACTTTCGTGAAACCGCTTGGAGGAGCCCCGAATGACGTACGTCATCGCCCAGCCCTGTGTTGACGTGAAGGACAAGGCTTGCGTCGACGAATGTCCGGTGGACTGCATCTACGAGGGCAAGCGGATGCTCTACATCCACCCCGACGAGTGTGTCGACTGCGGCGCCTGCGAGCCGGTGTGCCCGCCCGAGGCGATCTTCTACGAGGACGACACCCCCGAGGAGTGGAAGGAGTACTACGACGCCAACGTCAAGTTCTTCGACGACCTCGGCTCGCCCGGTGGCGCCGCTCGCATGGGTGAGATCGACAAGGACCACCCGTTCGTCGCTGCGCTGCCCCCGCAGAACCAGGACTGATGCCGACCCCGTACGCGGCCTCGGTCCCGGTCTCGCAACGGCTGCCTGACTTCCCCTGGGACAAGCTCGCCTCGTTCAAGGAGAAGGCGTCCGCGCACGCCGGGGGCCTTGTCGACCTCTCTGTCGGGACCCCGGTGGACTCGACCCCGCAGGTCGTGCAGAACGCTCTGCGCGGGGCCGCTGACTCCCCGGGCTACCCGACGACGATCGGTACGCCCGCGGTGCGTCAGGCCGCGATCGACTGGCTCGCGCGCAACCACGGGGTCGACGGCCTCGGGCTGGACAACGTGCTGCCGGTGATCGGCTCCAAGGAGCTGATCGGATCGCTGCCGCTGCACCTCGGCGTCGGACAGGGCGACCTCGTCGCCTACCCGGAGCTGGCCTACCCGACCTACGAGGTCTCCGCGGCTCTCGTCGGTGCCGACACCGTCGCCACCGACTCGCTGGTCGCCCTGGGGCCGAGGGCGCCGAAGATCCTGTGGATCAACTCCCCGTCCAACCCGAGCGGGCGGGTGCTCCCGGTGGAGCACCTGCGCAAGACGGTCGAGTGGGCGCGCGAGCGCGGCACGCTGCTGATCTCGGACGAGTGCTACATCGAGTGCGCCTGGGAGGCCGAGCCGGTCTCGGTGCTCCACCCCGACGTCTGCGGTGGCACCTACGACGGCATCCTCGCCGTCCACTCGCTCTCCAAGAGGTCCAACCTCGCGGGCTACCGCTGCGCCTTCGTCGCCGGAGACGCCGCTGTCCTCGGTGAGGTCCTCGCGGTCCGCAAGAACCTCGGCCTGCAGATGCCCGGCCCCCAGCAGGTCGCCATGATCACGGCGCTCGCCGACGATCAGCACGCCAAGGAGCAGCACGCCCGCTACGCCGCCCGGCGCACCAAGCTCAAGGCGGCGCTGGAGTCGGCCGGCTTCCGCATCGACCACTCCGAGGCCTCCCTCTACCTGTGGTCCAGCCGTGACGAGGACTGCTGGGCGACCGTCGACTGGCTCGCCGAGCGCGGCATCCTCGCTGCCCCCGGTGCCTTCTACGGCCGCGCCGGCCGCTCCCACGTCCGGATCGCCTTCACCGCCACCGACGAGCGCATCGACGCCGCGGTCTCCCGCCTGTCCTGACCCGCCCCGCTGAATCGGTAGAACCGGCGGGCCGAATCGGTAGAACCGGCGCGCCGAAACTGTAGTTGTGGGCGACGAAACTCTAGTTTCGTCGC
>NZ_JACIXG010000088.1 GCF_014360585.1 Nocardioides sp.
AGGCGGTGCACTGCCTCCGTAGCTCAGGGGATAGAGCGCCGGTTTCCGGTACCGTAGGCCGCAGGTTCGATTCCTGCCGGGGGCACAGACGAGACCGCTGGGTGACCAGCGGTCTCTCTCATTTTCGAACGATAACCGGCAGCGGACGAGGCCGCCGGCATGCCAGTCTGTGGCCAGCATGAACAAGACAGACGTACGCCGCTCCAAGCGGCTCTCACAGGTACTGAGGCACCGCCCCGAGTCGGTGGGCATCGAGCTGGACCCACGCGGTTGGGTCGATCAGCCCTCCCTCCTCGACGCTCTCGCGGCCAACGGCTCCCCGATGACTCGCGATGACATCGATCGGGTCGTACGCGGCAATGACAAACAGCGCTTCGAGCTCGACGCAACACTCGACCGGATCCGGGCGAGGCAAGGACACACCGTCGAGGTGGACCTGGACCTCACTCCCTCCGAACCGCCGGCGGTGCTCTTCCACGGCACACCACGCGCCAACATCGACTCGATCCTCGCCTCCGGCCTCGACCGGTGCCAGCGCCATCACGTCCACCTTTCCTGACCGAGAGACCGCGGAGCGCGTCGGTGCCCGCCGCGGCGACTTCGTCGTCTTCCGGGTCGACGCGGCGACGATGCACGCCGGCGGGCTCACGTTCTGGCGCACCGACAACAACGTCTGGCTGACGGACGCAGTCCCACCGAACAGATTGACCCTCGATGGCTGACACACCGATCGGCCATGTGCTCTTCGATGCCGACGGCGTCCTGCAGCACCTTCCCGGAGGTTGGTACGCCGCGGCGGAGCCGTTCCTCGGCGAGAGCTCGGAGGCCTTCCTCCATGCCGCCTGGGCCCTGGAGTCGCCGCTCCTCACCGGTGGTGACGTCGACTTCGTCGCGGCGCTCGAGGGGCTGCTCGTCGAGCACGGATCCTCCGCCTCCCCTGCGGAGGTCTATGCCGCCGTGTGGGGCACAGTCGAGACGGCCGCGGCGACGGCCGATGTCGTACGTCGAGCGCGGGCCGCCGGTTATGGCGTGCACCTCGGCACGAACCAGGCCGCACACCGAAGTCACCTCATGCGCTCCACGCTCGGCTACGACGATCTCTTCGACGTGAGCTGCTACTCCTACGAGCTCAGTGTTGCCAAGCCCGATCCGAGCTTCTTCCGACGCGCGGCCGATCTCATCGGATCCGAGCCGGGCGAGATCCTGTTCGTCGACGACAGCGCCAAGAACGTCGAGGGCGCGCGTTCAGCAGGCATGTCAGCCATCCATTGGTCTTTCGACGTCGATGACGAGCTCGCGACGGCCGTGCTCATCGCCCAACTGGCGACCCACGGCGTAGCTCTCTGATCCGCGCCTAAGCGGCGACACACGGTTCGCGACCCTGGCCGAGCCAGTGACGCTCATGCACGCCGCAGAAGGGACGAACTGTGTGCATTGAGGATCGGCTCGATTGGGCGAAGTCAACCAGCAGTGCGGCTCAGCTCGTCGAGGTGGCGGGCGAGGGTCTCGGCCGAGACCGGGCGATGGCCCCAGTGGTCGACTCCGACGTTGATGCCCCAGGTCCCCTTGGCCGTACGCCGCTCCCGGAACGCCTCGTGGACGTGTCCGTGCAGCAGCGGAACGCCTTCGTCACGGAGTCGGAACTGCTCGTAGCGGTCCTTGTCGTGCGAGTCCCCGGCGTAGGGGAAGTGGGAAAGCAGCACCCGCGTCGCCGACGCCTCCGGCCCCAGCGGCGGCAGCTTCGTGACCGCGAAGTCCATCACCGCGGCGAAACCCGCCTCGAGATAGCGCGATCGGTGCTTCCAGCCGTCGCGCATACCCGCCCAGCAGGCATCGTGGTTGCCGCTGACCAGCACCTTCGTCCCGTTCAGTCGTGACACCAGTGCGAGCGAGGCGTCCTTCCCATGCATGTCGAAGTCGCCCAGGACCCACACCACGTCCTCAGCGGACTCGACGACGGAGTTCCAGTTGGCGACCAGCGTCTCGTTCATCTCCTCCACGGAAGCGAACGCCGTCCCGCGGCCCGCTGAGAGCTCCAGGAGCCGCGCGTGCCCGAAATGCAGGTCTGAGGTGAACCAGGTCGTCATGAGGAAAGCCTCCCAGGCGACCTTCGCGGCCTGCCGGCGGACCGGATCACAGACCCTCGGCGAGCGTGTGCGCGACGAGGGCGTTGGCGTGACCGTGGCCGGCCGTACTTCTTCTCGATGGACGGGAAGTAGGAGGCGGGGCCCTTCACCTGATCGGCCATCTCTGGTCTCCTTGTGCAAGCGTGGCGACCAACGCCACTCACCAAACGCGTCGAGCGAAGCATCACCATCTCGACACGGATCGACAACAGAATTCGGGAGACGTACGTGACCAGCTATCCCCCAACCCCATGGCACATGCACGGATCGATGTGGCTCTCCGTCTACCGGCTCGGACGCGACGTCGACGAGCGGCACCCGAAGGGCATCTACGCCGTCGCCCTGGTCGACTACACCGAGCCCAGCCCGCTGACCTACCACGAGCTCCTCTCCGCCCGGGTGATCACCGCGTCCAACGGGAAGAAGGCGGTGAGCGTGGTCGACATCTGGGTGGACTCCCCCGACTCCGTGGCCGGCGGCCGTACGTTGTGGGCGATCCCGAAGGGGCTGGCCAAGTTCAGCGGCGGGTCCTCCACCAAGGGGCCGCTGTCGACCCACACCTGGGAGACGAGCCACGACGAGGGGCCGATCGCGACGGCCCGGTTCAGCGACGTCACCCGGATCGCTCCCCGGGTCCCGATGCAGGGCAACGTGGAGCAGCCCGGGATCGAGGAGCACCCTGACACCGCCTGGCTCACCATGAGCGGTCGGGCCAAGCTCCTGCCCGCACGCGGCAGCTGGCGCTTCGACCCCGACGGCCCGCTCGCCTACCTCCGCGACGCCACCAAGATCGCGTCGTTCCGCGGCAAGGGCTTCGAGGTCGACTTCGGCTGAGCCCGAGTGTCGGTGGTCGCAGGTAGCGTCGAGCGGCATGAATGCACTTCACATCGACTACCTCGAGCTCGCGGTCACCGATATCCCGGGCTCCCGCGCCTTCTACGAGTCGGCCTTCGGCTGGTCCTTCAACGACTACGGCGGGATGTACGCCGGCATCGTCGGCCCGGACGGCAAGGACGAGAACGGCGGGATGTACGCCTCCGAGACCCCGGTCGCCCCTCTCCCGCTGATCCGGACGGCCGACCTGGAGGCCGCGCTGGCGGCTGTGGAGAAGGCCGGCGGCACCGTCCTCGACCCGCCCTACGACTACCCCGGCGGGCGTCGCTTCATCTTCACCGACCCGTCCGGGAATCGGCTCGGCGTGTACCAACCAGCAGAGTAGCCGCTAAACCTAAGGCTCGACCGAATTACCGGAAGCGTCCTAGACTCCGACCGCATGACCGACGCTACGCCGGCTCTGCTCGCGTATCTGTCCCGGTGGCTCGATGAGTCCCAGGGCGATCGCGACGTGGAAGCCGTTCTCTGGGGGAGAGTTGCGAAGGTGAGCGAAGAGGCCGGCGAGGCCATCGCCACACTCATCGGAGCCACCGGGCAGGATCCCCGACCAGGCAGTATCCACCGCTATGACGACGTCATCGAGGAGTTCCTCGATGACGCGATCACCGCGATGACCGCCGCCGAGCGCGGCCTCCTGCCCGACAAGGTCGGCGCCCCGACCTAGTGGCGCCTAGGACTTCCGCTTCGCGGCCTTCCGCTGGGCGCGGAGCCTGCGCTCCTCGGCGTACATCGCCTCGGCCTCCTCGAGCGTGGGGGCCGAGCCGCCGTACGCCTTCGGCAGCCACCACGAGCCCGGAGGTTGCTCCTCGGCCGGGTGCGCCTTGATCAGCCGGTCGAGCATGGCCTCCATCTGCGCCTTGAGCGCCGCGGTCTCGACAGCCGGGTCCTCACCGGTCACCGGCAGCGGCGGGCCGATCTCGATGCCGACCGTCTTGTGACGCGACAGATCGACCTTCTGGCCCTTGGTCATGATCCGCTGGGTGCCCCACAGCACGACGGGGATCAGCGGGACACCGGCCTCGGCTGCGATGCGGACGGTGCCGGTCTTGAGGTCCTTGATCAGGAACGAGCGCGAGATCGTGGCCTCGGGGAAGATCCCGACGACCTCACCGTCCTGGAGGTAGTCGACGGCCTTCTTCATCCCGGCCGCGCCGTAGCTGCGGTCGATCGGGATGTGGTGGAACGAGCGCATCACCGGGCCGCCGACGGGGTGGTCGAAGACCTCCTTCTTGGCGATGAAGCGGGTCAGCCGGCCACGCTCGGCGCCGGGGAACCCGGCCATGATGTAGTCGACGAAGGAGAGGTGGTTGACCGCCAGCAGGGCGCCACCCGACTTCGGGATGTGCTCCACGCCGGTCATGTTGATCTTGATGTCGCCGAGCTTGAACCAGGTGCGAGCCGCGGCGATCGTGACCGGATAGCTGATGTCCATGCCCGAATCGTGTCACGTAGCGGGGAACTCCGTCCGACTAGCCTCGCCACGTGAGCACCTTGCATGTGACGACCACCGATGGGCTCCGGCTGGCGGTCACCGACTTCGGCTCCCCCGGCGACACCCGCCCGACGCTGATCTGCGTCCACGGCTATCCCGACAACTCCAGCGTGTGGCTCCCGCTGGTCCGGATCTTGGGCGGCGACCTGCGGATCGTGACGTACGACGTGCGCGGCCACGGCAGCTCGCAGGCACCGGCCACCCGCAAGGGCTACCTGATCGAGCAGCTCAACGCCGACCTGCAGGCCGTCATCGACGCGGTCAGCCCGGCCGCGCCGGTGCACCTGCTCGCCCACGACTGGGGCTCGACCCAGACCTGGGACGCTGTCGCCGGAAACGTACCGTCCGAGCGGATCGCGTCGTTCACGTCGATCTCCGGACCGAGCCTCGACCAGACCGGGGCCTGGCTGCGTACGCCCGGCAGAACCGCCCGTGGCGCGCTCGCGCGCCTCAAGCAGGGCGCCGGGTCGACCTACATCGGGTTCTTCCAGGCGCCGCTGCTTCCCGAGCTCGCCTGGCGTTCAGGCATCCTCGACCGGATCGTCGGTGGCTCGGCCCTCGACCGCACCCGTTCCGACCGGCTCAACGGCCTCGAGCTCTACCGGGCCAACGCGATCGCCCGGATGGCCCGCCCGCAGCCGCGCCCGGTGACCGTCCCGGTCCAGGTCATCGCCCCGACCGGCGACGCCTACGTCAGCCGCGCTCTGGCCGCCGAGGCCCCGAAGCCGTACGTCGCCGACCTGACGGTCCACGAGATCGAGGGCTCCCACTGGGTGGTCGCCGACCATCCCGAGCGGGTCGCGCCGCTGGTGCGCGACTTCGTCTCGGCGAGAGGCTAACCGCGGCAGCCGCGGTTGAGCCGGCCGTCGTTGCGTGCGTCGTTGCCCATCGCACGAGCCGCTCCGACGTTGGGGAACACCACGCTGGCGGCGCCGGCGTTGCCGATCCCGCCCGGAAGGACGCAGGTGCGGACCTTGCTCGGGTTGATCGCGGCGACGGCGTGGGCGAGCTGGTAGAGGTCGCGGCCGGAGAGGCCGGTGGTGTGCATCTTCTTCATCACCAGCGAGACGCCCTTGGCCATGAAGCCGGTCTCGTTCTGCCGGGCGACGATCTTGCGGTGGATGCCGCGGATGACCCGGGCCTGGTTGGCCGAGCGGTCGAAGTCGCCGCCGGGCAGCGTCTTGCGGGCCCGCGCGAAGTCGACCGAGTGCGGGCCGCTGATGCGGATCCGGCCCTTCTTGAAGCCGTAGCGCGCGACGTAGGGGTCGCTGAAGGCGCGCGGGTTGTCGACTTCGACCCCGCCGATGCCGATCACCAGGTCGCTCATGCCCGAGAAGGAGGTGACGAAGACGTACTGCGGCTGCACGCCGACCAGGTTGCCGACGGCCCGGCCCATCAGCTTCGGGCCGCCCAGGGTCAGCGCCTCGTTGATCTTGGAGCGGCCGTGCCCGGGGATGTTGACGTAGGAGTCGCGCGGGATGCTGATGTCGGTCGCGTGGCCGGAGGACGGGTTGAAGCCGATCAGGTGCAGCGCGTCGCCGCGGCTACGGGTGACCTTCTGGCCGGGACGGGCGTCCGAGCCGACGGCGAGGACCCAGATGGTGCCGCCCTTGCGGGTGTGCTGGGCGACGTCGAGGCCCTTGGCCCACTTGGTCGCGATCAGCTCCGCACGCGGCTCGGCGACCTGGGCGTCGGGCACCAGGATCGCGGTCATCGCGAGCACCAGGCCGAGCGCGAGCGTGGTCAGGAGGCGGCGGCGTACGAACTTCGTCATGCGGGTCATGACTTGTCTCCCGAGGGGCTGGGTGAGGCCGACGGCGGCGTGACCGCCTTCTCCTCGCGGGTGATGTTGAAGCCGAAGACGGCCCAGGAGCTCTTGGTCGGCACCAGGTCGAGGCTGCCGCGGACGGTCTGGCGCGCCTCGCGCTCGCCGGTGGTGTCGTAGACCAGCCGCACCCGCGCGACCGCGCCGACCGGATGGTTGTTGTTGGCCAGCAGGTCGACGTGCACGTCGCTGGAGACCACCTCGACGCCGTCGATGTGGGGAGCGATCGTGGCGCTGCTCATCAGGCTCATCTGCTTGCCCGCCTGGGCGACCGCGCCCTTGGAGAACCCCGGGAAGACGTTGCCGTAGGTCGAGGTCGCACGCGGGAAGTCACCCCCGACGTACGCGGCCTGCAGCCAGCGGTCGACGACCGCGGAGACGTTGGTGGCAACCGCCTGGTGCCGGCTCTTGGGGAACTTGCCCTGCACATGGATGAGCTTGGCGGTCGACTTCACCGTGGGGGCAGGGGGCGGCGACGCAGACGCCGAGGCGGCGGGCTTGTCGGGCTCGCCACCGCATCCGGCGAGCGCCAAGGTGCCGCTCAGGAAGACCGCGGTGAGCGGGGCCACTACGCGCCGACCGGCCAACCGACTTTGCCGTGTGCTGCTGCTCGTCATGTGGGGGATCCGCCTCGTCGACCTGCTCTCGGACCGGGCCACTGTACGCACAACGACCCGGGTTGCAACTCCGCCCGGCAGGTAACGCAATATGTGTGACGGATTACATCCTGTCCACAGGTGGAGCCTGCATCGGGCATTTGTGCGTCCGGGGGGATAGCCTTGCCCGTGGGCAACCCATTTCTTACAGTGCGAAAATTCGGAAGAGGCGAATCAAGCCGTGTCCTCAGGCACCCCGTCCCCCAACACTGCCGACATCCCCGCGGAATTCGGCGCCAACGAGTGGCTGGTCGAGGAGATGTACGACCAGTACACGAAGGATCCAAGCAGTGTTGACCCCGTGTGGGTGAAGTTCTTCGAGACAAACGGACAGCCCGGCGCGTCGCAGAACGGTGCCTCGGCTCCGACCTCGCCCGCCGCGAAGGCTCCGGTCTCCCCTGCGTCGGCCAACGCTCCCGCGCCGACCTCACCCACCTCCGCCGAGGCGCCGGTGGCGAAGGCGGCTCCGGCTCCCAAGGCCAAGCCGCGCCCGGCCGCCCAGGCCGCGGAGCCGGCCACGGGCACCGCGAAGCCCACTCCCAAGGACGCCCCGAAGCCGACCGCCGTCGCGGTCACCGACGAGCCGACCTACACCACGCTGCGCGGCATTCCCGCCGCCACCGCCAAGAACATGGACGTGTCGCTCTCGGTGCCGACCGCGACCTCCGTGCGCAACATGCCGGTCAAGCTGCTGTGGGACAACCGCACCGTCATCAACAACCACCTCAAGCGCGCTCGCGGTGGCAAGGTCTCCTTCACCCACCTCATCGGCTACGCCATCATCAAGGCGATCAAGGCGATGCCGGCGATGAACAACACCTACGCCGAGATCGACGGCAAGCCCACCCAGGTGACCCCGCCGCACATCAACCTCGGGCTGGCCATCGACCAGCAGAAGAAGGACGGCACCCGCCAGCTCGTCGCGCCCTCCATCAAGGGTTGCGAGCTGATGGACTTCGCCGGCTTCTGGACGGCGTACGAGGACATCGTCCGCAAGGCCAAGGACAACAAGCTGTCCATGGCCGACTACTCCGGCACCACCGTCAGCCTGACCAACGTCGGCGGCATCGGCACCAACAACTCGGTGCCGCGCCTGATGCAGGGCCAGGCCGCGATCATCGGCGTCGGCTCGATGGACTACCCGCCCGAGTTCCAGGGCGCCTCCCCCTCGAAGCTCGCCCAGAACGCGGTCTCGCGGATCATGACGATGACCTCGACGTACGACCACCGGGTCATCCAGGGCGCGCAGTCGGGTGAGTTCCTGGCCACCGTCCACCGGCTCCTGCTCGGTGAGAACGACTTCTACGACGAGATCTTCGCGTCGCTGCGGATCCCCTACGAGCCGATCCGCTGGAACCAGGACATCGACACCACGCACGACGACCAGATCTCCAAGCAGGTCAAGGTCGGCGAGATCATCCACGCCCACCGCGTGCGTGGTCACATGATGGCCGACACCGACCCGCTGGAGTACAAGCAGCGTTCGCACCCCGACCTGCAGATCGAGTCGCACGGGCTGACGCTGTGGGACCTCGACCGCGAGTTCCCGGTCGGCTCCTTCGCCGGCGGCCGCAAGCCGTTCATGAAGCTGCGCGAGATCCTCGGTGTGCTGCGTGACTCCTACGTCCGCACCACCGGCATCGAGTACATGCACATCCAGGACCCCGAGCAGCGCCGGTGGATCCAGGACCGCGTGGAGCGGCCCTACGACAAGACCCCGCGCCAGGAGCAGCTCCGGATCCTGTCGAAGCTCAACGAGGCCGAGGCCTTCGAGACCTTCCTGCAGACGAAGTTCGTCGGTCAGAAGCGGTTCTCCCTCGAGGGCAGCGAGACCGCGATCCCGGTCATCGACGAGGTCTGCGAGGCCGCCGCCGAGGCCGGTCTGGACGAGGTCACTATCGGGATGGCCCACCGCGGTCGCCTCAACGTGCTCGCCAACATCGTCGGCAAGTCCTACAACCAGATCTTCCGCGAGTTCGAGGGCAACATCGACCCGCGTACGGTGCAGGGCTCCGGCGACGTGAAGTACCACCTCGGCGCCGAGGGTGAGTTCGTCTCCGACCTGGGCGACAAGATCAAGGTCTCCGTCGCGGCCAACCCGTCCCACCTCGAGACCGTCGACCCGGTCCTGGAGGGCATCGCCCGCGCCAAGCAGGACGTGCTCGACCAGGGACCCGTCTTCCCGGTCCTGCCGCTGCTGGTCCACGGTGACGCCGCCTTCGCCGGCCAGGGTGTGGTCGCAGAGACGCTCAACCTGTCCCAGCTGCGTGGCTACCGCACCGGTGGCACCGTCCACCTGGTCATCAACAACCAGGTCGGGTTCACCACCTCGCCGGGCTCCTCCCGCTCCTCCCTGTACGCCACCGACGTCGCACGCATGGTCCAGGCGCCGATCTTCCACGTCAACGGCGACGACCCCGAGGCCTGCGTGCGTGTCGCGCGGCTCGCCTTCGAGTACCGCCAGGCGTTCAACAAGGACGTCGTCATCGACCTCATCTGCTACCGCCGCCGCGGTCACAACGAGGGTGACGACCCGTCGTTCACCCAGCCGATGATGTACGACCTGATCGAGCAGAAGCGCTCGGTCCGCAAGCTCTACACCGAGTCGCTGATCGGTCGTGGTGACATCACGATCGAGGAGGCGGAGCAGGTCCTGGCCGCCTACCAGGCCCGCCTGGAGCAGGTCTTCACCGAGGTGCGCGAGGCCGACAAGATGCCGCAGGCCTGGGAGACCGTCCCGGACTACCCGGAGAAACCTGCCGGCGAGACCGTCACCGCGATCACGCCGGACGTGCTGAAGCGGATCGCGGATGCGTACGTCACCCCGCCGGAGGGCTTCACGGTCCACCCGAAGGTGATGCCTCAGCTGCAGCGTCGCGCGACCCAGATCTCCGACGGCGGCATCGACTGGGCCACCGGCGAGACGCTCGCCTTCGGCTCCCTCCTGCTCGACGGCCGCCCGGTGCGGCTGGCCGGTCAGGACTCGCGCCGCGGCACGTTCGTGCAGCGCTTCGCGACCATGATCGACCGCAAGAACGCCGATGAGTGGACGCCGCTGAACAACCTGACCGACGAGCAGGCGAAGTTCTACGTCTACGACTCGCTGCTCTCGGAGTACGCCGCCCTCGGGTTCGAGTACGGCTACTCGGTGGCTCGCCCGGAGGCGCTCGTCCTCTGGGAGGCGCAGTTCGGCGACTTCGTCAACGGCGCCCAGTCGGTGATCGACGAGTACATCTCGGCAGGCAAGACCAAGTGGGGCCAGGACTCCGGTGTCGTGCTGCTGCTGCCGCACGGCTACGAGGGTCAGGGTGCCGACCACTCCTCGGCGCGCATCGAGCGGTTCCTCACGCTGTGCGCGGACGAGGCCATGGTCGTGGCTCAGCCGTCCTCGCCGGCGTCCTACTTCCACCTGCTTCGTACGCACACCCTCGGCGAGGAGCACCGCCCGCTGATCGTCTTCACCCCGAAGTCGATGCTGCGCCGCAAGGACGCCGCCTCACAGCCGGCCGACTTCACCTCGGGCTCGTTCCAGCCGGTCATCGCCGACGCCGAGGCCGAGGCCTCGAAGGTCAGCACCGTGCTGGTGGTCTCCGGCCGCCTCACCTGGGACCTCGTCGTGGAGCGTAAGAAGCGGAGCCGCGAGGACGTCGCGATCGTCCGCGTCGAGCAGCTCTACCCGTGGCCGACCGAGGAGCTGGCGGCCGAGCTCGCGAAGTACCCCGACGCCAAGGTCAAGTGGGTTCAGGACGAGCCCTACAACCAGGGCCCGTGGCCGAGCTACTACCTCAACGTGGTTCCCGAGCTGGGCCGCGAGGTCGAGCCGATCACCCGCCCGGCCTCCTCCACCACCGCCGTCGGCACCATCAAGCGGCACACGGTCGAGCAGGCGGAGCTCATCGAGCGCGCCTTCTCCTGATCGACCGGCCAGGCGGGTTGAGCTAGCGCACGGCCGAGCCTGCGAGGCCGTGACCGCGAGTCGAAACCAACACAGCACGTACGAGGCCCCTCGGTGGAAGACACCGAGGGGCCTTCGTACGCCCTGGCTCAGACCGGAACCGGGGCCGGCTCCTCCACCGGTTCCTCGCTCAGGCCGACCTTGCGGTGCAGGCGCCGCAGCGGTCGCGGCGCCCACCAGGCCGCCTCGCCGAGCATCCGCATGGCGGCGGGGAGGAGGATCCCGCGGATGAGGAACGCGTCGATGAGGATCGCCAGCCCGACACCGAGACCGAAGAACTTCATGAAGCTGATGTCACTGACCATGAACGCGAAGAAGCTGGTCGCGATCAGGGCGGCGGCCGTGGTCACGATCCGACCGGTGTGGGCCAGACCCTGCACGACCGCGTCGACATTGCCCAGACCGCGCCGACGCATCTCGGTGATCCGGCCGAGGACGAAGACCTCGTAGTCCATCGACAACCCGAACGCGATGACCAGCAGCAGCACGACCATCGAGACGTTGAGCGGCATCGCGGTGAATCCGAGGAGATCGGCGCCCAGGCCCTCTTGGAAGATCACCACCGTCGTCCCGATGGTCGCGCCGAGGCCGATGGTGTTGAGGAGCAGAGCCCGAAGCGGCTGTACCAGGCTGCCGGTGAACAGGAACAAGATCACCATCATCGCGATCGCGAGGCCGCCGACGGCGTAGGGGAGCTTCGCGCCGATCGCGTCGAGAGAGTCCAACAGCTCCGCAGCGGCACCGCCGACGAGCGCCTCGGTCCCTGCTGGTGACGGGACGGCACGTACCTCGCGAACCAGGTCGCGGGCTTCCTCGGACTGACGGTCCAGCTGGCTGACGAGGGCGAGCTGGTCCGCGCCCTCGGCAGACGGAAGGGCCGGCGTCGTCGAGACGAGGGCGCCATCGGCGTACGTCCCCAGGCGGGTGTCGACGCGGTCGACGTCGTCGAGACGGGAGAGGGCGGCGGCGTAAGTGCCGAGCTCATCGTCCGCGACGGTCGAGGTGGTCACCACCGTGACTGGGCTGGTGCCGTCACCGTCGAACTCCTGGCGGAGCAGATCCCCTGCCTGCCGGCTGTCGGCCGTCGTCGGGAGAACCCGGTCGTCGGGGGTGCCGAACTCGATCCCCGCCAACGGTGCGGCCATCGCGAGCAGGACGGCGACCACTGGGAGCGCGACCCAGGGGCGGTTGGTGACGAACCTGGTCAGGCGGGTCCAGAACGGAGCCGGGCCACCGCGCAGTCCGCGCACGCCCGGGATGCGGAGCGCATCGATCCGGTCACCGAGCAGCGCGATCGTGGCAGGGAGCAGCACCACAGCGACGATTGCCGTGATCACCATGACCCCGATGCCGGCGTACGCCGAGGAGCGCAGGAAGTAGAGCGGAAAGATCAGCAGCGAGGCCAGCGAGACCGCGACCGTGGAGGCACTGAAGACGATGGTCCGCCCTGCCGTCTCCACGGCGCGTACCACCGCGTCGGCGTGTGCTGCCCCAGTCGCTCGTTCCTCGCGGACCCGGGCCACCATCAGTAAGCCGTAGTCGACGGCGAGTCCAAGTCCGAGGCCGGTCGTGACGTTGAGGGCGTAGACCGAGACGTCGGTGAACGAGCCGAGCAACGAGAGCTCGGCGAAGGTGCCGGCGATCGCGAAGCCGCCGACGCCGAGGGTGACGAATGCGGCGACGATGTTGCCGAAGGCCAGCATGAGCAGGGCGATCATCAGCGGGATCGCGATGGCTTCGGCGAGGGCGAGATCACCGCCGAGCTGGCTGCTGATCTCCTCGAAGGTGGCGAGCTGGCCGCCGACGTGGACGGTCGTGGTGTCTTCGGTGGCTCCGGCATCCGTATAGCGGTCGATCACGTCCGCGGCGTCGATCTCCTCGGGGTTCTTCGCTCCCGCGGAGATGAGACCGTGGGCACCGTCCTCGGAGACCATGCCTTGGTCGGGCGTATCGAGATAGGAGACGACGTCCGTGAGCTCGCCGTCGGCGCGGAGGCGGTCGACGAGCGCCTGGGCGTCCCTCGCGGCCGCGCCCTGGGTCACGCTGCCGTCGCCGGCAGTGACGGTCAGGAGAAATCCGGCGTCGTTGCCGAATCCCTCCTCGAACGCGACTGCGGCGCGACTGCTCTCGGAGGCGGGGTCGTCGAAGCCGGCGTCGTCGAGCTTGCCGAAGGCCGAGGTGGCCAGATAGATCGCGCCGAGGAGGGCGACCAGTCCGATCACCAGGACCCGGCGCGGATTTCGCACCACAGAGATGCCTAGTCGGTGGAACATGACTCCTCCAGGGATGTGTGCAGGCGTTAACTTTGCAGATGTTAACTTTCCTTAGGATGTGGGCAGGTGTCAACATGATTTCGTGAATTCCTCAGAGAGCTCGGACGAGGGCGGTCGGCCCTACCACCACGGAGATCTCCGCAACGCGTTGGTCGACGCGGCCGCGACACTCGCCGAGGAGGGCGGCCCTGACGCAGTGACCATCCGTGCCGCGGCGCGCGCGGTCGGCGTGACCCCGACCGCGACCTACCGCCACTTCGCCAACCAGGCCGACCTTCTCCACGCCGCCAAGCACGAGGCCATGGACCGGCTGGCCGGGACCATCCTCGACCTACTCGCCTCCGAGAAGCCGGCGCCTCATCCGGCAGAGGCCGCCGTACAGCGTCTCGCCGCGGCGGGCCGGGGGTACATCCGATTCGCGCTCGCTCAGCCCGGCCTGTTCCGTACCGCCTTCCTTCGCCCCCACAGCGGCGACGCGCACCCGTCCACAGAGATCTCCGCGATCCTTGCCGAAGCTCCTCCGTACGCCTTCCTCACCACAGTCCTCGATGATCTCCGCGCAGCCGGCTGGCTGGCGCCAGAGCTTCGCCCCGATGCCGAGACGGCGGCCTGGGCAGCCGTCCACGGCCTCGCTGTCCTGCTCGTCGACGGCCCCTACGGCGACTGCCCCGACACCGAGCGCGATCGGCTCATCAACGCCACCCTCGGCATGGTCGTACGCGGCCTCTCCGGAGGCCCAGCCTCCGACGCACCACTGAACGCAGAATGAAAGACTGACGCCATGTACTTCACCGACCGCGGCATCGAGGAGCTCGTCACCCGTCGGGGCGACGACGAGGTCACCCTCGCCTGGCTAGCCGAGCAGCTCCAGGCCTTCGTCGACGTACACCCCGAGCACGAGACCGCCGTCGAGCGGTTCGCCACCTGGCTCGCCCGCCTCGACGACCCCGAGGACTGACCAGAGGACGACTCGCCGAGACCGTAGTTCTGGCGAACCGAATCGGTGGTTTCGGCGGCCGAGAAATCAGCTGTGTGGGCGACGAAACCACAGTTTCGTCGCCCACAACTACAGATTCGGCTCGCCAGAACTACCTATTCGGGGAGGTCCTTCTCAGCTCGCTTGGCGGCGGCGCGGAGCTCGAAGAGCTCGGTGGCGAGGCCTCCGATGGCACCGGCCACGTCACGTACGGCGCCGGTGATGATCATCGTGACCTGGCCGACCGTGGTGGCGGTGACCTCGACGGCGCTCTGCGCGACATCCTTGCGGATCTCGTTCTTGCTCAGCTCGGGCTCCATGACAACCCATTGTGGCTGGTCGGGCGTCATGCTGCGACCCCCTCCAAGACCGGGGAGCTCTCGACAGCAGCAGCAGCGGGCTTCTTGCGGTCGGGAAGGGCGAACCTGCAGATCTTCTTGAAGACGCCGAACAGCTGCTGGTGCAGCGGGCCGGTGTTGTAGGAGAGGCCGTAGCGCTCGCAGATCTCACGGACCTCCTCGGCGATCTCCGGGTAGCGGCGCGCGGGGAGGTCGGGGAAGAGGTGGTGCTCGATCTGGTGGGACAGGTTGCCGGACATGATGTGGAAGGTGCGGCTGCCGGTGATGTTGGCGGAGCCGAGCAGCTGGCGGTAGTACCAGTGGCCCTGGGTCTCGTCCTCGCACTCCTCCTGGGAGAAGGAGGCGACACCGGCCGGGAAGTGCCCGCAGAAGATGATGTTGAACGTCCACAGGTTGCGGATGATGTTGGCAGTGAAGTTCCCCGCGAACGTGAGCGGCGCCAGCGGTCCGGTCAGCAGCGGGAAAAGAACGTAGTCCTTGAGTGTCTGCTTCTTCACCTTCCGCCAGATCCGGGCGCCGATCTCCTTGTTCTCGGCCCAGGTCCGACGACCGGCGACGATCTCGTCGACCTCGAGGTCGTGCATCGCCACGCCCCACTCGAAGAACGTCATCAGCAGGAACGCGTAGATCGGGTTGCCGAGGTAGTAGGGCCGCCACTCCTGCTCCTCGTCCATCCGGAGGATTCCGTAGCCCACGTCGCGGTCCTTGCCCACGATGTTCGTGAACGTGTGGTGCATGTAGTTGTGGCCGTACTTCCAGTTCTCGGCCGGCGCCATCGTGTCCCAGTCGAACATGCGCGAGTTGAGGTGGGGGTCGCCCATCCAGTCGTACTGACCGTGCATGACGTTGTGCCCGATCTCCATGTTGTCGAGGATCTTGGAGATCGACAGGCAGGCGACCGCCGGGACCCACCCGATGACGGGCAGATAGAAGAGCGCGCGGCCGGCGAGCTCGAAGGCGCGCTGCTTCTTGACGATGTCGTAGATGTACGCCGAGTCCTCCTCGCCGAGGTCGGCGACGATCCGCTGGCGGATGGCCTCCATCTCGGCGCCGAACGCCTCCAGCTCCTCGGGGCTCAGTCTGCGGTTTCCGGTGTTCTCAACAGTGGTCATGGTTGTCTCCTCGGGAATCGTCAGAGGTCCACGGAGCAGTCGCCCTCGGGCGTGCTCACGCAGATACGGATCTGTTCGTCAGGGAGCTCGGAGGTCTCGCCGGTCAGGACGTTGCGGACCCGTCCGGAGCTCTTGTTGGTCGTGCAGGAGAAGCAGATCCCCATCCGGCAGCCGGACTCGGGGGTCAGGCCCGCGGCCTCCGCCTGGTCGAGGATCGTCGCGCCGTCGTTTGCGACGGACTTGCCGGTGCGTGCGAACTCCATCTCGCCGCCGGCGACACCGGCGTTCCTGGGCGGCTTGAAGTACTCCACGCGGAGCGACTCGGTGCCGTCGTACGCAGCCTGGGCCGCCTCGATGAGCGACGCCGGCCCGCAGGCCCACGTCGGCACCTCGCGGTAGCCCGGGACGAGCTTCTCCAGCAGCGCCGGGGAGAGGTAGGGCGCCCCCTCGGCGGTGTGAAGGAGGTGCAGGTCGATGCCGTGGCCCTGGCGACGGATCTCGTCGAGCTCGTCGGCGTAGATCTGGCGGTCGGGGCTGGGCGCCCAGTGCAGGAAGGTGACCTTGCCCCGGTGCGTACGCCGCTGCAGGGAGCGCAGCATCGACATCACCGGGGTGATGCCGGAGCCGCCCGAGATCAGGACGATGTGCTCGGGCACGCGGTCGGGGAGGACGAAGTCGCCCTCGGCCTGCGACAGGTGTACCAGGGTGCCGACCGTGGCCCGCTCGGTCAGGAACTTGGAGATGCTGTAGGGGGTCGCGTGCTCGTCCTCGTGGGCACGCACCGTGATGGTGAGCGGCTCGCCCGGCTTGCTCTCGGTGTTGGAGACGGTGAAGACGCGGGTGGTACGCCGCCCCTCCCCCGTGTCGATGCCGACACTGACGTGCTGGCCGGCACGGTGTCCGCGCCAGGTCGAGGTGGGCTGGAGAGTCACGGTCGCCACCCGGGGCGCGCCAGGCGCGCTGACCTCCGGGTGGATGTCGGTGATGCGAGCCCGCACCTCGTGTGCTGCCAGCATCGGGTTGATCTGGGTGAGGTAGCGGTCGATGCCATGCGGGGAGGCGAGCGCCGCAACCGTGCGGGAGCGGAGGATCCGGCCGCCGAGGTCGAGTGCCATGTGTTTCGCCTTTCAGTGAACATCTGTACACCGACAACAATGGCTGGTCCTTGCCACACGCGTCAAGACGCTGCCCGCGTGGTCCAAATCACGGTGTACAGGTGTGCACCTGACATGGCTCCGGTCGCTGCCCCTAGGATGGTCTGGTGATCGAGACAGGTGCGGAGCCGGAGAGCCGTGCGGAGCGCAAGCTCCGGACCCGGCGAGCGATCCTGGACGCGACGCTGGAACTCTGCTCCGACAGCTCCCTGACCGCACTCTCCCTGCGCCAGGTCGCCAAGCAGGTCGGGATCGTGCCGACAGCGTTCTACCGCCACTTCGACTCCATCGAGTCGCTCGGGCTGGCGCTGGTCGAGGAGTCCTTCGACTCGCTGCGAGACCTGTTCCGTGACGTCCGCCGCAACGCCGAGGCCGACAAGGACATCGTCGACGGCTCGATCGACGCGCTCGTCGACCACGTCCACCGGCGCCGCAACCACTTCGGGTTCATCGCGCGCGAGCGCGTTGCCGGGCCGCGCTCGGTCCGCGAGGCCATCCAGCGCGAGATCGAGCTCTGCGAGCGCGAGCTCGCCACCGACCTGGCGCGGATGGCCGGCACGGCCACGTGGACCGCGAAGGACCTGCACGTGCTCTCGTCGCTGTTCGTCACCGTCCTGGTCGCGACCGCCGAGCAGATCCTCTCCACCAGCCACCCCGAGCAGGAGAGGCAGATCGTCGCCACTGTGCGGACCCAGCTGCGGATGCTGCTGATCGGGGTCTACCAGTGGCAGTCCGAGGGATAAGCCCTCAGCAACCGCAGACGGTCGCCTCGCGTCCGTGCTCGCACAGCTCGGCGAGCTCGGCGTCGAGATCGGCACCGACCTCGTCGCCAGGCTCATCGGCGGGCTCGTCGGGCGACTCAGCCCGAGCGGGCAGCATGACAGCCATCACGACCACGACCACTGCGAGCGCGGCGCTGACCATGAAGGCGGCCTGCAGGCCGCTGACCTGGGCCGAGAGGGCGCCGACCTCGTCGATGACCTGGTCGCTGCGTACCGCCATCACGGTCACCGCCAGGGCAGTGCCGAAGGCGGCCGCGACCTGCTGGAGCGTGCCCAGGATCGAGGAGCCGTGGGAGTAGAGGTGGGACGGCAGCGCCCCGAGGCCGAGGGTGAAGACCGGGGTGAAGGCCGCGGCCAGGCTGACCATCAGGACCAGGTGGAACGCCAGGATGAGCCAGTAGGGCGTGGTGAGCGAGATCTGCGAGAGCCCGGCGAGAGCGGCCACGATGCCGACGGAGCCCGGGATGACGAGCACCCGGCCACCGCGCGCGTCGAAGATCCGCCCGACGGTCGGCCCGAGGAGACCCATCGCGAGACCGCCAGGCATCACCAGGAGCCCGGTGTAGAGCGGGGTGAGCCCACGCACGGTCTGCAGGTAGAGCGGCAGCAGGATCATCGAGCCCATCATCGCCAGGAACGCGATCGCCATCAGGACCAGCGACTTGGTGAAGGTCGGGTGCAGGAAGGCGCGCAGGTCCAGCAGGGGCGAGCCGACTCGCTGCAGCCTCAGCTGGCGGAGCACGAACGCGAGGATCAGCACCGCGCCGAAGGCGACGATGCCCACCGGACGCCCGACCTCACCCTCGGCGAACCGGCTGAGGCCGTAGACGAGCGATCCGAACCCGAGCGCGGCGATGACCACCGATGCCCAGTCCACGCTCGTCTTCGAGGTCTCGCCGACGTTCTCCAAGCGGCGCAGCCCGGACCAGGCCACGCCGATCGCGATCGGCAGGACCAGCAGGAAGAGCAGGCGCCACGAGCCGAAGCTCAGGATCAGCCCGGAGACCGTCGGCCCCAACGCCGGCGCCACCGAGATCGCCATGGTGACCTTGCCCATCACCCGGCCCCGGTCGCTCTCGTCGACGACCGTCATCAGCGTGGTCATCAGCAGCGGCATCATCACCGCGGTTCCTGCCGCCTGGACGACCCGGCCGGCGAGCAGGATGCCGAAGACCGGCGCGATCGCCGAGATCAGGGTGCCGGCGATGAAGACGCCCATCGCCGTGGCGTACGCCGTCCGGGTCGTCACCCGCTGCAGGAACCAGCCGGTCACCGGGATCACCGACGCCATGGTCAGCATGAACGCGGTCGAGACCCACTGGGCGGCGTGCTCGGTGACCCCGAAGCTGTTCATCAGGTTCGGGATCGCGTTGAGCATGATCGTCTCGTTGAGGATCACCACGAAGGTGGCCAGCACGAGCAGGGTGATGACGGCAGGCGTACGCCGTTTCTCACCGTCCACTGGACGGTGAGAGGTTGTGACGGCAGCAGTCATGACGAGTTCCTCGGGTCGTACGCAGGGGCCCGTTGCCGCCCGCTCTCATACATACATCGAACGGGCGGGGCCGATTTCGACATCACGCCACGAGAAACTTTGCGAGCCCCCAGGCAGTGACGCTCAATGGTCCCTTGCAGAACCGGGGAGAGTCGAACGATATTCCGTACGTCACATTGCGCTGCGTCACATCGCGCTGACTCACAACGTGAAGACGACCTTCCCGAAGAGATCACCGGCGTGCATCGCCTCGAAGCCGGCCTCGGCCTCGGTGAGCGGCATGGTGCGGTCGATCAGCGGGCGGGTGCCGGTCGCCTCGAGGAGGGAGACCAGGCTCGCCAGCTCGTTGCGGGTGCCCATCGTCGAGCCGATCACCTTCAGCTGCAGGAAGAAGATGTTGGTCAGCAGTGCGTCGTCGAGGTCGGCCCCCGACGTGGTGCCGCTGATGATGATCGCCCCGCCCGGTCGCAGCGAGCGGACCGAGTGCTTCCAGGTGGCCCGTCCGACGGTCTCGATCACCGCGTCGACCTTCACCGGCAGCCGCTCGCCCGACGCCAGTGCCTCGTGGGCGCCGAGCTCGAGGGCGCGCTTCTGCTTCGCCTCGTCGCGCGAGGTGGCGTAGACCTTCAGGCCGGCCGCCCGCGCGAGCGTGATCGCCGCGGTCGCCACTCCACCGCCGGCGCCCTGCACCAGCACCGAGTCGCCCGCCTTGAGCCCGCCCTGGGTGAAGAGCATCCGGTAGGCCGTCAGCCACGCCGTCGGCAGGCAGGCCGCCTCCTCGAAGGACATGCCGTCGGGCTTCGCCACCACGTTGCGACGCGGCACGACGACCTTCTCGGCGAAGGTGCCCTGGTGACGCTCGGAGAGCAGCGACCGCTTCGGGTCGAGGGTCTCGTCACCGGTCCAGTCGGGCGAGGAGATCACCGAGTGCACGACGACCTCGTTGCCGTCCTCGTCGAGCCCGGCCGCGTCGCAGCCGAGGATCATCGGCAGCGCCTCGGCCTTGAGCCCGACCCCCTGCAGCGACCACAGGTCGTGGTGGTTGAGGGAGGCCGCCTTGACGGTGACCGTCGTCCACCCGTCCGGCGCTACCGGGTCGGGCCGCTCCCCCAGCACGAGGCCGGAGATCGGGTCGTCGGATGAGAACTTCTCGGCGTACGCAGCGAACATGCGTCCGACCCTACCGAACCCCGACCCGGCGTATCTGCCCCTTCCAAACCCGCCGAGTCGGCTCATCTGTCCCGGCCAAACCCGCCGACTCGGCGCAACTGTCCCACGGCCGATCGGCTGGCTCGGATGCCGATGGAGCAGACGCGCCAACTCGGCACCTCTTCGCGGGACAGACGCGCCGACTCGGCACTCGTTCGTGGGACAGACGCGCCGAGTCGGCGATTCAGGCGCGGGCGACGCCGTCGACCCGAGCGGCCGCGGCGACGGCAGCGGCCACGGCGGGACCGACCCGCGGGTCGAACGGCTCGGGGATGATCTTGACCTCCGACAGGTCGTCCTCGACCAGCGCCGCCAGTGCCTGGGCCGCGGCGAGCTTCATGCCCTCGGTGATCGAGGAGGCGTGGACGTCGATCGCGCCCCGGAAGATGCCGGGGAAGGCGAGCACGTTGTTGATCTGATTGGGGAAATCCGAGCGACCGGTGGCGACGATGCTCGCGTACTTGTGGGCGACGTCGGGGTGGATCTCGGGGTTCGGGTTGGCCATCGCGAAGACGATCGCCTGCTCGGCCATGGTCGCGACGAGCTCCTCGGGGACCGTGCCACCGGAGACACCGACGTAGACGTCGGCACCAGCGAGCGCCTCGGCCAGCGAGCCGGTGCGGCCGGTGACGTCCGCGGTCACCTCGGCGATCGCCTTCTTGGAGGCGGTCAGATCGGAGCGGGTGGAGGAGATGACGCCCTTGCGGTCGAGCAGGACGAGGTCCTTGATGCCGAACTCGAGCAGGATCTTGGCGACCGCCACGCCCGCGGCACCGGCGCCCGAGATGACCACGCGGGTCGACTCCGGGGTGCGGCCGGTCAGCTTCAGCGCGTTCATCAGCGCGGCCAGGGTGACCACGGCGGTGCCGTGCTGGTCGTCGTGGAAGACCGGGATGTCGAGCGCCTCCTTGAGGCGGTCCTCGATCTCGAAGCAGCGCGGCGCGGAGATGTCCTCGAGGTTGATGCCACCGAAGCTCGGCGCCATCCGGATGACGGTCTCGACGATCTCGTCGACGTCGGTGGTGTCCAGGCAGATCGGGATCGAGTCGACGCCGCCGAACTCCTTGAACAGCACCGCCTTGCCCTCCATCACCGGCATCGCGGCGGCCGGGCCGATGTCCCCCAGGCCGAGCACCGCGGTGCCGTCGGTGACGACCGCGACGGTGTTGGGCACCCAGGTGTAGGTGCGGGCCAGCTCCGGCTGCTCGGCGATCGCGGTGCAGACTCGCGCGACACCGGGGGTGTAGGCCATCGACAGCGATGCCCGGTCGGAGACCGACGCGGTCGCCGCGATCGCCATCTTGCCGCCACGGTGGAGCTCGAACACCGGGTCGCCGTCGTAGGCGGTGGTCGCGGTGGGTTCGGTGGACAGGGTGGACTCGGTCATTGGGGGCCTCCAGAAACTTCGGACTCGGGACGTCGGGCGTTCGAACGCGAGCCGAGGGGTGGAGCCGCGCATGGCGCCATCTACAGGGATGTGATGCCCGGATGGCAGTTTCCCACAGGCTACCGGAGTCAGCGGTTGATGTTTCCTACAAGGTGACCAAGCCCTCATCTGGAGCACTCGCCCAGCGATTCACCTCAGGATGCGCGGGTGCGGCCAGAGTCGGCCCACGACGACAGCGATCACGTCGGCGTCCACCACGGGCCCGCGATGACGGGAGTCGATCACCCCCGGGGCGGCCGGGTTGTCCGAGAGCAGCCACCACCCGGGACGGCCGGACGCGGTCGTACGCCGCTCCACCGCGCGCTTCACCACGACCGCGCCGTCGGCGAGCCGGGCGACGACCACAGACCCGGGCTCCGGCGTACGTCGGTAGGAGACCAACAACCGGTCCCCTGCCTGCAGCGTCGGCACCATCGAGTCCCCGACGACCTTCGCCATCCCCCAGGCGTGTCGGGGTGCCCTGGTCGCGATGTCATCCATGCGGAGTAGTGTCGCAATCAGTAGGACACATGAACACTCTTTGAGAGGACCCGCATGTTCGCGCGACTTTTCGCTCCCACCATCGAGGTCTCGGCCCACTGCGACCTGCCCTGCGGCGTGTACGACCCCGCCCAGGCCCGCATCGAGGCCGAGTCCGTCAAGGCAGTCATCGCCAAGGCCCTGGACAGCGACGACCCCGACTTCCG
>NZ_JACIXG010000089.1 GCF_014360585.1 Nocardioides sp.
GGCAGGACAGGCCAACCCCGGCCCCCAATCCCGCACCCAACCCAAACTCGCTGCGCCAAACCCCGCCGCCGACCCGATAACCAGCCAAAATTCTCGCCGGATCACGGTGTCAAGGACCGCGAAGCTGCCGGCGAAGCCGGCGGCCGAAGGCCGTCCTTTACACCGGCAACCGGCGAGAACACCATCCATAACGGGTCGGCGGCCCCAACCCAACAAGACGACCAGCCCCGAAGCCCTCCGGAAGGCCCAGCCCCTACCGATTCATCTCGATGATCGCATCGAGAACCCGCCGTACGACCGGACTCACAGACCCCCGCGCCCAGATCGCATGCAGCTCGACCGGCCGCTCGGGGTCCTTGTCCAGGCGGGTGTCACCGCCGCCGTGCTCGATGGGACGGAAGACGACGCCTTCGACGTGCAGCGAGCTGGCCGAGACCGGGACGAAACCGACACCACGATCGGCGGAGACCAGGAGCATGGCGGTGAGGACCTGGTGGACGCGTTGTTCGATGCGGGGGTGGGCGTTGGCGAGGAAGCGTACGGAGAGCTCGTGGAAGTAGCGTGACTGCTGGGGGTGGTAGCCGATGACGGGCTCGCCTTCGAAGTCCTGCGGTGTGAGCGGCCGGTCCAGCTCGGCCAGCCGGTGTCCCTGCGGCAGGACGGCCATCAGGGGCTCACGGGAGATGACCCGTGAGGAGAGCAGCTCGGTGTCGAAGGGCGGGCGGGCCAGGCCGATGTCGATCTCGCCGTGGCGGATGCCGTCGACCTGGGCGAGCGTGACCCGCTCGGAGAGTCGCACCTCGACATCCGGGACCTCGACGGTGAGGCGGCGCAGCAAGGGGCCCAGGATCGAGATCGCCGAGACCGCGGTGAAGCCGAGCCGGACCACACCGGCGGCGCCCGCGTCGACGCGACGGGCCAGGTCGCCGGCGCTCTCCACCAGATTGAGCATCCGGTAGGCCTCGTCGAGGAAGGCCGCTCCGGCGCCGGTCAGGGCGACCCGGCGGTTGTCGCGCTCGAGCAGCTGCGCGCCGACCGCCTTCTCCAGCTTCTGGATCTGTCGCGACAACGGTGGCTGGGTCATCCGGAGTCGCTCGGCAGCCCTGCCGAAGTGGAGCTCCTCGGCGACCGCGACGAAAGAACGCACCTGGTCGAGGGTGATCATTTCGCCAGGGTAGACCACGATGCACCAGGTGGAACACTCTATGCCGAAACGGGCTTGGACCGGTATCGCTAGGGCTCTTAGTGTCGGTGGTCACACGACCTCGGGCCATCGCATTGCGACACAACGGCCCGACCACTCGGACCTAGGAGCAACGATGCGTACGACCAACCACCTTCTCGCCGCGACTGCCGGCGTCGCGGCCCTGGCCCTCTCCGCCTGCGGTGTCTCGAACACGACCGGTGGCAGCGGTGACGGCGAGGAGTATCCCGCCGGCGGCGTCGAGATGTACGTCGGCGCCTCGGCCGGCGGGTCCAGCGACCTGATCAGCCGCGCGGTCTCCAAGGGCCTCTCCGATGAGCTCGGCGCCTCCTTCCCGGTGATCAACCAGGAAGGCGCCAACGGCGCGCTCGCCGCCAACAAGGTGGCGAAGGCCAAGGCCGACGGCAAGACCATCGCCATCCAGAACGCCTCCCTGTTCGCCATCACGCCGCTGGCGGTCAGCGAGGACGAGGTCACCGATCTCGCCGACTTCGACGTCGTCCAGGGCGTCTCCCGCGACGACTACGTCATGGTCACCGGCCCGAAGAGCGGCTTCAAGTCGCTCGACGACATCAAGGCCGCGACGAAGAAGGTCACCTACGCCACCACCGGCGTCGGCACCGGCGCACAGCTCTCCTGCGGCCTGACCTACGCCTCTGCCGACATCGACGCCGAGGCCGTGCCGTTCGACGGCGGCGCTCCGGCTCTGACCGCAGTGCTCGGCAACCAGGTCGACACCGCCTGCATCCAGGTCGGCGAGGCGATCGAGAACATCGAGTCCGGCAAGCTCACCCCGCTCAGCGTCTTCGGGCCGGAGCGCGTGGAATACCTTCCTGAGGTCCCGACCGCCAAGGAGCAGGGCCTCGACGTCGAGGTCTCGCAGTACCGCTTCATGACCGTCCCGAAGGGCACCCCGGACAACGTCAAGGACACCATCGCCGAGGCGATGCAGGCGACGTTCAAGACCGAGGAGTACCAGGCCTTCAACAAGCAGAACAGCCTCACCCCGATGGAGATCTCCGGCGACGAGGTGGTGGCCCAGCTCGACGAGGACAAGAAGCGCTTCGCCGACCTGGTCGAGCAGTACGGTCTCGACCTCGGCCAGGGCTGAGCAGCAACCGGCACAGCGGACCACACGACGAAGGCATGACGATGAGCGACGAACGTACCCCAGCTTCTGACCAGGACATCCTGGCCGAGATCCAGGCCGAGGTGGCCCACGACCTGGAGGAGGAGCGACCTCCTTCCGGCGGGCCGACGTACCAGGTGATCGGTGCGCTCGTCGCTCTCGTCGTCGGTATCGGCGGCGCGGTCCTCTCCTACGGCTACGGCATGGGGTCGCTGCGCCAGCCCGGCGCCGGCATGTGGCCGTTCGTGGTCAGCGTCGCCATCGCCCTGATGGCGGCGGCGCTGCTCGTCGTCGGCCGCGGACTGAACGACAGCGAGAAGTTCACCCGCTCCAGCGTGCTTCCCGCGGTCGGCCTGGTCACCTTCATCGTGCTGGCCATGCTGATGCCCGTGATCGGCTTCGAGATCCCGTCGCTGTTGCTGTGCGTCGTCTGGCTGAGGTTCCTCGGCGGCGAGACCTGGCGCAGCACGATCATCACCGCAGGTGCCACGGTCGCCGCGTTCTACTTCCTGTTCCTCTACGGGCTGCGCATCCCGCTGCCCCACCTGTTCTGAGCGGAGCCCTAAGGCCATGTCTCCTGAATCCACGCCCACTACGCGACGTTTCGCATCCGATCTGGCTGCGTTGCCGCCGCTCGACAGCCTCCAGGATGCCTTCGCAGCGGACGCCTTGCCAGATCGGCCCGAAACGCCGCTCGTGGCCGCCGTGTCTTCAGGAGACATGGCCTGATGGACGTCAACGCATTCCTCGACGGCTTCGCGCTCGTCACCGAACCGCAGAACCTGCTCTACTGCCTGATCGGCGTGCTCATCGGCATGCTGATCGGCGTACTCCCCGGCCTCGGGCCGGCGGCCACGATCGCCATCCTGCTGCCGATCACCTACAGCATCGACCCGGTCTCCGCGATCATCATGCTGGCCGGCATCTACTACGGCGCCCAGTACGGCGGCACGATCACCTCGGTCCTGCTCCGGCTACCGGGCGAGGCCTCATCGGTCGTCACCGTCTTCGACGGCTTCGCCCTCGCCAAGCAGGGCAAGGCCGGGACGGCCCTCGGCATCGCCGCGATCGGCTCATTCGTCGGCGCGACCGTCTCGATCCTCGGCCTGACCCTGGTGGCTCCGCTGATCGCCGGCTGGGCGCTCAACTTCGGCGACCCGGAGTACGCCGCGCTCGCCCTGCTGGGCGTCCTGCTGGTCGCCACCATCGGCAACGGCAACAAGCTCAAGGCGATGATCGCCGCCGCGCTCGGCCTGCTGCTGGCCACGGTCGGCCGGGACAGCTTCACCGGCGCCGAGCGCTTCACCTTCGGTAGCCTCCAGCTGACCGAGGGCATCGACTTCGTGGTCGTCGCGATGGGTCTCTTCGGTGTCGGCGAGATCCTCTACAACCTCGAGGAGCGGCACGGGAAGCCCCACGTGCCCGCCGTCGTCACCAACATCTGGCCATCCCGCAAGGACATCAAGCAGTCCTCCGGCGCCATCGGCCGCGGCTCGCTGATCGGCTTCGTGCTGGGCGTGCTGCCCGGTGGCGGCGCGGTGATGTCCTCCCTGGCCGCGTACGCCGCGGAGAAGCGCATCTCCAAGCACCCCGAGCGCTTCGGCCGTGGCGCCATCGAGGGCGTCGCGGCCCCCGAGACCGCCAACAACGCCGCCGCGACCTCCTCGTTCATCCCGCTGCTGACCCTCGGCATCCCGGCCAACGCCTCGATGGCGATGCTCTTCGGTGCCCTGCTGATCCTCGGCATCTCACCCGGTCCGCAGCTGGTCGAGGAGCGCCCCGACCTGTTCTGGGGCGTCATCAACTCGATGTACATCGGCAACCTGATCCTGCTGATCCTGAGCATTCCGCTGGTGGGCGTCTTCGTCCGCATCCTGCGGGTGCGCCCGGCGATCCTGGCCCCGATCACCGCGCTGATCACGATCCTGGGCGTCTACACGATCAACAACTCCACCTTCGACATCTTCGTGATGATCGTCTTCGGTCTGATCGGCTACCTGATGAAGAAGATCGGCTTCGAGCCCGGCCCGATGGTGCTCGCCTTCGTCCTCGGCTCGATCGTGGAGAACGGCTTCCGCCGCTCGATGCTGATCTTCGACGGCGACCCGACCGGCTTCTTCACCCGGCCGATCTCGGGCACCATCCTGGCGGCCTTCGTCCTGGTCGCGCTCTGGCCGGTCGCGAAGTCGATCCTGGCCCGGCGCAAGGCCGCCACCGTCGCCCCGGCTCCGACCGAGCGCGACGACGTCGACACCCCGACCCGCTGAGAGAGGCACATCATGACCATCCTGATCGGCTACGTACCCACCCCGGTAGGTGAGGCGGCGCTCGAGGCCGGCCTGGCCGAGGCAGCCGCACGCGGCGACGACGTCGTCATCGTCAACAGCCCACGCCGCAGCGCCACCGTGGATGCCGACCTCGTCGACGAGACCACCGCCGCCGAGCTCGTCGCCCGCGCCGCCGAGGCCGGAGTGAGCGCCCGCGTCGACCACACCACGCACGGCGCGGACATCGTGGAGACCTTCGACGCGCTGGTCGCCTCGACCGGCGCCCGGTTGATCGTGATCGGCCTGCGCCGCCGCTCACCAGTCGGCAAGGCTCTGCTCGGCAGCGACGCCCAGCGCATCCTGCTCGACGCCGGCGTACCGGTCCTCGCGGTCAAGCCCAGCGCATGAGTGGGCCAAGCACCAGCCGTATCTCCAAGGTCGTCATCACGCCGGTCGCGTTCGCCGACCCGCCGCTGCTCAACGTGGTCGGCGTCCACCAGCCGTGGGCGCTGCGCGCGATCGTCGAGCTCCACACCGACACCGGCCTGCTCGGTCTCGGGGAGACGTACGCCGACGAGACCCACCTCGCCCGGCTCGACGCCGTCGCCCAGGCGCTCCCCGGCTCCGATCCCTACGACACCAACGCCCTGCGGCGGCTCGTCATCGACGTGCTCGGCAAGGAGACCGGCGGGGCCGGTGCCTCCTTCGGCGGCATGCTCGACGTCTCCTCCGCGGTCGACACCGTCTACTCCCCCTTCGAGGTCGCCTGCCTCGACCTGGTCGCCCGCGAGGCCGGCAGACCGGTGAGCGATCTGCTCGGCGGCGCGGTGCGCGACCGGGTGCCGTTCAGCGGCTATCTCTTCTACAAGTGGGCGGGCCATCCCGGTCTGCCCGCGGACGACTGGGGCGAGGCACTGACCCCGGAGCAGATCGTCACCCAGGCGAGACGGATGGTCGACGGCTGGGGTTTCGGCTCGCTCAAGCTCAAGGGCGGGGTGCTCCCGCCCGAGGACGAGTGCGCGGCGATCGAGGCGCTGCGCGACGCCTTCCCGGACCTGCCGCTGCGCCTGGATCCCAACGGCGCCTGGACACCGGAGACCTCGGTGCGGGTCGCCGAGCGGCTGGCAGGCGTCGTGGAGTATCTCGAGGACCCCACCCCAGGCATCGAGGGGATGGCACAGGTCGCGGCACGCACCGACGTACCTCTGGCCACCAACATGTGCGTGATCGCCTTCGAGCACCTCAGACCGGCGATCGCTGCCGACGCGGTCCAGATCGTGCTCTCCGACCACCATCTGTGGGGAGGGCTGCGCCGCTCGGCGCTGCTGGGCGGCATCACCGACACCTTCGGGATGGGCCTGTCGATGCACAGCAACTCCCATCTCGGCGTCTCGCTGGCCGCGATGGTCCAGCTCGCCGCCGCGACCCCCAACCTGACCTACGCCTGCGACACCCACTACCCCTGGAAGACCTATTCGGGAAGGGCCCAGGACGTCGTACGCCCCGGGGTGCTCGACTTCGACGACGGCGCGATCAAGGTGCCGACCAGCCCGGGGCTTGGTGTGGAACTCGACCGTGACCTGCTCGGCGAACTGCACGAGCAATACCTCAGCTGCGGCGTGCGCCGCCGGGAGGACACCGTCTACATGCGTTCGATCGAGCCAGGATTCACCCCGAACACGTCCCGCTGGTGACCCGCGCCAGTAATGCCCTGAAAGTATCGTCTAATGCGATATTCGGCTTGGACACGAATCGCTAATCCTGACAGTCTCCTGTGACCAGGGCCACAAGTGGGCCCAGTCACAGAACCACCACGATCCAGGAGCAGACACCGGTGACACAGATCCAAGCAGGCGAGACCGAGGCTGTACAGCCGGTACCGGTCGTCGGCTATGCCTACCCCTGGGACGTGATCGGCGATCCTTCGTTCGCCGACCGCGCCCGGAGTCTCGGAGTCTCGAAGGTCGCCCTCGCCGCGGCCTACCACACCACTCGCGCCGCGACCCCGCTCCACCCCGAGCACCGGTTCGTCGAGGCCCGCAGCGCGGCGCTCTACCGCCCGGTGCGCGCCGAGGCGTGGGACGGCGCCCGGCTGGTGCCGCCGCCGGCGACCTGGGTCGCCACGGAGGACCCCTACGGCGAGGCGACCGCCATCCTGACCGACGCCGGGTTCGAGGTCGCCGCCTGGATCGTGCTGACCCACTCCAGCCGCCTCGGTGAGGCCAACCCCGACCTCGCGGTCGTCAACTGCTGGGGCGAGCCCTACCCCTACGCGCTGTGCGCCCGCCACGAGGACGTCCGGCGCTACGCGGAGACCCTGGCCGCCGAGGCCGTCCGCGACACTGCGACCTCCACGGTCATCCTGGAGGCGTGCGGCCAGCTCGGTTTCGGCCACGGCGGACACCACGAGAAGACCGACGGGGCCTACGACGCCGCCACGCAGCAGCTGCTCTCGATCTGCTGCTGCGCCGGCTGCCGCGAGGACTGGACCGGCCGCGGGCTCGACGCCGACGCCACCGTGGCGGCCCTGCGTGCCGCGACCGGCGCCGACGCCGCCGACGCGACCGTGGACGCCGAGGCCCTCGACACGATCCTCGCCTCCCGCCACGCCGTGGCCGACGAGCTCCGCCACCGGGTCATCGCAGCCGTACGCGAAGCCGCTCCCGACGTCGTCGAGATCGCGGTGCACGCCCAGCCCGACCCCTGGGCCACCGGAGCCAGCCCGGGCCTGACCCCGACCACGCCCGACGACGTCGACTTGGTCGTCTCCTTCTGCTGGCCGACCACCGAGGCCGCGGTGGAGACCGGACGCCAGCTCGTCGAGTCGCTCTCCGGAAAGGCGGCGGCTGCCGCGTACGTCACTGTTCTCCCGCCCACCACCGAGGACGCCTTCGGTGGCCATGTGCGGGCACTGGTCGATGCCGGGATCGACCAGATCCACCTCTACCACCTCGGTCTGGCGGGCGCGGACAGGCAGCACCTGCTCGCCGAGGCGACCGAGGTCCCCCACCACCGCCGCGACGAGGACGGACTGTCGGAATGAACGCACGCAACGAGAACGCTGGACCACACGAGAAACTTGGCTTCACGCGCACCTGGCGCGCGGTCGACACGGTCTTCGAGGTCTTCTGCATCCTGTGCCTGATCGGCACGCTGCTGATCGTGCTCTGGCAGGTGTTCAGCCGCGAGCTGCTGAGCAGCTCCCCCACCTGGAGCGAGGAGAGCGCGCGGATCCTGCTGGTCTGGATCGGCTTCCTCGGCGCCGCGATCGGCTTCCGCGAGGGCGCCCACATCGCGGTCACCTTCCTGGTGGACAAGTTCCCGACGACGCTCCAGGCCGTCATCGACCGGGGCATCCAGGTGCTCCTGATCGCCTTCGGGCTCTTCCTGGTCGTCCAGGGCACCCAGTTCGTCATCGACGCCCGGATGGCCACGCTGCCCGGCACGGGTCTCCCCCGCAGCGTCTCCTACCTCATGATGCCGGTCGCCGGCGTCATGGTCATCCTCTACACCGTCCTCCAGGCCTTCGGCGTCAGCACCAAGCGCTACGTCGAGGCCGGCGACGCAGCCGAGCTCGACTGAGCCGCCGAGAGCCGAGAGAGCCCCCATCATGCCTATTGATCCGCTTGCCATCACCATCCTTCTGGGCGGCTTCGCCGTCCTCGTCGTCCTCCGCGTCCCGGTCGCTCTGGCGCTCGCCCTGGCCGCCCTCTTCGAAGCGCTCTATCTCGGACTCCCCCTGACCACCGTCGGCCAGCGCATGGTCGCCGGCCTCGACACGTTCGCCCTGCTCGCCATCCCCTTCTTCATCCTCGGCGGCGAGATCATGGGAGCCGGCGGCATCTCGCGTCGTCTGATCGCCTTCGCCGGCCTGCTGGTCGGCTGGGTGCGCGGCGGTCTCGGGATGGTCAACATCGGCGCCAGCACCTTCTTCGGGGCCCTGTCCGGCTCCTCGGTCGCGGACGTCTCCGCGATCGGCTCGGTGACCATCCCGATGATGAAGAAGCGCGGCTACGACACCGACTACGCGGTCGCGGTCACCGTCGCGGGCGCCACCCAGGCGGTCATGATCCCGCCGAGCCACAACCTGATCATCTACTCGATGGCCGCAGGTGGCGTCTCCATCGGCGCCCTGTTCACCGCTGGCATCGTCCCGGGGATCCTGCTCGGCGTGGCGCTGATGACCCTGGCGTACATCCTGGCGGTCAAGCGGGGCTACCCGAAGGAGGAGCTGATCCCCCTCAAGGACGTCCCCAAGATCATCAGCGACGGGCTGCTCAGCCTGCTCATGCCGGTGATCATCCTGGGCGGCATCCTCAGCGGCATCTTCACCGCGACCGAGTCGGCGGCGATCGCCTGCCTGTACGCCTTCATCCTGACCTTCTTCGTCTACCGCGACCTGCCCCTCAAGGCGATGGTCCCGATCCTGCAGAGCGCGCTGCGCACCCTCGGCGTAGTGCTGTTCATCATCGCGGCGGCTGGCGCCTTCGGTTACTTCCTGGCCTTCCTGCAGGTGCCGGCGCTGGCCACCGACGCCCTGCTCGGCATCTCCAGCAATGTCGTCGTGGTGCTGCTGCTGATCAACCTGCTGCTGCTCGCGCTCGGTGCGATCATGGACATGGCGCCACTGATCGTGATCATGACGCCGATCCTGCTGCCGGTCGCCACCGGGCTCGGCATGGACCCGGTCCAGTTCGGGATCATGCTGGTCCTCAACCTGGCCATCGGCCTGATCACCCCGCCGGTCGGCAACGTCCTCTTCGTCGGCTGCGCCATCGGACGTACGTCCATCGAGAAGGTGATCAAGACGGTCGCTCTGTTCCTGATCCCGTTGCTCGTCGTCCTGATGCTGATCACCTTCGTCCCGTTCTTCTCCCTCGCCCTCCCCGATGCGCTGGGCCAATGATCAGCGCCAATGATCTGGGCCGACCAACCGGCCAAGTAGTCACCATCGAAAGGAACCAACCATGAACACCGCGTCCCCCAAGCCGGTCGCCCGGCGCTCCCTGTTCAAAGCCGGCGCCTTCGGCGCCGCAGCCGTCGCCGGCGGTCTCGCCCTCAGCGCGTGTGGCGGCGGGTCCGCCGGCAGCGGTGGAGGCGGCGGCTCGAAGACCTTCAAGCTGGCCGAGACCCACCCCGAGGACTACCCGACCACGCTGGGCGACAAGAAGTTCGCCGAGCTGGCCGAGAAGTACACCGACGGCCGGATCAAGATCCAGGTCTACCCCAACGCCCAGCTGGGCGAGGAGTCCGACGCCATCGAGCAGGTGCAGATGGGCTCGATCGAGATGACCCGGATCAGCTCCGCCCCGATGGGTGAGTTCGTACCCGCGATGGGGCTCTTCAGCCTGCCGTACCTCTTCGACGACGCCGACCACCTGTGGCGCTTCCTGGAGAGCGAGAGCGGCAAGAAGCTGCTCAGCGAGACGGAGAGTGCCGGCTTCAAGGGCCTGGGCTACTTCGACCCCGGCGCCCGCAGTTTCTACACCACGAAGAAGCCGATCCTCGCCCCGACGGACGTCAAGGGACTCAAGATCCGGGTCCAGGAGTCGCAGGTGCAGATCGACTTCATCAACGCCCTCGGCGGCTCCCCCACCCCGATGGCCTACGGCGAGGTCTACAGCTCGCTGCAGAGCGGGCTGCTGGACGGCGCCGAGAACAACGAGCCGTCCTACCTCTCCGCCTCCCACTACGAGGTCGCGCCGAACTACACCCTCGACCGGCACATGCGCGTCGCCGAGGTGCTCCTCATCAACAAGGACACCTTCGACGGGCTCTCCTCCGAGGACCAGGAGGCGCTCCAGAAGGCCGCCACCGAGGCCGCCCCGTTCCAGCGCGAGAAGTGGGAGACACAGGTCGAGTCCGACCTCGAGAAGCTGCGCGGCGAAGGGGTCAAGATCAACGAGATCGCCGACATCGCCCCCTGGCGCGAGGCGACCAAGTCGGTCATCGAGAAGCACGGCGCCAAGCTCGGCGAGTACCTCGACGCCGTCGAAGAGCTCCGCTCCGCCTGATCCCCCACCGTTCGACCCAACCGGAAGGAACCATGTCCGAGACCGTACTCATCACCGGCGCCAACGGCGTCGTCGGGCGGCTCATGCGCCCGCGCCTCGCCCGCGAGGGCCGGGTGCTTCGCCTCCTCGACATCGTACGTCCCGAGCCCGCCGCTGAGGGCGAGGCCGTCGAGGTCATCGAGGCGTCGGTGACCGACGAGGCGGCGATGCGCGCCGCTTGCGAGGGCGTGGATGCGATCATCCACCTGGGTGGCGTCAGCGTCGAGGCGCCCTGGGCCGACATCCTCTCGGCCAACATCGACGGCACCCGGGTGGTCCTCGAGGCCGCCCGGGACGCCGGGGTCCGTCGCGTCGTCCTGGCCTCGAGCAACCACGCGGCCGGCTTCTACGACCTCGAGAACGCACCGGAGGGCGGGCTTCCGGCGGACGTCTTCCCTCGCCCCGACACCTACTACGGGGTCAGCAAGGTCGCGCTGGAGGCCCTCGGGAGCCTCTTCAACGACCGCTACGGCATCGACGTGACCGTGCTGCGGATCGGCTCGTGCTTCGAGAAGCCGTGGGACCGCCGCTCGCTGTGGACCTGGATGTCACCCGAGGACGGCGCCCGTCTCCTCGAGGCGTGCCTGTCCACTCCCGAGCCCGGCTACCGGGTGGTGTGGGGCATCTCCCGCAACACCCGCAACTGGTGGTCGCTGGAGGCCGGCGAGGCCATCGGCTACCACCCGCAGGACGACTCCGAGGCCTTCGCCGCGGAGCTGCTCGGTGACGCGATCGACGACGGCCCGCAGGGGCCCGAGGAGCGGCTGGCGGGCGGCAAGTTCTGCTTCACGCCGCTCGGGGAGCACCAGCAGAAGTAGCAGGAAGAACCAACAGGCCCCATGGAGAACGGGTGGCCCGGCGATCGCCGGGCCACCCGTTCTCTTTGTTCAGTCGGTCAGGAGGCGGATGCGCGGATCAGCGTGCCGAGGTTCTCGACGAACGTCTCGGTGTTGATCAGCTGGGGCGCCTCGGTCGGCTGGTAGGGCGGCACCGCCGGCGGGTTGCCGGCGGGATAGGGCGAGGTGTCGAAGGTGTCCCCGACGTGCTTGCTCATGTAGGCCTTCCCGTCGTAGGGGTGCTTGCTCCCCGGACCACGGAACGGGTTGGTGATCGCGTCGGCCGCGGAGAGCCAGTAGCTCTTCTCGCCGAGATCGGTGACGACTCGGGCGACCTCGGCGTCGCCGGGCCGGCGGACCTCGTGCGAGGTGCCGCGCAGCAGCTCGAGCAGGCCCAGGTCGTGCAGCGAGAAGAACGGCGGCAGCTCGTAGGAGTCCCCCGGAGTCAGCGGGGAGCGGTCCACCAGGTCGGCGACCTCGGCGTCGGACAGCGCCCGCAGCCGGTCGTACTCGGCACGCAGTCGCGACTCCGCCACCGAGCGACCACCGGAGTAGTGGCTGAGCGTCTCGCGGTGGTCGTAGTCGTAGTAGTACGCGCCGTTGACGATGTTGGAGCCGAACCGGTGCACGAACAGCGCCCGGTTGGTCCCGGGCTCGACGAACGTGGGGTGGGTCCGGCTCGCGATCAGCGGGTTGTCCGCCCGCTGCTGCTCGGTCAGCCGGCAGCCCGCCAGCCAGTCCAGCGCGGCCGGGACGCCGTCGAGGAAGGAGCGGTCCCCGGTGAGCTGGAAGTAGGTGAACAGCTGCTCGACGTTGGTCTGCGTGGTGTGGGTTGCCAGCGCACGCGGCTCGTAGGAACGGCCTGCGGCGACCGCGCCGGCCGGGCGCCCGTCCAGGTCCTCGGCGAGGTGCTGGAGACCCCAGCCAGCCTGGGGCGCGGGCTGCTGCATGCGACGTACGCACTCCATGGCCCGGCGCACGGGCTCGACGAGGTCGTCGCGGCCGAGCGAGACGACGCACATCAGCATGAGTTTGATGTTCTCGCCGAGGACGTTGTCGTTGAACGTGACGTGCTGGGTGTAGTCGCCGTCGACCATCCCCTGGCGGGCGTCCTTCGGGAGCCAGGACGGCAGCTTCTTCGGCCACGGCATCTCGGTCGTCGCCTTCGGGTCGACCGGCCAGCGCTGCGGCCAGCCGCCGTCGCCGACGCCACCGCTGATCTGGGCGTCGGTGATGAAGTCGATCACCTTGTTCAGCGACCGCTTGAAGCCCCGGTCGCGCGGGTCGAGCAGGTGGAGACGGAGGATCAGCTGGCCGGCGGTCGAGGTGGCCGCGTCGTCGAAGGTGGAGTTGTCGTAGAGGTGCTGGAACTCCTCCAGGCGCCAGCCGTTGATCCCGATCGACTGGTACCAGCGCTTCAGCGACTTCGGTCCGGCGAAGTCGTGGATGTAGTTCCAGCCGCCCTCGGGCCGCTGGGCGCGGACGAGAGCCCGGCCGGTGCGGCGGGCGGCGTCCAGGAACCGCTTCTCCCCCGTCGCGACGTACGCGTCGAGCAGGGCGTGACCGACGGTCGGCGTGCCTGGCGGCTGGACCCAGCACATGGTGCGCCGAGCCTCCATCTCACCCCAGGTCAGCGACATGTCGGGGCGGTAGCTCCAGACGTAGGCACCCTCGTAGGACACCGTCTCGTCCATGTAGGTCGCCGCGCGGAGCATCGCGTCGCGGACACCCTCCGCGGAGGTCGCCGTCGCGGCTGCGGCGGACGAGGTGAGGCCGGCTGTGGTGAGACCGCTCGCGGCGCCGACGAGCGGGGCGGCGGTTGCTGCTTGGACGAGCCGACGACGGCTCAGCGTCGAGCTCGGTGGGGACTTCTTCGCAGGTGAGTTCATCCCTCAATCGTGACGACAGTCACAGCCCACGGCCAATACCGATGCCGACTCACGCGATGCCCGCCAGGGCAACGTCTCACTGCAGCTGAATCAACGTCGCTGGGTCACTGGCGCAGACGCCGGCGGGTGCCCCCCAGATGCACCCGCATCGCGGCCCGGGCGGTGTCGGCGTCACCGGTGAGGATCGCCGTGGCGATGTTGTCGTGCTCGCGCTGCACCCGCTCGACGTGGATCGCATCGCCGGGAGAGTAGGCGTCGCCGAGGCGGGTGCGGGGCAGCATGATCATCATCGGACCCAGCGAGTCCATCAGGTCGAGGTAGAAGCGGTTGCCGGTCGCGGCGGCGACCGCGCGGTGGAAGGCGAAGTCGGCCTCCACCGCGCCGTCGGGACCCGCGGTCGCCAGCGCGGAGAGCGCCTCCTCGATCGAGCGCGCACTCTGCTCGTCGTGGTGGGCGGCGGCCAGGGCCGCCGCCTCGCACTCCACGCCGAGCCGGAAGTCGACCATGTCGAGCACGTCATGCTGCGTACGGATCGCAGAGGACTCCAGCGCGAACGGCGACGGCGCCGGCACCGCCAGCACGAAGGAACCACGCCCCTGGAAGGTCTCGACCAGACCCTCGGCACGCAGGCGGGTGACCGCCTCGCGCGCCACCGTCCGCGACACCCCGTACGTCGCGACCAGGTCGGATTCCGAGGGCAGCTTCGCCCCCGGCGGCAGGTCCCCGGCCAGGATCTGGTCCTTGATCCCGGAGACGACGCGGTCGGCGAGCCCGGCACTGACTGTCATGCCGTCGCCTCCGTCGGACAGAGGCAAGGATACGGACGCGACGGCCTGACCCTGATTGTCGCTCGCTGGCGCTCGCTCATGCCGAGAACTTAGCCGTCTCCACGGTGAGCTTGCGCATCTGGTCGCTGAGCGTGAAGCCGAGTCCCGGGCGGTCCGGGACCCACATCTGGCCGTCGTGGATGTCGATGCGCTCCTCGAAGAGCGGGTTGAGCCACTCGAAGTGCTCGACCCACGGCTCGGTCGGGTAGGCCGCGGCCAGGTGCAGGTGGATCTCCATCGCGTAGTGCGGCGCGAGCGCGAGACCCGCATGGGCGGCCAGGGTGGCGAACTTCAGGAACGGGGTGATGCCGCCGATGCGCGGCGCGTCCGGCTGCACGATGCCGCGGTAGCCGGCGTCGATCAGCGCCATGTGCTCGGGCACCGAGGTCAGCATCTCGCCGGTCGCGATCGGGGTGTCGAAGACGCGCGAGAGGTCGGCGTGGCCGACCGCGTCCCAGGCGTCGAGCGGCTCCTCGATCCAGATCAGGTCGAACTGCTCGAGCTCGCGGCACATCCGGCGGGCACGGGCACGGTCCCACTGCTGGTTGGCGTCGACCATGAGCGGGGTGTCACCGAGGTGCTCACGGACCGCGGCGACCCGGCGCAGGTCCTCGGCCCAGTCGGGCTGGCCGACCTTGATCTTGATGCCGCCGATGCCGGCCTCGAGCGACGCGGTGGCCTTCTCCTTGATCTCCTCGACGCTCGCCTGGAGGAAGCCGCCGGAGGTGTTGTAGACGCGGCAGGAGTCGCGGTGGGCACCGAGAAGCTTGGCCAGGGGCAGGTCGGCGCGGCGGGCCTTGAGGTCGTAGAGCGCCACGTCGAGGGCGGCCACGGCCTGGGTCGCCACTCCGCTGCGGCCGACGGAGGCGCCGGCCCACATCAGCGACTCGTAGATCTTCGCGATGTCGGAGGGGTCCTGGCCGATCGCGACCTGGGCGATCTCCTTGAGGTGGGCGAACTGCGCCGGACCGCCGGCGCGCTTCGAGTAGCTGAAGCCCATGCCCTCGAGGCCCCGCTCGGTGGTCACCTCGACGAAGAGCAGCACGGTCTCGGTGAGCGGCTTCTGCCGCCCGGTGAGCACCTTGGCGTCGCTGACCGGGTTGTCGAGAGGGAGGACGACGTGGGAGAGGTTCAGTGACTTGATGCGGTCGGCGGCCATGGCGGGGTGCTCCTCGATGGGCTAAGTTGTATTACAAGTGCAGAACTTATCCGATGAGTGATGAGGAGTCCAGAGCTTGACCGTCGAATCTCAGGTCGCCCGACAGGTCCCCCGATGGCGCGATCTCGCGCCCTTCCTGCAGCCGCGCCCGTTCCGCTGGCGAGCAGCCGACCGCCGGCTGGCCCGGTGCCTCAGCGTCGACGACCTGGAGCGCGCCGCCCGGAGACGCGTGCCGACGGCCGTGTGGGACTACGTCTACGGCGGCTCGGACGGCGAGCACGCGATGCACCGGAACCGGGCCGCCTTCGACCGTGTGGAGCTGCGCCCCACGGCCTTCGGCCAGGTGGGCGAGCCCGAGGTGCGTACGACGATCCTCGGGCGGCCCGCGTCGGCGCCCATCGTCCTGGCGCCGACCGGTTACACCCGGCTCAGTCACCACACCGGCGAGCGGGCGGTCGCCGCGGCGGCCGCCGCGGCCGGGCTGCCCTACACGCTCTCGACCTACGCGACCACCTCGATCACCGACGTCGCCCGCGCGGCCCCGCAGGGGCGCAACTGGTTCCAGGTCTACCTGATGAAGGACCGGGCGGTGACCCTCGACCACATCACCGAGGCGTCCTCCCAGGGCTACGAGGCGCTCATGCTGACCATCGACACGACCGTCACCGGCATGAAGCGCAAGGACAAGCTCAACGGGTTCGCGATCCCACCCCAGCTGAGTCTGCGTACGTTCGCGGACATGGCCCGCCACCCCGGCTGGGTCGCCAACATCCTGACCACCGAGCCGCTGCGGTTCGCGACGTTCCCCGAGGGCTCGCACTACGGCCGCTGGGGCATGTCCAACGAGCTGCGCGAGCAGGCCATCCGGCCTGCGGACATCGGCTGGCTCAAGGAGCACTGGAACGGCCCGGTGGTGGTCAAGGGCGTGCTCTCGGTCGCCGACGCGGCGGCTTGTGTGGACGCGGGGGCCGACGCGCTGGTGCTCTCCAACCACGGCGGCCGCCAGCTCGACCGTGCGCCGGTCCCGCTGGAGCTGCTGTCGGCGGTCGTGGACGCGGTGGGCGACCAGACCGAGGTGTATCTCGACTCCGGCGTGCGCTCCGGTGGCGACATGGCTGCCGCCCTCGGCCTCGGCGCTCACGGCGTGATGATCGGGCGGCCCTACCTCTACGGCCTCATGGTCGCCGGGCAGCAGGGGGTCGACGCCACCCTGAGCCTGCTGGTCGAGGAGCTGCAGCGGGCGATGTGTCTGCTCGGCGCCCCCGACATCGCCGCGATCGGCCCCGAGCACGTCCGGCTGCGCTCGGCGTGACCGCGAGCAGCATCCCCACCGACCGAAGGAGAACCATGAGCGCCGACCTCGTCCACGACCTGCGTACCGCTCTCGGCGAGAGCGCCGTGCTGACCAATCCGGCCGACATGGCGGCGTACGTCACCGACTGGACCGGCAGCTTCACCGGTGCCGCCCTCGCCGTGGTGCGCCCGGCCTCGACCGCCGAGGTCGCCACCGCGGTCCGGCTGTGCGCGGCGGCGGGCGTCGGTGTCGTCCCCCAGGGCGGCAACACCGGTCTCGTCGGCGGCGGTGTCCCGGACTCCTTCGGCGACCAGATCGTGCTCTCGCTCGGCCGGATGCGCCGCGTCAGAGAGGTCGACCCGGTCGCCGACACGCTCACCGTCGAGGCAGGTACGCCGCTGGCCACCGTCCAGGAGGCCGCCGCGGCCGCCGGTCGGCTGTTCCCGCTCTCGCTCGGCTCGGAGGGCTCGTGCACCATCGGCGGCACGATCGCGACCAACGCCGGTGGCACCGCGGTGCTGCGCTACGGGATGATGCGCGAGCTGGTGCTGGGCCTGGAGGTCGTGCTCCCCGACGGCCGGGTCTGGGACGGGCTGCGGCCGCTACGCAAGGACAACACCGGCTACGACCTCAAGCAGCTGTTCATCGGCTCAGAGGGCACGCTCGGCGTGGTCACCGCGGCGGTGCTGCGCCTGCTGCCGGCGACACCCCGTCGGGCGACCGCGTTCGTGGCGCTCGAGTCCGTCTCTGCTGCCACCGCACTGCTTCCGCTGCTCCGCGAGCACGCCGGCGGGCAGCTGACCACCTGGGAGCTGCTCGGTCGCCAGGCCGTCGACCTCGTCCTCGCCCACCTTCCCGGCACCCGTGACCCGTTCCCGGAACGGCACGAGTGGTACGGCCTCGTCGAGCTCGCCGACACCTCCGCCGACGTCGACGAACGGCTCGAGTCGGCCCTCGGGGCCGCTGCCGACCAGGGGCTGCTCCTCGACGCTGTCGTCGCCGGCAGCCCCGCTCAGCGCGAGTCGCTGTGGGCGCTGCGCGAAGGGGTCTCCGAGGCTCAGAAGAGCGAGGGCGCGACCCTCAAGCACGACGTCACCCTGCCGATCACGGCCCTGTCCCGGTTCGTCGCCGAGGTCGGGCCGAGGCTGCTGACAGCGCTGCCGGGCCTGCGGCTGGTGACGTACGGCCACGTCGGAGACGGCAACCTGCACTACAACATCTCCGCGCCCGTCGGCGACGACGCGGCGCTGAGGCGGGAGGCTCCCACCCTGACGCGGATCGTCTACGACGCCGTCACCGTGCTCGGCGGGAGCATCTCCGCCGAGCACGGGATCGGTGCGCTCAAGCGGGATGCCGCTGCGGCGTACAAGACGGGTGTCGAGGTCGACCTGCTGCGAGCCGTCAAGCAGGCGATCGACCCCGACGGGGTCATGAACCCCCGGAAGGTGCTTCCCTGACGCATTCGCTGGTCGAGCCGGGTTCGTGAGGAACGAACGAATCCGTGTCGAGACCAACACAGTCGCCTCGCCGCTCGAGAGGACCGTGTTGGTTTCGACACGCTCGCTGGCGCTCGCGGCTCAACCGACGGCGTCGACTACAGCCCCTGGGCGACGCGGTAGAACACCTGGTTCCAGCGGACCTGGTCGGCGAAGCCGCGGCGGGTGGTGGACTCGTCGATGACCAGCAGCTCGGTGCGGGCGATGTCGGCGAAGACCTCGAAGGCCTCGATCCCGGCGGCGGTCGACATCACCGTGTGGTGTGCGCCGCCGGCGGTCAGCCAGGCCTCGGCCGAGGTGGTGAAGTCGGGACGCGGGGCCCAGACGGCCCGGGCGACGGGCAGCTTCGGCAGCGCCTGGGTCGGCGGGACCACGTCGACCACGTTGGCGGTCATCCGGAAGCGGTCACGCATGTCGGCGAGCGAGACGACGACGGCACCCTCGCGAGCGTCGGCGTCGAAGACCATCCGGACCGGGTCCTCGCGGTCGCCGATCCCGAGCGGGTGGATCTCGACCTTCGGCTTCGAGGTGGTCAGCGAGGGGCAGATCTCGAGCATGTGGGCGCCGAGAATCACCTCCGCGCCGGGGGTGAGGTCGTAGGTGTAGTCCTCCATCAGGGAGGCGCCGCCGGGCAGCCCCTCGCCCATCACCTTCGCGGCCCGCACCAGGACGGCGGTCTTCCAGTCGCCCTCGGCACCGAAGCCGTAGCCCTTGCTCATCAGCCGCTGCACCGCGATGCCGGGGAGCTGGCGCAGGCCTCCGAGGTCCTCGAAGTTGGTGGTGAACGCCATCGCGTCGCGCTCGACCAGGAACGCCTCCATGGCGATCTCCTGGCGGGCGGCGTAGCGCAGCGAGTCGTGACGCTCGCCGTCCTTGCGGAGCTCGGGTGCCACCTCGTAGAGGTCCTCGTACTCGGTGACGAGCGCGTCCACGGCGGCCTCGTCGACGGCCTCGACGGCCGCCACCAGGTCGTTCACGCCCCAGGTGTTGACCGAGACGCCGAAGCGCAGCTCGGCCTCGGTCTTGTCGCCCTCGGTGACCGCGACGTTGCGCATGTTGTCGCCGAAGCGGACCAGGTTGAGCCCGTGGGTCGCGGCCCAGCCGGCGGCGCCGCGGATCCAGGTGCCGACGCGGCGGGTGACCGCGGGGTTGGAGACGTGACCGACGACGGTGGTGCGGGCGACGCCGAGGCGGGTGGCGATGTAGGCGTACTCACGGTCGCCGTGGGCGGCCTGGTTGAGGTTCATGAAGTCCATGTCGATCTCCGACCAGGGGAGCTCGACGTTGGCCTGGGTGTGCAGGTGCAGGAGCGGCTTCCGGAGCGCGTCCAGGCCGGCGATCCACATCTTGGCCGGGCTGAAGGTGTGCATCCAGGTGATCACGCCGAGGACGTTGTCGTCGGAGTTCGCCTCGAGCATCGCGCGGCGGATGGACGCGGAGTCCTTCAGGACGGGCTTCCACACGACCTTCGCCGGAACGTCGGAGGAGGCGTCGAGGGCGCGAGCGACCTCCTGCGACTGCTCGGCCACCTGACGAAGGGTCTCCTCGCCGTAGAGGTCCTGGCTGCCGGTGAAGAACCAGACCTCGCGGTCGCCATAGGGTTTCGGCGCTGTGGGCTTGCTCATGTGGGGTCCTTCCAGTGCTTGGTGAGGTTCGAGGGCGCAGCTCAGTGCTGGCCGTAGACGTTCTGGTAACGGTCGTAGAGCGAGTCGATGTGGCTCTGGTCGATCGGCAGCGGCTGGCCGAGCTGGCGCGCGATGTGCACGGTGCGGGCGACCTCCTCGCACATCACCGCGGCCTTGACCGCGGAGCGGCCGTCCTTGCCGATGGTGAACGGCCCGTGGTTCTGCATCAGCACCGCCGGGCTGCGTGACTCCCGCAGCGTCTCCACGATGCCGCGACCGATGGAGTCGTCACCGATGATCGCGAACGGCCCGACCGGGACCGGGCCACCGAACTCGTCGGCCATCATCGTGAGCACGCAGGGGATCTCCTCCCCGCGGGCGGCCCAGGCCGTGGCGTACGTGGAGTGGGTGTGGACCACTCCCCCGACCTCGGGCATGTTGGCATAGACGTACGCATGGGCGGCCGTGTCCGAGGACGGTGCCCGCTCCCCCTCGACGAGATTGCCGGCGAGGTCGCACACGACCATCGCGTCGGCGGTGATGTCCTCGTAGGCGACGCCGGAGGGCTTGATGACCAGCAGGTCCTCGCCGTCGGGGTTGCTGACCCGCTCGGAGACGTTCCCGGCGGTCCACACGACCAGCTCCCAGCGGGGCAGCTCGGCGTGCAGGGCGGCGACGCGCTCCTTGGCGGCGTCGACGGCGGTGCGAAGAGTGGCGGGTACGCCCGTCATCACTGGTCTCCTTCTGCTGCGTTCTTCGGGTTCTCGGTGCCGGGGACGAGCGAGGCCACGGCCGCGCGCTCGATGTCCAGGCCGGCCTCGTAGCGGTCGAGGTAGGTGCGGAACCCGGCGAGGTCGGCGGCGTCCGGCTCGACGACCTCGAGGTCGATGTCGCCGAAGACGCGCTCGGCGAGATAGTCGCTCAGCGTGAGGTCGCGCTCGGCCGCGGCCGTCCGGGCGTACGCAGCCAGCACCGCGATCCCCCACGCGCCGCCTTCGCCGGCGGTGCGGCCGACGGCGACCGGTGCGCCGATCGCCGCGGCGAGCAGCCGCTGGGCGACGCCCGCGGTGCGGAACAGGCCGCCGTGGGCGAACATCGCGTCGATCTCGACACCCTGGTCGGCGAGCACCCGCATGCCGAGGGCGAGGGTGCCGAAGACGCCGTAGACCTGGGCGCGCGCGAACCCGGCGAGGTCGAGACGGCTGCCGGGGGTGCGTACGAACAGCGGACGGCCCTCGTCGAGGCCGGTGATCGGCTCGCCGGCCAGGTAGTTGTAGGCCAACAGCCCGCCACCGTCGGGCGAGCCGTTCAGCGCGGCACCGAGCAGGGCGCCGAAGACCGCGTCGGGTTCACAAGGGTGGCCGAGAGCGGCGGCGAACTCGCCGAAGACCCCGGCCCAGGCGTCGAGCTCGCTGGCACCGTTGTTGCAGTGCACCATCGCGACCGGGTCACCGGCCGGGGTGGTGACGATGTCGATGGCGTGGTGGACCGTGGCCAGCGGTGCCTCGAGCACGACCATCGCGAAGATCGAGGTGCCAGCGCTGACGTTGCCGGTGCGCTTGGCGACCGAGTTGGTGGCGACCATCCCGGTGCCGGCGTCGCCCTCGGGCGGGCACAGCGGGATGCCGGGCCGGAGCGACCCGGTGGGGTCGAGCAGCGCGGCGCCCGCGGGGGTGAGCCGGCCGGCATCGGCGCCCGCCGGGAGGACCTGCGGGAGCAGCCCCTCGACCCGCAGGCCCGGCCGCTTGGCGGCGGCCAGGTGGCCGACCTGCTCCAGCATCCGCTGGTCGTAGGTGCCGGTGGCGGGGTCGATGGGGAACACTCCGGAGGCGTCGCCGACGCCGAGCACGTGCTCGCCGGTCAGCTCCCGGTGGACGTAGCCCGCAAGGGTGGTCAGCGAGGCGATCCGCGGCAGGTGGGGCTCGTCGTCGAGGATCGCCTGGTAGAGGTGAGCGACCGACCAGCGCAGCGGGATGTTGGCGCCGAGGGTCTCCGACAGCTCGGCGGCGGCGACGGCGGTGTTGGTGTTGCGCCAGGTGCGGAAGGGCACCAGCAGCTCGCCGGCCTCGTCGAAGGCGAGGTAGCCGTGCATCATCGCCGAGACCCCGATCGACCCGAAGGTCGTCGGCCGGGTGCCGTAGCGGCGCTCGACCTCGTCGCCGAGCGCGGCGACGGCGCCCTGCACGCCTGCCCAGACCGCCTCGAGCGAGTAGGTCCACAGACCGTCGACGAGCTCGTTCTCCCACAGGTGGGAGCCGGTGGCGAGGGGCGCGTGGTCGGGCCCGATCAGGCACGCCTTGATGTTGGTGGAGCCCAGCTCGATGCCGAGCGAGGTCTCTTCGAGGTCAGGCAGCAGGCCTGCTCGCTGCGTCATCACGGCTCCGTTTCTGCCCGACGGCTCGGGTTGGGGTTCGAGGCGATGTGAACGCTAACATGAACGGGCCGAAGCGTCACCCCGATCGGCCGAAGCGTCACCGCGGTCGGTCGAAGCGTCACCCCGATCGGTCGAAGCGTCACCGCGGTCGGTCGAAGCGTCAGGTACGTCGGTCGAAGCGTCACCCCGATCGGTCGAAGCGTCACCGCGGTCGGTCGAAGCGTCAGGTACGTCGGTCGAGTGGGCAA
>NZ_JACIXG010000009.1 GCF_014360585.1 Nocardioides sp.
AAACAGGTAGCGGCATGGTGCTCATTCACATATAATGAGGCGTGAACGAGACCGTCGACCAGCCCACTATGGTCGAGGGCTACGGGCCGGCCCCGGCTGCCTGGGCCCGCGAGGCGCTAAGCGACGCTGAGGTCTTCATTCGGCGGCTCTTCACCGACCCCGCCGGGCAGCTGGTCGCGATGGAGTCCCGCTCCCGCAAAGCCCCAGATGGCTTGGCCGAGTTCATCGTCACCCGCGACGGCGGCATTTGCCGCACCAACGGCTGCGACGCCCCGATCCGCAACGTCGACCACGCCGAACGCCACGCAGACGGCGGCAAGACCAGCGCCGCGAACCTTCAAGGGTTGTGTGAAAGATGCAACCAGGCGAAAGAAGCTCTCGGCTGGCAGGCCAGACCAGGACCCGACGGCAGCATCATCACCATCACGCCGACAGGCCATGTCTACACCAGCCCGCCGCCCGACACGTGGCGACCAGACCCACCACCCCTCTCACGGGCCGAGCTCGTGCTGCGCGACATGGTCGTCGACCATGCGCTCGCAGCCTGACTCATGTCGGCGTGAGTGGAGAAGAGAGCGCTCCGAGGTCAGCTGAGGGGGAGGAGGCCGCGTTCGGCGAAGACCTTCTTGGCGACGAAGGTGGCGTTCAGGGCTCGCGGGAAGCCGCAGTAGACCGCGGCGTGGAGGAAGGCCTCGATGATCTGCTCCGGGGTCAGGCCGACGTTGAGGGCGGCATTGATGTGTACGTCGAGCTGGGGCTCGCAGCCACCCAAGGCGGTGAGCATGCCGAGAGTGACCAGCTGACGGTCCCGCGGCTCGAGACCGGGGCGTGCGTAGATCTCACCGAACCCCCAGGCGACGATCTGGTGCCCCAGCTCCGGGGCGATGTCGGCGAGGGCGTCGATCACTCGGGCACCGGCCTCGCCGTCGATCTTGTCGAGGATCTCGCGACCGTGATCGTGGCGAGCTGCGCGGGAGGTGGGGTCCTCGGAAGGATTCTCGAAGGTCATGCTGCGCACGCTAGGAGTTGGAGCGCACTCGAAGTCAACGGATCGGAGCGGCTGCTAGGAGGCGTACGCGATCTGCTCCTGGATCTCGAAGCGCAGGCCGTCGGCGGCCGCGATGTAGACGTCCTGGTCCACGAGGTTGCCGTGCATGCGCATCAGGCCGCGGGGGCTGGAGTAGCTGTGGTGGTCGGTGAGGCGCAGTGCGGGCTCGACGGCGAGCCCGCCGCAGGCCTCGCCGATCTGACGCAGGAACATCAGCGACTCGTAGCAGGACTCGCCCACGGCATTGAGCGAGGGCGCGTACTCGCCGAAGCGGAGGTGGTAGCGCTCGGCCAGGCCAGCCGACTCGGGCGTGGCGAGGCCGTCGAAGTAGGCGGCGGCAGCGAAGACGTTGGCGTTGGCGCCGGCACCGCCGGCGAGCAGGGTGTTCTCCTCGACGGCGGGGCTGAGCCGGGTCAGCGACGTGCTCAGCCCGGCGGCCGCGAACTGACGGTTGAAGTGCACCGCGTCCTGCCCCATCAGCAGCATGATCACCCCGTCCTGGTCGCCGGCCTCCAGACCACGCAGCACGCCGGCGAAGTCATGGGTCCCGAGCGGGACGTACGTCTCGCTCACGACCTCCGAGGACGACCCGCGCAGCGCCGCCCGGGCCGTCGACCCGGTGACGCGCGGGAAGACGTAGTCGTTGCCGACCACCGCCCAGCGGGAGACGCCGTGGTTGGCCCGCATCCAGGCGGTCGCGGGGAGCAGCTGGTTGACCGGGCGCTCGCCGATCATGAAGACCCCAGGGGTGTCGTCGCCGCCCTCGTGCATGGCGGCGAAGGCGTACAGCGCCCGGCCGCCGACGCGGGCGGTGATCGCCTGGCGGACGGCGGAGATGTGCCAGCCGGCGATCGCGTCGACCCGGCCGAGCTCGACGAGCCGAGCGACCTCGGCGGCGACCTCGTGGGCAGCGCGCCCGGCATCGATCGCGACCAGCTCGACCGGCCTCCCGGCGATCCCACCACCGGCGTTGAGCTCCTCGGCGGCCAGCTCGCCGCAGGCCAGGCAGCCGGGACCGTAGATTCCGGTCGGGCCCTGCATCGGGACGACGAACGCGATCGAGACGGCGCCTGGTGGACGGGGCGCGAGGCCCAGCAGGGCATGGGACGCCGGGGTGAACGACGGCGGAGACATCGGCACCTGCTCCCAGACGAACCAGACGAGCCAGCTGAACGGACGGATGACTCACCATTGAGCCGATGGGTGGTTAGGGTACGGGAGTCGGGCCCTCGGCGCAGCGGGCATCCAACAGACATTCGTGGGAGGACGCCATGGAGGTTGCCGAGACGGCAGTCGCGGATCTGCGTTGCTCGGATCTGGCCGTGCTGCTCGCGCGGGCGCAGCGCCGGGTCGAGCGTGCGCTCGCCGAGGCGTACGCCGACTTCGACCTCACCGCCGAGCAGTGGCGCGTCCTCAGTGTCCTGCTCGACGAGCCGGGACAGACGATGACGCGTCTCGCCGACGGTGCCGCGATCCCCGCCGCCACGTTGACCAGACACGTCGACCGGCTCGCCGAGCGCGGCCTGGTGCTGCGCAAGGTCCACGCCGAGGACAAGCGTCGAGCCGTGGTCGCGCTCTCGCCGGTCGGCGCCTCGGCAGCCCGGGAGATCCGCGCCCGCCAGCAGACCGAGGCCGTCGCCAGGGTCACCCGCGACCTGCGGACGGTCCTCGAGACCCTCCCGTGAGCTCTGCCGACTGAGCGTTTCCGTCTGGAAACAAATCCTCACAGGGTCCGATACATCGGCGAAACAACCCGTCCCTAGATTCCTTCCATTCGAGAGCAATTGTCCGATGGAAGGACCTCCCCCGTGCGTACGAAATTCTCGAGCCGCCTTCTTGCGGCCAGCTCGGTGCTCGCCCTGGGCATGACCGCGACCGCCTGCGGCGGCGCCAAGACCGGTGCCGCCGCGACCAGCGAGAGCTGCGTCGACACCAGCGGCGACACCATCAAGATCGGCTTCCTCAACTCCCTGTCGGGGACGATGGCGATCAGCGAGACGACCGTCTTCAAGTCCCTGTCCATGGCGGCCGAGGAGATCAATGCCGACGGCGGCGTGCTCGGCAAGAAGCTCGAGATCGTCAGCGAGGACGGCCAGTCCGAGCCGACCGTCTTCGCCGAGAAGGCGACCAAGCTGATCCAGGACGACTGCGTCGCGGCCGTCTTCGGCGGCTGGACCTCCAGCTCGCGCAAGGCGATGCTGCCGGTCTTCGAGGGCAACGACGCGCTGCTCTTCTACCCCGTGCAGTACGAGGGCCTGGAGTCCTCGCACAACATCTTCTACACCGGCGCGACCACGAACCAGCAGATCATCCCCGCCCTCGACTTCCTCAAGCAGGAGAAGAAGATCGAGTCGATCTTCCTGGTCGGCTCCGACTACGTCTTCCCGCGCACGGCGAACAAGATCATCAAGCAGTACGCGGCCGCCAAGGGCATCGAGGTCCTCGGTGAGGAGTACCAGCCCCTGGGCTCGACCGACTTCGGCACGGTTGTCGACAAGGTCAAGGCGGCCGGCGCGGACGCGGTCTTCAACACCCTCAACGGGGACTCCAACGTGGCCTTCTTCAAGGAGTACAAGGGCAAGGGCCTGACCGCCTCGGCGATGCCGGTGCTCTCGGTCTCGATCGCCGAGGAGGAGGTCCCGGGCGTCGGCGTGGGCAACCTCGAGGGCCAGTACACCGCCTGGAACTACTACCAGACCATCGACAGCCCGGCGAACCAGAAGTTCGTGACCGACTTCAAGGCAGCGAACGGCGCCAAGGCGGTCACCTCCGACCCGATGGAGGCCGCCTACACCTCGCTGCACCTGTGGAAGGGCATGGTCGAGAAGGCGGACTCGTTCGCGGTCGAGGACGTCATCGACGCCGCAGACGGCGTCACCTACGACGCGCCCGAGGGCACCGTCGAGGTCGACGGCGAGAACCACCACATCGCCAAGACCGCGCTCGTCGGCCAGGTGAACGCCGAGGGCCTGATCGACACGGTCTGGTCGAGCGACGAGCCGATCGAGCCGGACCCCTACCTGAAGTCCTACGACTGGTGGAAGAACTAGTCCGTTGGACACACTCCTCGCCCAGGTCTTCACCGGCATCTCAGCTGGTGCGGTCCTGCTCCTCATCGCCCTCGGGCTCACCCTGACCTTCGGTCAGATGGGCGTGATCAACATGGCCCACGGCGAGTTCATCATGGCGGGCGCCTACACCGCGTACGTCGTCTCGACCATCGTCGCCAGCACCGAGCTGAGTCTGCTGATCGCGCTCCCCGCGGGGTTCGTGGTCGGCGGGCTGCTCGGGGTGGCGCTCGAGGCGAGCGTGCTGCGGTGGATGTACGCCCGTCCCCTCGACACCCTGTTGGTCACCTACGGTGTCGGCCTCGTCCTGCAGCAGTTGGCGCGTGACATCTTCGGGGCTCCGGCGAAGGAGGTGCCGGCGCCGGGCTGGCTCGACGGGTCGATCCCGATCCTGGGCTACGACTTCCCGCTGACCAGGCTCTTCATCCTCGTCCTGGCCGCGTCGTGCGTGGCCGCGCTGCTGGCGGTGCTCCGGTTCACCGCCCTCGGGCGACAGATCCGGGCGACCGTCGGCAACCGCGACCTCGCCGAGACCATCGGCATCTCGACCCGACGTACCGACCGGGCCACCTTCTTCATCGGATCCGGTCTGGCTGGTGTCGCCGGGGTGGCGCTCACGCTGCTCGGGTCGACCGGTCCCAACCTCGGCACGTCCTACATCGTGCAGGCGTTTCTGGTGGTCGTGGTCGGCGGCATCGGACACCTCAAGGGCACGATCGTGGCGGCTCTCGGGATCGGTCTGCTGCAGGCGTTCCTCGCCCACGCCCTGACCGGCTCGGTCGCCCAGGTGCTCGTCCTGCTCGCGATCGTCGCGTTCCTGCAGCTGCGCCCGCAGGGCATCCTCTCGGTCCGGACCAGGAGCCTGGCATGAAGAAGGTCTACCCGTACGCCGGTTGGCTGCTGCTCGCGGTCGCCCTGCTGGTCCTCGCCCCGGCGGTCCTGTCCGACTTCCGCCTCGGCCTGCTCGCGAAATACTGCTGCTACGCCATCGCCGCCGTCGGCATCGGCCTGGCCTGGGGCCGCGGCGGGATGCTGGTGCTCGGCCAGGGGCTCTACTTCGGCATCGGCGCCTACGCGATGGCGATGCACCTCAAGCTCGCCGACGCCGGCCCCGGCGGGGTGCCGGACTTCATGGCGCTCTACGGCGACGCCACGGTGCCGGGATGGTGGGAACCGCTGCGCAATGGCGGGCTCGCGATCGTCGTCATCCTCGTCCTGCCGGCACTCGTGGCGGGTCTGCTGGGGCTCGCGGTGTTCAAGCGGCGGATCAAGGGGGCGTACTTCGCCATCCTGAGTCAAGCGCTTGCCGCTGCCTTCGCGATCCTGCTCGTCGGCCAGGTGAAGACCACCGGCGGTGCGAATGGGCTGAACAACTTCCAGGGCTTCTTCGGGTACGCCCTGTTCGACCCGGCCAACAAGAGGATGCTCTACTTCATCGCCGCCGGGATCCTGCTGGTCTCTATCCTGGCGATGGCGTGGCTCTACAACACCCGCTTCGGCGAGCTGCTGGTCGCCGTCCGCGACGGCGAGGAGCGGGTCCGCTTCCTCGGGACCGACCCGGCCAACGTCAAGCTGGCGGCGTACGTCATCGCCGCCGTCCTGGCCTCGATCGGCGGTGCGCTCTTCGTGCCGATCGCCGGGATCGTCTCGCCCGACGACGTCGGCGTGGTCGCCTCCATCGGGCTGCTCGCCGGGGTCGCGCTGGGCGGGCGTGCCTCGCTGCTCGGTCCGGCCGTCGGCGCCCTGCTGGTCGGTTATGCCGAGACCTCGCTCTCCGAGGCCTTTCCGGGGTCGTGGTCCTACTTCCAGGGTGCGCTGTTCGTGCTGGTCATCCTGTTGCTGCCCGGCGGGCTGGCTCAGCTGCTGGGGCTGCTCGGCCGGCTGAATGCTCGCCGAGGTAACTCGGTGAGCGACCACTTCCTTCGTGGAGTTCCACGAGGAAAGCAACGCGAGACCGAGGTACCTCGGTCAGCATCCGAGGAGGCGGCAGCGCGATGACCCTGATGGTGAGCGACCTGCGGGTCGAGTTCGACGGCTTCGTGGCCATCGACGGCGTCAACCTGACCCTGGAGCCGGGCCGACTGCACTTCCTGATCGGCCCCAACGGTGCCGGGAAGACGACGCTCGTGGACGCGTTGACCGGGTTGGCGAGCGGGAGCGGTGAGGCGCGCTATCGCACACGCGACCTGCTCGCGCTCGCATCGCACCGCATCATCCGCCTCGGGGTGGGGCGTACGTTCCAGACCGCGACGGTCTTCGAGGAGCTGAGCGTGCTGCAGAACCTCGACATCGCCGCCGGGGTGCACCGGGCGCGGTGGCGGCTGATGCTGCCGCGGCGGCAGATGCCCCAGCAGGTTGCCGAGGTGCTCGAGACCGTGGGGCTCACGGAGCTGGCGGAGCGGCCTGCGGGCGTGCTCTCGCACGGGCAGAAGCAGTGGCTGGAGATCGGCATGCTGCTGGTGCAGGACTCCTCGGTGATGCTGCTCGACGAGCCCGTCGCGGGGATGTCGGCCGAGGAGCGCGAGGCGACGGGGGAGCTGCTGCGCCGGATCAGCCCGGAGCGGACCGTCGTGGTCATCGAGCACGACATGGACTTCGTCCGCAGATTCGCCGACATCGTCACCGTCCTGCACGCCGGGAAGGTGATCGCAGAAGGCACGGCCGCCGAGATCAGGGAGGACGCCGAGGTGCAGCGGGTCTATCTGGGAGACACAGTCGCCGCGGTCACCGAGACGAGCACGGAAACAGGAGAGGAAGCCTGATGCTGAGGATCGAGTCGGTCACCGGCGGCTACGGCCGCACCACGGTGCTCCACGAGGTCAGCCTCGAGGTCCCGACCGGCGCCGCGGTTGCGCTGATGGGACACAACGGCGCCGGCAAGACGACCCTGCTCAAGGCGGCGGTCGGGCTGGTCCGGGCCAAGAGCGGCCGGGTGCTGCTCGACGGCGAGGACGTCACCGCGCTGAGGCCGAGCGCCCGCGTCAACCGCGGCCTGGGCTACGTCCCGCAGGGTCAGCAGAGCTTCGGTGAGATGACCGCGCTGGAGAACCTCCAGCTGGTCGGCGACCGGGCGGGGATCAGCGAGATGCTCGACCTCTTTCCCGCGTTGAAGGACCTGCTCGGGAGACGGGCCGGGCTGCTCTCCGGTGGCCAGCGCCAGCAGCTCTCGATCGCGCGCACCCTGCTGACCAGACCGCGTCTGCTCATCCTCGACGAGCCGACCGAGGGCATTCAGCCCAACGTGGTCGCCGAGATCGAGCGGGTGATCTCGGAGCTGACCGGACGCGGTGATCTCACCGTCCTGCTGGTCGAGCAGCACGTCGGGTTCGCGCTGCGTACTGCCTCTGCCTACTACATCCTCGAGTCCGGCCGGATCACCGCGCGCGGTGACGGCGGCTCCGGGGCCCACGACCACGTCCGATCCCAGCTGGCCGTCTAGGCCGGACCGTCCAGAGAGTTGGCGAGATGCATCTGACCCCGTCCGACACCGAGAAGCTGCTGCTGTCCGTGGCCGGGATGGTCGCTCGCGACCGGCTGGCCCGTGGGGTGCTCCTCAACTACCCCGAGTCGGTGGCGCTGCTGTCCACCTGGGTGATCGAGCGTGCACGGGAGGGGGCCCTGGTCTCCGACCTGATGACGCAGGGCCGCACCGTGCTGACCCGTGAGCAGGTCATGCCCGATGTGGTCGACATGCTCGTCGAGGTGCAGGTCGAGGCCACGTTCCCCGACGGCCGCAAGCTCGTCACCATCCACCAGCCCATCGCCTGAAGCGGAGATCTCCATGCAGTCCAGCGGTCCCGGAGCCGTACGCGTCACCGACGGCACCATCCGGCTCAACGCCGACCGGAGCGAGTCGGAGCGGCGTACGTTGGTGGTCCTCAACACCGGCGACCGGCCGGTCCAGATCGGCTCCCACATCCACCTCGCCGAGGTGAACTCCGCTCTCGACTTCGACCGCGATGCGGCCGAGGGGTTCCGGCTCGACATCCCCGCCGGCACCTCCCGCCGGTTCGAGCCGGGCGCGTCGCGGGAGGTCGCGATCGTCGCGCTCAAGGGTGCTCGTCTCGTGCCCGGAATCTCCGTGGTCTCGACAAGCTCGACCACCGGGGAGGCGTGATGGTGGAGATCAGCAGGAGCGAGTACGCCGCGCTCTACGGCCCCACGACCGGCGACCAGGTGCGCCTCGGTGACACCGACCTGTGGATCGAGATCGAGGACGACCTGACCGCCGGCGGCGAGGAGTCGGTCTTCGGCGGTGGCAAGTCGATCCGCGAGTCGATGAACCAGTCGACGGTGCCGCGGTCCGAGGGTGCGCTCGACACGGTCATCACCAACGCCCTCGTGCTCGACCACTGGGGCATCGTCCGAGCCGACGTGGGGATCCGCGGCGGAAGGATCGTCGCCCTGGGGCGCTCCGGCAACCCCGACATCGCCGACGGTGTCCACCCCGCCATGGTCATCGGACCTGGCACCGACGTGGTCAGCGGCGAGGGGAGGATCCTCACCGCCGGGGCGATCGACATCCACGTACACCTCCTCTCCCGGTCCCAGATCGTCGAGGCGATCTCGACCGGGATCACCACCGTCGGCGGGGGAGGCACCGGGCCCTCGGAGGGCTCCAAGGCCACCACGGTCACCCCCGGCCCATGGCACCTGGAGACCATCCACCGCGCGCTCGACGACATGCCGGTCAACCTGCTGCTGATGGGCAAGGGCAACACCGTCTCCGCGGCCGGGCTGGCCGAGCAGGCGCTGGCCGGCGCGGCGGCGTACAAGGTCCACGAGGACTGGGGCGCCACGCCCGCCGCCATCGACGCCGCACTCCGGGCCGCCGACGAGCACGGCCTGCAGGTCACGCTGCACTCGGACTCGCTCAACGAGGCGGGCTACCTGGAGTCGACGGTCTCCGCGATCGCCGGCCGCTCCATCCATGCCTTCCACGCGGAGGGCGCCGGGGGAGGGCATGCGCCCGACATCCTCTCGGTCGCCTCGCTGCCACACGTCATCCCCGGCTCCACCAACCCGACCCTGCCGCACACGGTCAACACCGTCGCCGAGCACCTCGACATGCTGATGGTCTGCCACCACCTCAACCCGCGGGTGCCCGAGGATCTGGCCTTCGCCGAGTCCCGGATCCGGGCGACCACGATCGCCGCCGAGGACGTCCTGCACGACCTCGGCGCCCTGTCGATCACCTCCTCCGACGCCCAGGCGATGGGCCGCATCGGCGAGGTCGTCTGCCGCACCTGGCAGGTCGCCCACGTGATGAAAGCGCGGCTCGGCCCCCTGGGCGGAAAGGCGGACAACGTCAGAGCCAAGAGGTACGTCGCGAAGTACACGATCAACCCCGCCATCGCCCACGGGATCGCCGCCGAGGTCGGCTCCGTGGAGCCTGGCAAGATGGCGGACCTGGTCCTGTGGGACCCGCGGTTCTTCGGCATCCGGCCGGAGGTGGTCATGAAGGCCGGAGCGCTGGTCTGGGGTGCCCTCGGCGACCCGAACGCCTCCATCCCGACCCCGCAGCCGGTGCTCATGCGACCGACGCTGGTGGGCCCGGGGGCGGACCATGCGGTCTCGTTCGTCGCCCCGGCCGCGTTGGACGCCGGCCTGGCCGATCGCCTCGGCCTGCGCCGCCGCCTCGTCGGGATCTCACCCACCCGCGAGGTCGGCAAGGCCGACATGGTCAACAACTCCGCGACTCCCGAGATCCGGGTCGAGCCCGAGACGTTCCGCATCCACGTCGACGGCGAGCTGATCGAGCCCGCCCCTGCGACCGAGCTGCCGCTGACGCAGCTCTACTCGATGTTCTGAGCGCGATGTCCGAGAACCTGCTCCTGATGCTGCTCGCCGACGCCCGCCTCCCGGTCGCCGGTCACACCCAGTCCGGCCAGCTGGAGGCAGCCGTACGCTCCGGTCTCACCGCCGAGCAGGTGCCGGTCTTCATGCGCTCACGACTGGCCGGCGTCGTGAGGGTCGAGGCGGGCACGGCGGTCGTGGCGCTGCACCGGCTGCGCGCCGGTCTGCCGTTGGAGCCGGTCCTGGACGACTGGGCCGCCCGGACGCCCGCCGCCCCGATGCGGGACACCTCGCGCACGCTCGGCCGCGCGATGCTGCGGCTGGTCAGACGCCTGTTCCCGGACTCGCCACACGTCGCGGAGGTGGCCGCCCTCGAGCGGCCCTGCCGCCCGCTCGTCCTGGCTGCGGCGGCCGCCAGCGGTGGCATCGCGCCGGTCTCGCTGGGTCGGCTGGTGGCGTACGACGACCTGCAGACGGTCGCGTCCGCAGCCCTCAAGCTGCTGCCCCTCGACCCGCTCGACGCCACCTCGTGGGTGCACGACCTGCTCCCGGAGGCCGAGCTGCTCGCCACCGAGGTCGCCCCGCTCACCGAGCCCCACCAGATCCCGGCGCCCAGTGCGCCCCAGCTAGACCTGTGGGCCCAGACCCACGCCCACACGACCAGGAGGTTGTTCAGTGCCTGAGAACACGACGAAAAGCACGCCGAGTCGGCTCATCCTGACCGAATCGGAGCGCGAGTCGGCTCGTTATAACGAGCCGGCTCGGCATGGATTGACGTCAGAACGAGCCGACTCGATCCCGACTGAGGCGGCCAGAGGTCTACGGATCGGGGTCTGTGGTCCGGTCGGAACTGGCAAGAGCTCGCTCATCGCGCTGCTGTGCCGTGAGCTGGCCGCCGATCTGGAGATCGGCGTGGTCACCAATGACATTTACACCGACGAGGACGCCCGCTTCCTCCGCTCCGCGGGCGTCCTCGACCCGGCCCGCATCCGCGCGGTCGAGACCGGCGCCTGCCCCCACACCGCCATCCGCGACGACGTCACCGCCAACCTGATCGCCGTCGAGGAGCTCGAGGAGGAGTTCGCCCCGCTGGACGTGGTCCTGGTCGAGTCCGGCGGCGACAACCTCACCGCGACGTTCTCACCGGCGCTGGTCGACACCCAGATCTTCCTGATCGACGTCGCCGGCGGCGGCGACGTCGCCCGCAAGGGAGGCCCCGGCATCGAGCGCGCCGACCTGCTCGTGGTCAACAAGACCGACCTGGCCCCGTACGTCGGTGTCGACCCGTCCGCGATGGTCTCGGACGCGGGGTCGGTCCGCGAGGGCCGCCCGGTCATCGCGCTCTCCCGCACCGATCCGGCCTCGGTCGAGGCGCTGGTGGAGTGGGTGAGCTCAGAGCTGGCCCGGCACCGCGGCGGTGGCCTGGTTCCGGCCGACCCGGGTCCGATGGCGCCGCACTTCCACGTGGACGAGACCAGCCATGTCCACGACCACCAGCACGCCTGAGCTGGCCACCGGCTCCCTGACCCGGGTGCGGGTCGGGACGGTCGAAGGCGGCGGCCGGGTGCGCGTGGAGTCCGACGTCACCGGATCATCGACGGCCCCGGCGCTGCGGCCGATGCTGCTCTCCAGCGACACTCGCGCGGCGCGGATCTCGCTGGTCCCCGACGGCGCGATGCTCCTGGCCGGCGACCAGGTCGCCGTCGAGGTCGAGGTGGGGGAGGGCGCGAGCCTGACCCTGGTCGAGCCGGCCGGGACGGTCGCCTACGACATGGACGGCGGCCACGCGGACTGGACGGTCACGATCACCCTCGCCGAGGGTGCCACCTTGGTCTGGGCCGGTGAGCCCTTCGTGGTCTCCGCTGGCGCCGACGTCACTCGTGACACCCAGGTCACGCTCGGCCCCGGCGCCAGGCTCGCCGTTCGCGAGACCCTTGTCCTCGGTCGCCACGGCGAGCGCCCCGGCCGGGTGAGCACCACGTGGTCGGCTCATCAGCACGACGGGCGCCCCGTACTGGTCGAGTCCCTCGACCTGGACGCGAGCTCGCTGGTGCCGGGCCTCCTCGGCCGGCACCGAGTGCTCGCATCGGTGACCACGTTCGGCCTCGACCTCCCGACCGACGTCTGCCCGGAGGGCCGGCTCGACCTGGAGCGCGGCGGCACGCTGTGGCGCCACCTGGCCGGCGAGGCCCACGAGATCCCGACACAACCCTGGGAATGCGTCAAGACTGGTTGAGGGTTCCACCGATATGACTGAGATCGAGATCGAGGGCGGGTCCCTCTACGTCGGCTCCCCCGAGACGGTCGCCCGGAGGCTGGCCGGCACGATCAAGGTGCTCGGCGTCGACCGGTTCGACCTGAAGTACGACCAGGGCCGTGTGCGCCACGAGGACCTGATGGGCTCGATCGAGCTCTACGGCACCCGGGTCGTACCGCTCGTCAAGGACATGCTGGGCTGATCGGCTCAGCGTCAGCCCAGCCAGCTCGAGATCGGGTTGATCGCGAAGTAGACGGCGAACAGCGCCGCCACCAGCCACATCAGCGGGTGCAGCTTCCTCGCCTCGCCGCGGACGATCTTGATGAGCACGTAGGCGAGGAAGCCGGCGCCGATGCCGACCGAGATCGAGTAGGTGAACGGCATCAGCACGATCGTCAGGAACGCGGGGATCGCGATGCCCGGATCGATCCAGTTGATGTCCATGACCTGCTGCATCATCAAGAAGCCGACGAGCACCAGGGCAGGCACCGCCGCCTCCGACGGGATGACGGTGACAAGGGGAGCCAGGAACGTGGTGAGCAGGAAGAGCACACCGGTGACGACCGCCGCCAGGCCGGTGCGGGCGCCCTCGCCGACGCCGGAGGCGGACTCGACGTAGGAGGTGTTGGACGAGACACCGCCGGCACCACCGGCCGCGGCGGCCAGCGAGTCGACGACGAGGATCGAGCGCGTACGCGGTGGGGTGCCGTCCTTCTGCAGCAGCCCGGCCTCGGAGCCGATCGCGGTCATCGTGCCCATGGTGTCGAAGAAGTCGGCGAGCATGAGCGTGAAGATCAGCAGCACCGCGGTCACGATGCCGACGCTCTCGAAGGAGCCGAGCAGGTTGAACTCGCCCAGCGTCGCGAACGATGGCCAGTCGACGATCTTGTCCGGCATGGCCGGGACGTTGAGAGACCAGCCAGTCGGGTTCTCGGGGCTGCTGGCGCCGAGCTTGACGATCGCCTCGACGATGATGGCAAGGACCGTGGTCACGGCGATCGAGATCAGGATCGCGCCGCGCACCCTGCGCACCCACAGGGTGATGACGAGGGCGAGACCGATGACGAAGACCAGGACCGGCCAGCCCGCGAGCTGCCCGGCCGGGCCCAGCTGCACCGGGACAGTGGTGTTCGCGGCGTCGGGGATGCGGCGTACGAATCCGGCGTCGACGAAGCCGATCACCGCGATGAACAGACCGATACCGACCGAGATCGCGGTCTTGAGCTCTCGCGGCACGGCGTGGAAGACGGCCTCCCGGAATCCGGTCAGGACCAGCACGAGGATCACCAGACCCTCGATCACCACCAGACCCATGGCATCGGCCCAGGTCATCTGCCCCGCGATCGAGAACGCGACGAACGCGTTGAGCCCGAGCCCGGTGGCCAACGCCATCGGGTAATTGGCGACAAGACCCATCAAGATGGTCATCACGCCCGCCACCAGCGCCGTCCCGGCCGCGATCGCGGCGATGTTGTCGCCGCTGCTGCCACCGAGGAGGTCACCGTTGACGTCTTCCGCGAAGCCCAGGATCAGCGGGTTCAGCGCGACGATGTAGGCCATCGTGACGAACGTGACGACGCCACCGCGGACCTCGCGTGCGACCGTGGAGCCGCGGGCACTGATCTGGAAGAACCGATCAACGGCGTTGGTACGTGACGGGGTCGAGATGCTCACGGCCGAATCATCGCAGATGTGGGCCGCTGGGCCTTGACCTCCCTGCGACGGACAGCTCCGCAAGCGGCCGGTTGCTACCTTCGACCGAGACGGAAGGGGCTCGACGATGAAGACCGGCCAGAACATGACCGCTGAGGAGATCGACTCCACGGAGCCTGACTCCTTCGGCAACGGTGTGTTGACCCGACGTCACCCCGAGCTGATCGCGAAGGTGCGATTGAGCGTCCCGTACCCGCCGGCGGTCCAGCGCAGTCTCGACCAGCTTGCTGAGACGATCCGGGACGTCGTGCCGCCCTTCACCGAGCCTTCCGCGGACCGGACCGCATGGGAGGCCTGGGTGGCCCCGTACGTCGGTCGCCCTTGGCTCGAGGTTCCGTTCCTGTGGGCGGAGTCGTACTTCTACCGGCTTCTGTTGCAGGCCACCGGCTACTTCGGCGACGGTCCGTGGGCTGGTGTCGACCCGTTCAAGTCGCAGAAGGACGCTGAGCTCGTCTCGGGCGAGCTGGATCGGGACCTGGACCAGATCGCGGGCATCGTCACGGCCCCCGAAGAGGAGGGGCTGCACAGTGCTCTGCTCGCGTCGTTGTGGGGCAATCGATCCGACCTCGGGTTCCGGCTCTCCAAGCCGCAGTCGGCCGACGCCGCGCAGGTCGACGATCTCATCGTCGACGACGCCAACCAGGTCTGGTCCCATCTGAGCGAGCACGACGCCGGCAGGGTGGACCTGATCGCAGACAACGCCGGCCGTGAGCTCGTCTCCGACCTGGTGCTCATCGACCGGCTCTTGAGCACACGTCGCGCGGCGCGGGTGGTCCTGCACCTGAAACCGCAGCCCTACTTCGTCTCCGACGCCACCGTCCATGATCTGCTCACGATCCTCGGCCACCTCAGCAGCCACACCGGCGCGGTGGCCGCCATGACAGCACGACTTGCGGCCGCGATCGCCGACGGGCGGATCGCGATCCAAGCCCACGCGTTCTGGTGCAGCCCGCTGACCTTCCACGACATCCCCGACGACCTCGCTGGTGGATTCAAGGAATCCGGCCTCGTGATCGTCAAGGGCGACCTCAACTATCGTCGCCTTGTCGGCGACCGATGCTGGCCGCCCGCCTCGAGCTTTTCCGACCTCGTCGAGCACTTCCCGGCACCGCTGGTGGCGCTACGGACACTGAAGTCCGACCTGGCTGTCGGTATCCCGGACGATCGCCTCGCGCTCCTGGAAGCGCACGAACCTGGCTGGCGCACCGACGGGACTCACGCTGTGCTCCAGGCACGTCTCTCGTAAGTCTCCGGCTGCCGGTTCCCAGAAGCTGGGCGAGCCGGCGACCGCACCAGCGACCTTTCAGTTGATCGTTCTCACCGGGCAGCGCGCGACGCCCGCCTTTGCGATGCGTACGTCGGCGGTGACGAGGGTGAGGTCGTGCGACTCGGCGACGGCGACGTAGCCGGCGTCGTAGGCCGACAGGTTGCTGCGCAGCTCCCACATCCGGGGCAGGCATGGGCCGGTGGGAGCGGTGATCACCGTGATCGCCTGAAGCCAGTGCAGCGCCCGTTCCGCATCCCGGTCGGTGAGCTTGCCTCCGAGGAGGAGTCCCCGGAAGACACTGAGCACCTCGGTGCGCCAGATCTCTGGGACAACCCATTCGGGGTCGTCGGCGAGGATCCTGGTCGCCGCGTTCACCCGAGGGTCGGCGTCCGGATCTGCGAAGAGAAGTGTGACTGCGGAAGCGTCGGGGACGATCACGCAGCGCCCTCGGTGCGATCACCGCGGGCGGTGTCGCGTGCGGCGAGCACGTCCTCGGCGGTGAACTTCGAATCGCCTCGGGCGGCGACCACGCGCTCGATCAGGGCCTGGTTGTTGGCGAAGGACGCCTCCCGGAGGACGACGTCACGCAGGTAGGAGTTCAGCGACTGCCCGCGGTCCTTCGCGCGCTGGGCCAGGACGTCGCGTACGTCATCGGGGATGTCGCGGATCTGCAGGTAGGCCATGCATTCATTATGCGTGCATTATGAATGCATATCAACGCATATGTGGTCCGTCGGTGCAGTAGACCGGCGCGAGCGACAGGGCAGACGTCGCGAGATCCCGCATGGCGGAGGACCGTTCCTGAGGAAGGGCCTCCGCCGTGCGCGTCCAGGTGAGCCGCGAATCAGGGCTCAGGCGGTCCACTCCGGGTAGTCGGTGTAGCCGGCCTCGCCGCCGCCGTAGAAGGTCGCCGGGTTCTGCTCGTTGAGCGGCAGCTGCTCCTGCAGGCGACGGGGAAGGTCCGGGTTGGCGATGAAGGTGCGCCCGAAGGCGGCCGCGTCGATCAGGTCGGCCCCGAGAAGCCTTTCGGCCTTCTCCGAGGTGTAGGCGCCCGCGGCCACGATCGGGCCGGGGTGTGCGGTGCGCAGCTGCTTGCGGTAGTCGTCGCTCAGCTCCGGGCCGCCGGCCCAGTCGGGCTCGGAGAGGTGCAAGAACGCGATGCCGCGCTTGCCGATCTCGGTGGCGAGGTAGAGGCCCATCTCGGCGCCTTCGGGGTCCTCGACACCGTTGAACGAGCCGATCGGGGAGATCCGGATGGCGACGTGCTCGGCGTCCCACTCCGCGATGACCGCGTCCAGCACCTCGAGGGTGAGGCGGGCGCGGTTCTCCAGAGAGCCGCCGTAGGAGTCGGTGCGCTCGTTGCTGCTCGCGCTGGAGAACTGGTGCAGCAGGTAGCCGTGGGCGGCGTGGACCTCGACCATGTCGAAGCCGGCCTCACGGGCGTTGCGGGTGGCGCGACGGTAGTCGTCGACCACGCCCGCGATCTCCTCGGTCTCCAGGGCGCGGGGAGTGGGGCAGCTGACCCGGGTCGGGGTGCCGTCCTCGCCGCGTACGGTGGTGCGGTTGCGATAGGGGAGCGCGGAGGCGCTCACCGGGAGGTCGCCGTCGTGGAAGGACTCGTGGGAGACCCGGCCCACGTGCCACAGCTGCGCCGCGATCCGTCCACCGGCCTCGTGCACGACGTCGGTGATCTGCCGCCACCCCTCGACCTGCTCGGCCGAGTAGATGCCTGGGGTGTCCATGTAGCCCTTGCCCTGCGGCGAGATCTGGGTGCCCTCGGAGACGATCAGTCCCGCCGAGGCGCGCTGCCGGTAGTAGTCGGCCATCAAGGCGTTGGGTACGTCACCGGGCTGACTGGCGCGCATGCGGGTCAGCGGCGCCATCAGGACCCGGTTGGGCAGGGTCGTCGAACCCAGGCTCAACGGTGAGAAGAGTGAAGTCATGTGACGCTCAACTGAGCGGTTGCTCATATTGTTCCCCGCGGAACCGGAACGGCGGAGTTCGCGATGACGAGCGCGCCCATGACGCCGGCGTTCTCGCCGAGCTCGCTCGGCACCACGTCGAGGGCCGCGGCGGTGTCGGGCTGGGTGAAACGGTCGATGGAGTCCTTGATCCCGAGGACGAAGGACTCCGAGTCGCGCATCGTGTCGCCCACGACGATCAGCGCCGGGTTGAGGTGGTTGCAGAGGTCGGCCAGTACGCGGCCGACGGCACGCCCGGCGTCGTCGAGGATCCGGTTGACCCGGATGTCGCCCTCCTGGGCGAGCTCGAGGAGCCGCTCGACGCTCAGCGTCTCGGCGTAGGCGGGCTGCAGCAGCTCGACGAGCCGGGACCCGCCGAACGCCTTCTCCAGACAGCCGCGGTTGCCGCACCGGCAGATCGGGCCGTTGTCCTCGAAACGTACGTGGCCGATCTCGCCGGCGATCCCGGTGACGCCCCGGAAGAGCTCGCCCGCCAGGATCAGCCCGGCGCCGATGCCGCTGGAGGCCTTGACGTAGATGACGTCGTCGACGTCGCGTGCCGCGCCGTGCGCGACCTCGGCGAGCGCGCCGAGGTTGGCGTCGTTCTCGACCTGCACGGGCATGCCGAGGCGGCGGGCCAGCTCCTCGCCCGGAGCCAGGTCGATCCAGTTGGCCAGGATGGGGGAGACGACGACCCCGCTGTGCGGGTCGACCGGTCCGGGGATCCCCATGCCGACTCCGAGGACCCGGTCCGTCCTGGGGTCGATGCCGGCCGCCGCCAGGCACTCGTGCACGAGCGCTGCGGCCCGGTCGATGGTCTCGATGGGGGAGTTGTCGGCGTCTAGCCGGATCTCGTGCTCGGCCAGGGGCTTCGCCGCCAGATCGGCGACGGCGACCCGGACGTGCCGGTGGCCGATGTCGACGCCGACGAGCGTGCCGGGAGCGCCGTTGACGGTGAGGAGCGACGGCGGCCGCCCGCCTCCGCGGGGCAGGGCGGCGCCGGTGGTCTCGACGATCTGCTCGGAGGCGAGCAGCTCTTGGACGATGCTCGACACCGTGCTGCGGGACAGTCCGGTGCGCTGGGCGAGCTCGGCGCGGCTGACCGGCGCCGACCGTCCCAGGAGATCCAGAATCTGGGAACGATTGGCGACGCGAGGCCGCGACTCCGGAGTGGTCATGCCGAGACTGTAGGTGATTATGTCGAATTGCGACAGATATCAGGTTGAAAACGTCTTCTGTTGTGCGTTGACTAGACAGAAAGGAGAGGCGTACGTTGTCCCGGCACGCGGCCGCGAGTAACCCAGATCACTCACCGACGTAGCGGCCGCGCAACCGGAGGATCAAAGATGAACGCAACGCGTAAGGCCCTGGCCGCCGGCCTGGCCGCCCTGAGCCTGCTGGCGGTCTCCGCCTGCGGGAGCGACAGCGAGAGCGGCAGCACCAATGAGGTGGAGGTCTTCACCTGGTGGGCCGAGGGTAGTGAGAAGGCCGGGCTCGACGCCCTGGTCAAGGTGTTCGACGACCAGAACCCCGATCTGAAGTTCGTCAACGGGGCCGTCGCCGGAGGCGCCGGCAGCGACGCGAAGAACGTGCTCCAGTCCCGCCTGCAGAACGGTGAGCCCCCGGCCACCTTCCAGGCGCACGCGGGTGCTGAGCTGACCGACTACATCAACGCCGGCCAGATCGAGGACCTCACCGACCTCTACGAGGAGAAGGGCTGGAACGAGCGCTTCCCGGAGGGCCTCCTCGAGCGACTGAAGCAGGACGGCGGCATCTACTCCGTCCCCTCGAACATCCACCGCGCCAACGTGCTCTGGGCCAACCCGGCCGTCCTGGAGAAGGCCGGCATTGATGCCAACAAGACCTACGACTCGCTCGACGCCTGGATCGCCGACCTGAAGAAGATCAAGGCCAAGGGCATCATCCCGCTCTCGATCGCGACCGACTGGACGCAGGTCCACCTGCTCGAGAGCGTGCTCCTCGCCGACCTCGGCGCCGAGGCGTACAACGGTCTCTGGGACGGCACCACCGACTGGAGCGGCAGCGAGGTCGAGGCCGCGCTGGCGAAGTACAGCACTCTCCTCTCGCTGACCAACACCGACCGTCAGGGACTCGACTGGCCGGACGCGACCCAGCTGGTCATCGACGGCCAGGCCGCGTTCAACGTCATGGGCGACTGGGCCGAGGCGGCCTTCCAGGAGCAGAAGAAGACCCTCGGCACCGACTACACCGCGACCCCGGTCCCGGGCACCGCGGGCGTCTTCGACTTCCTGGCCGACTCGTTCACCATGCCGGTGGACGGCCCCAACCCCGAGGGCACGGAGGCCTGGCTCGACACCATCGCCAGCGACGAGGGTCAGGTGGCCTTCAACAAGGCGAAGGGCTCGATCCCGGCCAGCACCACGGCCGACACCGCCGACTTCAACGAGTACCAGCAGACCGCGATCAAGTCGTGGGCCGAGGACGAGATCGTCTCCTCGCTCGCCCACGGCGCCGCGACCTCGGTCAACTGGCTGACCGACATCACCGCCGCCGTCGCGAAGTTCGGCAGCAACAACGACGTCGCCGGGCTCCAGGAGGGCCTCGTCGAGGCCGCCGAGGACAACAAGCCCGAGTGACCAGGGCTCTTCGAGCCTGTTGACCCACCCGGTCCGAGGGGCTGCGGCAGACAGCATCCGTCGCAGCTCCTCGGCCGCCCTTTGTGAAAGGACGGACACATGTCCTCCACGGTGCCCGGCGCCGTCAAGCGACCCGGACGGTCCCAGCAGCCCAGACGCCCCAGGGGCCGCCGCCCCGGCGGGCGCGGGTGGGTCGCGCCCGTACTCCTGATCCTGCCGACCGTCATCGTCATCGGCGTCTTCGTCTACGGCCTCATCGGATCCAACATCCACACCTCCCTGCAGGACCGGCACAACATCGGGCCGTCGCAGGGCTTCGCCGGGCTGGACAACTACCGCGACCTGTTCACCGACGACGACTTCATCTACTCGCTGCGCAACCTGATGCTCTACACCGCGACGTTCCTCGTCGGCACCCTGTCCCTCGGGTTCCTGTGGGCATGGCTGCTCGAGCGCAAGGCTCGCGGCGAGTCGCTCTTCCGGGCGATCTACCTGTTCCCGATGGCGGTCTCGTTCGTCGCCTCCGGTGTGGTCTGGCGCTGGCTGCTCAACAACGCCGAGGGCGACCGTGCCTCCGGGCTGAACCGGCTCTTCGAGACCCTCCACCTCGACTTCCTGCAGAACCCGTGGTGGACCAACGAGCGTTGGGGCATCCTCGCGATCGCCGTCCCCGCCATCTGGCAGCTCAGCGGCTACGTGATGGCGCTCTTCCTGGCCGGCTTCCGCGGGATCCCCGAGGAGCTGCGCGAGGCGGCCCGGATCGACGGCGCCTCGGAGTGGCAGCTCTATCGGCACGTCATCTTCCCGCAGCTGAGCCCGGTCGCCCTCTCGGCGATCATCATCATCGGGCACATGTCGTTGAAGGTCTTCGACCTGATCATGGCGATCGCCGGCCAGACCAACTACACGACCCAGGTGCCGGCCACCCAGATGTGGGTCGAGTTCACCCGCGGTGACTACGCGAAGTCGGCCGCCATCGGGACGGTCCTGCTCCTGATCGTGGCCATCCTGATCGTGCCCTACCTCGTCTCCACCTACCGTCAGGAGCGTCGCCGATGACGACCGAAGCCATCCCGGCCGCTGTCGCCTCCCGGGTCCCCGGACAGCGTTCCCGCGGGGTCGCCCGCACGATCAAGTACATCCTGCTGATCGGCTTCGCGCTGGTCGTCCTGCTCCCGGCGTACGTCCTGTTCGTCACCAGCTTCAAGGGGATCGGCGACGCCACTCCCACCAACGCCTGGAAGCTCCCCGAGTCCTGGGAGACCGCCGGCTGGGCACGTGCCTGGGAGCAGCTCGGGCCGGCGTTGGGGCGTACGTTCGCGATGGTCATCCCGGCAACGATCATCTCCTCGGTGCTCGGCTCGATGAACGGGTTCGTGCTCTCCAAGTGGCGCTTCCCAGGCGCCGACGTGGTGTTCACGCTGATCCTGTTCGGGATGTTCATCCCCTACCAGGCCGTGATGGTGCCGCTGGTTCAGCTGATGGGCAACCTCGGCGTCCCCTCGGGCGTCCCGAGCCTGATCGTGCTGCACGTCGTCTACGGTCTGCCGATCACCACGCTGATCTTCCGCAACTACTACGCCGGGGTCCCGGTCGAGCTCATCGAGGCGGCTCGGGTCGACGGCGCCGGCATGCTGCGGACGTACGCCTCGGTCATCCTGCCGATCTCGGCGCCGGCGTTCGTGGTGGCGCTGATGTGGCAGTTCACCTCGGCGTGGAACGACTACCTGTTCGCGCTCTTCTTCTCCACCTCGCAGAACGGGCCGGTCACGATCGCGCTCAACTTCCTGGCGAGCGGTCAGCTGCAGGACTACTCCGCCAGCATGGCGGGCGCGCTGATCGCGTCCGTCCCGACGCTGATCATCTACATCCTGCTCGGCCGCTACTTCGTCGGCGGGCTGATGGCGGGGTCGGTCAAGGGATGATCGACCGATGATCGACCCCGCCATCGAGTGCCGCCGGCTGGTCGGGTTCGCCCGGCCGTCGGCGGCCTCGCCCGCCGGCTTCTGGTGGCTGGACGAGTCCGGTAGCCCGGACGCGGCCGAGCCAGTGCACACCTGGATCACCGCCCGGATGACCCACGTCTTCGCGCTCGCGCACCTGCGCGGGGACCTGCCGGGCTCCGAGGCCGGCGAGCTCGCCGCCCACGGCATCCGGGCGCTGTCGGGCGCGCTGCGTGACGACGAGCTCGGCGGTTGGTACGCCTCGGTCGCGACCGACGGCGAGCCGATCGGCACCCTCAAGGAGGCTTACGCGCACGCCTTCGTGATCCTGGCGTCGAGCAGCGGGGTCGCGGCCGGTGTGCCCGGGGCGGACGCGCTGCTCGACGAGGCGCTGGGCGTGATGCAGCAGCACTTCCTCGACGACTCCGGCCGCGTGGTCGACAGTCTCGAGCGCGATCTCGGTTCGGGGGAGGCCTACCGCGGAGCCAACTCCAGCATGCACACGGTGGAGGCGTTCCTGGCCGCGGGTGACGTCACCGGCGACGGCGCCTGGCACCAGCGGGCGCTGGCCATCGCCGAGCACCTGATCCACGGGGTCGCCCGCGCGCACGGCTATGACCTGCCCGAGCACTTCGACCTCTCCTGGTCGCCGCTGCTCGACTACAACGCCGACCGGCCCGGCGATCCGTTCCGGCCCTACGGCTGCACCCCCGGGCACCTGCTGGAGTGGTCGCGGCTGCTGCTGCACCTGGACGCGACCCTGCCGGACGCTCCGTCGTGGCTGGTCGAGGACGCCCGGGCGCTGTTCGCCCGTGCCGTCGAGGTCGGCTGGTCCGCGGACGGTGAGACCGGCTTCGTCTACACGACCTCGTGGGACGGCACGCCGGTCACCCGGCTGCGGCTGCACTGGGTGGCCGCGGAGGCCCTCGCCGCCGCCGGTGCCTTGCACACCCGCACCGGCGAGACGACCTACGACGAGTGGCGACAGCGCTTCGAGGCGTACATCGAGACCCACCTCATCGACCGCGAGCACGGCAGCTGGCATCACGAGCTGGACGAGCACAACCGCCCCTCGCACGTGATCTGGCACGGCAAACCGGACGTCTACCACGCCTACCAGGCGCTGCTGCTCGCCCGGATGCCGCTGGCCCCCGTCCTCTCGGTCCAGCTGAGCCAGCCCCAGCAGCCACCGCGAGACGTCGATTCCTGACCTCCGGTGTCCCTTTTGTTGTTCGGGGCAACTTTCTGCGGCACACTCCGTGGCGTGGAGGGCAACTGGCTGTCGCCGGAGGAGCGGGCGGCGTGGCTCCGCCTGATCGGCGTCCTCGAGCTGCTCCCGGGTGCGCTCGACTCCCAGCTGCGCCGCGACGCCGGTCTGACCCACTTCGACTACGGCGTCCTGGCCATGCTCTCCGATGCGCCGGACCGGACCCTGCGGATGACGGAGCTGGCGGGCTTCACCAACGCGACGCTGCCGAGGCTCTCCAACGTGGTCAAGCGCTTGGCGGACCGTGGCCTCATCGAGCGGCTCACCTGTCCTGGTGACCGTCGGGCGACCAACGTACGTCTCACCGAGAGCGGCCACGAGAAGATGGTCGCCTCGGCGCCAGGTCACGTGGACGCCGTGCGCGAGTACGTCTTCGACTCGCTGAGCCCCGACCAGGTGAGCCAGCTGGCCGAGATCGCCGGGATCATGCTCGAGCGTCTCGACCCGACCGGCGCGAAGAGGCCGCCCATCGACCCGAAGGCGTGCTGAGGCATGCGGTTCGACGATCGGTACATCGCTCGGGTCACCCTCGACCCAAGCCATGACACCGGTCGGTACCCCTTCACCCTGCCCGCGGTCCGCGAGCTGGCCCGCGGAGAAGGGATCGACTTCGACGAACGGGTGACGTTCCTCGTCGGCGACAACGGGACCGGGAAGTCCACGATCATCGAGGCGATCGCGGTCGCGTCCGGGTTCAACGCCGAGGGCGGTTCCATCTCGTTCCGGTTCGCCACCCGTGCGACCGAGTCGTCTCTTGGGGACTACATCGTGATCCAGCGTGGACTGAAGCGGCCGCGCAACGGCTACTTCCTGCGGGCGGAGTCGTTCTACAACGTCGCCACCGAGATCGAGCGCCTCGGCTTGGCCACGGCGGATGCCTACGGCGGGGTCTCCCTGCACGAGCGCTCCCACGGGGAGTCGTTCCTCGATCTGGTGATGCACCGGTTCAAGCCCGGCGGCCTCTACATCCTCGACGAGCCCGAGGCCGCACTCTCGGTGAAGGGCTGTCTGGCTCTGGTCGCGCGCATCGTCGAGCTCGCCGACGAGCGATCCCAGTTCATCATCGCCACCCACTCTCCGGTCCTGCTCTCGGTGCCCGGCGCGAGGATTTTGCAGTTCGACGACGAGGGACGCATCGAGCAGGTCGCCTACGACGACGCCGAACCGGTCACCCTGACCCGACGGTTCCTGGCGGACCCGGCGAGATATCTGCGGTACGTCCTGGAGGACTGAGCCTCTCGCGGGCCGCGTGCTCCGCTATCCCTCGTGTCCGGTGACGGCGGCGCGGGTGTGCTCGAGGGCGTGGTCGCGCAGGGCGGTGCCGCCGCCGGTGACGATGCCGATGCTGAAGCCGTCCCACATCGCCCGCAGGCGCTCGGAGAGGGCCTCTCGGCCAGGCACCTGGGGGAGAGCTGCAGCGAAGAGCCGGACCAGGTCGGCGTGCCAATCGTCGTCCATCGCGCGCTGCGCGGCGGCGAGCTCGGCGTCGTACGGCGCGCGGGCCCACAGCTCGAGCCACAGGAGCCAGCGGGGGTCACGCTCGTCGAGGGCGAGGTAGACGTCGGTGAAGGAGAGCAGCGCGTCGACGCCTCCGGCTCCGTCCTGCTCGACCTTCTCCAGGATGGGTGCCCGCTGCGCGGCGTACTCGCTCTCGCTCCATCGCAGGGTCTCGAGGAGCAGGCCGTTGCGGGTGCCGAAGTAGTAGAGGAGGTGGCCGCCGCTGGTGCCGAGCCGAGCGGCGAGGGACGCCATCGTGACCTTGGCGAGCCCCTCCTCCGCCACCATCTCCAGGGTGGCCGCGAGCACCTGCTCCCGCGGTCGTTCCAGGCGTCGGTTGGAGCGTGTGCGTGTCACTTCACCAGTGTCCCCTCGTGCTCGCTTCGCAAGATCTTTGGTCGGCCCTCTTGACTCTAGCGGTGATCTGGGTCACTTTGAACACCGTTCAAAGTTTTGTACGGCGTTCAAAACTCGCTGTACCCTCATTCCCAAGGAGACCGCGATGATCGAATCCATGCAGGTGACGCCGGACGAGGTGACGCCGGCGCCTGATCGGCGCAAGCTCGCGCGAGTGCTCGGGCCTGGCGCGGCGATCCTGCTGGTGCTGTCGTGCATCACGCCCGCATCGAGCCTGTTCATCATCGTCCCGGAGCTGTTCGCGATGCAGGGGAGCGGTGCGGTGCTGGCGGTCGTGGCCGGCTTCGCGGTCTCGGTCGCGATCGCCGCCTGCTACGCCGAGCTGGGCACCCGCACCGCCAGCTCGGGCGGGGAGTACGCGATGGTCACCCAGACCCTCGGCAAGTCGATGGGTTGGCTGACCTTCTCCCTGGCCGGGGTGCTGCTCTGGCTCATCCCGCCGATCTTCGCCCTCGGCACCGCCGACTACCTGGCCGACCTCGTGGAGCTGCCGAGGGCCGCTACCGGAGCGATCGTGATGCTCCTCTCGACGGCCACGGCGATCCTCAACATCAAGGCCAACGCGGTCGTCACCGGCACCTTCCTCGCGCTCGAGATGATCGCCGCCGTGGTCGTCACCGTCCTCGGGCTCGGCCACATCCAGCGCGGCCCCGGCGAGCTGGTCTCCCCGCACGTCATCGGTGAGACCGGCCTGGAGCCGTTCACGCTGGCGATCCTCATCTCCGGCCTCGCCGTGAGCACCTTCCTGGTCAGCGGGTTCGGCACCACCGTCTACCTGTCCGAGGAGATCGTCGACCCGCGTCGCAACGTCGCCCGCGTGATCTTCTGGACCCTCGGCCTGGGCGGCCTCGTCATCCTCGTCCCGACCGTGACCACGGTCCTAGCGGTCGACGACCTCAGCGACCTCGCCTCCGGCAACTTCTCCCAGTGGGTGGCCGCGTGGGGTGGCGATCGAGTCGCCGTCGCCGTGAACGTCGCCATCGCCATCGCGATCCTCAACGCCGTCATCGTGATGGTGCTGCAGAACGCCCGGGTCGTCTACGCCTCCGCACGCGACCGCTCCTGGCCGACCCCGGTCAACGGCGTCCTCACCAAGCTGCACCCCCGCTACGCCACCCCGTGGCTGGCCACCCTCGTGATCGGCATCCCCGGTGCCATCCTCGCCGGCGCCGTCGAGATCGAGGCGCTGCTGGGGGTGACCTCGGTGGTCATCTCCACGATGTACGTCGTCGTCGCGATCGCCGCGCTCCGCGCCCGCCGTCAGGGGCCCGCCGCTTTGGGCTGGCGGATGCCGCTGTGGCCGCTGCCGCCGCTGATCGTCATCGGCGCGATCGGCTACGCGCTGGCCGGCTCCGCACGTCTGGACATCCTGATCACGGCCGGTGTCGTGGTCGCCGCCCTCACCTACTACCACCTCTTCCTCGCCCGCCGGGCCGGCGAGCGGTTCCTCGTCGTCGAACCGACCGAGGATTGAGCCCTGAACGGGCGCAACTGTCCACCACGAGAATCGAACAAGAGAGAAGAACGACATGGCTCGCTACGGAACCCAGTTCGGCCCCGACATCACCTTCCTGGGTGTCGACCGGTGTGACTGGGCCGACCCCGCGACGTACGAGGGTGCCGATGTGGTCATCCTCGGCGCCCCCTTCGACGGAGGTACCTCGCACCGGTCGGGCACCCGGTTCGGCCCGCAGTTCATCCGGCAGACCTGCTATCTGCCCCACGACGGGTCGCGGCCCTCGCTCGCGATGCGCGTCGACGCGCTGCGGGACCTGAAGGTGCTCGACGCGGGCGACGTCGAGATGTACTCCGGCGACGCGGAGCGCTCGGTGCGCGACCTCCAGGATGCGGTCCACGCCGTGACGAGCAACGGTGCCATCCCGCTGGTGCTGGGCGGCGATCACACGATCGCCTGGCCCGACGCCGCCGGTGTCGCCCAGCATCTCGGCCAGGGACGCGTGTCGATGATCCACTTCGACGCCCACGCCGACACCGGCGACATCGAGTTCGGCTCGCTCATCGGGCACGGCCAGCCGATGCGCCGGCTCATCGAGTCGGGTGCGCTGCGCGGCGACCGGTTCCTGCAGATGGGGCTGCGCGGCTACTGGCCCGAGCCCGAGACGCTCGACTGGATGGCCGAGCAGGGCATGCGGTCCTACGAGATGACCGAGATCGTGCACCGCGGGCTGGAGGAGTGCCTCAGCGAGGCCTTCACGATCGCGACCGACGAGTGCGACGGCGTCTTCCTCTCGGTCGACATCGACGTCTGCGACCCCGGGCACGCGCCCGGCACCGGCACTCCGGAGCCCGGCGGCCTGACCTCCCGCCAGCTGCTCGATGCGGTCCGTCGGATCGCCTACGAGCTGCCGGTGGTCGGGATCGACGTCGTCGAGGTCTCCCCGCCCTACGACCACGCCGACATCACCTCGTTCCTCGCCAACCGGGTCGTTCTCGAGGCGCTCTCGGGCATCGCCCGCCGCAGGCGCGACCAGGCCGACGGGACCCGCTGGGACCCGAGCCTTCCGCTGCTGGCCCAGCGTCCGGACCAGCGCCCCACCGACACTGACAAACAGGAGAACTGACATGACCACCCACGACGTGATCGTGGTCGGCGCCGGGGTGACCGGCCTGACTGCGGCCTGGCGACTCGCCCAGGCCGGCAAGGACGTGCTCGTCCTCGAGGCGCGCGACCGAGTCGGCGGCCGGCTGCGCACCGAGGCGCACGGCACACCCGGGGTGGAGGCCGACTTCGAGGTCGGCGGCCAGTGGGTCTCGCCGGACCAGGACGCCCTGCTCGGGATCCTCGACGAGCTCAGGCTGCCGACCTACCCGCGGTTCCGCGACGGTGAGTCGCTCTACGTCGACAAGGCGGGAGTCACGCATCGCTTCGGTGACGAGCTGCCGGTCGAGGAGTCCACCCTGGCGGCGATCGCGCAGCTGACCAAGGCGCTCGATGCGCTGGCCGCGGGCATGGACCCGGCCCGGCCGTGGGACCTCGAGGACGCCGCCCACCTCGACAGCGTCTCGTTCCGGGCCTGGCTCGAGGAGCGGTGCGAGGACCCGGTGGCCGTCGACAACGTCGCGCTCTACATCGGGCCGGCGATGCTGACCAAGCCCGCCCACTCCTTCTCCGTGCTCCAGGCCGTGCAGATGGCCGCCAGCGCGGGGTCGTTCAGCAACCTCGTCGACGCCGACGTGATCCTCGACCGCCGGGTCGTCGGCGGTCTGCAGCGGGTGCCGCTGACGCTGGCCGAACGGCTGGGGGACCGGGTCCGGCTCGGCCAGGACGTGACCCTGGTCGAGTGGGACGAGGACGGTGCCGTGGTCCACATCGGCGCCGAGATCCACGCCGCGCGCCGCCTGGTCCTCGCCGTGCCGCCGACCCTGGTCAAGCGGATCCGGTTCAGCCCCGAGCTTCCGGCCGAGCACCGGATGGCCCGCGAGCACCAGTCGTTCGGGCTGGTCATCAAGGTGCAGGCGCAGTACGAGACGCCGTTCTGGCGCGCCGACGGCCTCAGCGGCACCGGCTTCGCTCCCTGGCAGCTGGTCCACGAGGTCTACGACAACACCCCCGAGGGCGAGCAGCGCGGGACGCTGGTCGGCTTCGTCTCCGACAAGCGCGCGGACGCCGCCGGCCGGCTCCCCGACGAGGAGCGGCGCCGGCAGGTGCTCGCGTCGCTGGCGACGTACTTCGGGGACGCGGCGCTCGAGCCGCTCACCTACGTCGAGAGCGACTGGCACCACCAGGAGCTCACCGGCGGGGCGTACGGGACCAGCTTCGACCTCGGCGGGCTGACCAGGTGGGGCGCGGTGCTGCGCGAGCCGCTCGGCCCGATCGAGTTCGGCAGCAGCGACGTCGCCGGTCACGGCTTCCAGCACGTCGACGGCGCCGTCCGGGTGGGCGAGGAGATCGCCCGGACCATCCTCGACGGCGGGCTGAGGCCGCTGGGCGCCACGAGGTCAGCGGGCGGCGACCTCCGCGCCGTAGCGCTCGACACAGAACGCCGAGAGCCGGTCGGCCAGCGCTGAGAGGGCGCCGGCGGCGTGGTGGTGCGGGTCCCATGCCGCGTACAGCCTGATCCGCACCCGACCGGCCGGCGCCTCGATGTGCAGCGGCACCAGACCGAAGCGCGGGTCGTCGGAGACGATCGCGACGCCGCGGCCCGAGGCCGCGAGCGCCTGGGCGACCTGGGCGTTGGACACCTCGAGGACGTCGCCGTAGCCCACGGCGGCGTCCTCGACCGCTGCGTCCAGGAGCGGCCGGGGCCGCAGGTCCTCGGTGAGCAGGACGAGCGGCCGGGTGACCAGGTCGCGTACGTCCACGGACCCCCGCCCCGCCCACGGGTCGTCGGGGCGGACATAGGCCCACACCGGCAGCACGGCGAGGGCGCGCGAGGTCAGCGAACGGCCCGGGGGCCGGGTGACGATCGCCAGGTCGGCGCCGGCGCGGACCGCGGCGACCGCGCCGCGCGGATCGAGCTCGCGGACCATCGCGACCGGGTCGTCCGGCCCGAGCGTCGCCAGGAACGGCGCGAGCACGTCGGTGAGCGTCGTGGACGGCACGGCGAGGTGCAGCTCGTCGAGCCGGCCGGAGGCGAGCAGGCCGACGGCGCGCTCGAGGTCGTCGGCGTGCGCGAGCAGGTCGCGGGCGCGGGGGAGGAGGTCCATCGCCGTCCGGGTGAGCCGCAGGCGCCGCCCCTCCCGGGCGAACAGCGGCACGCCCAGGTTCGCCTCGAGCTGTCGCAGCTGCCGCGACAGCACCGGCTGGGTCACGTGCAGCAGCTCCGCGGCGCGGGTCGCGGAGCCCGCGTCGGCGGTGGCGACGAAGTAGCGCAGCAGCCGCAGATCCATGCTCATGAGGCATGATCTTAGTAGCCAAAAGGTCTTGGACGACATGTGTCGCCGAGGCCCATGCTGATCCCATGACCGAGCTCTCGACCCTCGAACAGTCCCGCCTCCTGCGTACGCCGCTCCCCGGCCCCCGCTCCCAGGAGCTCATCCGCCGCAAGGCCGCGGCCGTGAGCCAGGGCGTGGGCACGACGATGCCCGTCTTCGCCGCCCGCGCCGCGGGCGGGATCGTCGAGGACGTCGACGGCAACCGCTTCATCGACCTGGGCTCCGGCATCGCGGTGACCACGGTCGGCTCCAGCGCCGCCCGCGTCGTCGACGCGGTCACCGAGCAGGTGGCGGCCTTCACCCACACCTGCTTCATGGTCACGCCCTACGAGGGCTACGTGGCCGTCGCCGAGCAGCTCGCCCGGCTCACCCCCGGCGACCACGAGAAGCGCACCGCGCTGTTCAACTCCGGCTCCGAGGCCGTCGAGAACGCGGTCAAGATCGCCCGCTCGTTCACCGGCAAGGACGCGGTCGTGGTCTTCGACCACGCCTACCACGGCCGCACCAACCTCACGATGGCGATGACGGCGAAGAACATGCCCTACAAGCACGGCTTCGGACCGTTTGCCGGAGAGGTCTACCGGGCGCCGATGTCCTACCCGTTCCGGGACGCTGTCGAGATCGACGGCAAGCTGGCGGCCGCCCGGGCGACGTCGCAGATCGAGACCCAGGTCGGCGCCGAGAACCTCGCGGCCGTCGTCATCGAGCCGGTCCAGGGTGAGGGCGGCTTCATCGTCCCGGCACCCGGGTTCCTCGCCGCGCTGGCGGAGTGGTGCCGGGCCAACGACGTGCTCTTCGTGGCCGACGAGGTGCAGTCCGGCTTCGGCCGCACCGGCACCTGGTTCGCCGTGGAGCACGACGACGTCGTCCCGGACATGGTGGTCAGCGCGAAGGGCATCGCCGGTGGTCTGCCACTCTCCGCGGTGACTGGGCGCGCCGAGGTCATGGACGCCGTCCACCCCAGCGGCCTGGGCGGCACCTACGGCGGCAACCCGCTCGCCTGCGCCGCCGCGCTGGCCGTGATCGAGACCATCGAGGCCGAGGACCTGCTCAGCCGGGCCCGCCAGATCGAGGAGCGCCTGCTCGGCCGGCTCCGCGACCTGCAGGCCGGAGACCCGCGCATCGGCGACGTACGCGGCCGGGGCGCGATGATCGCCGCCGAGTTCGTCGACCCCGCCACGGGCGACCCCGACGGCGCGACCGCCAAGGCCGTCGCCGCCTACGCCCACAGCCAGGGCGTCATCGCCCTGACCTGTGGCACCTGGGGCAACGTCATCCGCTTCCTGCCGCCGCTGAGCATCTCCGACGAGCTGCTCGACGACGCCCTCGACGTACTCACGACCGCACTGGAGGAGTCCAAGTGACCACGACCGCCGGGCCCATGAACACCCAGCCCAGCTACCTCGACGCCCTCGAGCCCGGCAGCGGCGTCCTCGTCGGCGGCCAGTGGCGACCGGGAGCCGCCGGCGTCTTCACGGTGGAGAACCCCGCCACCCGCGAGCACGTCGCCGACGTCGCCGACGGCAGCACCGAGGACGCGACCGCAGCCGTCGACGCGGCCGCTGCGGCACTGCCCGCGTGGTCGGCGCTGCCGCCGCGGCCCCGCAGCGACCTGCTCGTCCGGGTGCGCGAGCTGATGCTGCGCGACGTCGACGACCTCGCCGCCCTGATCGCGCTCGAGAACGGCAAGTCCCTCACCGACGCGCGCGGCGAGGTCGCCTACGCCGCCGAGTTCTTCCGCTGGTACGCCGAGGAGGCCGTGCGCCCGCACGGCGACTTCGGTGCCTCGCCGGCCGGTGGCACCCGCACCATCGTCACCCACAAGCCCGTGGGCGTGGCCGCTCTCGTGACGCCCTGGAACTTCCCGGCCGCGATGGCCACCCGCAAGATCGCCCCGGCGCTCGCGGCGGGCTGCACGGTCGTGCTCAAGCCCGCCGCCGAGACGCCGCTGACGGCGCTCGCGGTCGCCCGGCTGATCGCCGAGGCCGGCGTTCCCGACGGCGTCGTCAACGTGGTCCCCGGTCGCGACGCTGCCGGGATCGTCAGCACCTGGCTCACCGACCAGCGGGTCCGCAAGATCTCCTTCACCGGCTCCACCGGCGTCGGCCGCATCCTGCTGCGTCAGGCCGCAGACCGGGTCGTCAACACCTCGATGGAGCTCGGCGGCAACGCGCCGTTCGTGGTGACCTCGAGCGCCGACGTGGCAGCAGCAGTCGAGGGCGCGATGGTCGCCAAGTTCCGCAACGGGGGACAGGCCTGCACCGCCGCCAACAGGTTCTACGTGCACGCCGACGTCGCCGAGGAGTTCACCGCCCGGCTCGGCGCGGCCGTCGAGAAGCTCCGGGTCGGCCCCGCCGAGCAGGGCAGCGACATCGGCCCGCTCATCTCCGAGAAGGCGTACGCCACCGTCACCGGCCTCGTCGACGACGCCGTGGCCGCGGGGGCCGTGATCGCCCACCGCGCCGAGGTCCCCGCCTCGGAGGGCTACTTCTACGCACCCACGGTCCTGACCGGCGTACCGGCGGACTCGCCGCTGCTGCACGAGGAGATCTTCGGGCCGGTGGCCCCGATCGTGGTCTGGGACGACACCGAGGAGCTGCTGGCCACGGTCAACGACACCGAGTTCGGCCTGGCGGCGTACGTCTACGGCGAGATGGGCGAGGCACTGCACGTCGCCGAGCGGATCGACGCCGGGATGGTCGGCGTCAACCGCGGCCTGGTCTCCGACCCCTCGGCGCCGTTCGGCGGGGTGAAGCAGAGCGGCATCGGGCGCGAGGGCGCGCGGGCCGGGCTGGAGGAGTACCTGGAGACGCAGTACCTCAGCGTCGCCTGGTGAGTCGGGGGAGTCGTCTCGTGATTGGCATCACGCCGACTCCATCCCCGATGATGTGACTCAGGCCACCTGCACACCATGCGGGTGGTCACTCGGGACTGCCTCACCCGGCGGTCCCGCAAACACTCCAGACGGACCACCAGTGCCGCCCGGCAGATTGAGGAGTCACCCTTATGACCGCAGTGTTCGAGCCCGGGACCTCGTTCGAGGCGTACGACCTGGCCGACCGATACCGTGTCGGAGCCGGCCCCGTGCTGCTGACCGGAATCCAGGCGATCGCGCGGATGCTCGTCGAGCAGCGCGCCCTGGACCAACGCCGCGGCATGCGGACCGGCACCTTCATCTCCGGCTATCCGGGCAGTCCGCTCGGCGGCCTCGACCAGCTTCTGCTGGGCCTGCCGAAGGAGATGGCCGACGCCGACATCACCGTCGTGCCCGGTCTCAACGAGGAACTCGCCGCCACCGCCGTGTGGGGCTCGCAGTCGGCGGTCACGCTCGACACCGAGCGCTACGACGGCGTGACCGGCGTCTGGTACGGCAAGGGTCCCGGTGTCGACCGCGCGCTGGACGCGATGCGTCACGCCAACATGTACGGCGCCCACCCCGCCGGCGGCATGCTGATGCTGGTCGGCGACGACCCGGCCGCGAAGTCCTCCACCGTGCCTGCGGTCAGCGAGCGCACCCTGGCCTCGCTCGGCATCCCGGTGCTCTTCCCGCGCAATGCCTCCGAGATCGTCGAGTACGGGATGGAGGGCATCGCCCTCTCCCGCGCCTCCGGCTGTGTGGTCGCGCTCAAGATCGTCGCCGACGTCGCCGACGGTGCCTGGGTGGTCAACCCGGAGATCGGCGTCATCGACCCGGTCATGCCGAAGACCGAGTGGCAGGGCGTCCCCTACACCTACGAGCCGACCAAGATCGAGCTCTTCCCCGACCGGATCGTCGGCGCCGAGGCGAAGCTCTACGGCCCCCGGATGAACGTCGTGAAGGCGTACGCCGCCGAGAACCGGCTCAACCGGATCGAGGTCAAGGCGCCGAACGCCAAGGTCGGCATCGTCGCCTCCGGCTCGTGCTACGACTCGATGCGACAGGGCCTGCTGGACCTCGGCCTCGACCACGACGCCCTGATGGCCGCCGGCATCCGGGTGCTGCGCCTGGGCATGATGTGGCCGGTCGAGCCGACCATCGTGTCGACGTTCGCCGACGGGCTCGAGGAGATCATCGTCGTCGAGGACAAGACCTCCTTCATCGAGCAGGGCATCCGCGAGATCCTCTACGGCGAGCCGTCCGCGCCCGTCATCGTCGGCAAGAAGGACCGCGCCGGGGTCCCGTTGGTGCCGCTGGACGGGGAGCTGACCGCCGGCCGCCTGCTCGCGCCGCTGCGTCGTGCGCTGAAGGGCCGCGCCGAGCTGAAGTCCGCCGGGCCGGCCCGGATCGACCTGCCGCTGCTCTCGACCTCGCGCACCCCGTACTTCTGCTCGGGCTGCCCGCACAACCGCTCCACCGCGCTGCCCGAGGGCTCGATCGGTGGCGGCGGCATCGGCTGCCACACCCTGGTGACCGCCTCGCAGCGTGAGGACAGTGCGGTCGTCGGCATCACCCAGATGGGCGGCGAGGGCTCGCAGTGGATCGGGCAGGCGCCCTACAGCCACGCCGGCCACACCTTCCAGAACGTCGGCGACGGCACCTTCTTCCACTCCGCGCAGCTGGCCATCCAGGCGTGCGTCGCGGCGGGCGTCAACATCACCTACAAGCTGCTCCACAACGACGTCGTCGCGATGACCGGTGCCCAGAAGCGGCAGGGTGAGGTCACGATGGCGCAGCTGACGCACAAGCTGATGAACGAGGGGGTCAAGGCGATCATCGTGGTCGCCGACGAGCCGAAGCGCTACCGCCGCAGCAGCTTCCCCGCGGGCGTACGCCTGTGGCACCGCGACCGCCTCGACGACGCCCAGCGGGAGCTGCGCGAGATCGACGGCGTGACCGTGCTGATCTACGACCAGCACTGCGCCGCCGACGCGCGCCGCCAGCGCAAGCGCGGCACCATCGAGGCCCGCAACACCAAGATCGTGATCAACGAGGCCGTATGCGAGGGCTGCGGCGACTGCGGCGTGAAGTCCAACTGCCTCTCCGTGCAGCCGGTCGAGACCGAGCTGGGCCGCAAGACCCGCATCGACCAGACCTCGTGCAACACCGACTACACCTGTGTCGAGGGGGAGTGCCCCTCGTTCATGGCGGTCGAGACCGACCCGACGGTCAAGAAGGCCAAGAAGTCGACGCCGACCCCGCCCGAGGTGGCGGACCCGGGCTACGCCGACCTGGAGCGGACCTACGGCGTCTTCATGGCCGGCATCGGCGGCACCGGCATCGTCACCGTCAACCAGGTGCTCGCCACCGCGGCGCTGCGGGCCGGCTTCGGCGTGGAGTCACTCGACCAGGTCGGGATGAGCCAGAAGGCCGGCCCGGTGACCGCTCACCTGCGGTTCGGTCCGGGCGCGATCGACCCGTCCAACCGGGTCACCCCGGGTTCGGCGGACGCGCTGCTCGGCTTCGACCTCCTCACCCTGGCCGAGGGCAAGAACCTCGCCTACGGCGACCCGGAGCGCACCCGAGCGGTCGTGTCGACCAGCAAGACGCCGACCGGGCCGATGGTCTACGACAAGGACATCGCCTACCCGGCCGACGACGAGCTGCTCACCCGCGTGAACGGCGCGACCTCCTCGCTGCGCGCCTTCGACGCGCTCACCGCCGCTGAGACGCTCTTCGGCAACACCGCCGCGGCCAACTTCCTGCTGGTCGGCGCCGCCTACCAGGCCGGTGCGCTCCCGATCCCCGCCGAGGCGATCGAGGAGGCCATCGGCATCAACGGTGTCGCGGTCAGCGCCAACGTGGCCGCCTTCCGCTGGGGCCGTGCCTCCGTGGCTGCGCCCGACGAGTTCGCCAAGGTCACCGGCACGGCCACCGCGCCGGTCGAGGAGATCGTCGTGCCGGCTCTGGACGACGCGAAGCTCGACGGCGAGGTGCGCCGGCTCGTCGAGTTCCGTGCCCCGAAGCTCGTCGCCTTCCAGAACCAGGAGACCGCTCGCCGCTACATCGAGCTCGTCGACCTGGTCTGGAACGCCGAGCGTGCGGTGTCCGCCGAGACCCGCTTCTCCGAGGCGGTCGCCCGCTACCTGTTCAAGCTCACCGCCTACAAGGACGAGTACGAGGTCGCCCGGCTGCTCACCGCGCCGGCCGCCTTGGACGGTGTCCGTGCCGAGGTCCAGGGCAAGATCAGCTTCAAGCTCTCCCCGCCGGTCTTCGGGGCGCTCCTGAAGGGCCGCAAGATGACCTTCGGTCCGCGCTCGCACTTCATGCTCCGCCTCCTGGCGACCATGAAGTTCCTCCGCGGCACGATCCTCGACCCGTTCGGTCAGGCCCACGTACGCCGCACCGAGCGCGCCCTGCTCGCGCACTACTCGGCGCTGGTCACCGACCTCGCCGCGGACCTGACCGACGAGAACTACGTCCGGGCCGTCCGCCTGGCGGAGCTCCCGGACATGGTGCGGGGCTACGAGAACGTGAAGATGCGCAACGTCGAGGCCTACCGTGAGGCGCTCGCCGCCGAGGGGATCGACCTCGCGATCTAGTTGGGACTAGAGCACGTTGTAGGTGCTCGTCGGCCCGTCACCGACGCCGAACTCCTCTGCCAGCCTCGACGGCGCACCCGCGCTGTCGAGGCTGGCCTCCACCCGGCGGATGTTGCGGGCCGAGGGGTAGGCGAAGAAGGCCATCAGCGCCAGCGAGACGACCGCGCCGATGACGTAGGTCATCAGCTGGCCATCGGTGAGGACGAAGGCCAGCGCGAGCGAGGCGATCGCGACGACCTCGCTGAGCACGAGCCGGAGGAACATCGAGGTCTGCTGCCTCTGCAGGCCCTCGCGCGTCGCCTGCTCGGGCGGCGTGCCCGGTGTGATGGGCACGACCTGGAACCCGATCGTCGAGCAGAGCACGAAGATCACGACCCCGGCCGCGACCTGCCCGCCGATGACGTACGCAGACGGCAGCGTCAGGTCGGCCTCGGGCACGCTGAGGGCGACGACGACCCCCAGAACCACCAGCATGGACATGAACGTGAGCGCCAGCATCCTGGCCGTACGCATCGGGGGTGTGGGCATCGGAGCTCCTCATCGGCCAACAGGTGAGGGAAAACCTAGCGGACTCCGGCTGCCCGTCGCCGGACGGACACCGCGGCCCGAAGGACTGTTCGCCTCTCGGGCCGCGGTGACGCGGTCAGGCGCGCCAGGTGATGAGCGCGTCCAGCGCCTCGATCCGCTCGCCGGAGACCAGCAGTGGGTTGACCTCGAGCGACTCGAGGTCGTCGCCGAGAGCGACCGCGATCGCGCCGAGCCTCGCCACCACACCGGCCAGCGCCTCCAGGTCGACCGGAGCCTGCCCGCGTGCGCCCCGGAGGACGGCGGCGCTGCGCAGCGACTCGAGCGCCTGCCGGGCGTCGGCCTCCGAGATCGGCAGCAGCCGGAGCTGGGAGTCACCGAGGATCTCGACCCAGATGCCGCCCATGGCCACCGCCAGCGTGAGGCCCCAGGACGGATCTCGGACGACGCCGACGAGCAGCTCGGTGCCACCCGAGCGCATCGGCTGGACGATCGTCGTGGTGCCGTCGTGGCCGGCCTTCGCCAGGGAGTCGGCGATCCGCTCTGCCGCGGCACGGACCGACTCCGCATCCGGCAGACCGAGCTCCACGCCGCCGAGGTCGCTCTTGTGCTCCAGGTCGTCGGCCGCCGCCTTGAGCACCACGGGGAAGCCGACCTCCTCGGCGAGACGAGCGGCCTCGTCGGGGGAGGTGGCGACCCGGGACGGCACCATCGGGATGCCGTTCGCGGCCAGGAACCCGGCGGCATGACGCTCGGTCCAGGTCCCGACCCGGGCCGGCAGCCCGTCCGGCACCTTCACCTCGACCGAGACCGGCCTGTCCGTGCCCGCCTGATGGCGGCGGTAGGTCTCCGACCAGCGCACCGCGTGGCCCAGCGCGGTCATCCCGTGCTCGATCCCGCCCGCGATCTGCGGATAGTTCGCCGCCTCCCGCAGGGCCCGCCCGGTCTCGCTCACGTCGACCAGGACGTTGCCCACGATCACCACCGGCTTCGGCGAGGAGCGGATCACCCCGCCGGTGTGGCGGTAGGTCTCCACCGCCAGGTCGAAGTCCGGTGTCGCCCGGGGCATGTCCTGAAGCAGCATGATGACGTCGACACCGGGATCGGCAGCAACCACGCCGAGCGACTTCGCCATGAGCTGGCGGTCGAGCAGCACGTAGCCGGTGACGTCGAGCGGGTTGTTCGGTGTCGCGAACGGTGGCAGTACGCCCCGCAGCGCCGTCGTGGTCGCCTCGGCGAACTCCGGCAGCTCGAGCCCCTCGTCCTCGGCACGGTCGGAGATGATCTCGGAGGCGCCGCCCGAGGGGGTGACGACGCCGATCCGGTTGCCGGGGAGAGGGCCGGTCTCGGCGAGCATGCCAGCGGTCACCATCAGGTCCTCCAACGAGCTCACGCGGATCACCCCGAGCTGGCGGAACGCGGCGTCGACGGTCTTGTCGTCACCCACCAGCGCGCCGGTGTGGGCCTGAGCGGTCCGAGACGCCTTGACGCTTCGACCGATCTTGAGAGCCACGATCGGTTTGCCCGCTGCCAGGGCCCGCCGGGCGATGTCGGCGAACTCCTCCGGGTGCCGGATGCTCTCCAGGAAGAGCGCGATCACCTTCGTCTTGGGAGAGTCGACCAGCGCGTTCATCACGTCGGTCACCGACATCACGGTCTCGTTGCCCATCGAGACCAGCAGCGAGATCCCGATGTTGCGTGCCTGGGCGAATGCCAGCACGTTGCTGGCCAGCGCACCGCTCTGCAGCACGACCCCGACCGAACCGCCCAGGAGCGGCGGCGGGATCGGCAACCCGTACGGGGTGATCGAGTCGGCCGCGTTGATGAACCCGTTCCCGTTGGGACCGAGGACGATGAGGTCGTGCCGCCGGGCGAGGTCGGCGACCTCCTGCTCGCGGACCGTGCCCTCGCCGCCGACCTCCCCGTAGCCGGCGGTGAGGATGACGTAGTTCCGGATGCCGCGGGCCGCGCCCTCTTCCAGGACGCGCGGCACGACCTCGATCGGCGTCATGACGTAGGCCAGGTCGACCGGCCCGGGGATGTCGGAGAGGCTGCGGTGGGTCTCGACGCCGTGGACCACGGGCGTCTTGGGGTTCACCAGGTGTACGTCCCCGGCGAAGCCGTGCTGGAGCAGGTTGTTGTAGGTGCTCATGGACCAGCCCGACTTGTCGGTCGCCCCGACCAGGGCGACCGACTTCGGACGGAAGAACTCCTGCAGTCGATCGGCGTCGAGCGTGCTCATGGCGCCACCTCCGTAGCGCAGGCGCCAGAATACGGACGCGGCGCCCTGAAGTATCCGATGGTCGCTCGCTTGCGCTCGCTCATGCCAACGACGCTCCCACCTTGATGTGCCCCTTGAGCAGGTTTCGGGCGATCGTACGGCGCTGGATCTCGTCGGTGCCCTCGAAGATGCGGAGCAGGCGCAGCTCCCGGTACCAGCGCTCCAGGGGAAGCTCCTTGGTGTAGCCCATGCCGCCGTGGATCTGGAGGACGCGGTCGACGACCCGGTTGGCCATGTTGGTGCCGTAGAGCTTCGCGATGGACGAGGTGTGCCGGGCGTCCATCTTGTTCTCGACCTGCCAGGCGGCGTGCAGGGTCAGCCAGCGGGCGGCCTCCAGCTCGACGGCGCTGTCGGCGATGTGACCCTGGATGAACTGGTAGTTGGCGATCGGCTGACCCATCGACTGCCGGTTGTTGGCGTGCTCGATGGCCATCTCGAGCATGCGCTCGGCGGCACCGATGGCGCCGGCGGGGATCATGAAGCGACCGTTGCCGATCCACTGCATCGCCAGCTCGAAGCCCTTGCCCTCCTCGCCGAGGATGTGGTCGTTCGGGACGCGGACGTCCTGGAAGCTCAACGCGCCCGGGCCCCACTCACCCATGGTCGGGATGGGCGTGGACTCCCAGCCCATCGCCCGGTCGACCAGGAAGCAGGTGACACCGCCGTCGGCGCCCTTCGCGGGGTCGGTGACGGCGAAGACCATGACGAAGTCGGCCTCGTTGCCGTTGGTGATGAAGGTCTTCTCGCCGTTGATCACCCAGTCGTCGCCGTCCCGGACCGCCTTGGTCCGGATGTTGCGGGCGTCGGAGCCGGCGCCCGGCTCGGTGATGGCGAAGCAGCTGCGGCGCTCACCCTCGATGGTGGGGATGAGGTACTCCTGCTTCTGCGCCTCGGTGCCGGCGTAGAGGATGTTGTCCGCGCTGCCGCCGAAGCGGAACGGCACGAAGGTGCGGCCGGCCTCGCCCGCGATGATCGCCGACATGACGGCTCCCGCGGCCATCCCGCCGTACTCCTCCGGGGTGTTGATGCCCCAGTAGCCGTACTTGCGGGCCTTTGCCTGCAGGTCCTTGAGCTGGCCCGGCTCGAGGGCCGGCCGGCCGTTCCGCTCGTTGAGGAGAACCTGGTCCTCCAGTGGCATCACCTCTTTGGTGATGAACTGGCGAACCGCCTCCTTGACCGCTCGATGCTCTTCTCCCAGCGCGAAGTCGATCATGCCCGCTCCTTCAGTTAGAGTGAGTTTCTAGAATCATTTTCTAGAATGGACTATGAGAAGCGTCACGCAGTCGCGGTTCGTCGTCAAGAGGAATTGCGCATATTCTGAGAAGATCCCGCAGGACGACGAGGAGTGAACGATGTCGCTAGAGGTCGAACAACAGAGCCCCGGAGGGCGTCGTTGGGCCAAGACCGAGGAGACGCGCCGTCAGCTCTTGGACGCTTCTCGGGAGGTCTTCGCCGAGAAGGGCTACACGGTGGCGAGCGTGTCCGACGTCGTCGCCCGCGCGGACTCCAGCGTCGGCAGCGTCTACCACCACTTCGGTGGCAAGGAGCAGCTCTACCTCGCGCTGTGGGAGGAGTACGTCGGCAGGCTCGCCGCCGCCGCGGCCGCGAGCGTGGCGAAGCTCCGCAAGAGCGGGGTGGAGGCGCCGCTGGACCAGTTCGAGGCCGGGGCACTGGCCTACCTCGATGCGGTCTGGGAGGACCGCGAGCTGCTGCCGGTCTTCTACGCCGGCGACGGCCCTCCCGGGTTCGAGGTGATGCGCCGACGCCGCAACACCGAGTGGGTCCGCCGCAACCTGCAGGTCCTCGGCCTCGGTGGCAGCGACGAGGACAAGCTGCTCGGTGCGATCCTGACCGCTCTCATCGGTGAGGCGGCCAGGATGACGGCCGGGTGCGAGACGAAGCGCCAGGCGCGGCGGGTCTCCCGGCACGCGATCGTGCTGGCACAGCGCCTCTTTGCCGGAGAGATCGCCGAGGGTGTTCCGCAGGCCTCCGAGTAGGCCTGCGGGTCTCGTCAAGCTCGACCATCGGGGCCGACGGTCAGCGCCAGGTGGCCAGGCCACGGTCGATGACCACGGTGCCGTCCTCCTTTCGGGTCTGGAAGGCGGTCGTGGTGTCGTCGACGCGCCACATCGCGACCTGAAGGGTCTCCCCGGGAAGGACCGGTGCGGAGAAGCGTCCGCTCATCGTCGCCAGCCTGTCCCCGTCGCCTTCGGCGATCGTGCGGACCAGCGCTCGGCCGGTGACCCCGTAGGTGCAGAGCCCGTGCAGGATGGGGCGTTCGAAGCCGCCTCGCGCCGAGAAGCGTGGGTCCGAGTGGAGCGGGTTGCGGTCGCCGCTGAGGCGGTAGAGCAGGGCCTGACCGGGCCAGGTCGGCATCGTCGCCAGGTCGTCGGGATCACGCTCCTGGATCGGCGACGCGACCTTCGGGCCAGGATCGCCGCCGAACCCGCCCTCACCCCGGATGAACACCGAGCTGCGGGTGGTGACGACGGGCTCGCCCGTTGCCGGGTCGACCGCCTCGGCCTGGCTCGTGACCAGGGCCCCCGACCCCTTGTCGTACATGCCGGTCACCTGGGAGGTGAGCGAGACGGTCCCCTCCGCGGTCAGGGGGCGGTGCAGGACGACCTCCTGCTCGGCGTGGACCAGCATTGCCGGGTTGAAGTCGCCCATCCTCCTCCCGCCACGTCTGGCGCCCCAGGTGACCATCACGCCGAAGGTCGGCAGCACCTTCTGCTCCGGGCACGCGTCGTCGCCGTGCTCGGTGGTGTAGGCCAGGTCGGTCAGTGGGTCGTCGTGCCCTGCGCCGACACCGAGGGCGTAGAGCAGCGTCTCGGCGCTGGTCCAGGATCGCTCCTCCGGCTCGGAGCGTACGCCGACAACGGACTGGTCGAGACTCATGCCGCCGCCTCCGTCGAGGTGAAGAAAGGATACGGAACCGGCGGCCTGAGGCCTATTGTCGCTCGCTGACGCTCGCTCATGCCTCAGGAGTCCTTCCGCTGGTGAGCGAGTTCGACCGGGCCTCCGCGATCATGCTGGGGAGCACCACGTCGAGCTCCTCGACGGTCCACGGCCCGTCCTTCTCCTCCGTCGGGCCGGCGACCCAGCCCTCGGCCACGCTCACGTGCCCACCGCGTACGTTGAAGACGCGACCGGTCACCTCGCGCGCCGACGGCGAGGCCAGCCAGGCGACGACGGGGGAGACGTTCTCGGGCGCGCCCGGGTTCCACTCGCCCTCGGCCACCTGCGGCCGGTTGGGGTTGAGGTTCTCCGTCATCCGGGTCAGCGCGGCCGGTGCGATCGCGTTGACCGTGATGCCGTAGCGGCGCAGCTCCTGGGCGGCGATCACGGTCATCGCCGCGATGCCCGCCTTGGCGGCGCCGTAGTTGATCTGCCCGGGGTTGCCGTAGATGCCCGAGGAGGACGTGGTGTTGATGATCCGGGCATCGACGTCCTCGCCCTGCTTGGAGAGCTCGCGCCAGTGCTGGGCGGCCACGCTCATCGGGGCGAAGGTGCCGCGGAGATGGACCTTGACCACGGCGTCCCACTCGTCGATGGACATGTTGACCAGCATCCGGTCGCGCAGGATGCCGGCGTTGTTGACCAGGACGTCGACCTTGCCCCACTGGTTGAGGGCGTCCTGGAACAGCTTCTGCGCGCCTTCGGGATCGCTGATGTCGCTGCCGTTGGCGATCGCCTCGCCGCCGAGTGCGCGTACCTCCTCGACCACCTGCTGGGCGGGGTCGTCGGCCTTGCCGGTGCCGTCGAGGCCGGCACCGAGGTCGTTGACCACGACTGCGGCTCCGCGCCGCGCGAACTCGAGGGCGTGGGCTCGGCCGAGTCCACGCCCGGCGCCGGTGATGATGACGACCTGTCGGTCGGTGTGTGCCATGGGTCTGCTCCTTCGGGTGGTGGGGTCAGGGCTGGTTGGCGAGGATCAGGGTCGCCGCGCTCATGAACATGCCGCCGTTGCCGAGCACCAGGCTGGTGCTGACGTCGTCGACCTGCGCGGCGGCCTCGCCGCGCAGCTGGCGTACGGACTCCTGGATCGCGAACATCCCGTACATGCCGGTGTGGGTGTAGGACATGCCGCCGCCGTTGGTGTTCATGGGCAGCCGCCCGCCGGGCGAGGTGTGGCCATCGGCGATGAACGCCCCCGACTCCCCGCGCCCGACGAAGCCCATGTCCTCGAGGCCGTAGAGGGGGACGTGCGCGAAGGCGTCGTAGATCATCAGGTGGTCGATGTCGGCCGTCGAGGTGCCCGACTCCTTGAACGCCGCCTGGCTGGACAGCGTGAACTGCTTGCAGCGGGTCATGTCCTCCATCTGCGAGATCAGCGGGGTGGTGGCCGCCTCGCCGGTGCCGAGGATGTGGACCAGCGGCTTGTCGCTGCCGTGCGCCTCGGCGAACTCGCGGGAGGCGACGACCAGCGCTCCACCGCCGTCGGTCACCAGGCAGCACATCAGCAGCGTGAACGGGTCGGCGATCATCTTGGCGCCGAGGACATCGTCGACGGTGACCTCGTCCCGGAACGTCGCCCGCGGGTTGCGGGCGGCCCAGCGCCGTTGCGCGACCGCGACCTCGGCGAGCTGCTCGAGGGTGTTGTCGGTCTCGTGCAGGAACCGGCGGGCGGGCACGGTGAAGCTGGTCGGCGGGCCGACGATCCCGTACGGCATCTCGAACTGCGCCATCACCGAGTCGTTGGCGCGCGGGTACGGCGGTGCGCCCACCCGGGACCGGCCGGACTCGCCGTGGGTGATCAGCACGACGTCGGCGTAGCCCGCCTTGATCGCCGCCGTCGCGTGACGTACGTGGAAGAGGAAGGAGGAGCCGCCGACGCCGGTGCCGTCGACGTAGGTCGGGGTGATCCCGAGGGCGTGCGAGACCTGGATCGGGCCGGGGACCGAGACCGACGCGATGCCGTCGACCTGGTCCTTGGTCAGGTTCGCGTCGGCGAGCGCCCGACGCGCGCCCTCGAGGTGCAGCTCGAGGGTCGAGGTGGTGGGCAGCTTGCCGATGTCGGTCTCGGCCGCGCCCATGATGACGACTTCGCGACCCATCAGGCGCTCTCCTTCCCGGCGTTCTCAGGCACAGGGGCGAAGACCGGCACGGCAGCGCCCGTACGCTGCTCGAAGCGGACCTCGACCGGCATGTCGAGCTCGAGCGTCTCCGGATCCGCGTCGACGAGGTTGGTCATCATCCGAGGGCCCTCCTCGAGCTCGACCACGGCGATCACGGTCGGGACCGGGAAGCCGGGGGCGGGGCGGTGGGAGACGACGTAGGTGTGCAGCAGGCCCTTGCCCGAGCAGGTGACCCACTCGAGATCGGTGGAGCCGCACTGCGGGCAGGACGAGCGCGGATAGAAGAAGACCTGGTCGCACGGTCTGCACCTCGGCAGGTCGAGCCGGCCGGCGGCGGTGGCGTCCCAGTAGGGCTGGGTCTCCGGTGTCGCCCGGGGCGCGAACCGCGCCTCCGGAGACACCTCTGGGGTCGCCGTTCTCGTTGAGTGCTGGGTCATACGGTGCTGCCTTTCTCCCGCATCCGGACGGCGCGAGTGTCGAGGAAGTGAAGGATGGCCTCGACCGAGGCCCGGGCGGCCGGACGGCGTTGGTCGTCGACCTTGGCGTAGACGTGGTCGGTGATCTGCTCGCGGGCCACGCCGTCGGCCAGCAGCCCGGCGACCTGGTCGATCCGTCGCTGCCTGTCGGCGATCCGCGCATGCAGGTAGGTGGTCGGCTCGCGCACCGCCGGCCCGTGGCCCGGCAGCAGGATCCAGTCGTCGTCGACCAGGTCGGCGATCCTGGCCATCGAGCCGAGGATGTCCGCGACGGTGCCGTCAGGATGCGAGATGTAGGGGTTGAACCGGGCCAGCACGGTGTCGCCGGTGAGCATCACGCGGCGGTCGCCGAGCGAGAAGCTCACGCCGTCGGAGGTGTGCCCCGGGGTGGAGAGGGTGCGGATCTCCGTACGTCGGCCCAGGTCCAGCCGGGTCCCGTCGGGGATGACCCCCTGCTGGACCCGTGGTCTGATCGGGGCCTGCCAGCGCTCGGCGACCGCGCTGGCGGCCTGGGAGTGGTCGCCGTGATGGTGGCTGAGGAGGATCGTCTCCACGCGGGCACCCGCATCGCGGACCACCTCGTCGATCCGGTCCAGATGGCCGGGGTCGGTCGGGCCGGGGTCGATGACCACGGCCCGCCCGTCCCCGACGACGATCCAGGTGTTGGTGCCCTCGTACGTCCAGTGGTTGGCGTTCGGCGCGAGCAGGAGGTGGACGCCGGCGGTGACCTCCACCGGCTCCCCGGGTCTCGGCGGCGCCCCGCCGACGTCCCACATCGCCTCGATGCGGCACGAGTCGTCCCGACGGTGCTCGTTCTGGACGGGAGGGCGGCTGCTCACTCCTGCTCCATCCACATGTTCTGGAGCTCGCGGGAGGAGTAGTCCGGGTGCGGGTAGTAGTTGTGGACCTTGCCCGAGTAGAGCGTCTGGGTGTCGTAGGCGTAGAGCGGCAGCGGGGTGGAGACGTTCTCCATGATGTAGCGCTCGATGTCTTGCAGCGCCTTCTCCCGCTCGGCCTCGTCGGTGATGACGCGCTGTGCGGCGACCATCTTGTCGAGCTCGGGGTCGTTGACCCGGGACCAGTTGCGGGTCCCGGTGCTGGTGTACTCCGAGGTGAGATACTCGTCGGCCGTCAGCATGGGGGTCTGCAGGCCGTACATGATGTCGTACTTCGTCTCCGGCCACGTCGAGCTGACGTAGGTGGCGTAGTCCTGCTGGTCGATGGTCAGCTTGATGCCGACCTTGCCCAGGTCCTCCTGGATCCACTGGGCCTCGCGCAGGATCGTCTCGCCGTAGCCGTCGGTGGCGACCAGCTCGGCCTCGAAGCCGTCCGGGTACCCGGCCTCGGCCAGCAGCTCCTTGGCCTTCTCGGGGTCGTACTCCAACAGCTCGTCGACCTCGTCCTGGGGCAGCGAGCCGAACAGCGTCGGGGTGATCGGACCGGTGAGGCTCCCACCGGATCGCAGAGCCTTGATCATCCCCTCCTTGTCGATGGCGTGCGCGACCGCGCGCCGGACCTCGAGCTTGCTGAAGGGCCCCTCCGCCGCGTTCATGAAGACCCGGGTCTGGGTGATGCCCTTCTCCGTACGCAGCTGGAGCCCGTCGATCTGGCTGAGGAGCTGTTCGACCTGGCGCTTCTCGGTGGAGAGCGAGGAGATCATGTCGAGCTTGCCGCTGCGCAGCGCGGCGATCTGCGCCTGGGCGTCGGGGAGCACGGTGGTCTGGATGCCGTCCAGGTGGGGGAGACCCTCGACGAAGTAGTCGGGGTTCTTCTCCATGACCCGCTCCTGGTCGCGCTTCCAGCTCTTCAGCACGAACGGCCCGGTGCCGATGGCCTCCTCGGCGAAGCTGAACTCACCCGAGGTGCCCTCGCAGGGGAGGATCGACATGAACGGGTTGGCCATCGTCTGGTCGAAGCCGGTGTTCGCCGAGGCGAGTGTGAAGACCACGGTGTACGGGTCGGGGGTCTCCAGCTTGGCCACGTTGGCGACCAGGCCGAGCTGGTGCCCGGGCAGGCTCTTGATCCGGTCCACCGTGCACTTCACGTCGGCCGAGGTGAGCTCGCGACCGTTGACCGGCGGCTTGTCATGGAACTTGACGCCCTGACGGAGGTTGAAGGTCCAGGTCTTCAGGTCGTCCGACTTCGACCACTTCTCGGCCAGGTCGCCCTCGAGCTCGCTCGAGCCGTACTCGACGTCCTTGCCGGTCTTCGGTGCGACCAGCCGGCTGTAGACCGTGCCGACCGCGACGTGAGTCATGTAGGACGCCTCCTTGTGGATGTCCAGCGAAGGCGCGTCGGTGGTTGCCGCCGTGTGCAGGATGCCGCCGTCCTGGGGCGGCCCGGCATCCTCGACGATCTCGCCTTTCCCGGAGGCGTCTGTGCCCGTGCCGCAGGCGGCGGTGAGGGCGAGGCAGGCGGCGGCCACGGCCGCGCCGGCGGTCCGAACCGGTGATCTCTGGAGGCGAAGCATGGGGTGGGACATCACGGACTCCTTGGATGGGATGGGCTATCGGCGCTGTTTGGGGTCGAGGAAGTCACGCATGGCGTCACCGAGCAGGTTGAACGCCAGGACGGACACGGAGAGGATCAGGCCGGGAACGACGGTCATCCACGGAGCGATCTCGAGCTGGCTGCGGCCTTCGCTGAGCATCCGGCCCCACGACGGTGTGGGAGGAGGGGTGCCGATGCCCAGGAAGCTGAGCGCGGACTCGGCGATGAGGATGACGGCGAAGAGCAGAGAGCCCATGACGAAGAGCGGGGCCATCAGGTTGGGGAGCCCGTACCGGAGCAGGATCCGCGGGGTGCTGCAGCCGACCGAGCGGGCGGCCTCGACGTACGGCTCCTCGCGGATGCGGAGCATCTCGCCGCGGGCGACTCGGTTGATCGAGGGGATAACGAGCAGGCTCAGGGCGATCACGGTGTTGCGTACGCTCGGCCCGAGTAGGGCGGCGACGAACAGCAGCAGCACGATCGAGGGGATCGCCATCAGCGCGTCCATGATCCGCTGCAGGACGGAGTCGATCCAGGTGCCGCCGAAGTAGCCCGAGACGACGCCGACGATCAGGCCGATCACACCGCCGAGCGCGAGCGTGGAGACCGCGATCAGCAGCGAGGTCCGGGCACCGTAGAGCGAGCGGCTCAACACGTCGCGGCCGAGCTCGTCGGTGCCGGCGGGGTGGCCGCCGACCCCAGGAGGCGTGAGCAGGTTGACCCGGTCCTGGGCGAGCGGGTCGTACGGAGCGATCCAGGGCGCCAGGACCGCGACCACCACGAAGAGCGTGATCAGGAAGAGGGCGACGGCGCCGAGGGGCTGCTCCGTGGCGAACCGGACCAGACCGCCGCGGGCCTTGGGGTGGCGGGCTGCACGCGCGGCCCCGGAGATGGCGATGCTCATGGCGCCACCCCCGTAGCGCAGGCGCCAGAATACGGACGTGGCGCCCTGAGGTGCTCGATGGTCGCTCGCTTGCGCTCGCTCATGCGGAGGCTCCTTCGTACCGGATGCGGGGGTCGATGACCGCGTAGAGCAGGTCGACCACGACGTTGACGAAGATGAAGATCGCGCCGTAGAAGATGACGCAGCCGAGGATGACCGGGTAGTCGCGCTGCCCGACCGCCTCGAAGATCAGGGATCCCATTCCCGGGATGGCGAAGATCCGCTCGAGGATGACGGTGCCGCCGAGGATGCTGCCGACCTGCAGGCCGAGCACGGTGAAGACCGGGATCATCGAGCTGCGGCCGGCGTGCTTGAGCACGACCACGCGCTCGGAGGCTCCGCGGGAGCGGATGGTTCGGATGAAGTTGGAGCCGAGCACCTCCAGCAGCGAGGACCGCAGCATCCGGGCGATGCTCGCCATCGTCGCGGCGCCCAGGGCTATCGCCGGGAGCAGCATGTGGATGAGGTTCTGGCTGAGGTTCTCGGTTGGAGAGGCGTAGACCAGAGGTGGGGACCAGCCGAACCACAGGGCCAGGAAGGTGATCAGGAGGAGCGCCAGCCAGAAGTTCGGCAGCGACATCCCGATGACCGCCAGGAAGCGCATGACGTTGTCGATGAGGCTGTGGTGGCGGATCGCCGAGATCAGGCCGAACGGCACTCCGAACAGGACGCCGAAGAGGATGGCCAGCAGGCCGAGCTCGAGGGTGGCGGGGAGGCGTTCGAGGATCTTGGTCGTGACGGGACGCCCGTCGTCGAACGAGGTGCCCAGGTCGCCTTGGACCAGCCCGCCCACGAAGTGGCCGAACTGGATCAGGACCGGCTCGTCCAGGCCGAGCTCGGTGGTCCGTTGGTCGATCTGGGCCTGGGTGACGCCGGGTGCGTCGGCCAGCTGGAGCCGGACGACGTCGCCGGGGATCAGTCGGATGATGAGGAAGACCAGGGTGGCGACCAGGGCGAGGACGAGCAGGCCGTAGGTCAGGCGTCGTCCGGCGTAGAGAAGCATGCGATCACCTCGCGGGAGCGGGGTCGAAGAGGTGGCAGGCGACGCTGCTGACCTCGCCCGGGGCGCCGATGGTCAGCAGCTCCGGCTCGTCGCGGTCACAGCCGTCGATGCTCTGGCTGCAGCGTGGGTGGAACCGGCAGCCCGAGGGCGGCCGTCGCGGGCTGGGGATCTCGCCGGCCAGCGGCGTACGCAGCTGGTGATGGGCGTCGGGGGACGGGATCGACGCCATCAGCGCCTGCGAGTAGGGATGCCTCGGTCGCGCGCTGATGTCGTCGGCGTGGGCGACCTCGGCGAGCTTGCCGAGGTACATCACACAGACACGGTCGGAGATGTAGCGCACCACGTTGAGGTCGTGGGCGATGAAGAGGTACGAGAGCCCGAGCTCGCGCTGGACCTCTTTGAGCAGGTTGAGCACCTGCGCCTGGACGGAGACGTCGAGGGCGCTGACCGCCTCGTCGCAGACGATCAGGTCCGGGTCGGTCGAGAGCGCGCGGGCGATCCCGATGCGCTGAGCCTGACCACCGGAGAACTGATGGGGGTAGCGCTCCAGGGCGTACGAGGGCAGCCCGACCAGGTCCAACAGCTCCTTCGCGCGGCGGATGCGGCTGGCCCGGTCGCCCATGCCGTGGACGACCATGGGCTCGGTCAGCACCTGCGCGATGGTCATCCGTGGGTTGAACGAGCTGACCGGGTCCTGGAAGACGAGCTGCATGCGCTTGCGAAGCTGGGTCAGCCGGCTCTTCGACAGTGCGGCGATGTCCTGGCCGTCGAAGGTGACGGAGCCGCTGGTCGGCTCGATCAGCCGAAGGATCAGGCGACCGAGGGTCGACTTGCCGGAGCCCGACTCGCCGACCAGACCGAGCGTCTCGCCGCGCTTGATGGTCAGGGAGACCCCGTCGACGGCCCGTACCGGAGGCCGCTGGGGCGTGAAGAGGCCCTTTCCGTCGCCGAAGTGCTTGACGAGTCCGTGTGCCTCGACGAGCGGAGCCGCGTCGGGAACGATCATCGGGCCACCTCCACCATCGGCTCGAGGACGCCGTGGCCCTCGTCGGGACGCCAGCAGCGGACCTGTCGCCGGTCGAGGTCGCGCAGCGGCTGGGGCTCTCCGCACTCGGGGCCGGCCTCGGAGCAGCGGGTCGCGAAGCGGCAGCCGCTGGGCATGTCGTTGAGCGCGGGGACCGCGCCCGGGATCGCGGGCATCTCCTGGTCGCGCGGGGTGTCGCGTCGCGGGATCGCATCGAGCAATGCGCGGGTGTAGGGGTGCTGGGGCCGGTCGAGGATCTCGTCGGCGGTGCCCGCCTCGACGACCTGCCCGGCGTAGAAGACGACCACCCGGTCGGCCATCTCGGCGACCACACCCATGTCGTGGGTGATGAGCATCAGCCCGACCCCGGTCCGGTCCTGGAGGTCGCGGATCAGGGCGAGCACCTGGGCCTCGACGGTCACGTCGAGAGCGGTGGTCGGCTCGTCGGCGATGAGCAGGCGCGGGTCACAGGCGAGGGCGCCGGCGATCATGACCCGCTGCCGCTGCCCGCCGGAGAGCTGGTGGGGATATGCCTTGACCTTGGCTTCGGGCTCCGGGATACCGACGAGATCGAGCAGCTCGACGGCGCGCTGGCGAGCTTGCCGCTTCGTGACGTCGTGGTGGATCCGATAGGCCTCGACGAGCTGATGCCCGATCGTGAAGAGCGGGTCGAGCGAGGTCATCGGGTCCTGGAAGATCACCGAGATCTCCTTGCCCCGGACGCTGCGCATCTCGCTGTTGGAGGCCCCGGTGATGTCCTTGCCGTTCCAGGTGATCCGGCCGCCGCTGACCCGACCGTTGCCCAGCAGCCCGAGAACGGCGAGCGCGGTGACGCTCTTTCCCGACCCGGACTCGCCGACGATGGCGACGGTCTCTCCGGCGTCGATCCAGAGGTCGACCGCGTTCAGGGCCTCGACCGTGCCACCCCCGGTCCGAAATTCCACATGGAGGTCCTCGATCCGCAGAAGCGGCTCGTTCGCGGACCCAGTCGGTGCTCTCATATCGGACCCTCCCGTTCGTTCCGCGATCGGGCGCCGGTCGCGGATGCTGGTGGCTCAATCTAGAATCACGCTCTAGGATGGGATTCATCATTGGGTCGCCGAACGGGTGTGTCAAGGGTCACAATCCGGATATCGGACTTTCTTTCCAGGACGCCCTCGTTCGGCACCGGTCGTGCCGGGGCGTACGACGCACGTGGCGCCGTGCTGCACGGCGCAGGAGGTTGCATGAGTGAGTCCGAACCCGCCGAAGTGACGGCCGCAGCGCGTTCCACCTTGATCGTGGTCTGCCTGGTCAGCGCGGTGATGGCGCTCAACGCCAGCTCGCTGAACGTCGCGCTGCCGACACTGAGCAGGGAGTTCGAGGCGAGCTCGACAGAGGGGAGCTGGCTGCTGCTCTCCTACATGGTCGCCAACACCGCCTGCCTGCTCCTCTTCGGTCGCCTCAGCGACGTCTGGGGGCAGCGGGGGCTCTATCTCGGCGGCTTGGTGATCTTCGCGCTGACCAGTCTGCTGGCCGGCTTCGCTCCGAACGTCGAGGTGCTCATCGGGCTCCGGGTTGTCTCCGCCATCGGTGGTGCGGTGCTCATCGGCAACGGCGCCACCCTCATCCATCAGGCCTTCCCGCGCGACTCCCTCGGGGGCGCCATGGGCCTCTACGCCGCCTCGTTCCCGACCGCCAACCTGATCGGGCCGACGCTCGGTGGCCTGATCGTCGACCACGTCGGGTGGCAGTGGGTGTTCTGGCTCAACGTGCCGGTCTGTCTGATCGCTCTGGCAGCGGGGCACCTGCTGCTGCCGCGGCCGGTGGTGGACAAGCGCGCCGTCGGCATCGATCTTCCCGGCAACCTGGTGATCATGATCGGGATCGTCATGCTGACGATCGGGATCACGTCGCTGACGGATCTCGGTTGGCGCCATCCGCTGGTGATCGGCGGCATCGTGGGATCGTTTCTCCTGGTCCCGGTCCTGCTGCTCATCGAACGGCGGGCTGCTGCGCCGGTGGTCGACGTGGTGGTCATCCGCCGGGTGGGGAGGCTCTTCCTAGCCGGCTTCTTCACCGGTGCCGGAAGGTTCCCGCTGATCGTGCTCGCCAGTCTCTACTTCCAGAGCGTGGTCGGTGTCTCCCCTGGAACCGCCGGGATGATGCTGCTGCCGATGCCGGTCGGGATGATCCTGGCCTCGCTGACCCTCGGTCGGCTGTCCCGCCGTTGGACGGCGCACCAGATCATGTCCGGTGGGTCGGTGGTGGGCACGTTCGGCGTCGCCCTGGTGGCGCTGGCGATCCATCTCGAGCAGACCTGGGTGGTGATGGCGACCCTCGCGATCGTCGGGCTGGCGACGGGGCTGTTCATCGGGACCAACGCGACGGTCCTGCTGGAGCGGGCGCCGGAGGACGCGCTCGGCGTCGTCAACGCCACGCGGCTGATGCTGCAGAACACCGGCAACGTGCTCAGTCTCGCCATCGCCCTCACGCTGCTCACCGCTCTGCTGCCGCCAGGGCTGGGGGAGGCGGTGCTCGCCGCGAACGTGCCGGACGGGAGTGTCGCTGTGGTCACCGCTGCCTTCACGCTGGTCTGCCTCTTCCTCCTCGCGCTCGGCGCGGTCGGAGCCTGGTACTCCTTTCCACGTCGATCGACGCCGGAGCAGGCTTCACCGGCGGGTGGTGGCGTCGTACGTCGCGGCGGGCCGCGCGATGCGGGAGCGGGTGATGAGGAAGCCGAAGGCAGTGGCGAGGACGTACATGACGATGCTGTAGACCGCGGCCGGGATGGCGACGGTCGTGTTGTCGAGGACGCTCAGGGCGATCGTGAGGGCCACGGTGGTGTTGTGGATCCCGACCTCCATCGAGGTCGCGATCGCCTGCGCCTGGCCGAGCCTGAAGATCCGAGCACCGAGGTAGCCCAGGAAGAGGCTCGCGCAGCAGAACAGCGTCACGATCACGCCCACCTCCTGGAGGTAGCCGGCGATGTTGTCCCGCTCGCCGAGGATCGCGCCGACCGAGACCATGACCAGCACGACGATCGAGAAGATCCGGACCGGCTTGTCCGCCCGGGCGGCGAACGTCTCGGACCGGCTCCGCACGAGCATCCCGATGCCGACAGGGATGAGCACGATCGCGATGACCTGGACGACCTTGCCGAACTGCAGGCCCAGGGTGTCGCCGGCATCGAAGTAGACGATCGCGGCGTTGGTGATCAGCGGGATGGAGACCGCCGCGAGCACCGAGTTCACCGCGGTCAGGGTGACGTTGAGCGCGACGTCGCCGCGGAAGAGGTGGCTGAAGAGGTTGGCCGTGGTCCCGCCCGGCGAGGCGGCCAGCAGCATGATCCCGACGGCGATCAGCGGGTCCACGTCCGCGACCAGGATCAGCCCGAACGCGATCAGCGGCAGCACCAGGATCTGGAGGGTGAGCGCCACGATGACGGCTCGCGGGGTGCGTACGACCCGGCGGAAGTCTTTCGGGGTCAGGCTCAGGCCCAGCCCGAACATGATGATCGCCAGCGCGATGGGGAGGCCGACCGAGAGAAGGGCCGAGTCGTTCACTTGTGTTCCTCCAGCATGCGGGGCCGCCGCTAGGGCGGCCAGAGACGTGCGTCACAGTGGACCACGCGGGAGCGGTGAGCGACAGACTTATCTGGACATTTCGGTCACTGACGAACGCATCCCCTGCCGCGAGCGGTCTTCTCGGCTCGGGCAGGGGACGTGGCGGTCAGCATCCCTGGCCTCAGGAGAGCTTGGCAAGGACCTTGTCGAGGGTCGCCTGCAGCTTCTTCTGATATGCGTCGTGCTGCTCCGGCAGTCGGGCGTCGCAGAAGGCGGCCAGGTCGGTCCCGGTGACCTCGATGACCTTGCGACCGGCCGCGGCCTCGGTCTCGAACAGATCGAGAACCTCGCGCAGAATGGCGACGATGTCCATTCCGTCGCTGGCGGTGAAGGGCCACATGTAGCTCTTCATCTTGCTGTAGACCGTGCGGTAGTCGGCGGGCAGTTGGGCGGCGCGGGCCTCCATGCGCTTCCATTCCTTCTTGCCGGCGGTCATGCGGGTGAGGACGTTGTTCATGTCGTGCTCCTTGGTTCGGTTTGTGTTCCAGGTCCCGTTTGGGGCCGTGAAAGAAGCGTGCAGCCCTGACGCAGGGTCAAGGTCAAGCACCGATCCAAAGAAAGTTCTGGGCGCGCGGGTGTCAGGCTGCGAGATCGTGGTCGAGGAGCAGATCGCGCAGCAAGAATTCGGCTCGTGAGAGGGGCGGTGGGTCTGGTCGCCAGGTGTCGGGTGGTGGGCTGACGTAGGTGTGGCCGGTGGGTGTGATGGTGATGATGCTGCCGTCGGGTCCTGGTCTGGCCTGCCAGCCGAGGGCTTCCTTGGCTTGGTTGCAACGCTCGCAGAGTCCTTGGAGATTCTGGGCGCTGGTGGTGCCGCCGTCTGCGTGGCGTTGGGCGTGGTCGATGTTGCGGATGGGCGCGTCGCAGCCGTTGGTGCGGCAGATCCCGCCATCGCGGGTCGTGATGAACTCGGCTAGGCCGTCGGGGGCTTTGCGGGAGCGGGATTCCATCGCGACCAGTTGCCCGGCGGGGTCGGTGAACAGGCGCCGGATGAAGACCTCGGCATCGCTCAATGCCTCACGAGCCCAGGCGGCGGGGACGGGGCCGTAGCCCTCGACCATCGCGGGCTGGTCGCTGTCGTTGGCGAGCGCGTCGGCGGTCATGACGATCTTGACCTCGATTCGAGGCTTCGCCTCGGCGTCGGTACGTCCGGTGATGCGGTCGACGAGAGTGTCGGCCATGACCTGACCGCGGGTGCGTTCATCGCCAGCCGCCTGGGCAGCTTTGGCGGCTTGGTCGAGTGCGGCGTAGACCGCGACCCCGTCTTTGACTGGCAACAGGGCACCGAGCCAGGTCATCGTGTCGGGTGCTGGCCGGATGCTGATGCGGCGGTCCTTCTCTGCGTTCGCGGCCCGGTTGATGACGGATTCTTGGTCGAGGGTGATGGCGAGCTTCTTGGCGGCGTTCTCGAGCTGCCGCAGTCCCAGCGTCACCACCGCAGGAGGTTCACCGTCCGGACCGGGCGAGCAGAGCTGGTAGTCGATGACGCGGCGGTCCTCCAGCGAGAGGCAGGCGGTTTCGCGGGCGAGGATGGTGGCCTGCCACTGCGAGAACAACCCGGCCTTCAAGGGCGAAGGTGTGTGGCATCTCGGTGACGAGGATCTTCGCCAAGCCGAGCAGTTTGGCGCCCTTGGCGGGGGAGACCCGTCGCGCCAGCGCGATCTGGGAGGCGACGCCTTCGCCGAGCTTTCGGGCAGGTAGGCCGGCCGCGGCTTGCCGTGCCCGGGTGGCCTCGTCGAGGCGTACGGCTGCTTCTGCCTGAACGGCCTCAGCCACGCATTTGATCTCTTCGAGACGACTGATCCAGTCGACCAGCTCAGCCTCGGACGCACCCAAAGGCGGCCCGGCAAGGAGATGGTCATCGGTCTCGTTCATACGCCTCATTATATGTGAAACAGCACCACGGCGCTACCTGTTTTTGCTGGTCAGACCGGATTTATGCGGTCCGTGAACAAGTAACCTGATCCCCGCGCACACCCTCGCCGCCGCCCCGATAATGGCGAAATCTTTCTCGATCAGGTGCCGAGTCAAGGACCGCGAAGCGGCCGGCGAAGCCGGCGGGCCGAAGGCCCGTCCTTGACGCGGCGGCTGATCGAGAAACACTCGTGGAAAGGGTCGGCGGCGAACCCTGAAACGAAGAAACGGTCGCCAAGCGAGGTTTCCCCGACGAACCGTGTTGGTCTCGACACGCCTTCGCCTAGCGGCTCCGGCGGCTCGACCAGCGACAGACAGGTTCTCGACAAGCTCGACCACCGGTGACTCAGGTCTCGACAGGCTCGATCCGCGAGACGACTGTGTTGGTCTCGACACGCCTCCGGCGGCTCGACCAGCGGTGGGCTCGGTCGGCGGTGGGGTTGGGCCGACCGACAAGCTCGACCCCCGGGCTACGCCCGCCCACCGAGACCACCCCATGGACCGGACCCCCAGAAGCACTAACTATAGTAATTAGAGTTACATTACTATCCCAAGAACTTCGATCCCCCAGGAGTCCCACATGGAGCGCCTAATCATCTTTGCTCTAGTCGGCCTAGCGGCCCAGGCAGTAGACGGCTCGTTGGGCATGGCCTACGGCGTCACCTCCAGCACCCTGCTGGTAGCCACCGGAGTCGCCCCAGCGGTCGCGTCGGCATCGGTCCACCTGGCCGAGGTCGGCACGACGTTCGTCTCGGGCGTCTCCCACTGGCGCCTCGGGAACGTCGACTGGAAGGTCGTGGGCAAGATCGCGATCCCCGGCGGCGTCGGGGCGTTCGCCGGCGCGACTTTCCTCTCGGGTCTCTCCACCGAGAGCGCCACGCCGTGGGTGGCCGGTCTCCTGCTCCTGCTGGGGATCTACATCGTCGCGCGCTTCGTCTTCGGGAAGCCGCCGGTCTTCATCCCGGGCCGCCGCCCTGGGCTCGGCCTGCTCGCTCCGCTGGGTCTGTTCGGCGGCTTCATCGACGCGACCGGCGGCGGTGGCTGGGGTCCGGTCACCACGCCCACGCTGATCTCCAGTGGCACCCTGCACCCGCGCAAGGTGATCGGCTCGGTCTCCACCGCCGAGTTCGTCACCACCGTCGCGGCGAGCGTCGGCTTCCTCGTCGGCCTGGCAGGGCAGGCGCTCGACTGGCGGATCATCGGCGGTCTTCTCATCGGTGGCGTGATCGCGGCCCCGTTCGCCGCCTACCTCGTCAAGCACCTCTCGCTGCCCATCCTCGGAGGCCTGGTCGGCAGCATCATCCTGGTCACCAACGGCCGCACGCTCCTGCGCAGCTTCGAGGCCGAGTCCGTGGCTGCGTACGGCCTGCTCTTCGCCGTCGCCGCAGTCATCGTCGCCGTCGCGGTGCGCAAGGTCAGCCGCGAGCCCGCCGAAGCACCGGAGCCCGAGCCCACCAGCGTCTGATGACGTGGCGGGCTCGGGTCCGTCTTATCGGCTGGTTCCGATGGCGGTTCGCGAGGCGGCCTCCTGGAGGGCCTCCTTCTCAGCCTCGGTGATCACGCCGGCCTTCAGCAGGGCAGCGGTCCGCTCCGCGACGTACGCACGGAACTGACCGGGGGAGGACCAGGTGTGCTCCTCGGCGAACTGCTCCGACAGGCACCGCTGACCGTCCACCACCCGGTCCTCGACGCCGGAGCTGATCAGCTTCTCGGGGATCCCGAGCCAGACCGTGCCCTGGCAGACGACCGCGTCGGCGGGCTGGGCGTTGATGGTCGTGTTGACCAGCCGCAGGCCTTGGACGTGCTCGGCCAGCATCGGAGTGCGGACACCGGAGAAGGAGGAGTTCAGGATGTTGATGTTGGTGATCGGCGAGCGGGCGTAGCCCCGCAGGAAGATCGCGTGGGTGCCGCCGACGCTGTGCAGGTCCTCGATGTAGACGTCCCGCACGGTCGGGGTGAAGTCGCCCGCGTCGCCCTCCTCGTAGCGGAAGTCGACCCAGACGGCCTGGCCACCCTGCTGCGGCACCGCGTTGTCACGGACGTAGATGTCCTCGACCACCCCGCCGCGTACGGAGTTGGTCTTGATCCGGACCACCCGGTCGAGGTCGGGGCTGTCCATGACGTTGTCCTGCGCGAAGACGTTGCGTACGCCGCCGGACATCTCGCTGCCGGCGACAACCGCTCCGTGGCCGGCCTGCATGTAGTTGCCCTCGATGAGGATGTTCTCGGCAGGAACGCCGATGCGGCGGCCCTCGGCGTTGCGCCCGGACTTGATCGCGATGTTGTCGTCACCGGTGTTGAAGAAGGTGTTCTTGATGACCACGTCGCGGCTGGACTCCGGGTTCACCCCGTCGTTGTTGGGGCCGAGGCTCTCCAGGTGGACGCCGTCGATCGTCACGTTCTCCGACAGCGTCGGGTGCAACAGCCACATCGGCGACCTGTTGAGCGTGACGCCCTGGACCAGGATGTTGCGGCTCTCGTAGAACTCGACGAAGCTCGGGCGGATGTAGTGGCCGGCGCCGAAGACCCGCTCCTCGACCGGCACGCCCTCCTCGCCCATCCGGAAGAGCTCGTTGCGGTCGGGCGTCTCCGGGCGGGGCCGGTCCGCCTTCCAGTCCCACCAGTTGTCGGCGTCGGCGTTGCCGTCCAGGGTCCCGTTGCCGGTCACCGCGACGTCCTCGACCTGGTAGGCGTAGATGAAGGGGGAGTAGTTGTAGAGCTCGACACCCTCGTAGCGCGTCTTCACCACCGGCAGGAAGTCTGCCTTGTCCCGGCTGAAGCGGATCGTCGCGTCGTCGGCGAGATGCAGGTTCACGTTGCTCTTCAGGTGGATCGCGCCGGTGAGGAAGACCCCGGCCGGCACCTCCACCCGGCCGCCGCCGGCCGCGTTCACCGCCTCGATCGCCTCCCGGAAGGCGTCGGTGCTCTTCGCTTCGCCCGACGGATCGGCGCCGAAGTCGACGATGCTGACCGCATGGTCGGGGAACGTCGGCGGCTGGACGCGGGCCCGGATCTCGTCGGCCTGAGCCCAGGCCGCTGAGGTGTCCGTCGGGTCGCCCATCGGCGGAGGCGCCTGCCCTGCCACCGCGGCGGGGGTGGTGAGGCTCAGGGTGCAGAGGAGGGCGACCGTCAGGCCGAGCGCGCGAGCCGGCCATCGGGCCATGAAGGAGTGAGGTGTGACGTACGTCTCGTTCCGAGTCATGAGTGAATGCTCGCGTCGGGCGTCCGAGTGCGTCCAATGCCGATCCGGTCTGGTGCCATACCCTCGCGACCCGGGAGGCTACGACGCCTGTTCGTGCGGGCGAGGTACGGCGGCGACGAGCTGCTGGGTGTAGGGATCCTGCGGTGAGCGGAAGACGGTGTCGGGGTCGCCGTGCTCGACGATCTTGCCGGACTTCATGACGTAGACGTGGTGAGCGACGAGGTGGACGACGGCGAGGTCGTGGCTGATGAAGAGGTAGGAGAGGCCCTGGTCCCGCTGGAGGTCGACCATCAGCTCCAGGATCTGCTCCTGGACGAGGACGTCGAGTGCGCTGACCGCCTCGTCCATGACGACGAGCTCGGGGTCGAGAGCCAAGGCGCGGGCGATCGCGACGCGCTGGCGTTGACCACCGGAGAGCTCGTGCGGCCGCCGCTGGGCGTACGCCGCGGGCAGGTCGACCCTGCCGAGCAAATCGGCCACGGCCTTGCGGCGAGAGGCGGCGTCGCCGATGCGGTGGACGCGCAGGGGCTCGTCGATGACCTGGCCGATCGTGTAGCGCGGGTCGAGGGTGGCGTACGGGTTCTGGAAGACCGGCTGGATGGCGCGCCGGTAGGCGAGCAGGTTCTTGCCGCGCAGGCTTGCCAGGTCGGTGCCGCGGTAGCGGATGGTGCCGGCGTCGGCCCGTTCGAGGCGAAGCGCGAGCCGCGCGGCGGTGGACTTGCCTGAGCCGGACTCGCCGACGATGGCGACCGTGCGTCCTTTGGGGATGGACAGGTCGATCCCGTCGACGGCGTGGAGGTGCTCGCGCTGCCCGCGGATCCGGTAGCGGCGTACGGCGCCGCTCACCTCGAGGAGGGTCTCGGGGCGCTCGGCGGATCCGTCGTCGACTGCCGTCGGGATGACCTTGACGTCGGACATGGCGGGTGCGGCGGCCAGCAGCCGCTGGGTGTAGTCATGCTGCGGAGACGCGATGATCGTGGCCGCGTCGCCGCTCTCGACGACCCGGCCGCGGTGCATGACGACGACCCGGTCGGCGCGTTCGGCGGCCAGGGCGAGATCGTGGGTAATCAGGAGTACGCCGGTGCCGAGCTCGGCGGTGAGCTCGGCCATCTGGTCGAGGACGAGGCGCTGCACGGTGACGTCGAGCGCGGAGGTCGGCTCGTCGGCGAGGAGCACCTCGGGGCGGCAGGCGAGCGCCATCGCGATGAGCACCCGCTGCCGCATCCCGCCCGAGAACTCGTGCGGATACTGGCGGAAGCGGGAGGCGGGCCGCTCGATGCCGGCCTGGCCGAGCAGGTCGATGGCGCGTTCGCGCGCCTTCTGCCCGGAGGCGAGTCCGTGGACCTCCAGCGCCTCGGTGATCTGCGCACCGACGGTCATCACCGGGTTGAGGTTGGTCATCGGGTCCTGCGGCACCAGGCCGATGCGGCGGCCACGGATCGCGGTCATGGCCGACTCGGGGGCGCGGGTGATGTCCTGGCCGCCGAGGGTGATCGTCCCGGCGGTGATCCGGCCGTTGTCGGCCAGGAGCCGGTTGACGCAGGAGGCGAGCGTCGACTTGCCGGAGCCGGACTGGCCGACGACTGCGACGGTCTCTCCGGCCGCGACGTCGATGGAGATGTCGTGCAGCGCCTGGACCGGGCCCTCGCCGGTGTCGAAGGTGACCGAGAGGTCGCGTACGGACAGGACGGGGGTCATCGGTCCTCCTCGAGGCCGGCCGCGTCGAGCAGCACCGAGATGATCTCGGTGCCGGGTACGACGTCTGGGAGCCGGGTGGGATTGTGGTCGATCGGGCCGAGCGGGCCGTGCAGCCGGGTCGCAGCGCCGGCGACGACGAAGCCGGTGTCGGGGGCGACTGCGAAGAAGGTGCCGGTGAAGCCGGGATGCTGCAGGAAGGTGGTCTCGCCGGCCCGGCCGAGGAAGGCGCCGAGCGCCTGCTCGGGATGCTCGGGGCGCGGTGTCGAGAAGCGGTCGACCACCTCGCGTGGCACGAAGGTGCCTTCGCAGAGCGCCGTCCCGTAGGTCAGCAGGTCCTCGACGGTCGAGAAGAGGCCGGCGTGCCCGGCGACGCCGTCGAGGGCGTGAGCGGTGTTGCCGTCGTCGACCTCTCCTTGGAGGGGATGGTCGCGCCAACGGGAGAAGCGAGCCGGCGGGATGCCGACGGGGTGCGGCTCGTCGGTGGCGAGCATCGCGCACTCATAGGCGTCGCTGTCCGCGCTCGTGGCCGCGCGGCCCGGGACGACCGGTCCGAAGCGGGCCGAGAGCCCCAGAGGTGCGGCCACGAGCTGCTCGTACGCCTCGTCCAGCCGGAGCGTGGTGACCTGCTCGATCACCGCGCCGAGCAGGATCATGCCCAGGTCGGAGTACGTCCAGCCGGTGCCGGGCGCGTACGCCAGCGGGAGCTGCTGGACGTGCTGGATCGTCTCGCTGCGCCGGCCGCTGGGCACGGCGGCGTAGAGCGGCCACCACGGACGCAGCCCGGCGGTGTGGGTCAGCAGCTGCTCGACGGTCGCCTCGTCCTTCCCATCACCTCGGAAGGCGGGCAGGTGTCGGCACACCGGGTCCTCGAGACGCAGCTCGCCGACGGCGACGAGCCGCATCGTGATCGCCGTGGTCGCGAGCAGCTTGGTGACCGAGGCGAGGTCGAGCATGTGGTCCGGCTGCATGGGCACGCCAGGACGATCGGCAGCGGGCAGACGGGCCCAGCCGGAGGCCGCCACCTCGGAGCCGTCCGGGGTGCGCAGCCCGACGATGGCACCTGCCGGGTGGGTGCCATCGCTGCCGAGGGTGAGCAGGCGGTCGGCATACGCCTGGACGGGTTGCCTGCCGCTCATCGCTCGAACACCAGGGTGCCGGGCCAGGCGTCGATCTTGGGCGGAGGCGTGCCCGCGGGGCTGATCCGGCCGAGCACGCGGGGCCCGTCGGCACCGGTGCAGCTGGGGACGTTGCCGGGGAGGCCGTGGACGCTGGCCCAGCCGATGAGGGCGAAGGCGATCGCCTCCTTGTGGTCGGACGGGACGCCGAGGGCGTCGCTGCTGGTGACGCGCACGCCGGGGAGGAGCTCGCCGAGCCGTCGCATCAGCACCGGGTTGCGTACGCCGCCGCCCGAGGCCACCAGCACCCCGACGCCCGCCTGGGAGACCGCCTGGGCGACGGTGACCGCGGAGAGCTCGGTGAGGGTCGCGACGAGGTCGGGAAGCGAGGGCGTGACGCCCGAGCGGTCGAGGGCGTCACGGACGTAGTCGAGGTTGAACAGCTCCTTGCCGGTGCTCTTCGGGGCCGGCCGCCCGAAGTAGGGAGAGTCGAGCAGCTCGGTCAGCAGCACCCGGTCCACGGCGCCGGTCGCGGCGAGCTCGCCGTCGCGGTCGAAGGTCGCCGCTCCGGGCGCGTCGGTGACCACCGCGTCGATGAGGGCGTTGGCGGGCCCGATGTCCCACGCGACCGGGTCCGTGGCGCTTCGGCACACGGTGAGGTTGGCGATGCCGCCGAGGTTGAGCGCCGCGGCGACGGCTCCGTCCTCGATAAGCGGCGCCAGCATCCGGACGTCCAGCAGCGGCACCAACGGCGCGCCGTGCCCGCCGGCGGCGACGTCGTCGGAGCGTACGTCCGAGACGACCGTCGCGCCGGTCGCCTCGGCGATCCAGGCTGGTTGCCCGATCTGAAGCGTGCCGAGCGCACGGCCGCCCTCGACCCAATGGAAGACGGTCTGGCCGTGGGTGCAGACGACGTCGACGGCGCCGGCCTCCTCGACGGCCCGGCTCGCGGCCGTGGCGAACGCCTGCCCGATCCGGGTGTCGAGCTCGCAGACGACGTCGAAGCCGACCGGCGCCGGCGGCATGGCGTCGATGAGCCGCTGTCGCAGATCAGGGGCGTAGGGCACCGAGATGTGGTGGACGATCCGGGCGCGCAGCACGTCATCCTCGACCATGAAGTCGACGGCCGCGATGTCGATCCCGTCGTGGGAGGTTCCGGAGATCATTCCGAGCACGCGCATCAGCCACGCTCCTCGATGACGGTCCGCAGCCGGCCGCCGGCCAGCTCCAGCGCCTGCGACGCCTCGGCGGGGGAGAGGCCGGTGAGGATCGCCGCGATCGCGAGCTTGGTGTGCCAGTCCGCCTCGTCGAGCGCCCGGAGCACGGTCGCATCGTCGGCTCCGGTGGCCTCGGTGACCATCCGGATCGCGCGGTGGCGAAGCTTGGCGTTGTTGGCCCGCATGTCCACCATCAGCGACCCGTAGGTCCGTCCGAGCTGCACCATCGTGGCGGTCGAGATCATGTTGAGCACCATCTTCGTCGCGGTGCCGGCGCCGAGCCGGGTCGATCCGGCGACGATCTCGGGTCCGACCGGCACCTCGATCCCGTGGTCGGCGACGCGCGCCAGGGGCGTGTCCAGGTTGCAGGCGAGGCCGACGGTGAGCGCGCCGTGCTCCGCTGCGTACGCCAGGGCGCCGAGGGCATAGGGCGTACGCCCGCTGGAGGCGATCCCCACGACGGTGTCGAGCGGCCCGACGTCGAGAGCTGCCAGGTCGGCCGCGCCCGCGCTCTCGTCGTCCTCGACCCCTTCGGCTGCGCTGAAGAGCGCCGACGGGCCGCCGGCGATGACGCCGACGACGACGCCGTCGAGGCCGAAGGTGGGCGGCACCTCGGAGGCGTCGAGCACCCCGAGCCGCCCGGACGTGCCGGCGCCCACGTAGATCAGCCGGCCGCCTTCCCGCATCCGAGCGGTCGCCGCCGTGGCGGCGGCCGCGATCGACGGCAGGGTGGAGCGTACGGACGTCGCGACCGTCGCGTCGCGCTCGTTCATCGCCGCCATCAGGTCGGCGACCGAGAGCTGGTCGATCTCCGGTCCGTCCGCGGTGCTCGACGCCTCGGTGGTGAGCGCGTCGAGCCTGGCTTCGTCCGCTGCTTTCACTGGCTCCGCTTTCACTGGCTCCGCTTTCACTGGCTCCGCCTTCTCTGGCTCTGCCTTCACTGGTTGGTTCCTCGTGGGTCGAGCGCGGCTCGGAGTCCGTCGCCGAGCAGGTTGAGCCCGACCACGGCCAGGATCAGCGCGACGCCGGGGGCGAAGAGCATCCACGGAGCGACGCTGCTGAGCGTCTGCGCCGCATAGACCATGCCGCCGAGCGACGCCGCCGGGGGCGGGGTGCCGAAACCGAGGAAGCTGAGCGCCGCCTCGGTGAGGATCGCCCAGGACAGCGACAGGGTGACCTGCACGACCAGGATCCCGAGGATGTTCGGGAGCACGTGCTCGAAGAGGGTCGAGAGCCGACTGCGGCCGACGGCGGTCGCGGCGAGCACGTACTCGGCGTGGCGCAGCGTCAGGACCGGCCCGCGGGCCACCCGCGCGAAGATCGGCAGGTAGACCACCGCTATCGCGATCGCCACCGTCAGCCAGCTGCGGTGCAGCGTGGCGGCCAGCGCGAGGGCGAGCAGCAGCGACGGGAAGGCGAACAGCACGTTGGTGATGACGCCGACCACCCGGTCGAGGACGCCTTGGTAATAGCCGGCCAGGATGCCGAGCAGCACCCCACCGATCGCCGCCACCGTCACCGAGACGAGGGCGACCCGCAGCGAGTTGGCCAGGCCGGCACAGACCCGGGCGAAGATGTCGCGACCGAACTGGTCGGTGCCGAACCAGTGGCTCCCGCTAGGCCCCTGGAGCGCAGCCTGTACGTCCTGAGCGGCCGGGTCCTGTCCCACCCCGACCGCGGCGAGGAGCGCGAGCACCGTCACCAGGGCCATCAGGACCAGGCCGACGATCCCGCTCGGCGTACGGAACGCCTTGGCCCATCGGCCGGCGGCCCTCGTCGTGGGAACCTCCGGCACCCCGTGCATGTCAGCCGCAGCACTCATTGCACACGCACCCTAGGGTCGACGAGACGGTAGAGGACGTCGGTGAGCAGGTTGACCAGGACGAACATCACCGCGATCACCAGCACGGTCGACTGCACCACGGCGTACTCCTTCTGCTCCAGCCCCAGCAGCACCTGGCGCCCGATGCCGGGGATGGCGAAGATCTGCTCGACCACCAGGGCCCCGCCGAGCAGGAAGCCGAACTGGAGGCCGCTCATCGTCACCACCGGGATCAGGGCGTTGCGGAGGATGTGCCGCACCTGCAGTCGCCGGCCGGAGACCCCCTTGGCGCGGGCGGTCCGGACGTAGTCCTCGGAACGGACGGTGAGGATCGCGGCGCGTGTGGTCTGCAGGATCGGCGGGGCGATGCTGATCCCGAGGACGAGCGCCGGCAGCAGCATCTGCTGCAGGTTGAGGCCGGGGTCCTCGCTCAGCGTGCGGTAACCCTCGCCGTTGGGATACCAGCCGACCGTGTTCACCAGCCAGCTCGACACCACGGCGGCGAGCAGGAACGAGGGCACCGACAGCGCGACCAGGCTGGTCACCTGGCTGATCTGGTCACGTGCCCGCCCGGGCCGGCTGGCCGCCAGCATCCCGCCCGGGATGCCGAGGGCGAGGCCGATCATGATCGCGAGCACAGCCAGCTCGACGGTGTTGGGCAACGACTGAGCGGTCATCGACAGCACGCTCAGGTGGGAGGTCGCCGAGACCCCGAGATTGCCGGTGAGCACGCCACCGAGCCAGCCCAGGTACTGGGACAGGAGCGGCTCGTTGACCCCGTAGTAAGCCTCCAGCGCCTGCAGCTGCTCGGGGGAGAGGTCACCGGCAGCCGTCCCGTACGCCGCGGTGATCTGGTCGCCCGGGACCACCCGCAGCAGCACGAACGTGAGGATCGAGACGCCGACCAGCGTCACCGCCGCCTCTCCGAACCGCCGTGCCACCGGGTGGCGCCCGAAGGCGCCCACCCGGTGAGCGAGGCTCGATGCGGCGCTCAGGAGACCGACGCCTTCCACAGCGTCGCGATCGAGGCGTCGGCGCGCTCCTCCAGGCCCTCGACGGACTTGTTGGCGACGACGTACATCTCCGGGGTGAACAGCCACACCCATGCCGCCTGGTCGACCAGGTGCTGGGAGATCTCCTCGTAGATCGGCTTGCGGGCGGCGGTGTCGGTGGTGGCGATGCCGTCGGCGAAGAGCTTGTCGAGCTCCGGCGAGCTGTAGCCGGCGACCTTGTTGAAGCTGCCCGCCTTGGTGAAGTAGCGGCTGTACATCGTGTTCGGGTCCGAGCTGCCGCCGTTCATCGCGATCGCCGCGTCGAAGTCGGCGGCGAGCCACCGCTCGACGTAGGCGTTGGAGTCGAGCGCCTCGACGTTGACCTTGATCCCGACCTTGCCGAGCTGCGCCTGGATGTTCTGCGCCTCGTCCACAGCGGTGGAGTAGAGACCCTGGGAGGTCATCAGGTTCAGCGTGAACCCGTCCGGCTTGCCCGCCTTGGCCAGGTAGTCCTTCGCCTTGTCCAGGTCCTGCTCGGGGCACGGCTGGGCCTCAGGGTCCGAGCGGAACTCGGGCGAGGTGATCGGCCCGCTCGGCTTCCCCGCCCCCAGGGCGGCCGAGTCGATCACGTCCTGGCGCGAGATCGCGCACTGGATCGCCAGCCGGGCGTTGGGGTCCTTCAGCGTCGGCGAGGTCGCCCGCAGCTGCAGCACGTGGTAGGACAGCGAGTCGACCGTCATGGACTCGGTCTGCCCCGAGGTCGCGGTCTTCGCCGTCACCGGGTTGTCGAAGATCGCCATGTGCACCGAGCCGGTCTTCAGCGAGGACACCATCGACTGCTCGTCGGGGATGACTCGGAACTCGACCGTCGCCGCGCCGGGCTCCCCGGCGTAGTAGTCGGCGTTGCGCGTGAGCGTGATCGACTCGTTCGGCGTGCGGCTCTTGAACTGGTACGGCCCGGAGCCCACGGGCTTGGTCTCCAGGCTCTTCGCGTCGACGTCAGAGGGCACGATCGCGGTGTTCACCCCGGTCAGCCCGGACACGAAGGAGGCGTCGGGCTGCTTCAGCGTCACCACGACCGTCCGTGGGTCGGGCGCCTCGATGCCGGCCACGTTGGCGAAGTACGACGCCGAGCTCGCGCTCGAGGCGGGGTCGATGATCTTCTCGTAGGTGTGCTTCACATCGGCGGAGTCGAGATCGGAGCCGTCCCCGAAGGTGACGCCCTCTCGCAGGGTGAAGGTGTAGGTCTTCCCGTCCTCCGAGATCTCCGGCAGCTCCGCGAGCCCTGCCTCCGGGACGCCTTCGGCGTCGGTGTTGAGGAGAGGACTGTAGATCTGAGAGAGGACCTGGATCGACTGGGTCGAGGTCGCTGTCCAGGGGACCATCTGCGCTGGATCGGCGGAGATCCCGAAGACCAGGGTGCCGTTGGCATCACCGGTCTGCTCGCCGTCGCTGCCGCAGCCGGCGAGGCCTGTTGCGAGCAGGCCGCCGGCGAGGGCGGTGGCGAGCGTTGCGCGGGTGCGATGTCCGTGTCGTCGCTGCGTACTCACGGATCCTCCTAGGGATGGGCGAGGATGTCGGGCCAAGAGGTCGGGTTCTTGCCTGCAGTGGCATCGCCCGCGGATCCCTCGACTCTATGACAAAATGTTTCCGATGTGACCCGCTGCGGGTCAATTATTAACAGCTTGTTGTGGTCGAGCCGAGCGAGGAAACGATGAGCGAAGACATCCTGGTACGCCTGCGGCAGGCCCTGCCCGGGCTCAGACCGAGCGAGCGACGGCTGGCCGAGGCCGCCCTGGCGGATCCGGCCACCGCCGCGGGACTGACCATCACCGAGCTCGCCGCCGGCCACGAGACCTCGACCGCGACTGTCACCCGGTTGTGCCGCAGCCTGGGGTTCACCGGCTACTCGGCATTCCGGCTCGCGCTGGCACGGGCCGGCGCGAACGAGACCGGCCGCCGGATCGAGTTCGGGGTCTCCGAAGGGGACATCGACCCGGCGGACACGACCCGGGAGGTCGTGCGCAAGCTCGCCTACCAGGAGGCCCGAGCCGTCGAGGAGACCGCGGAGAGGCTCGACATCGACGAGCTCGACCGGGTCGTCGCCGCGATCACGACCGCCTCGGTCGTGGACGCGTACGGTTCGGCCTCCAGCGGCCTGGCCGCGCAGGACCTCCAGCAGAAGCTGCGACGGATCGGCTACCAGGTCAACGCCTGGGCCGACGCCCACCTCGCCCTCACCAGTGCCGCCGTGCTCCCGAGCGACGCGGTCGCCATCGCGTTCTCCCACTCTGGCGAGACCGAGGAGGCGATCTCGGCGCTGCGCACCGCCGCCGGCCGGGGTGTGTTCACCGTCGCGGTCACCAACTTCCCGGACTCACCGCTTGCCGAGCTCGCCGACGCCACCCTCACCACGGTCTCCCGGGAGACCCGGTTCCGGTACGGCGCGATGTCGAGCCGGATGGCCCAGCTCGTGATCGTCGACGCGATCTTCCTCGGCGTCGCCCACGAGAACCCCGATGACGTCACCGCCGCGCTCGGGGCGACGCTGGACGCCGTCGCGACCCGGCGCGTCACCCCTCCCAGAGGCTGAGCCAAAGGACGAGGACCTCAACTTCCTCGGCTATCTCGGCTATCTCGGCCAGCGCGGCCAGCGGCTCCTCGCGGCCGCCAAGGAGCGCGCGAGTGGCGGCCTCCTTGCGGGCCACCACCGGGGAGCCGATCTTCGAGCGGGTGCGGGCATCGGTGCTGGCCTATCCGCCTCGGCTGTCGCGAGACCCTGGTCGAGATCGTCAGCACCGAGTGCGCCGCAGCCGTACGCCGGGGCGAGATCCTCGACCGCGACTGGCGCCTCGCGGCGCTCGTGCTCGTCCTCTTCACCTCTGACCCCGTGTATCTCCCCGCGTCATCTGGGTACCGGCCGGACGTACAACGATGAGGAGGAACTCAAATGTTCAAGAAACCAGCGTTGTTGACTGCATTCGGCATCGGCTACCTGCTCGGCGCCCGCGCGGGACGCGAGCGGTACGACGCCATCGTCGCCAAGGCCCAGGGTCTGTGGCAGGACCCGCGGGTCCAGGAGAAGGCACACACTGCCCGGGTCGTCGCCGAGGAGAAGGTGGAGACCGCCAAGCACGCCGCCCAGGAGAAGATGCCTGGCCACAACGGCACCTCCACGAGCTCCACTGGCTCCACGAGCTCCACGGGCTCGCCGTCGTCGCACCAGACCGCGCCGAGCGCCCCGAGCCCGGCCGCCTCCGCCGACCCGGTGACCGGCACACCGCGGGGGTGGGAGTCGTGACCACCCATCAATCCGGCCCCACCCATCAGACCGACGCATCGATGGGTGAGCTCGTCTCGCGTCTCTCGGAAGAGATGTCTCACCTCGTCCGAGGTGAGTTCGAGCTCGCCCGCCTCGAGCTGACGGAGAAGGCCAAGCACACCGGCAAGGGCGCCGGCGTCTTCGGCGCCGCCGGCCTGGTGGCGCTGTACGGAGTGGGTGTCCTGATCGCCACGGCGATCCTGGCCCTGTCTCTGGTGCTCGATGCCTGGCTCGCCGCGCTGCTGGTCGGGGTCGTACTCCTGGCCATCGCCGGCATCATGGCCCTGGTCGGGAAGAAGGAGGTCTCCGAGGGAGCTCCGATGAAGCCCGAACGCGCCACCGAGAACATCAAGCGGGACGTCGAGGCCGTCAAGCAGCACGGCCGGCCCACGGACCACACCGCGAGGAGGACGACGCCATGACGCACGACTCCACCAGGCCCGTCGACAGGCCCGTCGATAGGCCCGTCGACGCCCATGACGACACCGGCATCGCCGCTGTCGAGGCCGACCTGGACTCCACCCGGCACGAGCTCGCCGACACGCTTGACGAGCTCGCCACCCGGCTGGACGTCAAGACGCGGAGCAAGGACAAGGTTCACGAGGTGAAGCAGCAGGCGCAGGTTGCTGCTGGATCCCGAGACGTACAGATCCGGGGCGGCATCGCCGTCGCAGCCGTGATCACCGTGCTCCTGCTGCTGGCCAAGAGGAAGCGCCGGGTCAACGCCGCCTAGGCCGGGTCAACCGGTCCAGGAAGGCCACGAGAAGTGCCTCACGCATCGCAGGGGTGGCCAGGTCGAGCATCGCATTGACCTCGGCCATCCTCTGCGGTAGCGCGAGGCGGTGTCCTGAGCTTGTCGAAGGGTTGTCTGCTGCGTCGGCGCCGATCAGGCTCGCATCGACCAGCAGGCCGTCGAAGTCGTCGTCCGAGAGGGCGAGCGGATCGAGGCTCGCGATGAACTCAGCGACGCCAGGGTCGACCGCGACCGGGCCGGCGGCCACGGCGGCCGCGACCGCATCGCGCAGAGCGTCGAGGAACTCCGGTACGTGGGGCAGCGTCGCGGCGCTCACCGACAGGTGGATGGTGGCGGGTGCGCCGGCGTAGGACATCTGCGGCTGGACGTACCAGCCCCGGGTCGCCATCTCGTCGCAGACCGTGAACGGGTCACAGCTCGCGTCGGCCCTGACGGCGATCAGCGTGGAGTCCGGAACGCTGACCTCGGTCAGCTCGGGCATCTCGCCGATCCCGGCAGCTCGGCGGGCATGGCGACATCGGGCACCTGGAAGAACGCGTACGCCGTCGCGCACGCCAGGAACAGGACCAGGCGACGTCCGAGAACACCACAATTCGCTCCGCTACGGTTGGCGACATGCCGCTCGAGACCGGTGCCGTCGCGCCAGACTTCACACTCCCAGCCCAGGACGGTACGTCCGTCGTCCTCTCCGCGCTCCTCGAGAAGGGTCCGGTGGTGCTCTTCTTCTACCCGGCCGCCGAGACCGCGGTGTGCACAAAGGAGGCCTGCCACTTCCGTGACCTCGCCGGCGAGTTCGAGGTGATCGGCGCCCAGCGGCTCGGGATCAGCAAGGACAGCGTGGAGAAGCAGGCCGGCTTCGCCGCCAACCACGACCTCGACTATCCCGTCCTCTCCGATCCCTCCGGGTCGGTCGCCGGGCTCTACGGCGTGAAGCCGAGCATCTTCGGCAAGCTCGGGCCGCTGCAGCGTACGACCTTCGCGATCGGTGCCGACGGCCGGATCAAGGCTGTCGTCGAGGGGATGCTCAAGGCCGAGATCCACGCCGACGAAGCCCTGGCCGCGCTCAGGGATGACGTCCGATGACGACCCGGCCCACCATCGCCGTCACCGGCGCGACCGGTTACGTCGGCGGCCTCGTCGCTCGCGCGCTGGGAGGCTCCGACGCCGATCTCCGTCTTCTCGTGCGTGACCCCGCCAGAGCCCCCGAGGTCCCAGGAGCCGAGGTGTTCGCGGTCAGCTACGACGACGGAGAGGCCGCGCGGGCGGCTCTCGACGGCGTTCAGAACGTGCTCATGGTCTCGGCCGCCGAGTCGGCGGACCGCCTGGAGCAGCACCTCACCTTCGTCGACGCCGCCGCGGCGGCCGGGGTCGAGCACATCGTCTACACGTCCTTCTTCGGCGCCGCGCCGGATGCCGTCTTCACGCTCGCGCGCGACCACTTCGCGACCGAGGAGCGGATCAAGGCGAGCGGGATGGGCTACACCCTGCTCCGCGACAACTTCTACCTCGACTTCCTTCCCCTCCTGGTCGGTGAGGACGGTGTCATCAGAGGTCCCGCAGCCGAGGGGCGCTTCGCGGCGGTCGCGCGTGCCGACGTCGCGCGCTCTGCAGTGGTGGCCCTCTCGGCACCGCAGGATCACCGAGGGCTCACCTACGACCTCACCGGGCCCGAGTCGCTCACGATGAGCGAGGCGGCCGACATCCTCGCCGAGCATCTCGGGAGAGAGGTGCGCTATCACGACGAGACGATCGAGGAGGCCTACGCGTCGCGTCGCCGGTGGGAGGCGCCCGACTGGCGTTACGACGCCTGGGTCTCCACCTACACCGCGATCGCGGCCGGGGAGCTCGACGGAGTCAGCAGTGCCGTGGCCGCCCTCACCGGGCGGGAGCCACTGGGGCTTCGAGACCACCTCGCCTCCGGCGAGTAGCCGGGGGAGGAGGGGTCGCTCGCCGCCACGTGGGGTACCGCCTTCGGCATGGTGGGTTTCGGATACACACTGATGACAGAGCAGGCGAGCCCGAGAGACCTGGTGCGCCACGCCGTCGCTGCCGAGGAGGCAGGCTTCGACTTCCTCGTGATGAGCGACCACTACTCGCCATGGCTGGTCGAGCAGGGGCACGCGCCGTACGCATGGACCGTGCTGGGCGCAGTCGCGCAGGCCACGCAGCGGATCCCGCTGATGACGTACGTGACCTGCCCGACGATGCGCTACCACCCCGCCGTGGTCGCTCAGAAGGCTGCCACCGTCCAGGAGCTCTCCGAGGGCCGCTTCACCCTCGGTCTCGGCAGCGGAGAGAATCTCAACGAGCACGTCGTGGGCGCCGGCTGGCCGGCCGTGCACACCAGGCACGAGATGCTCGCCGAGGCGATGGAGATCATCTCCGCACTCTTCGACGGCGATCTGGTCGACTACCGGGGTGAGCACTTCCAGGTCGATTCTGCCCGGCTCTGGGACCTTCCCAGCACCCGGGTTCCTGTCGGGCTGGCGGTCGGCGGGCCCGAGGTCTCCCAGCGTTGCGCTGCCTTGGCCGACCACCTGATCGCCGTCGAGCCGGACGCGGATCTGCTGACGGGCTGGAACGACGTGGCGGAGGCGCCGAGAGTCGGAGCCGGTGGCAACCGAGCCATCGGCCAGATCCCGATCAGCTGGGACCCCGAGGACGCGGAAGCGGCGACACGACGGGCCCACGACCAGTTCCGCTGGTTCGGTGGTGGCTGGGCGGTCAACAGCGAGCTGCCGACCCCGGCGAGCTTCGCCGCGGCCACGCAGTTCGTGCGCCACGAGGACGTTGCCTCCTCGCTCCCGTGCGGTCCCGACCTCGACGCGATCACAGACGGGATCCGGCCCTTCTGGGAGGCCGGGTTCACCGACGTCGCTCTCGTCCAGATCGACGGGTCGACGAACGACCAGTTCCTGGCCGAGGCGGCCGGGCCGCTCCTCGACGCGCTGCGTTCGGCGTCGGGCTGAACGTCCGCCTCGCCCGCTCTGGGTCGACGACCTTCACCGCCAGGACAGGTCCGGTCGCCAGGAAGCTCTCGTCCATGTTGTGCTGTCCGTCACACGGGATGTCCGACTGACCCACCGAGCTTCTCGACCGTCCTCTGGAGTTTCTCCATGTGGTTGTCGCAGATCTCGCCCGGCGTGACGTTGTACTTGAGACAGAGCTTGGCCGCGGCCGCCGTGGCGATCGCGTGCTGGCCACCGTTACCCATGAACTTGGTGACCGACCCGGCGATGTGGGTCACGCTGATGTGCTTGCCGGCCATCATGAGATTGTCGAGATCGGCCGAGTAGAGGCACCGGAAAGGCACCTCGAAGGGCTTGTCGTCGCGGGTGTCCCACTTCCAGTCCCGAAGACGGAAGTCGTACTTCTCGTGCCCTGGGTGGTGCAGGCAGAAGGCACCGGAGTTCCAGGCGACCGTGTCGTCGAATCTGCGGTGCTCCCGGATGTCGCTCTCGGTCAGGACGTAGGCGCCCTGGTATCGACGGAACTCGCCTTGCCCGGGGACGAACGCGACCCAGTCGAGTGCGAGGTTCGCATGGGTCTTTGGTTCGAGGGTCTTGACGTTGGAGAACGTCCCGTAGACCGCCCGCAGCAGATGGTCACGGATGTGCTCGGCGTTGGTGTACGGGTCGAGGTCATGGCCGTACTCCCAGAAGTGGGTCAGCGGCTTGAGCATGCGGCGGCGGATGCTCGGGTCCGGGGTTCGGGCCGGCCCAGCGATCGGTCCCGCGACGTTGTCGATGCCGGGGCGTCGGAGCTGTCCGCCCAGGTCGGCGTAGTCCTTGGCCACCGCGACTGCCCACGGAACGTCAGGGAAGTCGGACGGGCGGGCCAGCTGGCGGGTCCGGAAGAACAGGGTGTTTCCGTGATGGGACGCGACACGCTCCTCTGGCGCGAGTGGCTCGTCGTACTCGGCCCGGCTCTCGTATCCGAACATGGTCCGGGCCCCGGCGAGCAGGCCGAGGATCGCCGTCCCGGTGCAGTCGATGAACATCGCGCCGCCGAATCGGGCCTCGCGTCCGGAGCGGGCGTCGCGGGCATCGAGAGCGATGATCCGGTCGCCGTCACGGGTGACGTCGAAGATCTGGTGCTCGAGGAACACCGACACGGTCGGCTCTGCATGCAGGAGCCCGAGAGCGGCGAGCTCGCCGTCCTCGGACCGCGCGGACAGTGCCTTGACGAGCGGGCCGGTCTCTCCTCGCGGGGTGAGTCCGATCTCGGTGCTTGCGTTGCCGCCCAGGACCGGGCGGTTCTGGATCAGGGCGACCCTCAGGCCGAGACGTCCGGCCGCGAGGGCGGCGGCGGCGCCGGTGACGCCACCGCCGGCGACGACCACGTCGAAGGATCCGCCGTCGAACGGATGGTCCGGCAGCCCGCGGAGCCGGCGTCTCCAGGCACGCGCGTCGGGATCGATCCCGTTGGGTGGCTCGGTGTCGCTGGTGGTCAGGTAGATGGCATCACAGCGACCATCGAACCCGGTCAGGTCGGTGAGAGTGATCGTGGCTCGGTCTCCACCCAGGTCGATCCGGCCGGCGTTCTCCCAGCTCCAGTCGCGACCGTTCGCGCCGAGCTCGATGGGCAGCCGCTCGCCGTCGATCGTGACGGCGAACCGGCCGGGATGATGGGAGGGCACCCAGTCCTTGGCACACACCCATACGCGATAGGAGCCGGCCCGCTCGACGGCGATCGTGGTGGTGGCATCGGCGACCGGGACACCCAGCCCGTGTGCGAGAAGGTAGGGCGACCCCATCTCCATCTCGAACTGGGAGTCCAGCGTCCACCCGCCGAAGTCGTCGAACTCCTCGGCCTCGACCAGGATGTGAGCGGGAGCCCGGTGGTTCAGCATGGTGACTTCCTCGGTGGTCGGTCGACGAAGATGTCGTACTCGAGGTCTCCGGTTCCGCCGTACCGGGAGAGGTCGGTGACTCCGGCGTCGCGGAGCACCTCGACGTCGAGGAACGTGTTGCCCGAGCACTCCCCGGCGGGTCGCTCGAGGATCGCCACGGCTGCGTCCGCGACGATCTGAGGCGAGCGTGACCGCTCCAGGGCCGCGTCGCCACCGAGGATGTTCTTCACCGCATCGGTGGCGATGTAGGTCTCCGGCCACAGGCAGTTGGCGGCCACGCCATCCTCCGCATACTCGGCCGCCCATCCGAGGGTCAGCAGCGTCATGCCGTACTTGGCCATCGTGTACGCCGGGTGGGCGCCGAGCCAGGCGGGGGAGAGGTTGAGCGGCGGGCTGAGCGAGAGGATGTGCGGGTTCGTCCCCTTGCGCAGGTGCGGCAGGGCCTTGCTGGTCAGCAGGTAGGTGCCGCGCAGCTGGATGCCGGACATCAGGTCGAACCGCTTCATGGGGAGCGTGTCGGTGCCGTCCACGGCCAGCGCGGAGGCGTTGTTGACCACGATGTCGATGCCGCCGAACCTCTCCACGGTCTTCTCCACGGCTCCTTCCACGGATGCCTCGTCGCGTACGTCGCCCACGACGGCGAGCGCGCCGCCGCCAGCGGCCTCGATCTCGGCAGCGGCGGTGTGGATGGTGCCCGACAAGCGAGGGTCTGGGGTGTCGGTCTTGGCCAGCAACGCCACGTTGGCACCGCGCCGTGCGGCCGCGACGGCGATCGCCAGGCCGATGCCACGGCTTCCGCCCGACATGAGCAGCGTGCGTCCGGTGAGGCTCATCCGGTGATCTCCTTGCCGAAGATGTTGCGGGCGACGACCCACTTGAGGATCTCGTTGGTGCCCTCGTAGATCTCGCCGATCTTGCTGTCGCGGTAGATCGCCTCGACCGGTCCGGGCGTGCCGTCTGCGCTGACCTCGCGGGCGAAGCCGAGGCCGCCGAAGGCCTGGATGGCGTCGCGAGCCATGTCGACCGCGAGGCGGCTGCCGTAGAACTTGGCCATCGAGGCCTCCGGCTCGGGGAAGACCTCCCCGGCGTCCCGGCGCAGCGCCGCCTTGAGGTAGAGCGTGCGCGCGTTCTCGATCTCGGTGGCCCGGTCCGCCATGAGGAACTGCCAGTGCTGGTTGGCTCCCAGCTTGCGGCCGAACGCTTCTCTGGACTTGAGGTGTCCGACGGCGTGGTCGAAGGCGGCCTGGGCCATCCCGACACCGGCCGCGGCGATGCCGATGCGACCGAGGGTGAGGGTGGCGAGCGCGTGGCGAAGGCCCTGGCCGGTCACGCCACCGAGCAGGTCGGCGTCGGTCAGCTCGACATTCTCGAACCAGACGTCGGCGGTGAGCTGGCCACGGTTGCCCATCTTCTGGTCGGGCTCGCCGACTCGTACGCCGGGCAGGGAGGTGTCGACGATGAACATCGAGAGTCGGTCCTCGGTGCGGGCGAGGGTGACGATGAACCCGGCGACCGGAGAGTTGGAGATCCAGCGCTTGCGACCGTTGAGCACCCAGGTGTCGCCGTGTCGGACCGCGGCGGTCTGCACGGCCTGTGGGCTCAGGTCGGAGGAGGCCTCGGGCTCGGTGGTCGCGAAGGCGCCGACAGTGGTGCCTTCGGCCACCGGTCGCAGCCACCGCTGCTGCTGGGCCTCGGTGCCGTGGGTCAGCACGTTGCCGGCGAGGATGCAGTGGACGTCGAAGACGGCCGCGATGCTGCTGGAGTGGTAGGCGAGCTCCTCGATCGCGGTTGCCGTGGCGGTCACCGGGTGCTCCAGCCCCTCGCCGCCGACTTCGGCGGAGAACGGCACCCGGAAGAGATCCGCGGCGGCGAGGCCGTCGAAGACCTCGCGGGGGAAGCCGTCGACGCGCTCGTCGCCGTTGGCGATCTCACGTGCGGCCGGAGCGACGACGTCGGAGGCGATCTTCCGCACGCGGTCGCGGACCTCGAGGGTCTCGGTGGGGGAGAGCAGGTCGTGGTAGAGCCGGTCGGCCTGGCGGACGGGGTTCTGAGTGGTGGGCATCGTCGTCTTTCGGTGTGGTTGTCGGGGATGGGGAAGGTCGTCTAGAGGCTCGCCAGCACCTGGCCAGCGGCCTGCTCGCCGGATGCGGCGGCGTCGGCCAGCGACGGCATGTCGAGGGCGTAGTCGCCGGCGAGATGGACCGGCCCGAGGTGCTGCTGGAGGGTCTCGAGCGACGCTCGGCCGCCGGGGCCCCAGAACGGCACGACCCGCAGGTGTCGGCGGAGGATGCCGGCGTCGACCTTGCCCTCGAGCTCCGGATAGACCTCGAGGAGGTCCGCGGTGAACCGCGCGACGATCTCCTCGTCGGTGAGCTCGAGGAGCCTGTCGGCCTCGGCGCCGCCGGCGAAGCAGGCCAGCGCGCCGCCGGGCTTGCGGATGTTGCCACGGCGTACGGCGGCGGCATGGTTGAAGATCGCCTGGAACGAGCGTCCCGGGGTCGAGACCGCGAGGAAGTCGTCCCAGCGTTGGGCCTCGCCCTCCTCGTGGGTGAAGAAGCCGACGACCACGTAACGGCCGTAGCGGATCGACTCGAAGGCCGTCCGGTACGCCGCCGGAAGCCCGGGCATGATCGTGACCGCGACGTCCGCGGGCACCGCCACGATCGCCCGGCGTGCCCTCAGCCGCGCGGGTCCGTCGGCGTCCTGGTAGTCGACGACCACCCCGTCGGCGGTCCACTCCACGGAGCTCACCGGCGAACTGAGCCGGATCCTGTCGCCGAGGTCCTCGGTGAGGATGTCGGTCAGCGTCTGGTTCCCGCCCTGCGGCAGCGTCAGGTTCGGCACCTTCTCGGGGTCGGTGAGCAGGATGCCCATCGAGAAGACGAACTGTCGGGCGGCGGTCTCCTCGGGCTCGCAGCCCATCCACTGACCGGACCAGGACCGCACCATCTCGCGGGTGAGATCGGAGGAGACGCCCTTCAGGACGAAGTCCGCGCGCCGGCGGTCGAGCTTGGCGCGGACCCGGTTGGCCCACCGGTTCTCCTCGCTCATCTCGAGAAACGGCACGTTCGAGAGAATGCGAGCGCCGACCAGGGCCAGGCCGTACCGGTCGCGCCAGGTCATCTTCGAGCGGAACATCAGGCCGAACGGGTTCGACGTGTCGACCTGCTTGCCGCCCAGGTGCAGGGCGACCGACTTGCCCTCCAGCGTCCCGAGCGGGACCCGGTGACGGTGGAGGGCCTCGATCAGGGGGCCGGTGCCTTCAGTGAACTGGGTGCCGACGTTGATCCAGTAGTCGCCCTTGCGGACGGTGTCGACGCGTCCGCCCGTACGGTCGGAGGCCTCGAGCACGACGACGTCGCGCTCGGCGAGGGTGGTCGCAGCCATCAGGCCGGCCATGCCGGCGCCGATGACGACGACCTCGTGGGTCTCCTCGCGGTGCTCGGGTGATGGGCTCATGTCGTCAGCTCGCCTTCGTAGGGGTCCGTTGGGTGCGGTCGAGCGCTGCCGAGACCGAGGCGACGAGGCGCTCGGTCGCCGTCCGGCAGCTCGGGCTGACCGCGGTGTAGGACAGGTAGCCGTGGACCAGGCCCGGCTCGCGGTCCACCTGCGCGGGGACGCCTGCCTCCAGCAGCGCGGTCGCGTAGGCGAGCCCGTCGTCGTGGAGCGGGTCGAACCCAGCCAGGTTGACGATCGCCGGCGGAAGTCCGGCCAGGCTGGAGGCCCGGTACGGCGAGACACGCGGGTCCGCCGGATCGGTTCCCTCCGGCAGGTAGTTCCGGACGAACCAGGCGACCTGCTTGGCCGACAGGGCCGGCGATCCCGCGAACTCGTCCTGGGAGGGTCGGTGCTCGACCAGATCGGTCACCGGCTGGATGAGCACCTGGAGCATCGGCTGCACGTCCTCGCCCCGCACCTGCTGACACAGGACGGCGGCGATGTTGCCACCGGCGCTCTCGCCCGCGACGACGATGCGGTGCGGGTCGACGCCCCAGGCGGCGGCGTGCTCGACGGCGTACCGCCACGCGGTGATCGCGTCGTCCTGTGCTGCCGGGAACGGGGCGTCCGGTGCGAGCCGGTATTCGACCGAGACGACCTCGGCCCCGGAGCCGTGTGCGAGCATGCGCGCGGGCGCGGTGTAGCTCGCGCGGCTGCCGATCACGAAGCCGCCACCGTGGAAGAAGAGGATCAGTCCTCGCGACGGGGTGCCGTTGCTGTAGCGGGTGAGCTGGACCTCGTCCGAGACCTCGATCTCCTCCTCGACGGCGCAGGGCTCGATACGGGACGCGAACAGGATCAGGTCGCGCTCCGTCGTGGCCCGGGCCTCGACGGGGGGAAGGTCGCTGTAGTCCGGCCCGGACTCGCCGAGCTTCATCAGCAGGGCGACGTCGGGAGCCATGGTGTCGCCCGCACTGTTGACCGGGGGCTTGGCCAACAGGCGCTGCAGCCCCGCGGGAAGACGGCTCAGGAAGACCAGGAGCGCTCGCTGGAAGCGCTGGCCGAGGGTGAAGCGCTGTTCACTCATGACGCCGCTTCCACGCTCGTGACCCGCTCAGGGCTGCTGGCTCGCTTGGAGAACTTGATGTCGTCGTGGATGAGCTGGCCCTTGAAGAGCCGGTTGTCCCTGACGAAGGTCGTGTGCATCTGCCACGGGAGGCCGGTGCCCTGGCGGGGGAGCGCGTCCTTGGCGCGCTGCATGTAGCCCGCCGAGAGGTCGAACAGGTCCGCGGTGGGCATGCCTTCCGGTGCTACGGGCAGCGCGATGTCGCGGCCCGTGCGGTCCATCTCGCGGATGACCTCTGCGGCGAGGCGGGTCACGTTGCGGATACGCAGGGTCCAGGTCGCCTTGGTGAAGCCGATCATCATCGCCCAGTTGGGCACGCCTGAGATCAGGGCGCCGCGGTAGAGCACCGAGTCGGAGACCTTGACGGGGGCGCCGTCGACGGTGGGCTCGACGCCGCCCAGCATCTGCATGGCGAGGCCGGTCGCGGTGACGATGATGTCGGCCTCCAGGTGCTGGCCCGACTTCAGCTGGATGCCGTCCTTGGTGAACCGCTCGATCTGATCGGTCACCACGCCGGCGCCCCCTTCGCGGATCGCCTGGAAGAAGTCGCCGTCCGGGGTGGCGCACAGACGCTGGTCCCAGGGGTTGTACGGCGGCGAGAAGTGGGTGTCGACGTCGAAGCCCTTGGGCAGCTCCTTGATGGTCATGCTGCGTACGAGCCAGCGCCCGAACCTGGGGAAGCGGCTCAGCACCGTCACGAGGAAGTGGTCTCGCCAGATGTTCTTGCGACGAGTCAGGGCATAGCCGCGCTTGGTGCCGAAGATCTTCATGAGCGCCTGGGCGACCTTGTCCACCCGGGGAATCGATGCGATGTAGCTCGGGGTCCGCTGCAGCATCGTGACGTGGGCCGCCGCGCTGTCGCCCTTGAGCATCGCGGGGAGCATGGTCACGGCGGTCGCGCCGCTGCCGATGATCACGACGCGCTTGCCGCGGTAGTCGTAGTCCTCGGGCCAGTGCTGCGGGTGCAGGATGTCGCCCTGGAAGTCCTCGCGACCCTCGAACCGGGGCTCGTAGCCCTCGTCGTAGCGGTAGTAGCCGGTGCTGCTGAAGACGAAGCCGGTGCGGATGACCTGGTGGGTCTCGTTGCCCTGCTCGTCGGCGATGGTGACCTGCAGCGTCCACTGCGCGTCCTCGCTGGACCAGTCGGCCGCGGTGACCCGGTGCCGCAGGCGCAGGAGCTCGTCGAGGCCGAACTCGGTCATGGTCTCGTGCAGGTAGTCCATGATCAGGTGACCTTCGGCGATCGCGTCCTCGTGCAGCCACGGCTTGAACGCGAAGCCGTAGTGGTGCACGGCGTCGTCGGACCGGATGCCCGGGTACTTGAACAGGTCCCAGGTGCCGCCGATCGAGTCGCGAGACTCCAGCAGCAGGATCTTCTTGTCGGGGAAGTCGTCCTTCAGATACTTCGTCGCACCGATACCGGAGAGGCCGGCGCCGATGACGACGATGTCGGCGTGCTCCGTCGCGATGGTCTGGTTCATTGCTGCACTTCCTTCTCAGTGGTGGGTCTGGTGACCGGCGGTACGACGGGGGCGGCCGAAGCGGTCGACGGCGAGGAGTGCCGTCCTCTGTGGCAAACGCGAAGTTAGTCATTTGATTGGGTCGGATGACTAAGTGTGTGACAGGTGTCACGGCTCGTCAAGAGGTGTCCGCAGATGTCTTGCTGGTTTCACAAATCTGGATGGGGTGGTTGACAAAGCGTGATCTGCGTCGCACCATCGTTGGTCAAACGATTCAGTCAAATGACTAAGAACGTTCTGAACCCCACGTTGGAGGGCCGACGAATGACCGAGAGCACGACGATCGAGGCACCGCCGCGGATCGCGGCGAGCCGTATCGCTGTCGAGGACGACCCGATCCCGATCGTCCGCCTGCTCGCGCGGACCCTGCGCGACGCGTCGGTCCGCTTCCCGGACGCCATGGCCGGCCTTGCCGGCACCGTGGTGGTGCGCTCCCACGACACCCCGCAGGCTGCGACGCTGGTCTTCGCGCCCGACGCCGTGAGTGTCACCGCCGGGGTCCTCGCCGACCCCGATGCGACCGTCGTCGTCGACCTCGACGCCCGCTTCGCGCCCAGCCAGGAGCCCGTCGGTGACGCCGCGCTGGCGGCCGGCGTCCTGCAGGCGCTGCGCTCACCCGTGCCCGGCTGGCGCGAAGCGGCGGTCCGGTTCTGGGAGGTCACCCGAGACATTCCGGGCATCCCCGACGTACTCGTCGTGAAGGCCGACGCACGCGACGGCGCCGAGCACGGTCGCTTCGGCGACGGTCCGACCAGCTATCTGGTCGCAGGCCCTGCCGATCTCTTGGCCGGAGTCTTCAGCGGCGCAGACGACTTTCTCGCCTCCCTGGCTGCCGGTGTGCAGATCCAGGGCACCTTGTCCCAGCTGTCCGTCATGACGGCAGCCTCCTGGAGGGTCCGATTCGATGTCTGAGCTCGCCCAGGCCCACAAGGCGGTACGCCTCGAGGCCACCAACCACGAGGGCAGCCTCCTCGGCAAGAACGTCTCGCGACGGAAGTTCGAGACCGGCAAGGAGGCCGGCTTCGCCTTCGCCGACATCCTGTTCGCCATCGACCTCAACAACGAGATCGTCCTCGGCGACGCCTTCCCGGACTGGCGCGGCAACCTCTACGACATCCAGATGGTCCCGGACCTGTCGACTCTCGTGGAGTGGAAGCCCGGGCTGGACTCGGTGATCGGTGACTACTGGCTCAATGACGGTACGCCGGTGCCGATCTGTCCGCGCAACCTCGTGCGGAAGCTGGTCGCCCGGCTCGCCGACATGGGGTACGAGGCCGTCGCCGCCGTGGAGATCGAGGCGACCCTCTTCGAGGAGTCCGTCCAGGAGGCGCGTTCGCGGGGCTACCGTGACCTCACGCCACTTGGCGGTAGCACAGGGGCGACCTACCATCTCGCCCGGTCGAGCGACTGGGTCGCGTACATGGAGGCCGTCGTCGAGCGGCTGGACCAGATCGGTATCACGTGGGAGGCGTGGACCGACGAGGCAGCGCCCGGCCAGACCGAGCTCAACCTCGCGCCGACCGATCCGGTCCGGCTCTGCGACGGCTGGGCCCGCACCCGGCAGGTGATGCGCGAGATCGCCCACGAGCTGGGCCACACCGTCTCGTTCATGGCCAAGCCCACCGCCGGCTTCGGCCAGGGGGCGCACATCAACATCTCGCTCACCAGCGACGGCACGAACCGCTTCTTCGCCGAGGACGGGCTCTCGGAGCTGATGCGCCACGCGGTCGGAGGGCTGCTGGCCACCATGCCGGGCGCGACGTCCGTCGTGATGCCGCAGATCACCTCGTACCGCCGGCTCGTCGACCTCACCGGGCCCCCGACCACCGTCAGCTGGGGCGTCAACAACAAGACCGCGGCGGTCCGGGCGATCACCGGCCACCCGAAGTACTCGCGCCTGGAGTACCGGCTGCCCGGAGCCGACGTGAACCCCTACTTCGCGCTCGCCGCCGTGCTGGCGGGGATCCTGGCGGGCATCGAGCGCCGGATCGAGCCGCCCGCGGAGGTCACGGACATGGCGTGGTGCCTGCCGGACGGCTGCGGGGTGCCGCGGATCCCCGACACCATGTCGAAGGCCGCGGCCGCCCTCGCCGCCGACCCGCTGCTGCGGGAGTACCTCGGCGACGAGTTCGTGGACTTCTGGGTCGCCTCGCGTCGATGGGAGTGGATGGAGTTCCACACCAAGGGCGGCGATCCGTTCGTCGAACTCTCCGCGTGGGAGTCCCAGCGATACTTCGAGTTCCCGTGATGCGGCCGCTGATCGGCATCACCGGACGCCGCTTCCAGCTGTCGGTGCTGAACGGAGCCGACCCGCGCTACGGCGACCGCTGCATCGACACCTCCATGTCGGACTTCGCGACCCGGATCGCCGAGGCCGGTGGGCTGCCTGTGCACCTGTCCTACGACACCGACGTGTCGGCGGTCTGCGACTGGCTCTCCGGTGTCGTGATCACCGGGGGCCAGGACGTCCATCCGGCCTGCTGGGGCGGCGACACCTCCGTGGTGCGTGACGTCGACCCGCGGACGAACCCGATGGTGCACGACGTCGAGCGGGACGCGTACGAGATCGCGCTCGTGCGTGCGGCGCTCGAGCGGGAGATTCCCGTGCTCGGTGTGTGCCGGGGTCTGCAGGTGCTCAACGTCGCCCTCGGCGGCACCCTCGTGCCGCATCTTCCGGACGGTCCGGTGAGCCACCTCTCCGCCGAGACCGCACCCACAGACGGCACCGTCGACCATGTCGTCTCCTTCACGCACGGCTCGATCGCCGCCGACCTGTTCGGTCAGGACACGATCACCAACTCGTGGCATCACCAAGCCGTCGACCGGTGCGGTGCCGGGGTGGTCGTGACCGGCCGGACCGATGACGGCGTCGTCGAGTCCATCGAGATCCCGGGACGCCCGGTGCTCGGCGTCCAGTGGCACCCGGAGTGGATGAAGAGCAGCGACCCGGCGATGTCCTGGGTCGTCGAGCGGGCGGCGCAGCGGCTCGCGAACCATCAGCCCGTCGGGCGAGAGCAGAGGAGCCCCCAGTGAGAACGCATGTCGCGGCCGGACCCGTCGTGCCGGCCGAACGGATGAACGACGACCCTGCGGTCCCGACGCTGAGCCGGCTGCTGTCGCAGCGCGCACTGGACGCCGGAGATCGTGAGTTCCTGCGCTTCGGCGAGTGGTCGTGGACCTTCGCCGAGATCGACGCCTGGACCTCCAGGCTGGCCCACCGGCTGATCGAGGTCGACGACGTACGCCCGGGCGACCGGGTGGCGATCATGCTCCCGAACGTCGTGCACTGGCCGGTCGCCTGGCTGGCCGTGCTCAAGGCCGGCGCGGTCGCCGTGCCGGTCAACTGCTCCTACCAGCGCTCCGACCTCACCTTCGTCCTGAAGGACTCGGGGGCCTGCGTCGTCTTCACCGACTCCGAACGCTCCGGCCTGGTCGCCGGGGTCCTGTCGGACGAGCCCGGTCTGACCGGTGTCCGTGTCATCGAGGTCCCGGACGACGGATCCGAGGGGTTCCCGGCCACGGCGCCGGAGGCGCCGATCACGGGGGAGACCCTCGCGAACCTGCAGTACACCTCGGGCACGACCGGTTTCCCGAAGGCGTGCATGCTCAGCCACGACTACTGGGTCCGGCTGGGATGGGTCTGCGCCGCGGCGACCGGTCTCGGATCCGAGGACGTGCTCCTCACCTCGCAGCCGTTCTCCTACATGGACCCGCAGTGGAACACCGCGCTCGCCCTGACGCTCGGCGCCCCGCTGGTCGTGCTGCCGCGCTTCTCCGCGTCGACCTTCATGAGCGACGTACGCCGCCACCGGGCGACCTTCTTCTACGTCCTCGGCTCGATGCCCACCCTGTTGTTCAAGCAGCCGCCTACCGCCGAGGACCGCGAGAACGATCTGCGGATGGTGTTCTGCTCGGGCATCCCGGTCGCGCTTCACCGGCGGCTCGAGGAACGGTGGGGTGCGCCCTGGCGCGAGGTCTATGGGATGACCGAGTCGGGGATCGACCTGTTCAGCCCGTTCGACGACACCGCTGCCGTCGGCAGCGGG
>NZ_JACIXG010000090.1 GCF_014360585.1 Nocardioides sp.
GGCCGAGTGGGCACGGCTCTGCCCACTCGGCCGACGGGAGCGACGCTTCGGGCGACCGGAGTGACGCCTCGGCCGACGGGAGTGACGCTTCGGCAGTCATCGAGCAACCAGGCCGCGGCCGGTGATCAGCGGGAGGTCGAGAGGGGAGACGAGGCCGGGGGAGGCGGCGACGACGGCGGGGATCGCGTTGACCAGGCGCTGGGCGGTGACGATCATCCCGGAGACGTTGTGGTCGCCGTGCTCGCCGTGGTGGCTGAGCTCGACGGTCATCGACGGCTCGCCGGTGACCTCGACGCGGTAGCAGCCGTCGCCCGTCGCCGGGACCGGCCAGTCGGGGTCGGAGGTCGCGTCGGTCCGGGTGACATGCTCGAGGGTGATGCGGGGGATGCCGTCGACGGTGCCGGTGACGGTGAAACGTACGGAGCCCTGGGTGCCCGCCGCGATGTCCACCGAGACGGTCTTCGTGTCCTTGGTCGCCGGCCGCCGCTCGACGTGCTCGACGAGCGGCTCGTCGAGGGTCACCCCGAGCCCCGCGGCGAGGACCCGGACGACGGGGCCCCACGCGGTGCTCAGCACCCCGGGCTTCCACAGGAACGGCTTGTCCTCGAGCGAGCCCCCGAAACCGAAGAGATCCTTCATCACGACGGGCTGGAAGTACGTCGAGTAGTCGGCGATCTCACTGACGCGGACATGGTCGATCCGCTGTGACAGGGAAGTCACCGCCAGCGGCAGGACGTCGTTGGCGAAACCCGGGTCGATCCCGTTGACGTGCAGCGACGCACCGCCCTCCCGGCCAGCCTCGTGGATGCCCGAGATCATCTCGTCCGGCAGCGTCCCCTGCGGGTGGACCAGGAGCACCGGCCCGGAGGAGACGACGTTGACCCCGTCCCGGATCAGCCCGGTCAGATCCTCGATCGCCTCGAACACCCGGTCGTCGGTCATCGCCGCGTGAACCACGCAGTCCGGCTCGAGGGCCAGCAGCTCGTCGCGCGACGTGGTCGCCGCCACCCCGAGCGTACGTCCGAGGCCGGCCAGCTCCCCGGCGTCCTTCCCGGCCTTCTCCGGTGTCGATGTCCAGACACCGACGAGCTCCAGGTCCGGGTGCGCATCGATGCCCGCGATGGCATGGCGACCCACCGTCCCGGTGGACCAGACGACGACTCTGAGCGGTTTCTCGGGGCTCTGCGGATTTCCAGGTGTGTGGGGCATCCCCCAAATCTAGAACGCGTTTCAGTTTCGTGGAAGTGATTCGCCGAGGAAACTCGCCCCCGCTACGTTGGCGCCTATGACCGAGCCACTCTTCGAGGACACCCGACACCCGACCGGTGCCCCCTACGTCGCGGACGAGTCCACGACCCTGCGTACGTTCCTCGACTTCCACCGGGCGACCCTGCTCAGGCAGGTGGCGGGCCTCGACCACGAGCAGCTCAACCGCCCCGTCCCGCCCAGCACCATGACGCTGGCGGGAATCGTGAAGCACATGGCACACGTCGAGGACGTCTGGTTCGGCGTACGTCTGGCCGGCGCCGACCAGGCCCCTCCGTTCGACACCGCGCCGTGGGACGAGGACGTGGACTGGGACTTCAGCAGCGCCAAGGCCGACGACCCCGAGACGCTCCGCGCGCTGCTTCGCGAGGCGATCGCTCGCTCCAACGAGCTCACCGACGCGGCCGAGTCCCTGGACCAGATCGCAGTCGGCCGCACTCGTGACGGCCAGTCGCTCAGCCTGCGCTGGATCCTGGTCCACATGATCGAGGAGTACGCCCGGCACTGCGGCCACGCCGACCTCATGCGCGAGGCCATCGACGGAGCGACCGACCTGTGATCCGGATCCGTGAGGCGACGGCCGAGGACTGGCCGCAGATCTACCCGTTCTGGTCCGAGATCGTGGAGGCGGGGGAGACCTACGCCTACCCCGAAGGGCTCGCCTCCGAGGAGGCCAGCGAGATGTGGATGTATGACCACGTCGTCGTCGCGGTCGAGGGTGAGGCCGAGAACGAGCTCATCCTGGGCAGCGCCAAGATGGGCCCCAACCGTCCGGGCCGCGGCCGCCACATCGGCACCGCCTCGTTCATGGTCTCCTCGGCGGCCCGCGGCAAGGGCATCGGCCGCGCCCTCGGTGACTACTGCGTGAGCTGGCACCGCGAGCAGGGCTTCCACGGCATCCAGTTCAACGCCGTCGTGGAGACGAACACCTCCGCCGTACGCCTGTGGCAGTCGCTCGGCTTCCAGATCATCGGCACCGTCCCCGACGCGTTCGACTCCAAGTCGCACGGCCGGGTCGGGCTGCACGTGATGTACCTGCCGCTGACCTGAGGCCGGCGGACCGGGATCAGGCGGGGAAGGGGATGCCCGTGTTCGCGTGGCAGCGGTAGCCGTTCGGCACGCGGTCCAGATACTGCTGGTGCTCGGGCTCGGCGGCGTAGAAGGTCGGGACGTCACGAATCTCGGTGGTGATCTCGCCGTAGCCACGCTTCGCGATCTCGTCGCCATAGATCTTGGTCAGCTCCTCGGCGGTCTCCCGCTGCGAGTCGGAGACGTAGTAGAGCGCCGAGCGGTACTGCGTACCGACGTCGTTGCCCTGCCGCATCCCCTGCGTCGGGTCGTGCACCTCGAAGAACTTCTTGACGAGCTCCCCGTACGACACCACCGCGGGGTCGAAGACGACCCGAACCGCCTCGGTGTGGTTGGTCTGCCCGCTGCAGACCTCGTCGTACGTCGGGTTGGCCGTGGTGCCGCCCTGGTAGCCGACCGCGGTCGAGTAGACCCCCGGCGTCTGCCAGAAGATCTCCTCGGCACCCCAGAAACAGCCGAGCCCGAAGTACGCCACCTCGGACCCCTCGGGTGCGGTCCCGTCCTCGGGAGAGGCGAGCAGCGGAGTCCCCAGGACCCGGTGCTTCGCGGGCAGGTCGAAGAGCGCCTGGTCGCGCCCGGCGAGCGTACGGTCCTCGGAGAGGAGCTGAGTTGGGCGACCGAACATGAGTGACCTCCAGAAGTCAGGGTTGCTACCAGTCTCCAACACAGTTCGGTGCACGAACGTTCCCGGATGGCCCGAGGGCCCGGTGGTATGGAACACAGCATCGGACGTAGGCTCGTTGTGTGAGCGAGCAGCAGCACCTCGGCAAGGCCGGTTTCGAGACCAAGGCGATCCACGCGGGCTACGAGCCCGACCCGACGACGGGTGCGGTGATCCCGCCGATCTACGCCACCACGACCTACAAGCAGGACGGCGTCGGCGGCCTGCGCAACGGCTATGAGTACAGCCGCTCCGCCAACCCGACCCGCACCGCGCTGGAAGGCGCTCTCGCCGCGGTCGAGGAGGGGGAGGAGGGCTTTGCCTTCGCCTCCGGTCTGGCCGCGGAGGACACCCTGATCCGCAGCCTGATGCGGCCCGGTGACCACATGGTCATCCCCGACGACGCCTACGGCGGCACCCACCGGCTGATCGACAAGGTCGAGAGCCAATGGGGGATCGCGCACACGTCCGCGCAGGTCGCCGACGTCGACGCGGTCGCAGCCGCGATCCAGCCGGGCAAGACCAAGCTGGTCTGGGTCGAGACCCCGACCAACCCGCTGCTCAACATCGCCGACATCTCCGCGCTGGCCGGCGTCGCCCACGAGGCAGGCGCGCTGCTGGTTGTCGACAACACCTTCGCCAGCCCCTACCTGCAGCAGCCGCTCACGCTCGGCGCCGACGCCGTGGTGCACTCCACGACGAAGTACGTCGGTGGCCACTCCGACGTGGTCGGCGGCGCCGTGGTGGTCCGCGATCACGGGATCGCCGAGAAGATCGGCTACCTGCAGAACGCCGCCGGCGCGATCGCCGACCCCTTCGGCGCGTGGCTGACGCTGCGCGGTCTCAAGACCCTGGCCGTACGCATGGAGCGCCACTGCGACAACGCCGAGCGGGTCGCTGACTTCCTGACCTCCCACCCGAAGGTCGGCGAGGTCATCTACCCGGGCCTGGAGACCCACCCCGGCCACACGACCGCCCAGAAGCAGATGAAGCGGTTCGGCGGCATGGTCTCCTTCCGTGTCACCGACGGCGAGGCGGCCGCGTTGGCGGTGTGCGAGCGCACCAAGATCTTCACGCTGGGCGAGTCGCTCGGCGGCGTCGAGAGCCTCATCGAGCACCCGGGCCGGATGACTCACGCGTCGGTCGCCGGCACCGACCTGGAGGTGCCGGCCGACCTGGTGCGGCTCTCCGTCGGGATCGAGTACGCCGAGGACCTGGTCGCGGACCTCGAGCAGGCCCTTGACCAGGGCTGACGGGCCCCAGACAGCGGTCTGCGTCGACTTCGGTTCCACTTGGACCAAGGCGCTCCATGTCGACCTCTCCTCCGGCGAGGTCCTCGGCAGCGCGAGCGCGCCGACGTCGCTGCACGAGGTGATGGAGGCGTACGACGCCTGTCTGGCCGCGCTCACCGAGACCGACTCCCGGGCGGCCGACGCCGAGATCCTGGCCTGTTCGTCGGCGGGCGGCGGGCTGCGGATCGCCGTCGTCGGCAACGAGGAGCTGGTGACCGCCGAGGCCGGGCGGCGCGTCGCGCTGTCCAGCGGCGGCAAGGTCGTCGCGGTGATCGCGACCGCAGGTCGTGAAGCCGACAGTGACCTGGGGGCCACTCTCAGCTTCACAACCCCTGACCTGGTGCTGCTGACCGGCGGCACCGACGGGGGCAACCGGGACGCGATCGTCTTCGCCGCGCGCGAGCTGGTCACCTCCGGTTGGCGTGGGCCGGTGGTCGTCGCAGGCAACCGCGACGCGAACCCGGAGATCGACGAGATCCTGGCCGACATCCCACACGTGAACTGCGACAACGTCGTTCCCAAGATCGGCGTGCTGGCGCCCGAGAGCGCCCGTGCCGCGGTCCGCGAGATGTTTCTCGAGCACGTGATCGGCGGCAAGAACCTCAGCAGCCGGGCCGACTTCCGGCGGATCGTCCAGGGCGCGACCCCCGATGTCGTGCTCCAGGGTGTCGAGACGCTGGCGGAGGTGCTTGGCGAGGATGTCGTCGTCGTCGATGTCGGCGGCGCCACCACCGACGTGCACAGCGTGGTCCGCCCCGACCCTGAGGCGGAGCACGTGCGCGAGGAGGTCGTCGCGGTCACCCCGGTGACCCGGACCGTCGAGGGCGACCTGGGCATGCGCTGGTCGGCCATCACGACCCTGGAGGCGGCCGACCACTCCGACCCGAGCCTCGCCGAGTCAGATCTCACCGGCGAGGTCGAGCATCGGCGCAACCACCCCGGATGGCTGCCGCGCACCGAGCAGGACAAGGACATCGACGAGCTCCTGGCCAGGATCGCGATCTCCACCGCCCTGCAGCGGCACGCGGGACGTTCTCGCGTCGTCCTGTCCCCGGGAGGAAAGGTCATCGAGCGCACCGGCACGGACCTGCGTCGCGTCGGTGTGGTGATCGGCTCGGGCGGCGTGCTGAGGCATGGGCGTGCGCGCATCGAGGAACGGGTGATGCGCTGGTCGACCCGCGGCGGGTGGCAGCTCCCTGAGATGACCGGAGCGAGGCCGAGCGGCGAGCTTGCTCGTCCGCTTGCGCCGAGCGAGGGAGTACCCGCGCGAAGCGCGGAGTCGCCGCTGCGGGCGGTCGACGCCGACTACGTGCTGGCCGCGGTGGGCCTGCTCGCCAGGTCGCACCCCACGACCGCACGCCGCCTTGCGACCCACCTCACACCCTCCCGGTAGCCTCTGTCAGGTGACAGATCAGGGGGATGCTTCCGGCGACGAGAAGTCGACCGCGAAGGGGAGCTTCGGTCGGATGACCAGCGCGTTCAAGCGCAACCGGGAAACACGCGACGCCCACCGCCAGGCGCGGCGGATGGCTCAGGACGAGGCCGACGCGCGCGAGTCGGCCGAGGTGGCCAAAGAGGCTGCCGCGGAGGCTCGTGAGTCGGCCGAGAGCTTCGCGCTGCGCCTCGTCAACCAGTTCGAGCGCCTGCGCGAGGAGCGCCAGGAGCAGCTGGCCGCGCCCGAGCCGGTGACGGCGCCCAAGGCCGTCAGCCGCACCGACGTCCCCTACGGCGTCGAGCTCTCCGCGCAGTGGGCCTGGCGGTTCCTGGTCATCGTCGCCGCCGGTTACCTCATCGTCCGCGCGCTCGGCTTCCTCAGCATCGTCATGATCCCGGTGGTCATCGCGCTGCTGATCGCCGCGCTCGTCTCCCCGGTCGTCAACGGACTGGCCCGGGTAGGCATGAAGCGGAGCATCTCGGCGCTCTTCGTCGTGATCGGTGTGCTCGCGGGAGTCATCGCCATGCTCAGCTTCGCCGGCACCCAGGTCGCCAACGGGTTCAGCGATCTGGCTGGGCAGACCGTCAAAGCGCTCGACGAGATCCGCGACTGGCTGATCAACGGTCCGTTCCACGCGAGCGAGACCCAGATCGACACCTGGCTCAACACGGTTCAGACCACCCTGGAGGACTGGGCGGCGTCGTACGCAGCCAACCCGTTCTCCCGCGTCAGCGAGGTCGGCGGCGTCGCCCTCGACGTGTTCGCCGGCCTGTTCATCGTGCTCTTCTCCACCTACTTCTTCTGCGCCGAGGGCGAGCGGATCTGGGGCTGGCTGGTCCGGCTCGCCCCGCGCGCCGCACGCAGCCGGATGGACAGCTCCGGCCGGGTCGCGTGGGTCTCGCTCACCCAGTTCACCCGGGCCACGGTCATCGTGGCCGCGGTCGACGCGGTCGGCATCATGATCGTCGCCGCGGCGCTGCAGGTGCCGTTCGTGGCGGCGATCGGTGTGCTGGTCTTCCTGAGCTCGTTCGTGCCTCTGATCGGCGCCACAGTCGCCGGCGCGGTCGCCGTGCTCGTCGCGCTCGTGTCCCAGGGGCCGGTGACGGCGCTGCTGATGCTCGGTGGCGTGATCCTCGTCCAGCAGCTCGAGGCCCACGGCCTGCAGCCGTTCCTGCTCGGTCGCTGGGTCCGGGTCCACCCGCTGGGCGTCATCCTCGCCGTCGCCACCGGCATCGTGCTCGGTGGGGTGGCCGGCGCGCTCGTGGCCGTGCCGCTCGTGGCCGCCCTCAACGCCGTGGCCAACCATCTGACAGCCACACCAGCGGCGTCCGCGGCCTCGGTGCAGGGGCTGCAACCGCCTCCGCCGCCGGTCAACGGCCCGACCTTCCCCCCACCCTCGAGCCCAGGAGCAGGCAGTGTCTGAGATGCATGGTCAGCCGTCCTACGACGACATCGTCGAGGCCCGCGAGCTGCTGCGCGACCACATCACCGAGACCCCTGTCCAGGGAGCCCGCTGGCTCACCGACCTGGTCGGTGACACCGTCATCCTCAAGTGCGAGAACCTGCAACGTACCGGCTCCTTCAAGGCCCGCGGAGCGTTCGTACGCATCGCCCGGCTCTCCGAGGAGCAGCGGAAGTTCGGGGTGGTCGCCGCCAGTGCGGGCAACCACGCCCAGGGAGTCGCCCTGGCGGCGACCACCCTCGGCATCCCGTCCACCGTGTTCATGCCCGAGGGTGCGCCGATCCCGAAGGAGAAGGCGACCCGCTCGTACGGCGCGGAGGTGATCTTCGAGGGGCAGTACGTCGACCAGTGCCTCGAGGCCGCGATCGCCTTCTCCGAGCGCACCGGTGCCGTCATGATCCACCCGTTCGATCACCCCGACGTCGTCGCCGGCCAAGGCACGATCGGTCTCGAGATCCTCGAGCAGACGCCCGACGTGAAGACGGTCGTGATCCCGCTCGGCGGTGGTGGTCTGCTCGCCGGGGCGGCGCTCGCGATCAAGGCGAAGCACCCCGACGTGAAGGTGATCGGCGTGCAGGCGGAGACGGCCGCGGCCTATCCGGTCTCGCTGCGCGAGGGCCGTCCGATCCGGCTCGACAAGATGCCGACGATGGCAGACGGCATCGCTGTCGGCCTTCCCGGGGAGACCAACTTCCCGATGATCCAGTCCTACGTCGACGAGATCCGCACGGTCTCGGAGGAGTCGATCTCCGGCGCCCTGCTGTCGCTCGCGGAGCGGGCCAAACAGGTCGTTGAGCCCGCCGGCGCGGTCGGCGTGGCTGCCTTGATGGATGCGCCCGAGGCCTTCGAGGGTCCTGTCGTGGTGGTGCTCTCCGGTGGCAACATCGACCCGCTGCTGCTCGGCAAGGTGATCCAGCACGGCATGACGCTGGCCGGACGCTATCTGCCGGTCACGGTGAAGATCCCCGACCAGCCGGGAGCGCTGGCCACGTTGCTGTCGGTGATCGGCGACACCGGCGCCAACGTCATGGAGGTCGTGCATTCGCGCACCACGCCCGGGCTGCGACTCGCCGAGGTGGGAGTGCAGCTTCAGCTCGAGACCCGGGGCCAGAACCACGCCGAGCGAGTGCTCGAACAGCTGCGTGGCAAGGGCTATCCCGCGGTCAGCCCGTGAGGGTGTGGCCCGACGTGCCGTGGAACGGTCCTGAGGTCGGTTTGCGCAACGTTTCGGTCGCAGACTGTCTTCGGGTGTGGTTGCCTTGTTAAACTGAAGGTTCTGACAATCTCCCGCAGAACGCTCAGCAGGGGTGACCCACGCCCGCACAGCAGGGAGAGAAGGCGCCGGTTGATGGGGGTCGACCGGCGCCCCTTACATATTCACTACCCATCAGGAGTAACTCGCTATGACTCAGTCGACCGAGACCACGGCTGCCACTATCTGGCTCAGCAAGGGTGCATTCGACAAGCTCACCGCGGAGTTGGAGTACCTGAAGGGCCCTAGGCGCCAAGAGATCCTTGCTGAGATCAGCTCTGCCCGTGACGAGGGCGACCTCAAGGAGAACGGCGGCTACCACGCCGCCCGCGAGGAGCAGGGCAAGCTCGAGGGCCTGATCCAGCAGCTCGAGGCGCTGCTCCGCAAGGCGGACACCACGGTCCCCGAGGACGACGGCGTCGTCTCGGTCGGCAAGCTGGTCACCTTCAAGTTCGAGGGTGATGACGACGACGAGGCCGAGACTCGCCTCATCGCCTCGATCGAGATGAAGGACTACGCAGGCGGTGTCGAGATCTCCTCGGCCGCCTCGCCGATCGGTGCCGCTCTCATCGGCGCGAGCGTCGGCGACACGGTGACCTACGAGGGCCCCCGCGGGCCGCTCAAGGTCGAGATCCTGAAGACCGAGGTCTTCACGGGGAAGTGATTCCCGTGCAGTGATACCCGGTCAACCGGGTATCACTGCACTTCTCCGGCGTTGCATTGCCCGAGAAGTGCAGGAAACACCTGAGAAGCAGGGTCACTCGACCCTGCAGTCACCCCACTCGACCCGGAGCGCGCGACGCTCGGTCGGGATGGTGATCGTCTGGCGGCCTTCGCCGGCGGTGAACTCGAGGTGGCCGACTTTGTCCTCTTTGTCGTCCTCGGCCTCGACGGAGCAGACCGGCGTCGCGTCCTTGTCGTGGAGGCGTACTACGAAGGTCACCTCGACCTCGTTCTCGCTGATCGCCTCCCACTTCTCCAGCCCGGAGGAGACCTCGGGGTGGAGGGCCGCCCACAGCGCCCAACCGAACCAGCCGACGATCGCGACCACGGCGACGGCCAGCGCGACGATGAGTACGCCCGGGCGACGGCGCGGGCCTCGGCCGTAGCGGGCCGCGATGCGGGACTCTTCTGAACTCACGGGCTCGGGCTCCGCTTCGGCAGATGACGGCGTGCTCACGGGGATCATGGTCCCATCCCCCTGGTTGCTACCGCACATCCGTCCCGGGCGCCTACCACCAAAGTTGTCCGCGTAGTGGGAGCGGGTAACCGAACCGTGAGACGGAGCGTGGCTAGGATTGAACCCATGCCAGATCTGCTCCAGCAGGCGTTCCGCCTGATGCACGTGCACGCGCACCCCGACGACGAGTCGAGCAAGGGCGCGGGGATCACTGCGAAGTACGTCGCCGAGGGCGTGGACGTCCACGTCGCGACGTGTACGGGTGGCGAGCGAGGCGACATCCTCAACCCGAAGATGGAGCGCCCCGGCATCCTGGAGAACATCCACGAGATCCGCCGCGAGGAGATGCACCGCGCCCGCGACATCCTCGGCATCAAGCAGGACTGGCTCGGATTCGTCGACTCGGGTTGGGTCGAGGAGTTCATGTTGGTCGAAGAGATGGGCGCGAAGGACTGGTCGCTGCTGCCCGAGGGCTGCTTCGGGCGGGTGCCGCTCGAGGTGAGCACGCGCCGGCTCGTGGAGATCATCCGCTCCTTCCGGCCGCACGTGGTCACGACGTACGACGAGAACGGGGGCTACCCGCACCCCGACCACATCATGTGCCACCGGGTCTCGGTGGCGGCGTTCGCGGCCGCCGGCGACCCCGACCGGTTCCCCGACGCGGGGGAGCCGTGGCAGCCGCTGAAGCTCTACTACAGCCACACCTTCAACTACCCGCGCATGATCGCGCTGCACGAGGCGATCAAGCGTCACGGTCTCACCTCGCCGTACGAGGAGCGCCTCGAGACCTGGAAGCGTGACCCCAGCTGGGACGAGCGGGTCACGACGAAGGTCGAATGTGGTGAGTACTTCGGCGTCCGTGACCAGGCTCTGCTCGCCCACGCCACGCAGATCGACCCCGACGGGCCCTGGTTCGCGGTGCCCCGGGAGATCGAGAAGGAGGCCTGGCCGACCGAGGACTTCGAGCTGGTGACCTCCTACGTACCGGTGCCCGAGGCCACCAGGCGCGAGGAGACGGACCTGTTCGCCGGTCTCGACCCGGCCACCGCCGACGACGAGGGCAAGGCCGCTGTCGGCCGCGAGATCAGCTTCGGCAAGGTCGTCACCGTCTGAGCCATTCTCAGGGTGAAGTGAGACAATGTCGTCATGTCCGGCCTCCCGATGACGACGCAGACCCTGCACACCTCCCAGCCCGTCCCCGAGCCCGTCCCGCCGCAGGACGAGGACGTGGTCGCGGGCTGGACCGCCTTCGGCATCTTCATCGCGCTGTGCGTCGCCGTCGCGGTGATCGCGTGGAGCATGCTGCGCCAGTTCAAGAAGGTCGAGAAGGCCAGGGTCGAGGGTGTCTTCGGCGAGGAGGACCAGGCGGAGGCCATCGCCCAGCAGGAGGCCAAGGACGAGGTCAAGAAGCTGAAGCGCTAGGCGCAGCAGCCTCCTAGAGCGTCGGCGCGATCGACGGCAGCAGGTCCTGGAACGTACGTCCGTTGGCGATCTCGCCAAGCGCGGTCATCTTCCAGCCACCCTCGGAACGGCTCAGCTTGGCCATGATCTCGGCAGTGTGCGGCCCCGTCGTGCTCAGGTCGAAGCGAGCGATCTCGGTGCGGGTGTCCTCCTCTACGACGCGACAGAACGCGTTCTGGATCTGGGCGAAGCTCTGCCCGGTGAAGGAGTTGATCGTGAACACGATCTGCTCGACCGCGGGAGGCACGCGGTCGAGGTGGACCATGATCGACTCGTTGTCGCCGTCACCGGCGCCGGTCCGGTTGTCACCGGAGTGGATCACGGCAGCATCCTTCGACTTGAGCTGGCGGAACCAGGCCTGGTCGACGTGTGAACCGGCCGCGTCGTAGAGGATCGCGGAGGCGTCCATGTCGACGTGAGCGCCGCGGAACCCACCGAAGAGGCCCTGCCGGACCGCGTCCCATCCCAGCGCGATCCGCACCGGCGTCATGGTGCGGCCGTCAGCCGTGCTGAGCGAGACCGACTGTCCCTTGGCGAGCGAGACGGACAACTGATCCTCCGAGGGCTGGACCGACGTACGCCGGGAGCGGACGAGACGCGACCAGCCTAGTCAATCGTGACGGTCACCGGCTCGGTTCCGTTCGCCTCGACGAGGATCCGGTTGTGGTCGGCCTCGCCGACTACCCGACCGCCCTCGACGGCGATGTCCGGACCCGAGGGGTAGTGGATCGGGCTGACGAAGATCTCCGTCGGCTCATCGATCTCCGCGGCCGGCTCGTAGGTGTAGCTGAACCTGCCGGTCGCGGGGTCGAACGAGAGGTCGACGGGGGTGCCGGCCGTGGCCTGCGGATACGTGCGGACCAGCGTACGCAGCTTCTCGGTCTTCACCGTCGACAGATCCGCGTCGTCGGCGAACATGCCCTGGCGCCCGTCGGCGGTGGTCGGGTCGTCCCAGTGCTTGTAGGCCCAGTGCATCCAGGAGGCGAAGTGGTCGTCGGCTGTGGCGGTGTCGATGGCGAGCAGCTCGGTGTTGTCGGTCGCGCCGAACTCCGACATCAGACTGGTCGCGCCCATCGTCTCGGCCTGCTCGAGCGCCTTGCGATGGTGATTCTCGTCGTAGGCCTTGCAGCCACCGACCCCGAGCGGGATGCCCTGGGAGTCGAGGAAGCCGAACGGGCAGTAGCTGTGCCAGGAGTAGCCGACCTGGTCGTCGTTGACCGGGCCGAAGCGCGAGTTGGGGACCTGGCTGGCGAGCAGTTGTGACTCGTACCAGACGATTCCGTCGGGATCGGCCCGGCGGATCGCCGCCGTGGCCTTCTCGTACGCAGGCTGGAACTCGTCGCGATAGGACTTGGCGCACCCGGTGATCGGGCAGGAGAGCCACTCCCGGCCCGCCCAGGGCTCGTTGATGAGGTCGTAGCCCATCGAGTACGGCTGGTCGCCCCACCTTTCCGCGACCGCGGCCCAGGCCGCTGCCCAGCCGTCCTGGACCCCGTTCTTGTTCGCCCAGAAGTTGTCGTAGACGGTCGCCAGCTCAGGCGTGATGTAGGTCGCGGGGAAGGACAGCTTGATCGGCGGATGCAGGTTGTAGGGCGCCGGCCGCTTGGCCGCCCAGCCGGGCACGCCCTCGCCGCCGTAGGTCTCGTGCCACATGTCCTGGTGGAAGTCGTACTGCATCCAGATGCCCTTGTCGGCGAGCAGGTCGATCACCCGTTGCCAGTCGTCGAGGTAGTCCTCGTCGACCTCGCCGGGGGCATCCGGGGTCACGCCCGCCCACAGGGTGCCGATCCGGGCGCCGTTGAACCCGTGCTCGGCCAGCCACTCCGCATCGGCCGCGGTGAAGCCCTCGGCCGAGTCGGGCGGGACGTACGGATCGTGCTTCCAGACCAGGTTCTGTCCGTGCACCAGCACGATCCGGCCGTGCTGATCGACCAGCCAGCGACCCTCGCGGGACAGCTGTGGCGTCTCCTTCGCCGGCTCGGCACCCGCCGGTCCGACCGGAGCCAGGAGCGTGGCTCCGAAGGCGAGCACTGCGGCCGTGGCGGCAACGATTCCGAGGCTTCCCGAGCGACGAGGCATGTGCGGAACCTATTCCTCCCGCGCCGGCGCAGACAAGAACGTGTTCCTATTCTGGACGTCGGGGCTGTCTGGACCAGAGCAGCAGTGGACAGGGGTGGCCTTCCTGCGGTTGAGTCAGAACCGACACTTTGGGGGAGAATGTCACCTGTGAGAGACGAAGCGAGCGGCTGGTCGGGCACCTGGGTGGCCGAACGCCTGGGTGTGCGTCTACGGACGACCGACGCGCCGAGCGGCATGATGCTCACCGATCTGGTCGGGCTGGCGGTGCGGCGCAACCCGCGTCGTGCACAGCTTCTCGTCTCCTCCGTCCTCGGCAAGCACCTCCCGACCGACCCGCGGGTGGTGACCGACGCCGCGCTGCGCCTGGGGGTCAAGGCACGCGCCGCAGTCACGGGCGACGCGGTGGTCCTCGGCTATGCCGAGACGGCGACCGCGCTCGGACATCTCGTCGCCGACGCGATCGGTGCGCCCTACCTGCACTCCACCCGCCGGGTCGTCGACGGCCTCGAGTCCGCCGCCGACTTCTTCGAGGAGCACTCGCACGCGACCGCCCACCGGCTGCTTCCAGCAGACCCCGCCTTCCTCGCCCGCGGGGACACTCTGGTGCTGGTCGACGACGAGGTCATCACCGGCAAGACGATCGTCAACACGATCCGGGCGCTGCACAAGAAGTTCCCGCACAAGCACTACGTCGTGGCAGCCCTCGTCGACCTGCGCTCGGAGGCCGACCGCGGCCGGATGGAGCGCTCGGTCAAGCGGCTGCGCGCGACTCTGGACGTCGTCTCTCTCGCGAGCGGTGAGATCGAGCTGCCCGAGGACCTCGCCGACAACGGCAACCGGCTCATCGATACCGTCGAGAACCTCCGCCAGCTGGCCGGCGTCGAGCCGACCCGCGGTCAGCGCGGCGAGGTGGTTCAGGTCGTCGCCACCTGGCCTCGAGCAGTCCCGGAGGGCGGCCGCCACGGCTTCGTGCCCGGCACCGCCGGCTCCTACGAGTCGGCCGTCACGGTGACCGCCGCCGCGATCGCCGGTCGCATCCCGGACGGTCCGGTGCACATCCTCGGCACCGAGGAGCTGATGTACGCACCTCTGCGGATCGCCTCCGCGCTGGCTGACCGGCGTGCGGCCGAGGGCAGGCGCCACGAGATCACCTACTCGACGACGACGCGCTCGCCGGTGCTCGCCGTCGACGACCCGGGCTACGCGATCCGCACCGCGATCACCTTCCCGTCTCACGACGCGCCCGCCGACGGCGACGGTCCGCGCTTCGCCTACAACCTGCGTGAGGGTGCGTACGAGGCGATCGTCCTGGTCGTCGACGAGCCGGCCGACACCACTGCACTCCACGAGGAGGGCGGCCTGGTCGACCAGCTCGCCCGGCTCGCGCCGCGGGTCGTGGTCGTGACCGTCCCGGCTTTCACCCCGGAGCCACGCCATGACCAGCCGGCCCGCCAGCTGCCCGCGCCGCTCCACGGCCCTGCGTTCGGCTCCTACGAGCGTGACGACGTCGCCTGGCTGGTGAAGGATCTTCCGGCGGAGACCTCAGCTGAGACCCCGGAGGACGAACAGGCGCAGGCACACCGGGAGCTCTTCGACGAAGCTCTGACGGCGTCGGCCCAGCGGGTGGCGTACGCGATCGGCCTGGTCACCGAGCAGGTGCTGGCTCGGCGTGGGCAGGACGCGGTCCTGGTCTCCCTGATGCGTGCCGGCACCCCGATCGGGGTGCTGATGCGGCGCTGGGCCCAGCGTGTGCACGGGCTCGACCTGCCCCACTACGCGGTCTCGATGATCCGTGGGCGCGGCATCGACCAGACCGCGCTCGCCTATCTGGCCGCGCACCACGACCCCGCTCGGGTGATGTTCGTGGGCGGGTGGACCGGCACGGGTGCGATCGCCCGGGAGCTGGCGGCCTCGGTCGAGAAGTCCAACGCGACGCTCGACGCCCATCTGTCCTCGCCGTTCTCCCCGGAGCTCGCTGTGCTCGCCGACCCCGGCCGGAGCGTGGCGGTCTACGGCACCCGGGAGGACTACCTGATCCCGTCGGCGTGCCTCGGCTCGACCGTCTCCGGCCTCGTCTCGCGCGCCGTCATCGACGACGATCGGGTCGGTCCCAACGACTTCCACGGCGCTGCGTTCCATGCCGACCGGTCTCCGGCCGACGTGTCCAAGAGGTTCGTCGACACGGTCGCGGCCCGGTTCCCGATCGTGCGCACCAAGGTGATGCTCGACCTCGGGGCCCACCTCGGCGGTGACCACAAGCCCACCTGGGTGGGCTGGGACGCGGTCGAGGACGCCGCGGAGGAGTTCGGGGACGGCGATGTCAGCCTGGTGGAGGCCGGCGTCGACGACACCGTCCGGCTGCTGCTGCACGGCGAGCCGGCGAGGATCCTGGTCAACCCGGCGCGTGATGCCGACCTGGGTCTCGTCAAGAGGCTCGCCGAGGCGCGCGAGGTGCCGCTGGAGCGGGTCTCCGACCTGCCCTACGCCTGCGTCGGCCTCCGGCAGCCCTGATGCCGGTGCGCGCGCCACAGGACCTGGTCGTCGTCGGAAGCATCAACGTCGACCTGACGGCGGACGTCGAGCGGCTGCCGGGAGCAGGGGAGACCGTCGGCGGCGGCCGGCTGCGCCGTGACGTCGGCGGAAAGGGCGCCAACCAGGCGGTCGCGGCGAGCAGGCTGGGCGCGCGGGTGCGGATGGTCGGGGCTGTCGGCTCCGACGCCGACGGTGCCTGGGCGGTCGAGACGGTCCGGTCCGCCGGGGTCGATGTGGAAGGCGTACGCACCGTCGACGCCCCGACCGGCACGGCACTGATCGCCGTCGACGCGGCGGGGGAGAACCAGATCGTGGTGTGTGGCGGCGCCAACGCGCTGGTCGAGCCCGACGGGTTCGTGGTGGCGGCGGCCGACGCCGTCCTCATGCAGCTCGAGCTTCCTCTGGACGTCGTCGGTGCTGTGGCCGCGCGGGCGGCCGGGTTCGTCGTGGTGAACGCGGCGCCCGCGCAGCCGCTGCCGGCGGATCTCGTGGAGCGGGTGGACCTCTTCATCGTCAACGAGACCGAGTATGCCGCGATGCCCGAGCTGGGCGAGGCCAAGCGGGTCGCGGTGACCTATGGCGCCTCGGGCGCGGCCATGATCGCCGAAGGCGCCGAGACCGCCCGGGTGCCGGCCGTTTCCACGGAGGTGGTCAGCACCGTCGGCGCGGGCGACGCGTTCTCCGCCGCGCTCACCCTCGCGATCCTGGCCGGCATGCCGGACGATGAGGCGCTGCGTACGGCATGCGCGGTCGGTGCGGCGGTCGTCGCGCATCCCAGTTCCCAGCCGCCGCTGGACCGGTTGGAGACGTACGTCTAGCCCAGTTCCCTTCGACAAGCTCAGGACATCGCCTTCTGGAAGAAGTGGGTGGCGTGGGGGTTGTCGTTGTAGCGGTCGATGCGCTCGTAGCCGGCCCGTTCGTACATCCCGATCGCCTCGCTGAGGACGTCGCGGGTGTCGAGGCGTACGACCCGGTGGCCGAGCTTGAGCGCCTCGGCCTCGAGGTGGCGCAGCAGGCGTGAGCCGAGGCCGGCGCCGCGCCAGGCGGGGTCGACCCACATCCGCTTGATCTCGCCGGTGCCGTCGAACTCCCGCACTCCACCCGAGGCGACCGGCGCACCGTCGCTGGCGGCGATGAAGAACGCGCCGTGGGGAGCCCGCAGGGAGGGGTCGTCGCCGAAGCCCTCGTCGCCGACGGTGAACCCGAAGCGGTCGCCGATCTCGGCGAAGTAGTGGCCCATGGCCATCTGGGCGATCGGGTCGCGGGGATCGACCTGCTCGATGATGATCGTGGCGGCTCGCACCAGCAGGTCGGCAGTCGCCAGCGCATCGTTGAGGCGGTCGCGCTGCCGCTGCGTCAGCGGATCGAGCAGCAGATGGGCACGCTCCTCGGAGCGACGCTCGAGGTCGTCCCACTGCTTGAGGCCGTCCTCGGTGAGCGCCACGAGCCGGCGCCGGCCGTCGGACGGGTCGCGGTCCATCGCGACGTACCCCTTGCTCTCCAGCGTCCGCAGCATCCGGCTGACGTAGCCGGAGTCGAGGCCGCCGAGCCTGATCCTGAGGTCCTGCACCGTCTCGGCGCCGAGACCGATCTCGTAGAGGATGCGGGCGGTGCCATAGGGGAGACCGCTGCCGAGGAACGAGTCCTCGAGGGCTCCCACCCGACGGACGTAGCTCATGTTGAACTTGCGCATCACCGAGGTGTCCACTGTCATGTATCTGACTTTAGTCAGGTATATCCAGGAAGCCAAGCGCCCTGTAAATGCCGAACGGCCCGTCCTCTCGGACGGGCCGTTCTCTTGGGGTGAACGACGGGGCTTGAACCCGCGACCCTCGCGACCACAACGCGATGCTCTACCAGCTGAGCTACGCCCACCATCGGCCCGGACAGCGCATGTTCGAGCCAGCAAGAATCATAGGGGATCAGGCCGGATCTGTGGAATCGGGGGTCGCCTTGGGGTCGACGATCCCGGTGATCGAGGCGCCGTGCCGGGCCGCGATCGCCTTGGCCGTGTCGGAGTCAGGCCCGGGCATGGGCACGAAGACCGCCTCGCGGTAGTAGCGAAGCTCTTCGATCGACTCCTGGATGTCGGCGAGGGCGCGGTGGTTGCCGCGCTTGGGGGGAGCGGAGAAATAGGTCCGCGGGAACCACCGTCGCGACAGCTCCTTGATCGAGGAGACGTCGACGTTGCGGTAGTGCAGGAAACCCTCCAGCTCGGGCATGTCCCGGGCCAGGAAGTTGCGGTCGGTGGCCACCGTGTTGCCGCCCAGGGGCGGACGGGAGTCCTTGCCGCAGTGCTCCCAGATGTACGCCAGGACCTGCTCCTCGGCCTCACGCATCGGTACGCCGTTCTCCAGCTCGACCAGCAGGCCGGACTTGGTGTGCATGTCGCGTACGAAGTCGTCCATCTGCTCCAGCGCCTCGGCCGGAGGCTTGATGATGATGTCGACGCCGTCGCCGAGCACGTTGAGATCGAAGTCGGTGACGAGGGCTGCCACCTCGATGAGTGCGTCGTTCTCGAGGGACAGCCCGGTCATCTCGCAGTCGATCCAGACCAGACGTTCGTTCAGTGAAGCCACGCACAGCACCATAACGCCGCTGGTCAACGGCTTATAGGGAGGGTAGGAGACGATGTGATAACGGTTCCCATGGCGTGGTTTCAGCCTGCGTTCAGGAGACGGACATATGTTGGCCCCATGAGCACGGATTCCGCCAGCAGCCCCTCACGCAAAGACAAGCGGGAGGCCCGCGCTGCCAAGGCCGCCGCGGAGCTGGAGGCTCTGCGCAAGAAGCAGGCCCGCAAGTCGATCCTCACCGTCGTGGGGATCGTCGCCGCGATCGCGGTGATCATCGGTGGCCTCGTCTGGTTCAGCCTGAACCGGTCCGAGGACGGCAAGGTCACCGCGGTCGACGCCGGCAGCAGCGAGCACGGCCTCGTCATCGGTCCCGACGACGCGCCTCGCAAGGTCGTCATCTACGAGGACTTCCTGTGCCCCTATTGCGCTGAGTTCGAGGAAGCCACCCGCGAGGATCTCGCCGAGTTGGCCGCCGACGGCAAGGTTCAGGTCGACTACCGCCCGTTCGTGCTCCTCGACCAGATCGGCCCCTACTCCGAGCTCGCCACCTCTGCCTTCGCGGTCGTCCAGGAGAAGGCCGGCGACGAGGTCGCCAAGGAGTTCCACGACCTGCTCTTCGAGAACCAGCCCAGCGAGTCCGGCCCGTTCCCCGAGGCTGCCGATCTCGTCGACCTGGCCGTCGAGGCCGGTGCTGAGGAGTCGGCTGTCAAGGACGGTATCGAGGACCTCGAGGGCAAGGACTGGGCCGAGGCTGCCACGCAGGCTGCTGCCGATGACGGTGTCCAGGGGACCCCGACCGTTCTGCTCGATGGCAAGCAGTTCCAGGAGGGCAACACCGTTCAGGAGTACGCCGACGCGCTGATCGAGAAGATCGCCTGACCTACGCGGGCGGTGGCTGAATGCTCGCGGGCCACGTAGGCTCGGCCAGGTGACTCGGCAGACTCAGATCTTCTTCAGCGCGGTTGGGATCCTCTTGATTGCCTACTTCGCCGCGGTCGGGCTGGTGGCGGTCGTGCAGGCGCTCCTTCAGTCCTGACGGGGGATAGCGTGGTGGCATGACCGAGATCCAGATTGTCGAGCAGTTCCTTGCCGCCCTCGAGACCGGGAACGTCGACGCGGCGTTGATGTTGTGCGCTGACGACGTCACCTACCAGAACGTGCCCCTCCCGCCCGCGCGTGGCCTCTCCGAGGTCGGGCGCCAGCTGCGGGTCATGGGGAGGTACGCGACCGGCTTCGAGGTCCGGATGATCAACATCGCGGCCAACGGCCCGGTGGTGCTCACCGAGCGCATCGACGTGCTCAGGCGCGGCTCGGTCTCCGCCGAGTTCTGGGTGTGCGGCACGTTCGAGGTGCGCGACGGCCAGATCGTGCTCTGGCGCGACTACTTCGACTGGACGACGTTCATCGCGGCAGGCGTCAAGGGCGTCGGTCGGGCGGCATTCGGGGCGATCCGGAAGGCCGTCGGCCGCTGAGCCTTTGTGCGCAACGCACGAGACACGTCGTGCGCTGATCTTGTGACGCCAGTCACAACGAGCCTTACTCTCGGGACATGCCCCGTGCGTCAGCCGCTCTCCTCGCCCTGCTCCTGACCGCCTCCGCCCTGGTCGCCTCGACCGGGTCGGCGCTCGCCGACCGGAAACCACCTGGTGACCAGCCGCTGCCCGGTTACACGATCAGCAACCCGCCGGTGGCGCCGATCGAGGTCGGCGGGCAGGCGACGAAGGTGCGCCAAGGGGTGCACGCGCACGCGGCGTACGTCCTGGAGGTTCCGAAGAACTGGAACGGCAAGCTGGTGATGTGGGCTCACGGCTACCGCGGGCTCGGCTACACCCTGACGCCCGAGACCCCGGGCTTCGGGCTGCGGCGTACGTTCCTCGAGCAGGGCTACGCCTGGGCGGCGTCGAGCTACTCGACCAACGGTTACGACGTGGGTGCCGGGGTGCGCTCGACGCGGGACCTGGCGGCGTACGCCTCCTCCGATCTCCTGCCGCGCAGTGCCAGCCGCACCTATGTGACCGGGGTGTCGATGGGCGGGCACGTGGTCGGGCGCTCGCTGGAGCAGTACCCGGGCTTCTATGACGGCGCCCTGCCGATGTGCGGGCAGCTGGGTGACGTGGAGCTGTTCGACTTCTTCGTCGACTACAACCTGGGCGCCCAGGCGCTGGCCGGGCACGACGCCTACCCCTACACCGGGGACTACCAGAGCGTCGACGTCCCGATCATCAAGGAGCGGCTCGGGCTCGGCGGCACGCTGACGGCGGAGGGCGAGCAGCTGCGCGCGATGACGATCGAGCGCAGCGGTGGTCCGCGGCCGGGCGCGGAGGCGGCCTTCCGGCAATGGAAGGACTTCCTCTTCAGCCTGCCGTCGGTCGACGACGGCGGCACCCTGGGCTTCAACATCGGCCGGGTCGCGACCAACCGGAACACCGTCTACACGCCGAGCTCGCCGGTCGATCTCAACGCCGAGATCGAGCGGGTCGATCCCATCGACCGCGCCGGACGCAAGAGCCACCGGCTCAACGCGCCGGCCGTCATCTCCGGCCGCCCGACCGCGCCGGTGGTGAGCCTGCACAACCTCGGCGACATGTTCGTGCCGTTCTCGCTCGAGCAGATCTACGCGCGTGAGGTGGCCCGCCACCACCGCGACGGGCTGCTCGTGCAGCGGGCGATCCGTTCGTCCGGCCACTGCGAGTTCAGCCCCGCGGAAGCCGCGACCGCCTGGGGAGACCTCGTCGACTGGGTCGAGAACGGCGACCGCCCGGCCGGCGACGACGTGCTCGACCGGGCTGCCGTCGCCGCACCCGACTACGGGTGCGCGTTCACCGACTCCGCCGCGTACGGGACGGGCTCGAGAGGTCTCTACGCCCGCTGCCCCTGACGGAGATCAGCGGACGACGTCGTAGACGAGCTTGGTGATGCCGTTCGCGTAGGTCTCCGAATCGAGCAGCTTCAGCATCTGCTTGTCCTTGTCGGTCTCGCTCCACATCCGCTTGCCGGCACCGAGGACGACCGGGAAGACGAGCAGGTGGTAGCGGTCGATCAGGCCGGCGTCGGAGAGGTTGCGGGCGAGCTCGGCGCTGCCGGCGATCAGG
>NZ_JACIXG010000091.1 GCF_014360585.1 Nocardioides sp.
CGAACTGCCCATTTACCCGTCGGTAATAGGCAGTTCGCTACCGGACTACCCCGAAATGTCAGCCGAGCACCCGGTCCAGCCAGGCGTTCCAGAATCGGCGGTTCGGGTCGAAGCGGCGGACTAGCTCCTTGAACTCCTCCCAGCGGGGGAACTCGGCGCCGGGGTCTGCGGTGGCGAAGAGCTTGCCCCAGTGGGGCCGTGTGCCCGCCGGGAGCCGCTGCTCCAGGTCGGGCAGGAGGTCGCGTACGCCGGCGGGGTCGGCGTTCCAGGTGAAGTGGAGCGCCAGCACGTCGGTGCCGTAGGCGGGGGAGAGCCAGAGGTCGTCGGCGGCGACGGCGCGGATCTCGCTCACCTGCAGCAGCGGCCGGACGCGGTCGGCTAGCGACCGGACGGCGTCAAGCGCCTCCTGGCCGTGTTCGAGCGGCACCAGGTATTCGCTCTGGAGCTCTGCCCCGACACTCGGCTGGAAGTCGAGCCGGAAGTGGGGCAGCCGCTCGTGCCACGGCCCCGGCACGCCGAGCTGCTCGGTGCAGGGGGCGGGGTCCAGGCCGGGGACCACGTGGCGCGGCTCGCTCGCGAGCACCGTCCCGGGGATCTCCGGAGCCGTCGAGAGCGACTTCGCCCAGACGCGGCCCACGGTCCCGTCCGGCTCGTCCGCCCAACGCGTGAAGATCGACACCGAGTAGGCCGCGCCGAGGATGTCGGTGAGGTGTTCTCGCAGGTCAGCGTAGGTGAGGCCCTCATGGACCGTCTGCGCGATCTGGTAGGTCGCTGAGGTCAGCAGCTCGAGATGCGTCACGATGCCCAGCGCGCCGATGCCGACCACGGCCCCGGCGAAGTCGGGCGAGCCGGCCTCCAGGCGCACCAGGTCGCCTCGGCCGTCGACGATCTCCAGGGCGGTCACGGAGGTGGCCAGCGATCCGTTGCGGACTCCGGACCCGTGGGTGCCGGTGGCGACCGCGCCGGCGACCGAGATGTGGGGGAGCGAGGCGAGGTTGGGCACCGCCCGGCCACGCTCCTGCAGCCAGGCGGTGAGCTCGCCGTAGCGCATCCCGCCGGGCACCCGGACGGTGTCCCCGGCCATGGCCGGTGACCCCTCCAGGCCGTCGAGAGACACCAGCACGCCCGAGGTGTCAGCGAGATCGGTGAAGGAGTGCCGAGACCCCAGCGCGCGCAGCCGTGGCTCGCGCAGCACGAGGTCGCGTACGTCATCCACGGAACGTGGTCGCACGAGCCCGCGCGCGGTGTAGTCATAGCTGCGGGCCCATGTCGATCCGGGAGCTTCATGGGCAAGGGTCTCGGTGCGCATGGACCGGATCGTAGCCGGGAATCAACTTCGATGCGCGCTTTGGAAAACGTTATCGACAACGATTGACAAACCAGCGAGCCTCTCGACATCCTGATCCCTGTCTGTGATGCCGATCACACTCAATGCGCCGGGAGGCACCATGAAACTTCGTCACATCCTTGCGACCGTGACCGCGGCGGCGACTGTCGCGACCACCGCGTCATCCATGGCCCAGGCCGAACCACCTGGCTTCCGGCCCCCGTCCGACTCGCTCCGCTCCTACGCTTCCCAGATCGGGCTGCAACTGGGCGTCGCCGCCAACCCCGAGGTGCTCGCGGACGAGGAGCTCGCCGGCATCGCCGCGGACGAGTTCTCCAGTATCACTCCAGAGAACGAGATGAAGTGGGAGTCCGTCGAGCCGACTCGTGGCACCTACGACTGGTCCGCTGCCGACGAGGTCGTCGAGTTCGCCCGCGCCCACGGTCAGAAGGTGCGCGGCCACACCCTGCTCTGGCACAACCAGAATCCCGCCTGGCTGACCGAGGGCGTCAACAACGGCACGATCAGCAACGACGAGCTCCGCGGGATCCTCGAGAAGCACATCACCGACGAGGTCGCCCACTTCCGCGGCAAGGTCTACCAGTGGGACGTCGCCAACGAGTTCTTCACCGACACCAACCCCTCGCGTCTCAACCCGGACAACTTCTGGGTCTCCCGGCTCGGGCCCCAGGTGATCGCCGACGCCTTCCGCTGGGCCCACCAGGCCGACCCGAAGGCGCGGCTGTTCTACAACGACTACAACATCGCGGGAGAGGACGGCCACAACGCCAAGGCGGACGCGGTCTACGCCTTCGTCAAGAGCCTGGTCGCCCAGGGCGTACCCATCCATGGCGTCGGCGACCAGGGCCACCTCGACACCCAGTACGGCTTCTCCGGCGAGCGTTTCCGCGCCAACCTGCAGCGCTATGCCGACCTCGGTCTCGAGGTGGCGGTCACCGAGGCCGACGTACGCACCTTCGTCGACTCCGCCGAGACCCAGGTCCCCACGGACAACCTGGCGCTCTTCGCCCATCCCTACGAGTTCTCCCAGATGCTCCAGGCCTGCCTCGCCGTACGGGCCTGCACATCGTTCACGGTCTGGGGCATCGACGACACCCACTCCTGGGTACCGGGTTGGTTCGAAGGGCAGGGTTACGCGCTGCTCTGGGATGTGAATCGGCAGCCCAAGGCGGCGTACACGACCCTGAAGCAGGACCTCCGCCTTGCCCTGGGAGCACCACGCCGGCGCTGAGCCACGGCGATCTGTAGCGGCACCTGGGTGGCGGTGGTCTACTGGAGACCGAGCACATGGATCGAGCTGAGCGAGGGTAGATGAGCGAGCACGCAGCAGAGGCAGACCTCGAGGAGCAGGCGACCGACGTCGTGACGGACACCGTCGACGAGGAGGCGCCGCTGGACGCCGAGGAGACGGTCACCTCGACGCCGGACGACGTCAACGAGGCCGACTACGCCGAGCAGAAGCTCGACGCGGGCAGCCCCGACGACGACTACTGGGCCTAGGCCATGTCTTTTCCGGACACAGCCTAGGAGTTCTGCGGGAACCCCAGGTTGATCCCGCCGTGCGACGGGTCCAGCCACCGGGTGGTGACGGCCTTCTCCCGGGTGAAGAAGTCCAGCCCGGCGGGGCCGTACGCCTTCGCGTCCCCGAACAGCGACGACTTCCAGCCGCCGAAGGAGTGGTAGGCGACGGGCACCGGGATCGGCACGTTCACGCCGACCATCCCGACCTGCACCTCACGCTGGAACCGGCGGGCGGCACCGCCATCGTTGGTGAAGATGGCGGTGCCGTTGCCGAACTGGCCGGAGTTGATCAGCTCCAGGCCCTCCTCGTAGCCGGAGACGCGGACGACCGAGAGCACCGGGCCGAAGATCTCCTCGGTGTAGACCGTCGACGTGGTCGGCACCCGGTCCACCAGCGTCGGCCCGACCCAGAAGCCGTTGGGATCGCCGTCCACCTCGATCCCTCGTCCGTCGACGACGACCTCGGCGCCATCGGCCGCGGCCACGTCGACATAGCTCGCGACCTTGTCCCGGTGGGCGCCGGTGATCAGCGGGCCCATGTCGGTGCCCCGGGTGCCGTCGCCGGTCTTGAGGGTGGCCATCCGTGAGGTGATCTTCGAGATAAGGGAGTCGGCCACCGAGTCGACCGCGAGCACCACCGAGATCGCCATGCACCGCTCGCCGGCCGACCCGAAGCCCGCGTTGACCGCCGAGTCGGCGACCAGGTCGAGGTCGGCGTCGGGCAGGACCAGCATGTGGTTCTTGGCGCCTCCGAGGGCCTGGACCCGCTTGCCGGCGGCGGTGCCGCGCTCGTAGACGTAGCGGGCGACCGGGGTGGAGCCGACGAAGGAGATCGAGGCGACGTCGGGGTTGTCGAGGAGCGCGTCGACCGCCTCCTTGTCGCCGTGGACGACGTTGAAGACCCCGTCGGGGAGTCCGGCCTCGGCCCACAGCTCCGCGATCCAGTTCGACGCGGTCGGGTCCTTCTCCGAGGGCTTGATCACGACCGCGTTGCCGGCCGCGATGGCGATCGGAAAGAACCACATCGGCACCATGGCGGGGAAGTTGAACGGGCTGATGATGCCCACCACGCCGAGCGGCTGCTTGAGGGTCGTCACGTCCACGCCGGAGGAGACCTGCTCGGAGACGGTGCCCTTGAGCAGGTGGGAGAGGCCGCAGGCGAACTCCACGACCTCGAGCCCGCGGGCGATCTCGCCGGCGGCGTCGGAGAGCACCTTGCCGTGCTCGGCGGTCAGGATCTCGGCCAGCTCGCCCTTGCGGGCGTTGAGGAGCTCGCGGAACTTGAAGAGCACCGCCGTACGCCGCGTGAGCGAGGCCTCGCTCCATTCCGCGAACGCCTTCCTGGCCGCCGAGACGGCGGTGTCGACGTCGGCGGCCGCGGCGAAGCGTACGCGCTTCTGGACGGTGCCGAGCGCGGGGTTGTAGATGTCGCCCAGACGGGTGCCGGTGCCGGGGTTGGTGGCCCCGCCGATCCAGTGGTCGAGGATGGGGAGATCGGTCATGTCATGCGTCCTTTGCGGGTTACAGCGAGCCGAGCACGTCGTCGTAGATCGAGATCGCCTCGGCGACCTCGTCGGGGGTGACGACGCACGGAGGCACCACGTGGATGCGGTTCTCCATGGTGAACGGGATCAGGTTGCGGGCGATGAGCTCGGACTTGATCCGGCCCATCGTCGCGGCCGGCAGCGGCTCCCGCGTCTCGCGGTCGGCGACGAGCTCGAGGGCCCAGAAGACGCCGGTGCCGCGTACCTCTCCGATCACCGAGTGCTTCTCGGCCAGCGCGGCGAGGCCCGGAGCGATGTGGTCGGTGCCGATGGTCGCGGCGTTGTCCACGATGCCCTCCTCGTTCATCGCCTCGATGGTCGCCACGATCGACGCCATCGCGAGGGGGTGCCCGGAGTAGGTGAGGCCGCCGGGGAAGACCTGGTCGTCGAAGGTCGCCGCGACCGGGTCGGAGATGATCACGCCACCGGCCGGTACGTAGCCGGAGTTGACGCCCTTGGCGAAGGTGATCAGGTCGGGGACGACGTCGTAGGCGTCCAGCGCGAGCCACTCGCCGGTGCGACCGAAGCCGGCCATCACCTCGTCGAGGATGAGCATGATCCCGAACTCGTCGGCCAATGCCCGGACCCCGGGCAGGTAGCCGGGCGGCGGGATCATGATCCCGGCGGTGCCGGGGATGGTCTCGAGCAGGATCGCCGCGATCGATCCTGGTCCCTCCGCCTCGATGACCCGGCGCAGGTGGTGCAGCGCACGCTCGGCCTCCTGCTCGGGTGTGCTCGCCCAGAAGTCGGAGCGGTAGAGGTAGGGGCCGAAGAAGTGCACGTGGCCATGGGCGTACTCGTTCGGGATCCGCCGCCAGTCACCGGTCGCGACGATCGCCGCGCCGGTGTTGCCGTGGTAGGAGCGGTAGGTCGAGAGCACCTTGTCGCGACCGGTGTGGATGCGGGCCATCCGGATCGCGTTCTCGACCGCGTCGGCGCCGGCGTTGGTGAAGAAGACCTTGTTGAAGCCCACCGGAGCGATGTCGGTGATCCGCTCGGCGGCCTCGCCGCGAACCAGGTTGGCCGCCGTCGGCGCCACCGTGGTCAGCGTCTCGGCCTGCTTCTTGATCGCCTCCACGACCCGGGGGTGCTGGTGGCCGATGTTGGTGTTGACCAGTTGGGAGGAGAAGTCCAGATACGTACGCCCCGAGTGGTCCCATACCCGCGAGCCCTGCCCGCCGGCGATGACCAGCGGCTTCAGGGAGGCCTGGGCGGACCAGGAGTGGAAGACGTGGGAGCGGTCGAGGTCGTAGGCGCGAGCGTCGAGGGCCGACGCGGTGGGAGCGGGCTCCGTGGTGGGCGCGCTCGGGCTTGTCTCGGTGCTGGTCAAAGCTGTCCCCTGGGGTGCGTGACGGACATGGATCTGACTCCTCACTCTACGCCGGGAGCAACGAAGGCGTCGTCGAATGTTGATGCTGATTACGACGGTATATCAGGGCTGAGGCTACGTTTTCGATACATTCATGCCAATACTGCAACGAAATCACGCGCTGATCTCAAATTTTGGCGATCGCTGGCAGGTTGACGCCAGGAATCACCAGCTCGCCGTACGCCGTCAGGGTCTGGTCCATGGCGTCGTGCTGCAGGTAGATGGCGAACTGATCGACGCCGAGGCTCTTGAGCTGCTCGAGCTTGGTGACCTGCTGCTCGACCGAGCCGAGGATGCAGAACCGGTCGACGATTTCGTCGGGCACGAAGGCGGTGTGGGTGTTCCCGGCCTGTCCGTGCTCGTTGTAGTCATAGCCCTGGCGGTCCGCGATGTAGTCGGTGAGCGCCTGTGGGACCGCGCCGCTTCCGTACTTGGCGACGATGTCGGCGACGTGGTTGCCGACCATCCCGCCGAACCACCGGCACTGCTCCCGAGCGTGCGCCAGCGCTTCGGGCGACCCGTCGGTGACGTACGCAGGCGCGGCCACGCAGAACGTCAGCGACTCCGGGTCGCGGCCGGCGTCGGTGGCCGCCTTCTTGACCGCCCCGATCATCCACTCGGTGATGTCGGGGTCGGCCAGCTGCAGGATGAACCCGTCGCCGACTTCCCCGGCCGCCTTCAGTGCGAGCGGGCCGTAGGCGGCGATCCACACCTCGAGCTCGGAGCGCTTGGCCCACGGGAACTGCAGCGTGGTGCCGTTGACCTCGACCGGTCGCCGGTTGGCCAGCTCGCGGATCACCCGGGTGGCCTCACGCATCTCTCGGATCGTCGAGGGCTTCCCGTTCAGCACCCGCACCGCCGAGTCGCCGCGACCCATCCCGCACACGGTGCGGTTGCCGTACATCTCGTTCAGGGTCGCGAAGACGGACGCGGTCACCGTCCAGTCGCGGGTGGCCGGGTTGGTGACGAACGGACCGATCTTGATCGTACGGGTCTCGGCGAGGATCTGGCTGTAGATGACGTACGGCTCCATCCACAGCAGATGGCTGTCGAACGTCCAGACATGGTCGAAGCCGTACGCCTCTGCCCGCTTCGCCAGGTCGACGACCCGCCATACGGGCGGGTTGGTCTGCAGCACCACACCGAAGTCCATCCGATGTACCTCCGGTCGTTCGAACCAGCGTCACGACGTCGTCGCGGCGACCTGTCGGGAACGTTACTCCTGAAGGGGTATTTGGATTAAGGAATGCGGTTGTTCGCGTTAGCTCGCAGGGGAATCCGTGACAGCTGGCGACTTCGCGACTCAAGCCGAAGCATCATAGGTGGTGCGGAACACCGACTCGGCGAGCCAGCGCTTGAAGCTGTCGTTGTCGCTGAACTGCTTGAACAGTTCGGTGTCGTCGCGGAGGACGGACATCATCACCCGCCCGAGGGCGCGGTCGTGCTCGATTCGGGCGTTGTCGCGGTCGTTGTTCCGCATCGCGATCTGGTATGCCTCATCCTCGGCGACGCGGCGGGGGATGTCCTCGGTGATGAGCCGCTTGACCCGGTCCTCATCGGTCCATTCGATGTTGCCGAAGAGCTGGTTGAACGTGTTGAGGATTTCCGAGAGCCGTTCCTTCTCCTCGTCGATCACGTGGCCACCCGACCCCACTGGGACGGGATCGATCTCCGCGTCCTCGTCGGCGAGCGCGATCTTCATCGCCTCGCGCTTCTCGGAGCGGTAGGAGTCCAGGTCGATGTTCTCCAGGATCCCGGCGGACTGGTCGTCCTCACGCGGCGCAGGCAGCTTCGGGATCAGGTGTTCGAGGAAGAGGCAGAGCCTCTCCCACTCCGGCAGCCCGTAGGGCAGCAGGGCGGCCAGGAAGTTGTACGTCCGGGTGAACGACTTCGCAGCACCCTTGAACCCGACCTGGTCGTCCTCCTCCTGCAACTCCAGATACTCAGCCACGCAAGCGTCGAGCACCGGATCGAGCTGGTCGCGCTCGACTCCGCCGAGGAACAGCTCAGTGAACTTGTCCACCGTCTCGTGGGTGTAGATCCCGTACGTCTCGATGGTCGCGACCAGGTCGTGGAGCTTGTTCGGGTCGGTGGCCGAGCTGAGCACGGTGGTGCGGTAGTAGCGGGAGAAGGCCTTCTCGATGTCCTCGGCAGAGTTGGCGAAGTCGAGAACGAACGCGTCGTGCTTGGCTGGATGCGCGCGGTTGAGCCGCGACAGCGTCTGGACGGCCTTGACTCCGGAGAGGGTCGTGTCGACGTACATCGTGTGCAGCAGCGGCTCGTCGTAGCCGGTCTGGAACTTGTCGGCAGTTACGAGGATTCGGTAGGGATCCTCCTTGATCTTGTCGGGGATATCCTTCGCCGGGAAGCCGTTCAGGGACGCCTCGCTGACCTTCAGACCCTTGTAGTCGTGCTCCCCGGAGAAGGCCACGATCGCCTGGTAGGGACTCTTCACCTTCTCCAGATGGTCACGGATGGCGTGGAAGTACTCGATTGCCCGCGGGATCTTCCCTGCGACAACCATGGCGCGCGCCTGGCCGCCGATCTTCTGCTTCCCGATCACCTGGGTGCGGAGGTGGTCGACGATGATCTCGGCCTTGAGCCCGATCGCGTGGTCGCTGCCCTCGACGTACGCCCGCAGTCTTTTCGATGCCCGTTTGGTGTCGAACTCGGGGTCGTCCTCGACGGTCTTGACCAGCCGGTAGTAGGACTCGACCGGCGTGAAGTTCTCCAGTACGTCGACGATGAATCCCTCCTGGGTGGCCTGCTTCATCGTGTAGGTGTGGAACGGGCGGTGCTTGGTCTCGGTGCCCTCCACATACGGGATGCCGAACATCTCCAGCGTCTTGTTCTTCGGGGTCGCGGTGAAGGCGAAGTACGACGCGTTGGACAGCATTTTGCGCGACTCGATCATCTGGTTGATCTCGTCCTCGACGGTCCATTCCTCGTCGTCCTCCTCACGGTCGCGTCCGCCGAGCGCTGCCGACACCGCGGCCGCGGTCTTACCACCCTGGCTGGAGTGGGCCTCGTCGATGATGATCGCGAACCGGCGATCGCGGTGCCCAGAGCCGATGTCGTCGAGGATGAAGGGGAACTTCTGCACCGTGGTGATGATGATCCTGCGCCCGGCCTCGATCGCGCGGCGCAGATCTCCGGACCGGTCTGCGTGCACGACGGTCGCGCCGACCTGCAGGAACGACTTGATCGTCGCGGTGAGCTGGCTGTCAAGGATGACCCGGTCGGTCACTACGATCACCGAGTCGAACGCGTTCGCCTTATCGTGCTTGGCCTCGGTGAGCTGGTGGGAGAGCCAGGCGATCGAGTTCGACTTTCCCGAGCCTGCCGAGTGTTGAACCAGATACTTCTGTCCGACCCCGTTGGTCGCCACGTCGGCCAACAGGCGACGTACGCCGTCGAGCTGGTGGTAGCGCGGGAAGATCTGTGCTGAAGTCTTCCGTCGGGTCCTCTCGTTACGCGTCGTGACGATCTGGGCGTAGTTCTCGATGATGTTCGCCAGGCTCGCCGGAGCCAGGATGTCCCGCCACAGATAGTCGGTGCGTAGCCCGTCGGGATTGGGCGGGTTGCCGGCTCCGTCGTTCCAGCCCTTGTCGAACGGCAGGAACCACGACGACTTCCCCTTGAGGTGGGTGCAGAAGCGCACCTGTGCGTCATCGACCGCGAAGTGCGCCAAGCAGCGTCCGAAGCCGAAGAGCAACTCACGCGGATTCCGGTCGCGCTTGTACTGCTCCACCGCATCGTCGAAGGTCTGCTTGGTGATGTTGTTCTTCAACTCGAAGGTCACCACCGGCAGCCCATTGACGAACGCCGCCAGGTCCAGTGCCAGCCCCGAGCGGCTCACGCTGTACTGGAGTTGACGGGTCACCGAGAACCGATTGGCCCCGAAGAGCTCCGCTGCGCGGGTGTTCCCTGGCGACGGCGTCGGGAAGAACAGATCGACATGGTGGGCCCGGTGCTTGATGCCCTTGCGCAGCACCTCCACGGTGCCCTTGCTGGTGATCTCCCCCTGGATCCGGCTCAGGAACTCCCGCCGTACCGGGGTGTCGGTGGCCAGGCTGAGTGCGTCGACCAGGTGCGGCTGCGTCGCGTCGATGAACGCGGTCAGCTGAGCGAGATCCACCGCGAAGGAGCGCTCATAGTCGCCCGGCGCACCCTCGACCCAGCCGCCCTCGGCCATCTGCCGCACGACCAGCGTCTCCAGCGACTCCTCGTTCAACTGCACAGCAAGACCCTAGCGCCGACCACCGACACAAACCGCTCTTTCTGAGGCTCGAGGGCCGCGACAGTCAGGCCGCTCCAGCGGAGGGAAGTCCCGCCCGATCCAGGACCGTCCGGGCCAACGTCCGGAACTCCGTGTAACAGGTCTGCACGTACTTCTGCGTGCTGCCGAGGGCGCCATCAGCCGTACGCAGGTCGAACATCGGCTTGCGAGCGTCGTGAGCAAGTGGCATCAGACTGCGGTAGTTCCGCATCGTCGCGATCTCGTAGTGCCGATCGGACGAGGTCGGTTGGATGCCGAGCACGTCGCTGTTGAAGACCAGCGGGATCCGGTCCAGCCAGCGGGCGTACGCCTTCACCGGCCGGTCCAGGCGCATCTCGGGCTGCATGATGACGTAGCCGAGTGGGGCCATGGCTCCTTCCGGCGCCTCGATACCGGCGGGCACCCGCGGCAGGATCACTTCCCGCCAGTCCCTGCGCCACTGCCGAAGCACCGGACCCAGGTTGGAGAGCCCTTTCAGGGAGAAGAGGTCTGCTGCCAATGGCATCAGGACATGATCTGCGCTCAGAAGCGCCGACCGGTTGATGGCGCCGAGGTTCGGACCCACGTCGATGATCACGACGTCGGCCGCGGCCTCGTCGGCCGCGGCGCTCACGATGCGGTGAAAGGCCGTGGTTGTACGGATCGCCGCCGGGTCGCCTGCGAACGACGTCGGCCAGCTGCGCGAGAGGTGGTCCTCGAAGAGACTGAGCTCGATGCTCCCCGGCAGCAGGAACAGGCCGGCAGCTACTTCAGCGGGCCTCAGCGGAGCAATATCGCCGAGCCCTTCCAGGATCGGCCGGACTGCGTCCGCGATGCTCTGCGCAGGTCGAACCCGTCCTGCGACACCGGGCAACTGTCGGTCGACGAGCCCCTGCCGGGTCAGCTCGGTGGGTGCACCCCACAGGTCCTCGAGCTCGGACTCGTCGAGGAACATCGAGGTCAGGTTCGATTGCGGGTCGAGGTCAGCGGCCAGCACGGTCAGGCCGAGCCGACTGAACATGTGTGCCAGATGGTAGGCAAGCGTCGTCTTTCCGACGCCGCCCTTGTTGTTGAACAGCGCGATCGTCGTCGTCATGCAGCCCTCCTGATGGTCACTGACCATGATGCGTCATCGACGACGAACTCGGGCTCGGGATTGCCGTTTCGCGCCAGTGCCGCGCGGATCCTCCCGATGCCCCGTCCGAACCGGTTGACGTAGCCGAGCGACTTCATAGCCGCTGCAAGTGATGGGTTGCGATAGTCGTTGACCCGGTCGAAGTTGTCGGTGCGTACCCGGCCGTAGGGACCGCCGGGGTTGTCCACCTCGACCCGGTCGTCGAACCAAATCACTCGAACCGGCGCGTACGACGACTCGTAGTTGCGATGCATCAGCGCGTTCATACAGATCTCGCGCAGGGCCTCGAAGGGATACTCGGCTGCTTGCGTCTCGCGAAAGCCGTCCGCTACCAGTCGGCTCCGAAGGTTCGCCTTGATCAGCGGCTCGAGCCGTGCGGCGACGTCCACGATGTTGCCCCGAAGCTCCTGCTCATCGGCGATCGGTGCGCCGAGATCGAGGCCCTGGTAGCGGACGAACTGGACGTACGCCCCGGGAATCCAGACCGTCGGGTCGAAGCCGAGGACCAAGAGCCCCAACGTCGTCGGCACTGTCTCTTCAAGCCCATAGGCGAGGTGCAGCGAGGTCAGCTGGTGCTCCAGCGGGCGCCCGTTCTCGGCGAGCACTTCTTGGTCGACCATTGCTGGAAGATAGGACGTACGGAACAGGTCGAGATCGAGGTCTGCCAGTGACGTTCCGTCCGCAACTCGCGTGTCGAACGGACCGTCACCGGTTCGACGACGCTCGGCGAGCACTCGCTCGTCGTCGCGGTTGGCCTCGCGAACCGTCGGGCCAGGGCGCACCCACGCCTTTCCGTCGTAGCGGACCGGCGGGGTCGCAGACGCCTCAACGTGCAGTCGGATGACGTCCTTGCCCTGGAATTGCGCGACATCGACAGTGAGTGAGGGCCGGTCGAGGATCTTGCCGTTGTCCCGCAGGTCGGCGAGCATGCGCAGCGTCTCGTCGCTGGTATCCACTGAACCGGTCGCCACTCCGGCATCGGACACCCCGATGAGGATGTCGCCGCCACCGTGCCGAGGCAGGTCATTAGCCATCGCGCAGACGTTCTTGCCGATGTCCGAGAGCCGGTTGCGCACGTTCGTCTCACGCCCGTAGTCCTTGAACTCCAGCCAGGCGGTTTCGCGCGTGCCGAGCGTCTCGGCGAGGTCATCACTCACACCGAACATTCTCCCCTACCTTCCGCTCCAGCGTGGGAGCGGCGAGTTCGGTGAAACGGAACGGGTCTGGCCCGGAGACCAGCTCCGACGCCTCAAGCAGGTCCATTGCCCACCAACTCGTCGATCTCGGTCTCGTCGCCCCCTCCGAGGTCTGCTGGATCAACCTCCGGCAGCGACGCCGCGATCTGGCGTACGTCGACCTGTCCTGTCACGACGTCTGCGACAAGGCGGGTGCGGAACTCCTGCAGCAAGGTGACCTCGCGTTCGGTTCGCTCGGCGGTGTGCAAGATGGTGGCGGTCTCACGGCTGACATCGGCGACGATGCGGCGCTGTTCGTCTATGGGCGGGACCAAGAATGTGAACGTCCTCAACTCTGTGATGGGCAGATTGTTGGCAAGGCCGTCCGCCCCACTGATTGCTTGTCGCACCTGACTTCGGTATCGCCGCGAGTTCATGGCAAGCGCAAGGAAATCCGGGTCAACGTCGTCCCGAGGCCGCAATCTGAAGGTCTTGTCGCTGAGAATGACCTTCCCCGGCGGAGCCGGGACACGTGCAACCGAGCCGACAAGGTTGGGCGACCCGCTTGCGCGGGAAACCAGCAGGTCACCCTTCCGGATGGCGAGGGACAGAGGGACAACGAAATCGCCAGGCAAGCGTTTCACCTGGTCCGGTCGGTATTTTCCGCCGTTGACGCAGCCAGCTTTGAGGACGCCCCATTCGTCCTGACCTGGCACGGTGTTGTCCGCCTGAGGACTCACGCCTTGATCAATGCCGTGAAGGAGTGTCTTCAGACGTCGAACCTGCCAGCCCAGGTTCGGATTTTCCAGTCGCTCGGTTGCCAGCTCGTTCCGCTGCTCATCAAGAAGGGCGATGAGGCGGCGCTTGGCGGCGATGGCCTTGTCGATGCGGGCGTTGGCATGGGTGAGGTATTTGACGATGGCTGCCTGCTCGTCGGCGGGCGGCACGGGAACCCAGGCTGACTTGATGTCCTCATGCGAGAGACCGAAGCGAGTTACGCCGCCTGCTGCCACATGGAACTGGTGAGCAACGGTCGGCGCACGCAGTGCCCAATACAGGAACTGTCCGGAGATGTCACCTCTCGGCCGAAGGATCGCCAGGTGGTAGCCGCACACGAGGTCCTTGGCCGCGCCTGCGATGTAGGCGGGCACTGCGATGTCGTTGAAGGACTCTGAGTCCTTCGTGATCACGACATCGCCAATCCGTAGACAGAAGGCATCGACTTCAGCCTGTGTCGCGGTCGCTCGCATGAATTCCTGGTCCGGCGTGACGACGTCTCGCTTGTAGACGTCGACGTAGTTGCAGAGCCGAACTGGAACCTCACCGTCCTTCGAGAGCTTGTCAACATTGCTGACGAGCATGTCGACGACTGACCGCAGTCGCCTCGTCGTCCAATGGCGAGGCAACATCCCAGCACTCCTCGGCTGATTCGCGTGGGTCTGTGGAAGCTCTGCGAACATCAGGCTCCGCCGTTCGCTACGGACTCGAATCCCGCGATCTCGGCAATCAGGTTGTCGGTCTCGGCCTCGAGGGCGCGGATGTCGGCTTGGATCTCGGCAAGGGTGCGCATGGGTGCGGGCTTGTAGAAGTGGCGGGTGAAGGAGATCTCGTAGCCGATCTTCGTCTTCGACTTGTCGATCCAGGCGTCGGGGGCGTAGGGAAGGACCTCGCGGCGGAAGAAGGCCTCGATGCCGTCGGCGTACTCGCCCGCGGGCTCCTGAAGCGGGATCTGCTCGGTATCGCGCAGGTCGGTGTCGGGCTCATACTGGACGACGCGCATCTTCCCGTCGACGCGTGCCGAGTACAGGCCGCGGAGCGGGTCGGGTTCGGCGGTGTACGGCAGGGTTCGCTTGATGATCGCCGGGGCGTCCTCGCTGCGCTTGCCTTCCTCCTTGAGCTTCCTGATCTCGGCGGGCTTGTATACCCGCTCGGGGTCGGCGCCGATGATCCGCAGCGGTCGCTCGACCGTGATCTTGGAGTAGCCGAAGTCGCGGTTCTCGAAGACCTTTGACTGCTCGGGGTCCGCCTCGTCGAAGGCGTGGAAGGTCTCCATGATCCGGGCGATGTCGGCCTCGGAGAGCTCCACACCCTTCTCGCCGAGATTCTTCCGCAACGGCGTGAACCAGCCGGTCGCGTCGATGAGCTGCACCTTGCCCTGGCGGCGCGGCTCCTTGCGGTTGCTGAGCACCCAGACGTACGTCGCGATGCCGGTGTTGTAGAACATCTTCAGGGGCAGCGCGACCACGGCCTCGAGCCAATCGGACTCGATCACCCACCGGCGGATATTCGACTCGCCCTGGCCGGCGTCTCCGGTGAAGAGCGACGAGCCGTTGTGGATCTCCGCGATCCGGCTGCCGAGCTCGGTCTTCTGCTTCATCTTCGAGATCAGGTTGGCCATGAAGAGCATCTGGCCGTCGCTGCTCCGGGTGACCAGCGAATACTCCGGGTCGCCGGCGTGCTCGATCACGAACCGTGGGTCACGGATCTTCTTCGCCCCGCCCATCCGCTCCTGATCGGTCTTCCACGACTTCCCGTACGGCGGGTTGGACAGCATGAAGTCGAACTCGTCGCCCGCGAACGCGTCGTTGACTAGCGTGGAGAACTCCGGGCCGCCCTTGATGTTGTCGGCCTCCCCGCCCTCACCCTTGAGGATCAGGTCGGCCTTCGCGATGGCGTACGTCTCGGCGTTGATCTCCTGGCCGTAGAGGTGCGTGGTGATCTTGCGGCCCTTGGTGATGTGCTTCAGCGTCTCCTCGGCGACCGTCAGCATGCCGCCGGTGCCCATCGCACCGTCATACAGCTTGTAGGTGCCCTCCGGTATCCGGTCGGCGATCGGCTCGAACATCAGCCGGGTCATCAGCCGCACCGCGTCGCGCGGCGTCCAGTGCTCGCCGGCTTCCTCGTTGTTCTCTTCGTTGAACTTGCGGACCAGTTCTTCGAAGACCGTGCCCATTCCGTGGTTGTCCATGCCTGTCGGGGACAGATCCAGGTCCGGATTGAGGTACTTCGTCAGCAGTGAGCCCAGCGCATCGGCCCGGACCAGTTTGGGGATCTGGTTGCGGAGCTCGAAGTTGTTGATGATCTCCTGGACGTTCGGCGAGAAACCGTCGAGGTAGGCCTTGAAGTCCTCCTCAAGCCGCTTGGCGTTGGAGATCGTTGAGAGGTGCTTCATGGTGAAGCCGGAGGTGTTGTAGAACGCCTGTCCGGCGGCATCGCGGAGCGAGGCATCCTTGTTCACGATCCCGGCCTCGTCCAGCATCTTGTCCGTCGCAGCGACCTGCTCGCGGACCGGCTCCAGCACAGAGTCGAGCCGCCTGAGCACGGTGAAGGGCAGAATCACGTCGCGATACTTGCCCCGGACGTACAGGTCTCGAAGGACGTCGTCGGCAATCGCCCAGATCAGGCTGACGATCCGGCTGTGGTTGGCGCTGTTCACGCAGGTTGCTCTTTCTGAAACGCTTGTTGGGGGCGGCTTCTCCGGCGGTCTCCACCGGAACCGTGCCGCATGGGCAGCCTAGAGCAAAGAGCCGTCACAATCGCGGTGCCTGGGCCGCCGTGATCGGCCGCCAGCGGTATCAGATGAGGTACTGGGAAAGGCCCCGCTTGAGATAGCTTCCGTGACCCTTCGCGCCTCTGAACTCGCCGTCGACCACGACGACGGAGCCGCGGGCGAGCACCACGTCGACGTGGCCGTCGATCTCGTAGCCCTCCCAGGCGGAGTGGTCCATGTTCATGTGGTGGGTCCTGCCCTCCCCGAGGCCGATGGAGGTGTGTCCGGCGGGGTCGTAGACGACGATGTCGGCGTCCGCGCCCGGCGCGATCACGCCCTTGCGGCCGTAGAGCCCGAACATCCGCGCCGGCGTGGTCGCGATCAGCTCCACCCACCGTTCGAGGGTGATCTGGCCGGTCACCACACCTTGGTAGAGCAGGTCGACACGGTGCTCGATCGAGCCGATCCCGTTCGGGATCGCCCGGAAGTCGTCCTTGCCGAGCTCCTTCTGCTCCTTCATGCAGAAGGGGCAGTGATCGGTGGAGACCATCTGCAGGTCGTTGGTGCGCAGGGCCTGCCACATCGCGTCCTGATGGCCCTCCTCGCGCGAGCGCAGCGGCGTCGAGCAGACCCACTTCGCCCCCTCGAAGTCTCCCCACTCCTCCGAGCTCGCGCCGAGCTGGTCCTCGAGGGAGAGGTAGAGATACTGCGGGCAGGTCTCGCCGTAGACGTTCCTGCCCTTGTCCCGGGCGGCGGCGAGCTGCTCGACGGCCTGCTTGGCGCTGACATGCACCACGTAGAGCGGTGCTCCGGTGACGTCGGCGAGCATGATCGCCCGGTGGGTGGCCTCCTCCTCGAGCTGCCAGGCACGCGCGATGCCGTGGTAGTAGGGGGAGGTCTTGCCGGACTCGGCCAGCTGCGCGGCGAGCACGTCGATGGCCGGACCGTTCTCGGCGTGCATCATGGTCAGCAGCCCGTGGTCGGTGGCCTTCTGCATCGCCCGCAGGACCTGCGCGTCGTCGGAGTAGAAGACGCCCGGGTAGGCCATGAACAGCTTGTACGAGGTGATCCCCTCGTCCACGAGCGTGTCCATCGCCTTGAGCGAGTCGTCGTCGACCCCGCCGATGATCTGGTGGAACCCGTAGTCGATCGCGCAGTTGCCGGCGGCCAGCTCGTGCCAGTGCGCCAGCCCGTCCTGTACGCGTTCGCCGTAGCGCTGCACCGCGAAGTCGATGATCGTCGTGGTGCCGCCCCAGGCCGCCGCTCTGGTGCCGGTCTCGAAGGTGTCGGACGCGTTGGTCCCGCCGAACGGCAGCTGCATGTGGGTGTGGGCGTCGACGCCGCCGGGGATGACGTACTTCCCGGTCGCGTCGATGGTGAGGTCGGCGTCGATCGTGCCGAACGGGCTGGCGCCGGGGGAGATGAGCGCGACGATCCTCTCGCCGTCCACCAGCACGTCCGCCTGGGTGCGGCCGGTCGCGGAGACGACCGTGCCGCCCGTGATGAGGGTGGTGCTCATGCGGTGCTCCTATCCGCCGGTCGAGCCGCCGGAGCCGCAAGGCGGAGGCGTGTCGAGACCAACACAGTCGCTATCAGGGTCTAGGGATGGCGGTGTAGGAGTCGGGCCGTCGGTCGCGGTAGAACTGCCAGTCGTCGCGCATCTCCTGGACCATGTTCATGTCGAGGTCGCGCACCAGCAGCTCCTCCTTCTCGCCCGAGCCGAGCTCGCCCACGTAGTTGCCGCGGGGGTCGACGATCTGCGACATCCCGTAGAAGTCGACCGTCTCGGGGCCGTACTCGTTGTCCTCCAGGCCGACCCGGTTGGGCGCGAGCACGAAGTAGCCGTTGGCGACCGCGGCGGCGGGCTGCTCGACCTCCCACAGCCGGTTGGAGAGTCCGGGCTTGGTGGCGTTGGGGTTGAAGACCATGTGGGCGCCGTTGAGGCCGAGCTCGCGCCAGCCCTCGGGGAAGTGGCGGTCGTAGCAGATGTACATCCCCACCTTGCCGACCGCCGACTCGAAGACCGGGTAGCCCAGGTTGCCGGGGCGGAAGTAGAACTTCTCCCAGAACTTCTCCACGTGGGGCAGATGGTTCTTCCGGTACTTGCCGAGGATCGTGCCGTCGGCGTCGACGAGCACGGCGGTGTTGTAGTAGACCCCGACCTCCGCCTCCTCGTAGATCGGCAGCACCATCACGATGCCAAGCTCCTTGGCCAGGCTCGCGAAGCGCTGCACGATGGGGCCGTCGGCCGGCTCCGCGTAGCGGTAGTACTTTTTGTCCTGGGTGATCCCGAAGTACGGCCCGTAGAAGAGCTCCTGGAAGCACATCACCTGGGCGCCCTGTGCGGCGGCGTCACGCGCGAAGCCCTCGTGCTTGTCCAGCATGGAGACCTTGTCCCCGGTCCAGGTGGTCTGGCTGATTGCGGCTCTGACGATGCTCATGCAACTACCTCCCCCTAAATAGAAGCACGCCGCTGCGGCCCGTGGGGCCGCAGCGGCATTTTTGCTTGAAACGAGGCGCTGGTTGAAACTCTTCTGCCCTAGGGGGCCGTCGCCGGATGGCGTACGACCACGTGCTCCACGGCCTTGGCGAGCTCCTCGCGGAGCTCGGGCGCGAGCTGGGGACAGTCGAGGGAGAGGAACAGCTCCATCGCCGAGCGGGTCGCACGGGCACGTTCGCCAGGCGAGCGCTCGGGAAGGGTCGGCGCGATCTCGGCGAGGTGGGCGCTGGTCTCGACCACGGTGTTGCAGTCGTGCGGCGTGAGCGGGGCGCGGGCCTCCCGGCCGGCGCGGACGAGGACGCTGAGGACCTCCACCTTGGCGGCGGTGGTCAGCGACATCGCGCTCCTCGATGAGTCGAACAGATGCGACCCCACACCGTCCGCGTTGTGCGACAACATGTATCTCCTCGGTGGGACGTGTGCCTCCCCCGAGGCACTCTCGTCCACTCCAACGAGCGGGGGAAGGGATCGGTGACGCCCTTGGGTGCTTTGTAACTCACCTGTAGGCCAACCCGTGAGTAGCCGACAGGTATGCGCTCAGGTCGTGGAGATCTTCTCGATCAGCGCGGTGGTCGAGATCGCCGGCGTACGCGGCAGGTAGACGACCTCGCAGATGTCCTTGAACTCGTCGAAGCGCCCCACCCAGTCATCGCCCATGACCAGGACATCGGCCTGGTGCTTGAGCAGGTAGTCGCGCTTGAGCTCGAGGCTCTCCTCGAGGAAGACCTCGTCGACCGGCTTCAGTGCGGAGACGATCGCCAACCGCTCGTCCTCGCTGAAGACGGGGTAGCGGCTCTTCTTCTTGAAGTTGAGGGCGTCGGCCGAGACTCCGACCACCAGCCGGTCGCCGTACTCAGCCGCGCGCTGGACGATGCGCAGGTGTCCGACGTGGAAGACGTCGAAGGTGCCGAAGGTCAAGACCGTGCGGGGGACAGACATGCCCACCAATGCTGCCATATACGGACACCGTTTGTTCAACTGGCGTTCTACAGTCCGCCCCCTTCTGGGTGTCTCAGTGCGTCGCTGCGCACCACGTGGTGCGACCCGGCACAATTGAGCCCATGAGTTCTCCTGGGGGCGTCGGGATCGGCGGCCTGATGGCCGAGACCGAGGCCGATGTCGTACGCCGCCAGGCACTGCGCCGGATGCGCATCGTCGCCACCGGGCTCCTGGTCGTGGCCGCCATCGTCTATCTGCTGACCATGGGGATGCACGGGTTCTGGGGGTTCGTGAACGCCGGTGCCGAGGCATCCATGGTCGGCGCGATCGCCGACTGGTTCGCGGTCACCGCGCTGTTCCGCCACCCGCTGGGTTTGCCGGTGCCACACACCGCCCTCATCCCGAAGCGGAAGGACGAGCTCGGCGCCAGCCTCGAGGAGTTCGTCCAGGACAACTTCCTGCAGGAGGAGACCATCCGCGAGCGGCTCGGTGTCGCGATGCCGTCGCTGCGACTCGCGCTGTGGCTCTCGGAGGAGCCCAACGCCAAGCGGGTCGTCGACGAGGTCTCCACCGTGGTCGCCGACGGCTTGTCCCGGATCAGCAACCGGCACATCGTCGAGATCATCCAGGACGGGTTCGTACCCCGCCTGCGCGAGGAGCAGATCGCGCCGCTCCTCGGCGGCACGCTGCAGGCGGCGCTGGACGACGGCGTACATCACGGCCTGGTCGACCTGGCGCTGGTCGAGCTGCACGGCTGGCTCGAGGAGAACGAGGAGATCGTCACCGAGGTGCTCGGTGAGCGGGCGCCCTGGTGGACGCCGCAGGTGCTGCGCGAGCCGGTGACCGCCCGCATCCACGTCGAGCTGGTCCGCTGGATCGCCGACATCCGCGACGACCCCGAGCACCGAGCCCGCAAGGCGATCGACGCCATGCTCGCCGACCTCGCCGACAACCTGCAGCACGACCAGGCGACCATGGAGCGTGCCGAGCGGCTCAAGGAGCGCGTGCTCGAGCATCCGGGCGTCATCAACACCGCCATCTCCATCTGGGACGCGCTGCGCCGCGCGCTGACCTCCTCGCTGCGTGACCCCGAAGGCGTCGTCCGGCTCCGCGCCCTGGACGAGGTCATCCGCTACGCCCAGAAGGTCGTCCTCGACGAGGTGCTGCAGCGCCGCTACGACGCGCTCGCCTCCGATGTCGCCGTCTACGTCGTCCAGCGCTACGGCCGCGAGGCGACCACCGTCATCACCCACACGATCCAGCGCTGGGACGGCAAGCAGGCTGCTCGCCGCATCGAGCTCTTCGTCGGCCGCGACCTGCAGTTCATCCGCATCAACGGCACCATCGTCGGTGGCCTCGTCGGCGTCCTCATCCACACCGTCGCGGTCCTGATGGAGTGACCCGCCGAGGCGTCACGTACGTCGGCCGAGGTGTCATCGCGTGCCAACTCGGCCGACCGCGCTGACGCCTCGGCCGTTTTTGGTGACGTCTCGCCCGACGGGGGAGGATGGCGGTGTGAGCGAGCCCTTCGACGTACCCATCTCCGACGAGATCATCAGGCTCGGCCAGTTCCTGAAGCTGGCCAACCTGGTCGAGGCCGGCTCCGAGGCGCGCCCGGCGATCACCGCCGGCGAGGTCAAGGTCAACGGTGAGATCGAGCTCCGCCGCGGCCGCCAGCTCCGCGTCGGCGACGTCGTGGAGTACGCCGGCCAGGCAGCCCGGGTCTCCGACGAGGCCGACTTCGACGTGCCGTGGTAGGACCCGGCAGAAATAGAGTGAGGCGGTGACCCGGAAGGGTCACCACCGATAGCTCGTTGAAACGCTCCGGGTCCGCCTGGAA
>NZ_JACIXG010000092.1 GCF_014360585.1 Nocardioides sp.
GGCGGCCTTCCATCACGGAAGGCCGCCGTCGGCGTATCTCAGCTCAGGTTGTCCTTGTCGACGACCTCGCCGGTGACGATGTCGTCGTTGGTGGGCCGGGCTCGAGGGCCGAACGTGGAGGGCATCGTGGCGGTCACCAGGCGCTTCTGCACGACCGTTGCCAGGATGCGGCGGAAGAACGGGCGGGTGAGAGGCAGCATCAGCACCACGCCCAGGATGTCGGTGACGAACCCCGGGGTGAGCATCATCGCCCCGCCGAGCAGGATGAGAGCACCATCGGCGATCTCGGTGGACGGCATCTTCCCTGCCGCCAGCGCGTTCTGCAGCGCCGTCCAGGCTCGGGCACCCTCGCGGCGCACGATCCAGGCTCCGATGACCGAGTCGGCGATCAGCAGCAGGATCGTCCACCACACGCCGATCAGCTGACCGACCTGGATGATCACGAACAGCTCGGCCAGCGGCATCACCAGGAACAGAAGCACCAGAAGCCACGAGAGCCGGCGTCGTCGAGCGGTCATCGGCGGCCTCCCCCGATACGGTCCAGCCCGAGGCGGCGCAGCAGGCGAAGCACCTGGTCTCGTCGTTCGGCCAGGCCCCAGCGGGTCACCCGGCGCATCGACTCCGCAGCGACCGCCGAGCTCATCTTCGACTCTCCCCGGACCCGCTCGATGAACTGGATCGGGACCTCCTTGACCGTGAGGCCGGCCCGCAGCGTACGCGTCACCATCTCGGTCTGGAAGACATAGCCGGTCGACTCGACGCTGCTCAGCTGCAGCTTCTCCAGCGTCGTACGCCGGAAGAGCCGGTAGCCGGCGGTGGCGTCGTGCACGCCGATACCGAGCAGGAGACGGACGTAGAGGTTGCCGCCCACCGACAGCAGCCGTCGCGACAGCGGCCAGTTGACCACCGATCCGCCGCGGATCCAGCGGGCACCGATCACCAGGTCGGCGGAGGGGATCGCGTCGAGAAGCAGATGGAGCTCCTCGGGCTGGTGGGAGCCGTCGGCGTCCATCTCTCCGACGACGTCGTAGCCCTGCTCGATGGCCCACCCGAAGCCATGGAGGTACGCAGCTCCCAGGCCGGCCTTCTCGGTGCGGTGCAGCACGTGGATCTGGTCGTCGTTGTCGGCCAGCTCGTTGGCGATCGTGCCGGTGCCGTCAGGGGAGCCGTCGTCGACGACCAGCACGTCGACGCGCGGCTGCGCCTTGCGCAGCCGTCCGACGATCCAGGCGAGGTTGTCCGCCTCGTTGTAGGTCGGGATGACCATCACCGCCCGGCCGATCTCGGTCCAGGGTGGAAGCTGCTCGTTCGTCACGTAACGCCGGCCTTGTCGAGGAATGGGGTGGAGATCACAGGATATCCGCCCACCGGTCGAACCCAAGATCCCCGCAACCGCCGGCCTCCAGCGCTGCGCGCGCGGCGAAGCGAGCGCCGACGACACAGAGCGCGGGAGGACCAAGACGTTCTTCGGGCCGTTCCGATCCTTGCTGGAGACAAGGGGACGATCGTTGTCTAAGGGCGCCTTGGCCTTCCCGCGTTGCCCTCGCGGTCATGGACCGCGCCCGCGAAAACGGATCAAAGGCATGCCTGGATCGACACCCCCCGACCCGATTCGTCGAGCGCCGGTCCGCCGACCGCAACTCTGCATGGGCGAACGTTGCCACCATCACCCGCTGGCTCTGCGTAAGTCAACACGATGCTGACCTGCGCAAACACATGTTTCCGCAGGTCAGCCGCAGCCCGCTGGGCGCGAAAAAGCAAGGAATTCTCGAGGAACCTCGGCGTGTCGTCTTCATGTATCCATTACGGCCTTCAGGGAACGACGACGGTCCCTCGTGCGAAGGTGGCGAGGACCGGCTCCGCCAGCATCTCGGCGGCCCCCGGGCTGGCCTCGGTCGCGGCGCCCCGGGCCACGACGTACACCGCGAATTCCATCACCCGCGACCGGGTTCCGGCCTTGATCAGCTCGCAGCTGATCTCCAGGACGTCGCCGGCACGCACAGGGGCCTTGAACTGCACGTCGTCGTAGGAGGCGAAGAGCCCCTCGTCGCCGTCGGTGCGGATACACATCTCGGTCGCGACGTCGCCGAAGAGACCCAGGCTGTAGGCGCCGTCGACCAGATTCCCGGCGTAGTGGGCGTGGGAGTAGGGCACGTAGCGCCGGTGGACGACAACTGTTCCGATTTCGGGGCCGATCTGCGGCGACGTCATGCGGCGGGCTCCTTCGCGGTGGTGCGGTGAACGAGATAGGAGGCGACCTCGGCGGGAGTCGTGCCGCGGCCGAAGATGCGGTCGACGCCGAGCTCGGTGGTCATCGACTCGTCGAAGCGCGGCCCACCGGCGACCAGCAGCGGCCGCTCCCCCGCCGGATAGGCCTCGCGGAAGGCCGCCGACATCTCCCGGGTGTTGAGCAGGTGCGCGTCGCGCTGGGTGACGACCTGGGAGACGAGCACGGCGTCGGCGCGCCGGGTGACGGCGGCATCGACCAGGGAGGGCACGGAGACCTGGGCGCCGAGGTTCACGACCTCGATCTCCTTGTAGTACTCCAGGCCCTTCTCCCCCGCGAACCCCTTGATGTTGAGGATCGCGTCGATCCCGACGGTGTGGGCGTCGGTGCCGATGCAGGCGCCGACGACGACCAGCGGACGCCGCAGCGTCTCCTTGATCACCGCATTCGCCTCCTTGGGCGTCAGCAGCGGGAAGTCCCGCTCGACGACCTGGACCTTGTCGACGTCGACGAGGTGGTTCACCTGCCCGTAGACGACGAAGAAGGTGAAGCCGTCGCCCATCGGCTTGGAGTGGACGACCATCGCCGGCTCCATGCCCATCTTGTTGGCCAGCTGCAGCGCGGCGCCGTCCGCGACCTTGCTGTGCTTCATCGGCAACGTGAAGGAGACCTGCACCATCCCGTCGCCGGTGGTGTCGCCGTAGGGCCTGATCAGGTTTCCTTGGCTCATTCCTCGCCCTCCAGGATCGTTGTGGCCGGGTTGTAGTACGCCTCGGACTTCTCGGCGACGCCCTCGAGGCCCTTGCCCGCGTCGGCGGGGCGCTTCATCAGGCCGAAGGTGCCGTCGGCGATCGCGTCGAGAAGCCCGTTGGGCTCGTCGATGATCTTCCCGAGCAGGTCGATCGACTCCCCCAGCACCTCGCGCGCCCGGTTGGCGATGAAGCCGTCCGGAGCCGGGTGGAAGTCCTCGCCGAGCCGCCCGGCCGCGTCCATGACGTACCGGACGTTCTGCAGGGCCAGGTCGCGGTCGGAGATCCAGGGCGTCACGACCGCCTCGGTCATCATCCCGACCAGCAGGATGCCCTGGCCGGTCATCGCGCCGGCGAGGTTGAAGAACCCGTCGAGCAGGTAACCCTTGAAGATGTCGCCGGTCATGTGCCGCGTCGGCGGCATCCACTTCAACGGGGCGTCGGGGAAGATCGACTTCGCCAGCAGCGCATGCGCGAGCTCGAGGCGGAACGAGTCCGGTACGTCGGGGTTGATCTCGAACGCGTGGCCCAGCCCCAGCTGCCAGTTTTCGAGTCCCGCCTCCTTGGCGAAGTACTCGTTGAGCAGCTGGGAGGTGGTCACCGTGTGCGCGGCCTCGACGGCGTCGGCGGTGGTGAGGTAGTTGTCCTCGCCGGTGTTGATGATGATCCCCGCCCGGGCGTGGATCTGGCGCGAGAGTCGCTGGTCGACGAACGTACGCACCGGGTTGATGTCGCGGAACAGGATCCCGTACATCGAGTCGTTGAGCATCATGTCGAGACGCTCCATGCCCGCCAGCGCCGCGATCTCCGGCATGCACAGCCCGCTCGCGTAGTTGGTGAGCCGGACGTAGCGCCCCAGCTCGCGGCTCGTCTCGTCGAGGGCCGCGCGCATCAGCCGGAAATTCTCCTGGGTCGCGTACGTCCCGGCGAACCCTTCCCGCGTCGCCCCCTCGGGCACGTAGTCGAGCAGCGACTGGCCGGTCGAGCGGATCACCGCGATGATGTCGGCGCCCTCGCGCGCGGCCGCCTGGGCCTGCGGGATGTCCTCGTAGATGTCGCCGGTCGCGACGATGAGGTAGATCCACGGCTTGCGGGGCGCATCGCCGATCTCGCTGATCATCCGCTCACGGGCCACGCGGCTGGCATCGAGCCGGGCGATGCCGACGCCGACCGCCTCGCGGGCATGCTTCGCGGCCAGCTCCGCCTCGGCGCCCTCGGGCAGGCGGAAGGTCACCTGGCCGGCGGCGGCCTCCTCGGCCAGGCGCGCGAGATCGTTGTCCGCGCTCCGCGCGGTTACTCCCTCGTTCGGCGCGAGCGGACGAGCAAGCTCGCCGCTCGGCCTCACTCCGGTCGTCTCGTAGGCGCCCAGCGCCTGCCACACCGGCAGCGCGATCCCGTGCTCGAGGCCTACGTCGGCGCGCACCGCGTCGACGAGATGGTTCACCCACGGGGTGCCGTCCGGATCGGCGCCGCCGAGCCCGGCCAGCCGCAGGGTGGCCCGCTCCACGGCGACCGTGGTGTGCTTCTTGGCCATCTCGACGATCGGGTCGCCGACCTTGGCTGCCAGCGCGCGGGCCTGGGCGATCGTGCGTGGGTCCAGATCGAGTCTCACCAGACACCCTCCTTCTCGAATACGGTCCTGCCGTCGACGACGGTCTGCAGGCAGTTGGTGGTGACGTCGGCGACGTCAGGTGTGGTCAGGTCGGGGAACGTGGTGCGGTCCCACACCGCGTAGGTGGCCCGCTGCCCGACCGCGAGCGTCCCGGCGTCGTCGATGCCGGCCGCGTACCAGCCTCCGACGGTGTGCGCCGCGAACGCCTCCGCGGGCGTGATGCCCTGGCCGGGGGTGCGGTGGTGCACGGCCGCGTGGACCGCCGCCCACGGGTCCAGCGGGGTGACCGGGGAGTCGGAGCCGAAGGCGATGCGTACGCCGGCGTCGAGCAGGGTCCGGAACGGGTTCATCTGCTGCCAGCGCTCCCCCAACCTCGCCGCGTACATCCGGTCCGGGCCGCCCCACAGCCCGTCGAACATCGGCTGCATGCTCGCGATCACCCCGAGGTCGGCGAAGGTCTCGGTCGCGGCCGGCGAGGGCAGCTCGCAGTGCTCGAGCCGGTGGCGACGGGTCCGCAGGGTCTCGGCGCCCAGCGCCTTCTCGGCGAGCCGGAACGCCTGCGCGATGTTGTCGATCGCCTGGTCGCCGATGCAGTGGAAGCCGGCCTGCAGGCCGCGCCGGGTGCAGCCGATGATGTGCTCGGCCATCTGCTCGGGGTCGAGATAGGCGTGGCCTCGGTGGCCGGCCAGATCGGCGTAGTCGAAGGTCAGCGCAGCGCTGCGGGATCCCATCGAGCCGTCCGCGCTGAGATCTCCGGCCAGGCCGGAGACGTCGTCGAGGCGGTCCAGGTCGCCGAAGCCGAGGTGAGCGCCCCAGTAGTAGGTGCCGTGCACCCCGGCCTCGGCGGCCTGCGTCTGCACGGCGACGAGGTCCGACTCGGGGCCGATGTCGGGTCCGGCGTTCTCGTGGAAGGCCCCGATGCCCAGGGAAGCCATCGCCTGCAACGCCGCACGGGCACCGCGCTCGGCATGCCCGGCCGGGGTGAGGTCGGCCAGCAGCGGCAGCAACGCGCGTAGCGCCTCTCGCTCGACGCGCCCCTCGGCGCTCCAGCCGGGCAGTCCGGTGATGCCGGGAGCCTGGGCCATCAGCGCGCTCGAGACCACGCCGGAGTGACCGTCGATGCGGTTGAGATACACCTTGCGGCCGTCCGAGGCACGGTCGAGCTCGGTCGCGGTCGGCAGGGTCGGGTCCAGCCAGAGCGTCTCGTCCCAGCCCTGGGCGAGGACCAGGTCGTCGGGGCCCAGGTCGGTGACGTACGCAGCGACCATGTCGAGCACGACCTCCCGGCTGGACGCACCGCCGAGGTCGAGCCCGAGGATCTGCTCTCCGGTCTCGACGACGTGGACATGGCTGTCCACGAAGGCCGGTGTCACCAGTCGGCCGCCGAGGTCGACCACCTCGTCGGGGCTCGTGAAGCTGTCGGGATCGGTGCCGGTCCAGACGATCCGGCCGTTCTCGACGGCCATCGCGGTGATCGGCTCGGCTGGGGCCAGGCTCGTGTGGATCCGGCCATTGCGCAGGAGGATGCGAGTCACGGCGCCAGTCTGCCCTCGAAGAGAGTTCGTACGCCGCGGTTCGCGCGGAGAAGATCCAGGGCGTACGCCGCGTGGCCGGGGACGTAGCCGTTGCCGACGAGCATCGTCACGTCGGCGGCGAGGCCCTCGGCGCCGAGCGCGGCTGCGGAGAAGGAGGTCGCCATGGAGAAGAAGACAACGGTGCCGCTGTCGGCGGTGGAGAGGATGGCGCCGCCCTCGCACCCGGGCACGTCCACGCACACCACGGTGACGTCGGCGGGGCCACCTGCCGAAGCGGAGCTCGAGGCAATGGGCGCAGCCTTGGTGACCGCGTCACGCAGTGCCACGGGGTTGCGGGCGTCGGCGATCACGACCTCGTCGGCCAGACCGGCGTCGCGAAGGCGCTCGGCCTCGGCCTCCGTCGGCACGATGCCGATCAGGTGACCTGCTCCCGCGTCGCGGGCCGCGGCCAGCGACAGCGACCCGGACTTGCCGCCACCACCGATCACGGCGACCACACCGCCGGTGTATCGCTCCGAGACGACCCGGCGGGTGAGCGCCGGCGCGCCGCACACGTCCATCACCGAGAGAGCCAGCTCCGGGGCCTCGTCGTCGGGGAGGACGGCTGCGATCGAACGGCCGAAGAGGATGGCGTAGCCGTCGCACGGCACCTGCTCGTCCTCGCCGGCCCATCGCTCGAGCCCGTCCTCGATGACCAGCGGCGTCAGCGTCAAGGAGACCAGGGTGGCGACACGGTCGCCGACCGAGAGGCCGAGGGGCGACTCGGGGCCGACCTCTTCGACGACACCGACGAGCATGCCGCCCGACCCGGTCACCGGGTTCTGCATCTTGCCGCGGTCGGCGACGATGTCGAGCACCTCGCGGCGTACTGCCTCTCCGTCGCCGTCGTGCGCGGCCTCCAGCTGCCGGAACGAGGCGGCGTCGAGGTTCAGTCGCTCCACCCGGATCCGCACCTCGTCGGGCCACAAGGTCTTTCGGGTGTCGAGTCGGCGGGCCGCCTGCGGGAGCGGCAACGAGCCGGCAACTGGCTCGTCGAGCACTCGGTGCAGGCCCGTCGGGTCGGAAGTGGTCATCGTCGTACGCCTCCTTGCGTGCATCTCACGGCGGACCATACCAGCGGTCGATGGAAGAATTGCGGCCGATGCTTGCATTGGCCGGAGGATCTCCCGCTATGGTGGAAACCATGACGGCAACCATCGAGCCCAAGACCCGAGACGGACAGCCCTACGCCTACCAGCGCGTAGAGCTGGTCGAACCCGACTGGACCCGGTTCCCAGGCTGGGCCGACATCACCGAGGAGCAGTGGCGCGACGTGCAGTGGCAGCGGGTCAACTGCATCAAGAACGTGCGCCAGATGCGCGCCCTGATGGGCGATCTTCTCGACGAGCGGTTCTACGCCGACCTCGAGCGCGACATGGCCGAGCGCGCGACCATGTCGATGCTGGTCCCGCCGCAGATGGTCAACACGATGGTGCCGTCCGGCGCATCGGCCGGCGAGGAGTTCACCGACGCGTTCTACGCCGACCCGCTGCGGCACTACATGATCCCGGTCTTCTCCGACCGCCGCACCGACTGGCCGTCCCACCCGCAGGCGAGCCGCGACTCGCTGCACGAGCACGACATGTGGGTCGCCGAGGGCCTGACCCACCGCTACCCGACCAAGGTGCTCGCCGAGCTGCTCTCGACCTGCCCGCAGTACTGCGGCCACTGCACCCGGATGGACCTGGTCGGCAACTCGACCCCGGTCATCGACAAGCTCAAGCTCACCGGCAAGCCGGTCGACCGCCACGAGGCGATGCTCGAATACCTCCGCAACACCCCGCAGGTGCGCGACGTGGTGGTCTCCGGCGGCGACGTCGCCAACCTGCCCTGGCCGCGGCTGGAGGACTTCCTCACCAAGCTGATGGCGATCGACAACATCCGCGACATCCGGCTGGCCACCAAGGGTCTGATCGGTCTTCCCCAGCACTGGCTCCAGGAGCCGCTGCTGGAGGGGATGAACCGGGTGACCACCATCGCCCGCGAGCGCGGCGTATCGCTGGCGATCCACACCCACGCCAACCACGCCAACTCGGTCACTCCCCTGGTCGCCGAGGCATCCAAGGCGCTGCTGGCCGCTGGCGTGCGCGACGTACGCAACCAGGGTGTGCTGCTGGCCGGCGTCAACGCCGACAGCCACAGCCTGCTCGACCTGAGCTTCCGCCTGCTCGACGGCGCGCAGATCATGCCCTACTACTTCTACATGTGCGACATGATCCCGTTCAGCGAGCACTGGCGGGTCTCGGTCGCCGACGCCCAGCGACTGCAGCACGACATCATGGGCTACCTGCCCGGGTTCGCCACTCCGCGCATCGTGTGCGACGTGCCCTTCGTCGGCAAGCGGTGGGTCCACCAGATCGCCGACTACGACACCGAGCGCGGGATCTCCTACTGGACCAAGAACTACCGCACCTCGATCGAGGCGAGCGACCCCGAGGCGCTGTCCAGGACCTACGAGTACTACGACCCGATCCACACGCTGCCCGAGTCAGGCCAGGAGTGGTGGCGTACGCACGGGGAGTGAGCGGCCGAGGCGCTCAGTGCTTCAAGGTCGGCCGGTTCTCGTAGTAGGTGTACATCGCGATCGTGGTCCGAGTGCCCACGTTGGCGACCGAACGGATCCGGCCGAGCAGCTCCTCGAGCGCCTCGGGGGTCGCCACCCGCACCTTGAGCATGTAGGACTCCGCGCCCGCGATCGACCAGCAGGCCTCCACCTCGTTGAGGTCGGCGACCCGCTCGGGGCAGTCGTCGGGCTGGGATGGGTCGAGCGGCGTGACCGCGACGAACGCCGTCAGCGGGACTCCGATCGCGGCGTAGTTGACGGTGGCGCCGTAGCCGGTGATCAGGTCGCGCTGCTCGAGCCGCTTGACGCGCTGATGCACCGCCGAGGTCGACAGACCGGTGGCCTTGCCGAGATCGGTGTAGGACATCCGGCCGTCCTCCGCGAGAAGCTGAAGGATTTTACGGTCGGTGGCCTCTATCTCAGGGGTAGTCACGGCGACAGCGTACCGACAACAACAATATCTCCGCCGAAACGTCCAAAACCGCGATCGATATCGAAAGATTTGCGGCAAGTCGTGGACCGAGTGAGCCCCAGGAGGGCGATTCAGGAGGCCGGCCCCACGCGTCAGCGGATAATGTGCACAGCGTGGCTGAACCTCGAATGCTCTTGCTGGACACCGCGTCGCTCTACTTCCGCGCCTTCTTCGGCGTGCCTGAGATCAAGGCGGAGGACGGCACTCCGGTCAACGCCGTCCGAGGCCTGCTGGAGTTCATCTCCCGCCTGGTCAACGACTACTCCCCCACCGATCTGGTGTGCTGCTGGGACAACGACTGGCGCCCGCAGTGGCGGGTCGACCTGATCCCGTCCTACAAGTCGCACCGAGTGGTCGAGGAGATCGAGACCGCCCCCGACGTGGAAGAGGTCCCCGACCCGCTGCAGGTGCAGGTCCCGATCATCCGCGAGGTGCTGGCCGCGGCCGGGATCTGTGTCATCGGCGCCGACGGCTACGAGGCCGACGACGTGATCGGCACGCTCGCGACCAACGCCGGGATGCCGGTCGACGTCGTCACCGGCGACCGTGACCTCTTTCAGCTGGTCGACGACGCTGCCGGCGTACGCATCCTCTACCCGACCCGTGGTGTGGGCGACCCCGACCTGGTCGACGAGAAGTGGGTGCTCGCCAAGTACGGGATCAGCGCCGCGCAGTACGCCGACTTCGCGACGATGCGCGGCGACTCCTCCGACGGGCTGCCGGGGGTGAAGGGCGTCGGCGACAAGACCGCGGCCAAGCTGCTCGACCAGTTCGGGGATCTGGAGGGGATCATCGCCGCCGTCGCCGACCCGGCCACCTCCCTGACCAAGTCCCAGCGTCAGAAGTTCATCGACGCGGTCGACTATCTGGCGGTCGCGCCGAAGGTCGTGGCCGTGGCCCGCGACATCCCGCTGGACCGCAGCCGCACGACACTGCCCAACGCGCCGGCCGACCCGACCCGTCTGCGCGAGCTCGCCGCGACGTACAACCTCAGCTCCCCCGTCGCGCGCTTGGAAGCCGCTCTCGCGCGGGTGTGACCGAGGTCGCCACGAAGCAGTTCAGAAAGTTTGTAGAAACGGCATCATCACCTGCGTACGACTCCGTCTCCTTGGCAAGACCACCAAGAAGGAGCGGACGAATGAGCGACATCAAGCACCCGACAGTGCAGCAGGACATCCAGATCTCGTGCCTCGACCCCTGGGGCCGCACGGTCGAGGTGCCGACCACCCTCGGCTACCGCGAGAACGACCCGTACGCAGTGAGCCTGACCTTCCACTCAGGCGCCGGTGACGTCGAGTGGGTCGTGTCCCGCACCCTGATGCTGCAGGGCCTGGCCGCGCCTGCCGGCGAGGGCGACGTGAAGATCTACCCGAGCATCGACGAGGACGCCAAGGCTGTCGCCGTCTTCGACTTCAGCTCCCCCGACGGCCGCCTGATCGCGACCGCCGACTCCAGCGAGGTGCAGACGTTCCTCGGCAAGTCCTTCTCGGCCGTCCCGGTCGGCGCCGAGGGCCAGCACATGGACCTCGATGCGCTGGTCGCAGACCTGCTCGGCACCTCCTCCGACGTCGAGTAGGCACTCCGCCCGTCTGCTCCTTCGTCTTCGCACCCTCTCGTCCCGGCTGTCCGGCACGAGAGGGTTCGTCGTTTTCGCTGACCGGAAGTGTTCTCTCGCCGTTGCCGCGTCAACTGTGGTAGTGATGTGCGTCACGCGTCTCTCTCGGAGGTCACATTGCTTCCCGCTTTCCTGTCTCGCGAGCGAACGGTCGCCGGTCCCGGCTTCAGCCGTTGGCTCATCCCGCCCGCCGCCCTCGCGGTCCACCTCTGCATCGGCCAGGTGTACGCCACCAGCGTCTACAAGACCGCCCTGGTCGAGCACTTCGACACGAGCCAGACCGCGATAGGACTGATCTTCTCGATCGCGATCGTGATGCTCGGTCTCTCCGCTGCGGTGATGGGCACCTGGGTCGACCGCAACGGACCCCGCGCGGCGATGACCGTGGCCGCGATCTTCTGGGCCTCTGGATTCTTCATCGGTGCCCTCGGTATCGGCACCGGCCAGCTGTGGCTGGTCTACCTCGGCTACGGGGTCGTCGGCGGCATCGGCCTCGGGATCGGCTACATCTCCCCCGTCTCCACGCTGATCAAGTGGTTCCCGGACCGGCCCGGCCTGGCGACAGGCATGGCGATCATGGGCTTCGGTGGTGGCGCCATGATCGCCAGCCCGTTGAGCGGCCGGCTCCTGTCGCTCTACGACCCCTCCTTCACCGGCGACGGCACCACAGTCCCCGACGGGCATGCGGTGATGATGCTCTTCCTCACCCTGGGCGTCGTCTATCTGGTCTTCATGTCCTTCGGCGCGGCCACGGTCCGGGTGCCGCCGGCGGGCTGGACACCGGCCGGCTGGGACCCGGCAAGCGTCAAGGCCAAGAAGCTGGTCACCACGGCGAGCGTCTCGGCGAACAGCGCGATCAGGACCCGGGCATTCTGGCTGGTGTGGATCGTGCTCTTCTGCAACGTCACCGCCGGCATCGGGATCCTCGAGCAGGCGGCCCCGATGATCCAGGACTTCTTCCGCGTCGATGGGGTGTCCGCCGTCAGCGCGGCCGCGGCCGGCGGCTTCGTGGGGCTGCTCTCGATCGCCAACATGGCCGGTCGCTTCGTGTGGTCCTCGACCTCCGACGTCATCGGCCGCAAGCCGATCTACATGATGTACCTCGGCGTCGGCCTGGTCCTCTACCTCCTGCTGGCGACCGTCGGAGACGCCTCGATGGCGCTCTTCGTGCTGCTCGCCGCGGTGATCCTGTCCTTCTACGGCGGCGGCTTCGCGACCGTGCCCGCCTATCTCCGTGACCTCTTCGGCACCTTCCAGGTCGGCGCCATCCACGGCCGCCTCCTGACCGCCTGGGCGGCGGCCGGGATCGCCGGACCGCTCATCATCAACGCATTCCTGGACGCGCAGGGCGAACCCGGCACGCTCACCGCGGAGGCCTACCGTCCGGCGCTGCTGACCATGGTCGGTGTCCTCGCGGTCGGCTTCGTCGCCAACCTCCTGGTCCGCCAGGTCCCCGACAGGTTCCACGAACCGAAGTCCGCCGACCCCACCGAGACCGAGAGGAGCGCAGCATGAACCCCAAGGTCGCAGGCGCCTGGGCCCTGGTCGGGATCCCCCTGGCCTACGGGATCATCGAGACGCTGCGCCGTGCGGCGCAGCTCTTCACCGGCTGAGCTCTGTCGCCGGCCGCTCAGAGGCCGAGCAGGCTCGACTCGTTCGTACGCCACGCCTCCTGCGCCGCCCGAGTCACCGGGCCGTGCGGGAGGGTGCGCGTGCCCCACTCGGTGACAGCCTGCACGTCGCGCAGGCTGGAGGTGAGGAAGACCTCGGTGGCGTACTCCTCCACCTCGGCGAGCGGCTCGTCGGTCTCCTCGGCGCCGAACCACTCCATCACCAGGGCCCGGGTGATCCCGGCCAACGGACCGCTGGAGAGCGTCGGGGTCTTGAGCGCACCGTCGAGCACGTAGAAGACGTTGCTCCCGGTGCCCTCGCACAGGTCGCCGACGGTGTTGGCGAAGATCGCCTCGCTGGCGCCGTGCTTGTGAGCCTCGGCGAGGGCGATGACGTTCTCGGCGTACGACGTCGTCTTCAGGCCGGACGTCGCGCCGCGCTCGTTGCGGCGCCACGGCACGCTGACGACCTTCGTCTCGGTCGGCAGGGGCGTCGCGTCCTCGAGGCCGACCACGATCGTCGGTGTCACCTCCGCGCGACCCGACCCGAACGGCGCCGGCCCACCTGTGACGGTGATCCGCAGGCGCCCGTACGCCGTCGGGCCCGCGCCCAGCACAGCCTCGACGCCCTTGGTGACGAGCGTGCGGTCAGGCGTGGGCAGGCCGAGGCCGTTCGCCGAGCGCTCGAGGCGGTCGAGATGGAGGGTGAGCGCGAACGGCCGGTCCTCGATCACCTTGAGCGTCTCGAAGACGCCGTCGCCGACGACCAGACCATGGTCACGGATGGAGACCGCCGGGGCGGCCGGGTTGTCGAGAAGATGACCATCGATCCACGCGCGCATGCAGCAACTCTAAATCGTGCCTGATCAGAGCCGGGAAAGCGCGCCGGTGCGACCTTCGAGATGTCCAGCGAATGACACGCAGGTGACCCCCGATTTGTCGCCGCCACGTGGCTCCGTTAATGTTCTTCTCGTCGCCAAGGGCACGGGAAACCGGCCCGAAGCAGCAAGCGGACGTAGCTCAGTTGGTAGAGCGCAACCTTGCCAAGGTTGAGGTCGCGAGTTCGAGCCTCGTCGTCCGCTCGGAGTAGGTCTCCACCGGAGGCATTGCCTCCAGCGGTGGGTTGGCCGAGAGGCGAGGCAACGGACTGCAAATCCGTGTACACGGGTTCAAATCCCGTACCCACCTCGAAGCACCACCCTGATGTAAACTGCAGGACACAAACTGAATAACCACGGACGATTGGCGCAGCGGTAGCGCGCTTCCTTGACACGGAAGAGGTCACTGGTTCAAACCCAGTATCGTCCACCAACGAGAACCCCGCCTGACCTGGTGAAACACCAGATAGGCGGGGTTTCGCTTTGTCCACATTCGGGATGCCATCCGCGCTTGAGCGACAAAGTGAGTGACAAACGCTTTGCCCTACGCGTCCTTCACCGTCGTTCCGAAGACTTCGTCCATCGCCTGGGCGCCGGTCTGAATCACCGGACGGATCTGTTTGCGATACACCCGTTCGGTGACGGCGCTGCCGCCCTTGTGTCCCACGAGCCGTGAGATCTCGTCGATCGGCACACCGTGTTCGGACAGCGCCGAAACGAACGAGTGGCGGAGCTCTCGTGGCGTCCACTCCGTGTGCTTGAGGCTCGGTACCTTCTTCAGTGCACGACGAAACGTTCGACGCACGTTGGCCGCGTCGAGTTCGGTGCCAACGCCGGTTGTGAAGACGAGGTCTGGGCGCGGCCAGGACTTGGCCTTCATCCGCCGCTGGGCCTGTCTCACGCGCTGCCGGCGTAGTTGCTCGATCGCCATAGCGGGGAGGGCGAGCGTTCGACGCGAAAGGCGTGTCTTGGTGTCTCCGCCGGCTCGGTCTGAACGCCAGACCTCGATATGCGGCGGGATAGGTGGACTTGAGTCTGGACTGCCCTCAAGGTGGACGTGCTCCCACCTCAGTGCCCGGAGTTCCTCGGTCCGAGCACCGGTGAGCAGACTGACGACGATATAGGGGTAGAACCCATCTCCTTCTGTCAGCGTCAAGACGTCTTGCGCCTGGTCCAGTGTGAGCGCTTTCGAAGGACGGCCGCCAGTCCCCCGCGGGGACTTGCAGAGCTCGACGACATTCCGCTCAAGGTAGCCACGAGCCATCGCGCGGCGCACGCTTCGGTTGAGGCACGACTTGACCGTCTGAATCGTCGACGTCGCCAAGATCGGGCGAAGGGTGAGCAGCCATGTGTCGACCTCTTCGGCGCGGAGATCACGGAGCCGACGCGCGCCGAGGTTGGGCACGATGTGCTTCCTGGAGAGGATCGAGTACTTCGTCCGTGTGCTCTCGTCCGTGTCGGCGTCGAGACCGAACTTCAGCCAGTCTTCGACGGCCTGTTTGACGGTGTACCTATCGGAATGGACAACGAGGCCAGCTTCGTAGTCCTTGACTGCCTTCGCTAGCTTGCGCTCAGCCTCACGCACTGACGTCCCTGAGCCCTTGCGAGTGATCCGCCGGCCGTCCGCGCTGTAGCCGACGGTCTTGGTGGCGATGTAGCGCTGTCGCTTCTCGTCCCAATGGCACCCACCCTGCCCCGGCTTGCGCCGGGGCGAGGGCGATTCGTTCGGATTGCTCTTCGTACTCATGCTGCACCCTTCTCCGTGAGGCTCGCGACCCACTCCGACAGCGCATCAATCGGCACGAGGCGGCGGCGTCCGATCTTCACGGTGCGAAGGTCACCAGCGCGAATCAGGTCGTAGACCGCGGTACGGCTCAGGCGAAGCGCTTCCGCGGCCTCCTCGACTCGGTAAAGGACCGGCGGGATCTGCAGCGGATTTACGTCACTCATCGGTGAGTTGTCCTTCGGGTCGTCCGGTCGGAGTTCGTGTGTCGGCATCGTCTTCTTGCGCTCCTTCGGCTGTGTCGCTGATCTGCTGGACCAATTGCGTGTGGCTGGGGCTGAAAAGTGACCCGGAAACCCGGAAACCCGGTGAAACGTCCTCTGACCTGCGGTTATAGGTACCGGGTTTGTTTGTGTCAGTTGGGTGGTCAAACCCGGTGGTCCGGTGATTTACCGGGTTTCCGGGTTTCACGTCCTCTCCCCCGTCGAGAAACCCGGTGGAAGTAATCCCAGGTCAGAGTCGGTTCCACCGGGTTTCCGGGTTTCCGGGTTTGTCTTGGAGGTTCCGGGAGGGTCCGGTGTCTGATCGGGCTTGGGTGCGTGTTCGATCCAGTAGGCGCGGCAGTTGGTGACGGGGTCGCTCTCGGAACGCAAGACGATGTCTCCGCGCCATCTGCCGACTTGTCCGGTGAGGCGCCGGCCGAGTGTCTTCACAGAAAAGGACTTGCCGCTGTTGGTGGTGGGGAAGGTGCCGTCCCAGCGGTCGGCCATCCCGACCTCTGGTTCAGCGCTTCTGCGCAGCTCTGCTGCGCCGACGTGGCGGGGTCCGTAGACGCGGTCCCACTGAAGGAGGAATGAGCGCCATTCTGCGTGGTCGTCGTCGAGCTCGCGGGCATCAGCGTGGTTGGCCAGGAATGCGGGCACCTGGTGGTGTTCGAGAAGGCCGCCAAGGTAGCGGGCCCAGCGGGAGAACTGCCGCATCTGCGGCACGCTCTTCGAGATCGGTGCCCCGGCACGGGTCCAGTCAAGGATCAACACGAGCAGGTGCCGCAGCACGACGGCTTGGTTGGCGGGGTCGAGGATCCAGGTGTCGAGGTTGGGGATGGAGAACCCGGTGCGTTCCTCGGGGTGGGGGCAGTCGGGATCGAGGCGCACCCACACAGCACGGGAAGCCATGTCGCCACCGGTCCGCAAGTTGTTGCCGGTCGCCAACCAGAGCCGGTCGTTAGCGAAGGAGGAGGCGGAGTTGGTGCCGAGGCGGCGGTCGGTCCAGGTGCGTTCGGTGACCAGGCGGGCCAGGACGGCGGAATCGATGACGCAGCCTTCGATGAGGTTGTCGAACACAATCACACCGGCCTGGTCGGCGAGCACGGTCGTGATCGACTTCCTGAGTTCCTCGTCGGAGTCGGTCCACGTAAGAACGCGTTGGCCGACCAGCAGCCCGACGCAGGAGGTGAGGATGGTCTTGCCAGATCCGGGCATGGTCGCGTCCACGACCCCGAACGGGTTCAGCGCACGGGTGAAGGGATGCAGGATCGGTGTCGCGAGCAGCGCCAGGTAGTTGGCTCTGTCCGAGGGTGTACGCCAGGGGAAGTCACGCAAGAACGTCCCGAGCAGGAACTCGCGCGCCTCCGCCACCTGCTCTGCTGTCGGGTCTTCGGGGATCGGGTCGGTGAGGATTCGTCCGGCGAGGTAGTAGCCGGTGGCCTCGTCATATCCGGGTGTCTGCAGCAGGGTGCCGTCGGGTCGCAGGACGGGGGTGGTGATGACCTTATGCAGCACCGGGAGACCGGGCCAGGTCGACCGGGACAGCACCGACTCGAGTACGTGCCGGGGTGGGGTGATCTCCTCGTCATAGGACGCTCCCCCGTTCGCGCGTTGACGGGTGCGGTAGACCTCGGCCTGCTCTGCCAGCAACCGCGCCAGCAACGCAGGCCGCAGCTCAGCGGAACGCAGCGGCGGCGGCACATCCTCGTCACCGGAGACCAGCTCGGGTGCGCCGGAGACCTCTTCGAGGACGACGGGCGAGCCGTCGCGGACGTAGGTCTCGGAGAGCAGGCGTTGGTCCAGCGCTTCTGAGAGTGCCTTGATCGAGGCCGGGTCGGAACCGACCTTGACCCGCGGACGACCGTCCTCGGACAGCGACCGCAGCGCCGGGCGGCGCTCATGGTGCTCGGTGGTGTTCTCGCTCATCTGGTGACCTCCCGTGGTCGTATTCAGGCGGCTGTCTGGTGGATGCGGTGGCTGGTGCCCCAGCCGAGGGCGTCACCGGCACGGCGGCCGAGCCAGGCCGCGACGTTGACGGCAACGGCGTTGCCGGCCTGCATCTGCTGTTCGCCCTGGTTGCCGGTGATCACGTAGGTACGGGCGAAACGCTGGGCCCAGGCGGCCTCGCGGGGTTTGAGCATCCGGAAGTAGCAGTCCTCGACCTCGATCGCAGCCTGGAGCAGGGCGTGCTGTTCGCGCGTTGCGAGCGTCGAGAGCGCGTCAGCGGTGGCCGGGTAGGGCTTGGCGCCCTTCCGGTACGGGATCACGAGCGACTTGTTGAGCTGCGCGGTCTGGGTCCGCAGCGGCTCGGTGACCGGCTTGTTCATCGACGGGTCGGCAGTGGCGTAGCCGCCGTGGTGGGCCGAGACGAACGCACCCGGCGGGATCGTCAGGCCATGGTGGAAACCGCCAGCGCTGAAAGTCGGGACGGGGCCAGCGGAGACGAGGTGGTTGCGGCCGTGTTTGCGGCTCATGGTGACGAATGGCTCGCTCATCGCGATCCCGTTCTGGATCGCGGTTACCTGCGCGGGCGTCGGGGACTCCAGCAGCGGCCAGGCACGCAGGTAGGAGTTCTTCGCGCCCGAGGCGGCGTCCCAGGTGTTGCCACCGGCACCGATTAGGACGGGGTCGGCGATCGTGGTCAGGCCGAGCTTGATGCGGGCCATGGTCTTGGGGCCGAGGTCGCGCAGCCCGTGGGCTTCGCGGTCGCCGATCCTGGTTCCGAGGTCGGTCCAGTCGATCACCGAGGCGGCCGGGGCGACGTAAGGCTCGACCGGTCCGTGGTCGCCTTCGGGGCAAACGTAGATGTACTGCGGACCGTACTTGCCCACCGGCATCCCGCTGATCCGCTTGGTCTTCGGTTTCCACCATTGCCGGGCCTCGACGTCGTGGCCGCACTCCTCACACCACGCCACCGGCCGGGGCTCCAGATCGAGCAGGGGCACGTCCTTGCGGGTGATTCCGAAGTAGATCCGGTCGCGCCACTGCGCAGCCGGGTCGTTGTCCTCCCCGCCAACATGGGCGGCCGAGACGCACACGAGCTGGACGTCGTAGCCGAGGCTGGTCCATCCGTGCAGCCAGGTGCCGATCAGGTGCCAGTCGGCGGCCTCGACCACGTTCTCGACAAGGATCACGGCGGGGTTGTGGACCTCGGCGTAGCGCAGCACCTCCCAGAACGTCACCCGAGTGCGCTCGAATGCTTCGGCGGGCACGTGGCCGTGTTCCTCCCACAGGCCGGGCTGGTCGTGGTCGCGGGGCTTCTTGCGGCCGCCGGCCTGGCTCAGCTCGGTGCAGATCGGGGACGCCCACAGCAGGTCGGCCTTGGGCAGGTACCGGACGTCGACCTGCTGGATGTCGGCGCACAGGTGCTCGGTGCCGGGATGGTTCGCGGAGTGGGTCTCGATCGCACGCGACCAGTGGTTGGCGGCGACCTTGACCTCGAATCCGGCCTCGACCAGCCCCGAGGAGGAGCCGCCCATGCCACAGAAGTAGTCGACAGCGGTCAGGGTCATCAGGCGGCCTTCCTCGAGTTTTCGCGCGGGTTGGGGGTGCGGGGGTTGGCGGCTCCGGCGTGGAACCCAGAGCGGATCGTGTTGTCGATCTCGCGGGGGTTGCACTCGCAACCGGGGCCCATGAGCGAGTGCGCGGCGGTGGTGAGGGCGTCGTAGGCGGTGTGCTCGTCGAGCACGCCTCCGGCGATGAGCTGTCCGAGGGACTTCGCCGAGACGAACAGCCGGGTGTTGTGCTGTTTGGCCGGTGCGCTGGCGACGTTGGCGGCCTCTTGGGTGACGGCGCTCTTGACGTAGGCGGGCAGCCGGTCGGTCGAGGCCGGGATCCTGGTCGGTCCGGCCGGGGTGGGGCGGTGCTGGTGGCCGAGGAGGTCGAGCAGGAACATCGGGAGCGGGGCTGGCGGTCGGTCCTCGACGACCGTGTAGCAGCTCGTGCCGGTGCTGGTCGCGATGATCGTCGGGGGCGCGACGACGTAGCCACCGTGGGCGCGGGTGTCGATCAGCCAGCCGATCGTCCCGGCGGTGTTCCCGAACCGGGAACCCTCGGGAGCTCGGTAGTAGAGGTGGGTGCCTCCCGAGGGCGTACGCACGGTGAAGGTGCGTGTGATCGTGCCGCCACGGGCTCCGGCGATGTGGTCGAGTACCTCGACCCCGGTGGTGATCCCGAACCGGTTCCACGGCTCCGGGATCTCGGTGTCGGGCTTGTGGGTGTCCAGGTCGACCACGACCAGGCCGGAGGGACCGCATGCGATCCCGAGGCCGTAGGTCGGGGCGTCGTCGGCCCAGGCACGCCGGATCCGGGTCTCGTCGGTGGTCGCACGGGCGTCCCATCCGGCGTGGCCGTTCCTACAGCGCGGGTCGGTGCCTGTGCACTTGTCGGCAGAGTGGTCGGGGCGTGCTGGGCGCTTGGTGTTCGGCAGGAGCGGGAAGACGTGCCAGCCACGGGAAGCGGCGGCCAGGGCTCCGGCGAGCATCGGGCGGGTCTGGGGTGCGGCGTACATCAGGCGGCCCTCCTCGGGCTCGTGCGACGGGTCTGGGAGGCGTTCTGGGTGGTGCGGCGGGCCTTGTGGCGGCACAGGTCACCGCAGTACGCCGATCGGCTACTGGTGGCGGCCCGGGTGAACTCGGCACCACAGCCCCGGCAGGTGCGTCGCAGCTCGTCACCGGCGGCGCGCTTGAGGGCTTGGCGTTCGCGCTCGGTGGTGCCTCCCCACACGCCTTTGACGGTCCCGAGAGACAGCGCCAGGGCGAGGCATTCGCTCGTCACGTCGCAGGCGGCGCAGACCTTCTTGGCGGCCGCGGGGCTGGCCCCGGCCTCGGGAAAGAAGATCTCGGGATCGGTCTGCGGGCACAGCGCACCACGAAGATCCCCGGGCAAGCGCACGGCGTCAGGCGACGTCATCGCGGTTCGCCTCCTTGGTCCAGCGGTAGACGGTCCGCTCGGTGACCCCGAGCAGCTCGGCGACCTCGGGCACGCTCATGACCTGGCGCAGCTCGACAGCGGCACAGGCGGGGTGCACGTGGTTGCCGTCTTCCTCGCCCAAGTCCGTGGCGCAGATGGCGCACAGCCCTTCCTCGGCGTCGTCCGTAATGGTCTCGATGTCGTGGGTGTCAGGGATGACGGTCAGGACCGGTGCGGCACTGACATCCGGGATGACAGCGTCAGCCGGGGCGGTGATCTCGTGGCGCTCGTTGGCGGGGGCGGCGTCACCCTCGATGTCAGCCCCGTTGTCAGGGGTGGTGTCAGGGTCGGCGACCGGGTGGCCGCCGAGGAGCTCGCGGTAGGCGACCGCGCCGGCGGCGTGCTTCTCAGCCGAGGCGGTGAGACGCTTGGCGGCCCTGTTCTCGGCACGCTCGACAGTCACCTTGATCTCGGCCAGCGCATGCGTCCTAGCGGCGAGCCGGGCGGACTCGCGGTAGCCGGTGATGGTCTCCATGTGGGCCTCGTGGCGAGCCTCGATGACCGCCAGGGCGCGCTGGTCGCGGATCTGCGCCGTGCGGGTCCGGATGATTTCGGCGGTCTCCGGGGAGACGGTGACCTGGTCCCGGATCCCGTCAGCGACCAGCAGCAGCGCAGCCAGAGCCGGAATCGCCGACCAGGGGCCCATGTGCCCCACCGCAGCGAGCAGCACCGTAGAGGCAGCCACAGCGACCGCGGTGGCCGCCCCGAAGCCGTAGGCGGCGGTCTGCTGGCCGGACTTGTAGGCGGCGATCGTGGTGTGGCCAAGAGCGGCCCACACGACGTCGGCGGCCAGGGCAACGGCGACGCCGACGGCGGGTGCGGCGGAACC
>NZ_JACIXG010000093.1 GCF_014360585.1 Nocardioides sp.
GCGGGCACGTGTGACGTGCCCGGCCCGCCCGTCCGTATCCGCCGGTCAGACGGTCTTGTCCAGCTCGGCGAGCTCCGCCTCGGACTCCGGCGTACCCGGGATCTCGGTGCCGCGGATCGACTTACCGGCAGTCTCGACGACGAAGAAGAGCGTGATCAGGCCGACCACGGATCCCGCGATCATGTAGTAGGCCGGCATCAGCACGTCGCCGGTGGCGCCGATCAGAGCGTTGTTGACGTACAACGCCGTGCCACCGAAGGCAGCGGTGGAGATGTTGTAGCCGATCGCCATGCCGCCGTAGCGGACCTGCGAGGGGAACATCGCCGGGAAGGTCGCCGAGATGGTCGCCAGCTGGGCGACGTAGACGATGCCCAGCACCGTGAACCCGATGACCGCCGGCCAGAAGCCCTGACCGATCAGCAGGAACATCGGGACCGAGAGCACGATCAGGCCGATGAAGGAGCCGCCCCACATCGGCTTGCGCCCGACCCTGTCCGACAGCGCTCCGGCGATCGGCAGGAACACCAGCATCGCGACCTGTCCGAAGATGACCAGGAGGTCGGCGTCGGTGCTGTCGAAGCCGGCCTCCTCCTGCAGGTAGGTCGCCATGTAGGCGAGCAGGGTGTAGTTGGCGATGTTGAGCGCGGCGACCAGGCCGATCAGGGTGAGGATCGGCTTCCAGAACAGCGCGAAGAGGTCCTTCAGTGCGGCTCCGGCGCCGCCCTCGACGGCGTCCTGCGACTCGAGCTCCTGGAAGACCGGCGTCTCCTCGAGCTTGGTGCGGATGTAGAGGCCGACGAGGCCGATCGGACCACCGATCAGGAACGGGATGCGCCAGCCCCACTCGGTCATGGCGTCCTGGCCGATGATCGACTCGGTGGTGAAGACGACGGCGATGGCGGCCGTGAAGCCGACGATCGTGCCGAACTCCAGGAAGCTGCCGTAGAACCCCCGCTTCTTGTCGGGGGCGACCTCGGCCATGTAGGTCGCCGCGCCGCCGTACTCGCCGCCGGTCGAGAATCCCTGGATCACCCGGAGCAGCACGAGCAGGACGATGGCCCAGATGCCGATCGAGTCGTACGTCGGCAGCAGGCCGACACAGAAGGTGGCAGCCGCCATCAGGATGATCGTCATCGCGAGGACGCGTTGACGTCCGATTCGGTCGCCGAGCGGACCCCAGAAGATGCCGCCGAGCGGACGCAGGATGAACGAGATCGCGAAGGTCAGCGCCGTGCCGGCGAAGCCCTGCTCGGGGAAGAAGTTGGCGGTGATCTCGGTCGCCACATAGGCGAAGGCGCCGTAGTCGAACCACTCTGTCGCATTGCCGACCGCTGATCCGGTTATCGCTCTGCGGAGCTTTGATTTATCGGGTTGTGCCTCGTCGGAGGGGATGGCTGAGGTTCCTGACATTTCTTCTCACCTATTCGGTGTGATTGATGGCTGGGGACCGCGTTTGACCCGCAGTGTCGACCGTAGGGTTGTCAACAATTTGCGCCACGTCAGCGCTGTCTTTGCGCTCTGACCAGGGAACGCTGAAGGTGGCACGGGGTGTGACGGATGGTTTATGTAAAGCCAGCACGCTACCTGAAGATGGCTCCGGGTAGGGGTAGGGGGAGGGGCACCCCGGTGAGTCGCAGGCCCCGTCAGGATTGTTGACGATCTGCAACCAGCCCTCCTACCGTTGTCCCGAACCATTGCCGAGATATCGAGCGCCACGGAGGATTTCTTGGAGACGTCCCGGCGGCCGGCGATCACGATCCTCTGCCCGCCCGACGGCGGCAGACCCCGCGGGACGGAGTTGCTCGAGGACGACGCCGAGCTCACCTACACCGATGCCGCAGGTCTCGCCGACGCGCTCGAGGGAGCCGACGCGCTGCTGCTGTGGGACTACTTCTCCGATGCCGTCCGCGATGCCTGGCCGAGCGGCGGCTCGCTGCGTTGGGTCCACGTCGCCGCAGCCGGCGTCGACAAGCTGCTCTTCCCGGAGCTGGTCGACTCCGAGGTGGTCGTCACCAACGCCCGCGGGATCTTCGACCGGGCGATGGCCGAGTTCGTGCTCGGCTCGATCCTGGCCGTGGCCAAGGGCATCCACGTCAGCCACGATCTCCAGACTGCCCGCCAGTGGCATCGCCGGGAGACCCGGCTGATCAGTGCGCAGACCGCGCTCGTGGTCGGCGTCGGCTCGATCGGCCGCGAGACGGCTCGGTTGCTGCGCGCGGTCGGGATGGACGTACGCGGTGCCGGCCGCACCGCCCGCGGCGGCGACCCCGACTTCGGCGAGATCGTCGCGAGCGCCGACCTGGTCTCGCATGTGGGTTGGGCGGACCACGTGGTCGTCGCCGCGCCGTTGACTCCGGAGACCCAGGGTCTGATCAGCAAGGACGTTCTCGCGGCGATGAAGCCGGGGAGTCACCTGGTCAACGTCGGGCGCGGGGCGATCATCGACGAGAGGGCGCTCGTCGCCGCGCTCGGCGACGGCCCGCTCACGGCCGCCTCGCTCGACGTCTTCGAGGTCGAGCCGCTCCCCGCCGAGAGTCCGCTGTGGACGACGCCGGGAGTCGCGGTCTCGGCGCACATGTCCGGTGACTACACGGGCTGGCGGGAGGCGCTTGCGGATCAATTCGTCGACAACGCCCAGCGCTGGCTGAGCGGTCGACCGCTCTCGAACGTCGTCGACAAGCAGCGCGGCTTCGTCGTCGCCTAGAGACCGGACGTGCGCCCCGGCCGCGCCCGGGCGGCGGCTGACGGAGGACTGGAAACCGTATGGACCGGGTATCGATCGGATGTCCGGGTTTCCCGCCGATAGGGTTTGGTCATGTCTTGGTTCGAGCGCAACACCCATCACTGGGACGACTGGTCGCTGGGCGAGCTCATCGAGGCCAAGCAGGGGCAGCGGGTCAGCCTCGTGGTCCCGGCGCGCAACGAGGCCGCGACCGTGGGAGACCTGGTCAGCACGCTGCGCACCAGTCTGATGGAGACCGCCGACCTGGTCGACGAGCTCGTCGTCATCGACTCCGACTCCTCCGACGACACCGCACGGATCGCCTCGGACGCCGGCGCCGCCGTCTACGCCTCGGCCGCGATCCGGCCCGATCTCGGCTCCTACCCCGGCAAGGGCGAGGCGATGTGGAAGTCGCAGTTCGTGACGACCGGCGAGCTCATCGTCTTCATGGACGCCGACCTGACGGAGTGGGACACCCACTTCGTACGAGGTCTTGTGGGCCCTCTTGTCAACAATCCGACGATCGACCTGGTCAAGGGCTTCTACCGGCGTCCGGGCGAGCACGGTCTCGACGGCGGTCGAGTCACCGAGCTCGTCGCCCGCCCGCTGCTAGCCCTGCATCGCCGGCCGCTGCGAGACCTGATCCAGCCGCTGGCGGGCGAGTGGTCGATCCGACGCTCGCTGTTCGAGAGGCTGCCGGTCCCGGTCGGCTACGGGGTCGAGCTCGCCGCCCTCGTGGACACACTGGACACGCGAGGGATGGACGCGATCGCCCAGGTCGACCTCGGCCAGCGCGACCACAGCCACCAGGACCTCTTCGATCTCGGCCTGATGGCGACTCAGATCGTGGGCATGATGTCGCGTCGCCTCGGCACCGGCCCGGCAGGCGATGACGTCGAGATGCGGCAGTACATCCCGACCGACGGCTCCACCAAGGTCGTGGAGCGGTCCGTGAGCCTCTTGGAGCGGCCGCCGCTGCGCGATGGGTGGGGCGGTATCCTCTCCTGATGCTGAGCCTCGGACGACACGACTTCGGTGATGGCGAAGCGTTGATGATGGCGATCGTCAACCGCACCCCGGACTCGTTCTTCGACAAGGGAGCGACCTGGGCCGAGGACGCGGCCTTCGAGCGCGTACGTCTGGTGGCGTCACAGGGCGCGGAGATCGTCGACATCGGCGGGATCAAGGCGGCGCCGGGGGTCGAGATCGGCGCAGCTGAGGAGAAGGCCCGGGTGGTCGACTTCGTCGCCCGCGTACGGGAGGAGTTCCCAGCGCTGGTCATCTCGGTGGACACCTGGCGCGCCGAGGTCGGCGATGCGGTGTGTGCGGCCGGCGCCGACCTGATCAACGACGCCTGGGGAGGTGCGGATCCGGAGCTCGTCGACGTCGCCGCGGCCCATGGGGCCGCGATCGTGTGCACCCACACGGGTGGCGTGACGCCGCGGACCCGCCCCTATCGGATCGAGTACGACGACGTGTTCCGCGACGCGATCGACTCGACGCTCGGCTACGCCCAGCGTGCCCTCGACGCCGGGGTCGCCAAGGAGTCGATCGTGATCGACCCGGCCCACGACTTCGGGAAGAACACCTTCCACTCCCTCGAGATCACCCGCAGACTCGGGGAGATGGTCGAGACCGGCTGGCCGGTGCTGGTCTCGCTGTCCAACAAGGACTTCGTCGGGGAGACCCTCGACCAACCGGTCGGCGAGCGCCTCCTCGGCACCCTGGCCGCGACGTCGGTCTGCGCGCTGGCCGGCGCCCGCATCTACCGGGTCCATCAGGTGCCGGAGACCCGGCAGACCGTCGACATGGTCTGGACGATCGCCGGACGTCGGCGTCCGACGCGAGCGATCAGGGGGCTGCAGTGACACGGGTGGCGCTCGTTCCGGGATGCCTGGCCCTGCTACCGGAGTACGCCTCCCTCGACGACCCCGTCGAGGAGCTCCGCTCCGCCTGTCTGGCGGCCGTGGCGTGGCTGAACGAGGACGTACGCGTGGTCGCCGGTGCGCAGGGCGCCCGGGTGGCCTCCGCGCTGCTGGCCGAGGTCGGCGCGGCTCCGACGAGCAGCGCGGAGGCGGCGTACCTCATCGTCGGCAACGGCTCGGCTCGTCGCAGCGAGAAGGCACCCGGTCACCTCGACCCACGGGCCGCCGGGTTCGACGAGCTGCTGGCCAGGTCGCTGGCGAAGCCCGACGCCGACGCCCTCGGCGCGCTGGATCGCGGGCTGGCCGCCGAACTGTGGGCCGACGTCGATCCGATCGTGGAGTCGGCCGACCTGCTGCGCGGGGTCGACACGGTGGCGATCGACTACGACGCCGACCCGTACGGGGTGCGCTACTGGGTCGCCCGCTGGGCTCAGCGGGCGTAGTCCACCCACCACCGAGCCTTGTAGATCTGTCCGCCCGGGAGCGTGCGTGAGTCGGTCGGGCGGTGCATCCGCACCGTCGAGGTGCACCAGGTGCAGGGGTTGCCGGGCTCGTTCCTGGTCGTGATGACCTGTCCGGTGGCCGGGTTGGTGGTGACCGCCTTGACCCCCGCGACATCGACGGTCTCCGCGCCGGGGTAGTCGCTGTGGAACGTCCCGGTGGCCTTGTCGACCTGGTAGACGCGGGTGCCGGTGGTGACCCAGAGCCGGTCGGGGCGGTGAGGGATCAGCTGCAGGTCGTGGCCCCAGGCGGTCGGCAGCGGATGGGTCACCTCGCGGGTGATGGTCGGCTCGGCCCGGGTTCCGCCGATCCTCAGGCCCACCAGCTCGTGGTCGCCGAGAGTCCACAGCAACCGGGTGGTCGGGTCCCAGACGGCACCGTGGGCTCCGTCGAGCTGAATCTGCGTGTACGCCGTGGACCGGCGTCCCTGCGAGGCGGTGTACACCCGCACCCAGCCGCCGGTGCTCGCCGTGACCGCCACGTTGCCGCTGGGCAGCAGCTCGATGCTGTGGGCGTTGTCGGCCCGGCCGACATCGGCGGCCCAGTAGGAGCCGCGGCCGGTCGGGTAGGGGACCACTGCGGCCAGGCCGTAGGAGTCGGTGGTCAGCAGGTAGCGACGCCCGTCGCGGTGACGCAGCTTGGCCTCGTCGGGCAGGCCCCAGTTGTCGGTCAGGTCGCCGAAGCCCTCGGTGGCGGTGGGCCGCCACGCCCACTTCTCGGCGCCGCTGGTCCAGTCGGCGTCGTTGGCGTCCAGGACGATGATCCGGTCGCTTGCCTGGTCGGTGACGACGATGTCGTACGGGCTGGCGTTCGTGCTGCCGGCGGCGACGTTCGCCGGCTGCGCGGCAGCCGGAGCTGCGGAAACCGTGGTGACCGAGGTGATCAGGGCGAAGGCTGTGGAGACGACAGCGATGGCGGTCAGATGGGGGACTGGCAGGCGCATGGACCCTCCCTGGGTATGGCTGGTCCATTCAGGGAAGCGAGGTCACATGAGCGTGGGATGAACTCCCGCGAGCATCTAGTTGATCAGGTCGGTAAGCCCCGCCGCGTAGGCCTTCGGTGTCACGTCGCCGATCACGACCAGCTGCAGGATGTAGCCCGGGAGCAGGCCGGTGAGCACCATCGCGATCTTCTCGGGGTCCGCGTCCTTGCGGAACTGCCCCGCTTCGATGGCGGCTTCGGCGTACCTCCGCCACGCGGCGCGGATGCCGCGCGCCTCGGGAGCCATCAGCGCGAGGAACTCGGGGTCGGATGCGGCCTCGGCCCAGGTCTGCAGAGCGATCCGGGGCAGGTTGATGCCGAGCTCCTCGGAGAGGTCCAGGATGTGCTGGGTCGCGGTCTCGATCGCCCGTTCGGGCGGGGGAGGGGCCGCGCCTGAGCTGGCCGCGGCGATGAGGCCGTTGATCGCGTCCTTGAGGCCGGTCACCCCGGACGAGGCGATCGCGTGGATGATCTCGTGCTTCCCGCGGAAGTAGGTGTAGACCGAGCCGGCGGACAGGCCGGACTCCTGGACCACGGCGGCCATCGTCGTCTTGTGGAAGCCGTCGCGCTCGACGCAGCGCAGCGTCGCCGCGATGATCTGCTGGCGTTTCTCGGTGCGGTGCTCGTCGCTGACCTTGGGCATGCGACGAAGCGTACCTCAAAAGAAAACGAACGCTCGTTCTTGATAAATCCCTCGGCGAGGGGGAGAGTGATCCTCAAAGAAAATGAACATTCGTTTTTAAGGAATCGCCATGTCCAAGTCAGTGAAAGCCGTGATCGGGATCAGCCTCGGCCTGGTCGCCCTGCTCACCTTGCTCATCTCCGCGTTCGCCTGGCCCGCCAGCGAGATGGAGCCCAGGTCGCTACCGCTGGTCGTGGCCGGCCCCGAGGCCGTGGTCACCCAGATCGAGACCCAGCTCGCCGCCAGTGTGGGGGAGGACGCCTTCGAGGTCACCGCGGTCGCGGACCGCGACGCCGCGGTCGAGGCGATCGAGGACCGGGAGGCGTACGGCGCGATCCTCGTCGGTCCCGAGGGCCAAGAGGTGCTGGTCGCCTCCGCAGCCAGCGCCAACGTCGCTCAGCAGCTCACCCAGATGGCCACCGCCATGGGTGCCGAGTCCGGCGCCCCGCCCACGGTGACCGATGTCGTGCCGAGTGCGGAGAAGGACCCGCGCGGCATCGTCTTCGGCGCGTCCGCGCTGCCGCTGGTCATCGGCGGCATCATGGCCGGCGCGATCACCTCGCTGGTGCTGACCCGCACTCGCGACCGGGTCGCGGCCGCGTTCTTGATCGCGATCGGTGGCGGCCTGGCGATGACCGGCGTCGTCCAGGGCTGGCTCGGCGCCCTGGAGGGGCGCTACCTGGCCAACGCCGGCGTCGTCGCCCTCGGCATCCTGGCCGTCGCGCTCCCGATCATCGGCCTGCGCCACCTCATCGGACCAGCCGGTGTCGGCATCGTGGCGTTGCTCATCCTCCTGGTCGGCAACCCGATCTCCGGGATCACCTCCGCGCCGGAGATGGTGCCGTTCGGATGGCTCGGCCAGCTGATGCCCCCGGGCGCGGCCGGATCGGCGCTGCGCGGCTTCTCCTTCTTCGACGGTGCCGGGACCACCATGCCGCTGATCGTCCTCGCCTGCTGGGCCGGTGTCGGCCTGCTCCTGACGGTGCTGCCGCACCGGGAGAAGCTCAGTTCAGAGGCGGAGGTGGCCGAGCGAACCACGCGTGACGCGGAGGCCGCTGCACGGTAGAACTGTAGGGATGAGCCATCCACACGAGCCGGTCGGCGAGTGGTGGCGCGGCCAGGTGGCCGCCCTCCACCGCTGGGGCCGGCTCGTTCTGCGCGACGAGGACGACGCGGTCCACCAGATGCGCGTGACCGTACGCAGGCTGCGCAGCGTCCTGTCGACGTACCGCCCGCTCCTCGACGCGGAGCAGACCGAGCCGCTTCGCGCGGAGCTGAAGTGGCTCGGCGCCCTCCTCGGAGACGTACGCGACGCCGAGGTGCTCCGCAGGCGGCTGCGGCGCTGGGCGGCCGAGCACGGTCCGGGACCGACCGGCGTCGACGCACTGCGGGCGGCGCTCGCCGAGCGCCAGATCCAGGGGAGGGCCCGGCTCCTGCCAGAGCTGGACGGTGACCGCTACCGGGCGCTGATCGCAGCCCTCGCCTCCGGTCTGCGCTGGTCAGAGGCGGATCCCGGCAAGAAGGCACTGCGCAAGCGACTCCGCCGAGACTGGCGACGGATGGCGGCCGCGGCCGACGCCGCCGCGAACACCGACGACGCGGAAGAGCGTCGTCGGCAGTTCCACGAGGCGCGCAAGAAGGCCAAGAGGATCCACTACGCGGCCGAGTCGTCGCGCGAGGTCTTCGGCAAGGACGCCGAGCGCCTCGCGAAGGCAGCCAAGTCGATCCAGTCGACCCTCGGCGACCTCAACGACGCCGCAGTCATGATCCAGACGATCGGGCAGGTTCCAGGGCCCGACGACGCCGTCCGTGATCTCCTCGAGGTCGAGCAGACCGCCGCCGACACCGCCGAGGCGCGGTTCGCCTCCGTCTGGAAGAAGGCGAACCGCCCGAAGGTCCACGGCTGGCTGAGTCAGCCCACCGCAAAGTCGAAGTAGGTGTCGGGAAAGGGCTCCTCGATCAGCGAGTAGTGCCACCACTCGCAGTCGTAGCGGCTGAAGCCGCACGACTCCATCACCGAGCACAGTTGGGACCGGTTGCGTGCCGCGACCTCGGAAACCCCCGCCGCGCCGTGGTGGGAGATCTCGTCCATCAGGTCGTGGTCGCCGCCCATGTCCAGCAGCTCGCCGGAGGCCAGGTCGAAGAGGGTCAGGTCGACGGTGCTGCCGCGGCTGTGACCGGACCTCGTGGCGACGTACCCCTTCTCGAACATCTCCGGGCGGGTGATCGCGGGATGGTGGGCCCGCTTCCGCGCATCGTCTGCGGGCGCGGGCTCCTCGGCCCAGCGCAGGAAGGCGTCCACGGCGCGCTGCGGGCGGTAGCCGTCCCACAGCAGGATGCCGAACCCGAGCGCTGCCGCAAGGTCTCGTGCCTGGGTGAGCGCTGCGCTGAGCTCGTGGGTGCCGACGATCCGGTTCACCAGATAGCCGTCGACGGGCTTTCCGGTGAAGTTGTCCCAAGTGGCGTACTTGGCGTCCCATCGGATGCCCGGAACCAGCTCGTCGACGAAGGCGAAGCCGTCCCTCATCGAGCCGTCTCCTCCAGCGCCAGCGCGACAGCACGGTCGAGGAGCTCGGTCATCGAGATCCCGGCCGCGGCCATCATCCGCGGGTAGCGGCTGTAGGAGGTGAGCCCGGGCAGGGTGTTGACCTCGTTGAGCACCACGGTGCCGTCGGCCTTGAGGAACATGTCGACGCGCGCCAGACCGCGGCAGCCCAGCGCGCGGTAGACCCGCTGCGCCTCGGTCTTGACCAGCTCCTGCGCCTCGGCAGGGATGTCGGCCGGCACGATGAAGGTCGCGTTCTCCGATCCGGTCTCGGGAGCGTCCTCCTGGTGGATCTTGAAGAAGCCGTGCGAGAGAGCGACGTGGTCGACCTCTCCAGTGACCAGTTCGGAGCCGTTGCCGAGGATCGCGCAGCCGATCTCCTCGGCGACGACGCCTTCCTCGATGAGCACCTTGTCGTCGTACTGCCGCGCGGTCGCCACCGCCTCGACCAGCTCCTCGGCCGTGGTCACTTTGCTGACCCCGAACGAGGACCCGGAGCGGGCGGGCTTCACGAAGACCGGATAGGGGAGTACGCCGGGGTCGCCAACGGTCGGCACAGTGTCATCGGGACCTAGGATCCAGAAGTTCGGCGTCGGGATGCCGGCTTCGCCGACGACGGTGTAGGCCAGCGACTTGTCCATGCACAGCGCCGAGCTCTGCACGTCGCAGCCGACGTAGGGGATCCCGGAGAGCTCGAGGAGTCCCTGGATCGCGCCGTCCTCGCCGAGCTTGCCGTGCAGGACCGGGAGTACGACGTCGAGCCGGATCGGCTCGTAGCTGCCTGCGTCGTTGCCTTGGTCGAGGACGAGCAGCCCGTGCACGCTCCGGTCGGGGGAGAGCACGACCGGGCGGTGCGCGCCGTCCTCCCAGCTCGCCTCGGGACCGTCGCACAGGCGCCAGTCGCCGCTCTTGGTGATGCCGATCCAGTACGCCTCGTACTTGTCGGCGTCGAGGTGTCTCGCGACCTCCTGGGCCGACTTCACGGAGACGGGGTGCTCTTCGAAGACGCCACCGAAGATGACGCCGACCTTGAGCCTGGACATCTTGGACTCAGACATGCTGAAACCTGCTTTCGAATTCACGACAGTTCATGATGGAGTTCTCGACCGTGTCCTGGAGGGCGTGGTCGGTGAGATAGGCGATATGCGGGCTGACCAGCACGTTCGGCATCTCCTGGAGCCGCGCCAGCCAGCTGTTGGGGAGCTCGCGTCCCCTCAGGTCGGCATAGAAGATGCCCTCCTCGCCCTCGACGACGTCCAGCGCCGCACCGCCGAGCCGGCCCTCCTCGAGGGCCGTGACGAGCGCCGGCGTCTCGATGAGGGCCCCGCGGCCGGTGTTGATGACGTACGCGCCGGGGCGCATCCGGGCGATACGCCGCCGGTCGAGAAGGTGGTGCGACTCCTCGCTGAGCGGCGCGTGGAGCGTGATGACGTCGCTGCGCTCGACGAGGGTGTCGAGGTCGACGTGCTCGACCCCCGCGGTCACGGGGCGGGGCCGGATGTCATGGGCGAGCACCTCGCAGCCGAAGCCGCGCAGCCGGTCGATGACGGCTGCGCCGATCCTTCCGGTGCCGACCACGCCGACGGTCAGGTCGCGCAGCTCGCGGCCGCGTACGGTCCCCGGGCGGTAGTCGTGGGCGTCGGTGCGCCGGATCGTGCTCTTGGCGCCGCGCAGCGACATCAGCATCAGCATCAAGGTGTAGTCGGCCACCGAGTCAGGTGAATAGGCGACGTTTCCGACCGTCATGCCGATGCTCGCCGCGAAATCGACGTCGACATGGTTGAACCCCACGCTTCGCGTCGAGACATATCGAACCCCTGCCCTTCTCAGGGCCAGGAGCGTCTCGTTCGATATCGGCGTCTTATGGCTCACGCTGACGCACCGGTTTCCGCGGGCCAGCTCGGCATTGTCCGCAGTGACCTCCTCGGGCGTGGTGGTCAGGGAGACGCCGAGCACGGGTGCCAGCGACTCGAAGAGCACCTTCTCATCGGGTGCGCAGCCGTAGACCGCGATCTGGAGAGTCGGGGAGATCGTGGTCGGCTGTATCGGCTCTGTCAGTGCCGTCAGGGTCGGTTCGTGGTAGATCATCGCCGCCAGCAAACCCCACGAGCAGTTGCGGGCCCGTATGGATTTTCCGATATGCCGACGATAGGTGGGTTCGGCGATCTCGGGGTGCAGTTATCGTCCGCATATCGATTAGCGCATACGCGCCGACAACACCGGATCTCGAAGACTGACGGGATGATTCCCCTCAGCTTGGACGAAATAGCCTCGTTGGTCGGCGGGAAGGTCGTCGGCGACGGCTCCGTGACGGTGAGCGCCCCGGCCGTCATCGACGGCCGCGCGGCGGACCCCGGCGGCCTCTTCGTCGCGTTCGCCGGTGAGCACACCGACGGCCACGAGTACGCACCGCAGGCAGCCGCGGCTGGCGCCGTCGCCGCGCTCGGCTCGCGCCCGACAGCCCTCCCGACCGTCGTCGTCGAGGATGCCCAGGCTGCGCTGCAACGCCTGGCCGCCCATATCGTCTCGATGTTGCGCGAGGAGCTGACTGTGGTCGCGGTCACCGGCTCCCAGGGCAAGACCAGCACCAAGGACATGATCGAGGCGGTGCTGGCGACCGCTGCGCCGACTGTGGCGACCTCCGGCTCGTTCAACAACGAGCTCGGCGTACCTCTCACCATGCTGCGCGCCGACAGGACCACGAGGTTCCTCGTGCTCGAGATGGGTGCCCGGCACATCGGCGACATCGCCGAGCTGACCGGTCTGGTCGCACCGGACATCGCCGTCGTCACGAACGTCGGTCAGGCCCACCTGGGTGAGTTCGGGTCGCGCGAGGCCATCGCTGTGGCCAAGAGCGAGCTGGTGCGCGGGCTCGCAGCCGGCGGGACGGCCGTGCTCCACGCCGACGACCCCAGGGTGCTCGCGATGTCCGACCTCACCGACGGTCCGGTGCTGACCTTCGGAGCGGGCGAAAGGGCGAGCGTACGCGTCTGCGACCTGTCCCTCGACCGGCTCGGCCGGCCCTCGTTCACTCTGCGTCACGATGGCGACAGCGCTGTCGTCAGACTCCCGTTCGTCGGCGCCCACTGGGCGCTCAACGCCGCGGCCGCCGTGGCAGCAGGCCTGACCGCCGGAGTTTCCCTCGAACGGGCCGCGACCGCCCTGAACACCGCCTCCATCTCGAAGTGGCGCATGGAGCTGCGCGCCCTCGACAACGGCGCGACGCTCCTCGACGACTCCTACAACGCCAACCCCGAGTCCACCCGCGCCGGCCTGGACGCGCTCGCCTCCATCGACGCCAAGCGCCGCATCGCCGTTCTCGGCGAGATGCTCGAGCTCGGCGAGGCGAGCCACGACGCCCACCACGAGATCGGGAAGTACGCAGCGACCCGGGCCGACCTCGTCATCACCATCGGCCGAGCCGCCGCTGTCATCGCCGAGGGCGCGGGGGAGAGGGCCCTCGCCCTACCCGACAACGCCGCCGCCATCGCCTGGCTGCGGACCCACCTCGTTCCCGGCGACGTGGTCCTCGTCAAGGCCTCACGTGGAGCCCGCCTCGACCAGGTCACCGCGGCGCTGGGCTGAAGAAAGCGCTCGAGCGAGCGCCAGACTTCCCTGCCGAGGAATCGGACTGATCGGTCGAGCTGGTCTGGTGTGCGTCACAGGGGCGCCCTGTCGGCGAACGCACGTCCACAGACAATTCCCGCGGCGCTGTGGAACTATTCACATCATGAAGTCTCGTCTCGGGATCGTGGCCTCGGTGATGCTGCTGTCGGCGTGCAGCATCGTTCCTTCTACATCGTCGGAACCAGTGAAGAGCCCGAGTGTGGAGAGGTCGTCCGAGGCTGCGACGCTCGAGCCGGGCGAGGATCCCTACTACCAGCCGCTGTGGACGTTGAACGACGTGGGTTTTCAGATCAATGCATCGACCAGCGTCGAGATCGTCGGTGACACTGCGATCATCCGTTCCATTCCGATTCCAGCGACGGTGCCGGAGAGGATGCCCGGCGGGCTCGACGAAAGGGACTGGACCGATTACACCGACAGACCCTGGCTCACAGTGGTCGACATTCCCAGTGGTGAGGTGCGGTGGGAGATGCCTGCAAGCATGGCGTCGGTGTCTGGGTTGGACGGCTTCAATCCTCTGCCCGAAGTGCAGGACCCCGGCGTCTACATCGCTGGCTCTGATGTGGTTGTCGGCTTCCTCAACGACGCGGTGGCGGATCTCGACGATCTGTCGATGGCAGGAGTCGCACCGGGCATCGCCAGCATCGACCCCGAGACGATGAGGGCGAAATGGGCGCACGCCTACAAGCCTGTGGTGCGCCGTGACGGCATCAAGGTCTGGCGGCAGTTCGTCGGGGCCCATGACGAGCTCGTCATTCAGACGATTGATGAGTTCACCGGCGGCGACATGGATGGTGAGCCGAAACGTACGTGGCACCGCCGCACCCAGGCGTTCCACGCCTCGACGGGCGAGCTCGCATGGGAGAGGAAAGGCCTCGTGGCGCTCTCCGTCAGCAACGGCGTCGTGCTGGCGCGTACGCTTCCCCTGGATAGCACCGCGAAGCATGGGTCACCATTTGAGGCGCTCGACGCGGAGACCGGCAAGACGTTGTGGCGCACGAAATCGCGCACCAACCTGTTCGGCATTTCCGACGACTGGGTGCTCTTCGCCCGTGACGCCGTCGACACGCACAAGAACGACCCCACCAAGGGTGTATATGCGCTCAGGACCGGTGTGAAGAAGCTCGGTCTGGCCGGTGATGAAGGCCCGGCTTTTCCCGTGAGCGGTGACGGCGCGACGCATCGCGTTGCTGCCGTCGGTGATGGGGTGGTGTGGAGCAGCAGCGGCCGGAAGCCGAACATGGTGAGCTGGCTGAGCGACGGTGCTTCGTCTCCAGTCAGCAAGCCGATGAGAAAGCTCGTCCAGCCCACGCCCGTCGTGGCCAACGACCGGTCCTTTGCATACGAGATGATGGGGCCGTGGAGGTTCCTCGATGAACGTGGCGAGGCGGTCGGTGATCCGTTGCCGCTGAACAGCAACGACGCGCGAATCGTCGTCTCAGGCAGTTATCTCGCGCTCATCCCCGAAGACACCGAATCGCTAGATGCCACGATCTCGTTCTACAAACTCATCCAGTGACGTCCGTCCGTTGCGAAGCCGCCGGACGACGCTGCTGATCGTTGTGTGATCGAGCCAGACAAGCACCTGTCGCCGTGGGTGCACGTGTGCTTCGTCAGGAGGACGGTTCGAAGGTCGGCATCACCTGGTTGATCAGTTCATCGGTCTGTTTCCGATCGACCAGTTCGCGCTTGAATTGCCATAGGATGGTCACCCGCTGGCCGTCGCTGACAGTCCCGTAATCATCGATCCAGGTTTCTGGATCCTCGGCGCGGACGTGGTAAAAGGTGAGACCGCCGAAGGTCAGGTCTGGGAGGCGTGTCACTTTGTCATAGCCTGCCTTCTTGTCGTACGCCACTCTAGCCGCAGCCGCATCGTCGATGGCAGTGGCGGATTCCAGCGTCGGCCTGGACGTGAGAATTCCCCCACCGAGCCGGAAGCCGCCTTCGCCTTCAACCGGAGCTTGCAGATTGTGCCCAGTGGCGACCTTCTCTACGTTCCAGTCCGGCGGAACGAGGAACTGGCCGCCTTCGTCGGCGGCCGTGTGCCAGCCATCTGTCGGGCCAGCCGAACTTTCTGAGGGCTCACGGGATGGGCTGGCGGACGATGTGGCGCCCTCGTCTGGATCCTCAGCTGAGCTGCACGCGCTCAGAGTCGCCCCTAGAAGGGCGACCACGGCAACAACGGAGGTCGAAACGAGATGGCGGGTTCGTGCCCGAGTCGTCGACATGGTGGCGAGCGTAGCGAGCCGAGGTCGATGCCGGGAGATGCAACGCTGAACACCGCGGGAGGGCTATGCCGTGGACAGGAGATGACCTGTCCAGCAAAATGTGCGCCAGAGGGTTGATGGGTCCCGGGCCGCCGCCTCTTCGGCCGCACTCGGTCGACGCTTCAACACATGCGCCATCTGAGGGGGTACGCCGTGGGGAACGGGAAAGAGACCAAGGTCGACCAAGCGGCCGTCGACAGCATGAAGAACATGCTGGTCGACATGAAGGTAGACGTGGACAAGCTGCGGGTGGAGACGCCTCGTGCGGGCCTTCTCGGGCAGGGTGCGAGCGGGGAGTCGCTCAAGTCTCAGATGGATGTCGCGAGCGATCGGATCAACGCCACGCTGTCGCATCTCTCGGACGCGCTGATCAAGTTCTATGAGGGCACCGACCGTGCAGCCAAGGAGATGACTGGCGCCGATGAGGACGCCGGTGCATGGGGCAGAGCGATGGCGGATGGCGTTGAAATGGTGAGCCAGCCGCTCGCCCTGAATGTGGGCAAAGACGACCGTCCCGACGCTCTGCCGCTCCCGCTCCCCTTCCTGCCAGTCTCGCCTGAACTGCTCCAAGAGATGCAGTCGCGCGCCGAGATCATGGGCTCCTTCTCCGGGGAGGACGGTGCCTGATGGCTGCGCTCGACGGCGGAGGCGGTATCAGCCGGGTCAAAGGCCCACACATGATTCGCCTGCAGCAGTACCTGCTCGCGGCAGATGCGGCGGACATCGACGCCCATATCGCGAACTGGCAACTCGCCGAAGAGCTCTTCACGGGCGCATCCGAACAGTTCACCGCGTTGGCAAAGGGATGCGGTGACGCTTTCGCAGAATCCTCCTACACTGCACAGTCCGCCGACCGTTCGTACAAGACGGCTGCCGCGCAGGTGCGCGAGAAGGCGGAAACCCTCATGGCCGCGCGTCTTGCAATGTCGCGTGTCGCGGAGCGCTACGACCAGGCGAAGAAGGCGTACGACTTGCACGAGGGCAGGCTGCCGACGTCCCACGGCCCGGCGCCGAGCGCATCCGACCCGGCGTACACGACCGAGGGCTACACCGGGGACGAGAAGGCGAGGCGCGAGACTGCGTTGGGCGATGCGAAGGCGCAGCATGCGAAGGACGCCCAGGCGATCGCGGATGCCGAGCGGGAGGCGGCATTCCAGTGTCAGCAGATCGATGACGGCAATCGGGAGGCCGAGCCGAAGGTGCGGGCGATCACGGAGCCGCCGTCGTCGACGTCACCCGGGTCGAACGGCAGTGGCAGCTCGGGCAGCTCGTCCGGGGGCTACTCCAGCCCGGGCTCGCGCAGCGCGATCGCCGCGGCTCAGGCGAAGTACGACTCGGTGAACCCGGGCACGCTCTACGCCGAGGGCGAGGGACACCAGATCCGGGCCGAGCAGAAGGAGATCATCAGGCAGGCCCATGCCGAGAACATCCCGGAGTGGGACAACGCTTCCGGAACGTGGGTCAATGCCGATGGCTCTGCGGCACCGGCGACGAGCTACGCCAGCATCGAGACCGCCGAAGGACTGGCGCCGCTCGGCGGTGGCGCCGGCGGAGCGGCTGCGCTTGGGATCGGGCTCGGCGGCGCCGGGCTCGCGGTCGGCGCCGCTGCGGCGCTGCGGGCCAAGTTCGGTGCCGGGGCGGCAGCGGCCGCCGGCAAGGTCGGTGCCGCCAGCAGCCCGGCGAGGGCCGCCTCCGGAAGGGCGGCCAGCACGGCGCCGAGGGTCGGAGCCCCCGGCCAGGCAGCCCGATCGGGGGCTGGTGGCGCGCGCGGCGCAGGAGGCCGAGCCGGTGCTGGCGGTCGGGCTGCCGCCGGTGCGGGCAGCCGTAGCCAGATGCGCGGCGCAGGTGCCGGAGGGGCCGGTCGCGGAGGTAGGGGCAAGGACAAGCAGAGCGGCGATCCGGACCTCGACTTCGTGGCCGACTACTCGGCGGACTACAGCGACGAAGAGTACGAACGCCTTCTTGCGCTGAAACGCTTCGACGACGAGCAGAAGCGGCAGCTCCGCAACCGACCAGACGCGTAGCCAGCACGGCCGTACGGTCTGGTGCGGTCAGACCGACCGCACCAGATCGTTGCTGTTCGCCGTGCTCGGCGCGGTCGCGGTGCGCTGCCGCCACCAGGGCCACGACAGGATCGCGGCCACGGTGGCGCCGCCGGCGTTGAGGATCACGTCGTCGACGGAGGAGACCCGGTCCAGGCGCAGCGTGTACTGCAGGGTCTCGATCGTCACCGAGCCGGCGATCCCCAGGGCGAGGACCCGCCTCACCGAGCGCAGCGCCCGGAAGCGGATCGGGCCGAAGAAGCCGGCCGCGGCGAAGATCAGCAGGTTGCCGACGACACCGACGGTCGTCATGGTCGGCAGATCCTCGAACGGCACCAGACTCACGCTGCCGTCGACCTGGCCGGCCATCGGGCCGGGGACCATCGTCAGCAGTACGAACGGCACGGTGCCGTAGACGATCGCGACCTCGGCCAGCGACGTACGCCATGCCCGGGCTGGTGCCAGACCGAGCCCCCGGCGCAACAGCGCCAGGACCGGCACCGCCAGCACCGCCACGGGCAGCGCCAGGATGGTGAGCAGGGCGATGCCCATGAAGGTGAGTGAGCCCGATTCGTTCACGATCACTGGTTCCGCCGTCTCATGTAGAGGTCGAAGGCCCGGTAGACGATCGGGCGCAGCGGGAGGTCCCACTCGCCGACGTACCGCACCGCCTGACCGCCGGTGCCGGCCTTGAACTGGATCAATCCGACATGCGAGTCGTCGGCCGACAGTGTCGGAGTGATGCCGCGCAGGTCGTAGACGTCGCAGCCGGCGGCCAACGAGTCGCGGATCATCGCCCACTGGCAGGCGTTGGAGCCGCGTACGTCTCGTTTCGTCGTCGACGAGGCGCCGTAGACGTACCAGGCGTGGCCGCCGACGCGGACGTAGATCGTCGCTGCGACCAGGTCGCCGTCGTGATGGGCGAGGTAGAGGCGGATCCGCCCGGGTTCCTCGGCGCTCAGCGCCGCGAACATCCTCTCGAAGTAGGCCAGCGGCCGTGGGGTGAACCGGTCGCGCTCGGCGGTGTGGACGTAGAGGTCGTGGAACGCCTTCAGATCCTCCCCGCCGGTCGACGTGGTGACCTCGACACCGGCCTTGGCGGCCTTCTTGATGTTGCGCCGCCAGAGCTGGTTCATCCCGCTGAGGACGTCGTCCTCGGAACGCGCGGCCCCGTCCGTGTGGCGCAGCGGGATCTCGTACGTGAACTGCGGCTGCCCCGCCCCGAACCCGCTCTCGGGGTTCTGCGGGATCCAGCCGGATTCGCGCAGGTATCGGGTCACGTCGGCGCCGATCGGGTCGACGGGCCCGGGCAGATCGGTGAGACGTACGACTTCCGGGTCTGCGATGCCCTCCTTGACCGCCGCGGCGCTCCAGGTGTCGGTCCGCACCGGGGGAGCGAGCCGGATCGCGAACGCGCCCTGCGAGCGCAGGTAGGAGACCAGCGGCGGGAGCCACACGGTGAGTCCGCCGGACCAGTCGATGTCCGGACCCCACGGAAGGTACGCCAGCGTGTAGCCCAGTCGCGGCACCGGCCGGTGCAGCACCAGCCCGGTCCCGGCGAGCCGCTCGCCGGCGTACCAACCCAGCGACTCGCTGCGCCACTCGGTCTTCACCGCGGCCCAGGCGGGGGTCTGCTGGAAGCTGACCGAGCGCCGCGACCTGATGTGGTCGAGGTGCTCGGTGGAACTGATCGGTCTGACGGTGAAGGTCACCATGCCAGTCAACCGGCTGGGATGTCGTCAGGACGTATGCCGTTTCGGATACATCGGCGATATGTCATCGACCTAGGATCATTGGCATGCGGGTGCTGGTGGTCGAGGACGAGCCGTTGATGGCTGAGGCGATCCGGGACGGGTTGCGGCTGGAGGCGATCGCCGCCGACATCGCCGGCGACGGCGACATGGCTCTGGAGATGCTGAGCGTCAACGCCTACGACATCGCCGTGCTCGACCGCGACATCCCCGGTCCCTCGGGCGACGAGATCGCCAAGCGGATCGTGGCCTCCGGCACCGGGATGCCCATCCTGATGCTCACCGCCGCCGACCGACTCGACGACAAGGCCTCCGGGTTCGAGCTGGGTGCCGACGACTACCTGACCAAGCCGTTCGAGCTGCGCGAGCTGGTCCTGCGGCTGCGGGCGCTCGACCGGCGGCGCGCCCACAACCGGCCGCCGGTGCGGGAGATCGCCGGCCTGCGGATCGACCCGTTCCGGCGGGAGGTCTATCGCGACGGCCGCTACGTCGCGCTGACCCGCAAGCAGTTCGCCGTGCTCGAGGTGCTCGCCGCGGCCGAGGGCGGCGTCGTCAGCGCCGAGGAGCTGCTGGAGCGGGCATGGGACGAGAACGCCGACCCGTTCACCAACGCCGTACGCATCACCGTCTCCGCCCTGCGCAAGCGGCTCGGCGAGCCGGCGATCATCGCGACCGTGCCGGGCGTGGGATACCGCATCGATGTCGACGCCTAGCGAGACGGGTCGCCGACGCCCGGGGATGAGCGTCAGGCTCAAGCTGACGTTGAGCTACGCCGGCGTCATCGTGGTCACCGGTGTCCTGCTGCTCGCCGTGGTGTGGGTCTTCCTGCTGCGCTATGTCCCTGACGGTGTGTGGGTGCAATGGCCGCAGGAGCCCGGGCGGCCGAGCGCACCCTTCGTCCCCAACCGCTCCGACCTCGAGCGTGCGTTCGTGCCGAGGGCTGCCATGATGATGGCGGGCCTGGTCGTGTTCGGGCTGGTGGGAGGCTGGATCCTCGCCGGGAGGATGCTCGCCCCGCTGACCAGGATCACCGAGGCCACGCGTACGGCTGCGGGCGGCTCGCTCTCGCACCGCATCGAACTCGAAGGTCCCGGTGACGAGTTCCGTGAGCTCGCCGACGGCTTCGACGACATGCTCGCCAAGCTCGAGGCGCAGGTGGCCGAGCAGCAGCGGTTCGCCGCCAACGCCTCCCACGAGCTGCGTACGCCGCTGGCGATCACCCAGACGCTGCTCGACGTCGCCGGCAAGGACCCCGACCGCGACGTCGAGGCGCTCGTCGACCGGCTGCGCCTGATCAACTCGCGGGCGATCGACCTGACCGAGGCTCTTCTCGTGCTCAGCCGAGCCGACCAGCGCTCCTTCGCCCGCGAGCCGGTCGACCTTTCGCTGGTCGTCGAGGAGGCGGTCGAGACGCTGCTGCCGCTTGCCGAGCACCGCGGGGTGCGGATCGAGACCTCTGGCGACCAGGCCTCGGTCAGTGGCTCTCCCGCCCTGCTGCTGCAGGTCGCGACCAACCTGATCCACAACGCGATCGTCCACAACCTGCCCGAGGGCGGGTCGGTGTCGGTCACCGTCGTCGCCACCGAGAAGAGCGTTGTCCTCACCGTCGCGAACACCGGCGAGGAGCTCCCTCGCGAGCTCGTCGCCACGCTCACCGAGCCGTTCCAGCGAGGCACCCAGCGCATCCACGGAGACCAGGCAGGCGTCGGTCTGGGGCTGGCGATCGTCAAGAGCATCACCCGCGCTCACGACGGCAACCTCGCCGTGCTCGCCCGTCCCGGGGGTGGGCTGCGGGTCTCGGTCGAGCTGCCCCGGAAGCATTAGCAGCAGGGTTGTGAAGCTGAGGGTGGTCTATAGGCCACCCACAGCTTCACAACCAGGTCAGCGCGGGCTCGCGACGGG
>NZ_JACIXG010000094.1 GCF_014360585.1 Nocardioides sp.
TGCCGCTCCCTGACGGCCGACGGCTGCTCGTCGACCAGGCCAGCAGCGCGACGGCCTGGGTCGCGGTCCGGGCGGCTGCCGAACGGGGCGAGCCGATCCCCCCAGGCGTAGCCGTCGACCCGAGCGGTGCGCCGACCACCGATGCCGCTGCCGGGATCGCCGGTGCGCTGCTCCCGTTCGGTGGCTACAAGGGCGGCAACATCGCGCTGCTCGTGGAGCTGCTGGCGACGATCGCGGGCGGCACCTTCTCCAGCGACGCCCCGCCGTTCCAAGCCGGTGAGCGCTCACCGGGGGTCGGTGCGATGATCATCGGCGTCTCGCCGGAGACGCTCACGCCGGGCTACCCGGCGCAGCTCGCCGCTCAGCTCGAGCGTTGGGCCGAGGAGTCGGGTGCGGACCCGTCGGTATGGATCGAGAAGCCCGTGTCGCCGACCTTCGACATCCCCGCCGACGTCCATGCACGACTGGTCGAGCTGTCTCGGGGCTGAATCTCACACACCCCAGAGACAGTCCTCGGAACGAACCGGCTCGCAGGCGGCGCAGCGCGAGGCGCCGCAGCCGGAGCAGGTGTCGAACAGCTCGCCGCAGTGACACCTGGCGGCGTCTCCGACAGCCGCGTCCACCGCGCGAAGAGGCGGCGTCGTAGGAGATGGCATGGTCATCGGGTCACCGGCCGCTCAGGAAGGCGAGGCTGTCCGCGAGAGCCGCGGCGCCGGCCTCGGCGTCAGGATCCTCGACGTGCTCAGCAGGGGAGTGGGAGACGCCGGTCGGGTTGCGGACGAAGAGCATCGCCGTACGCACCTTCTCCTTGAGCACGCCGGCGTCGTGACCGGCGCCGGTGCCGAGGATCGGTGCGTTGCCGAGCTCGCGGGCGAGGTCATCGCGGAGCGCGGCGTCGAAGTCGACGGTCGGGCTGAAAGACTCCTGGACGAGGGTGGCGGTGCAGCCCTCCTCCGCGGCGAGCAGGGTCGCGGCCTCCCGGATCCGCTCGACGAGCGTCTGGACCGTCGTGTCATCGGGGTGGCGCACGTCGAGCCAGACGTCGACCCGGGAGGCGATGACGTTGGTTCCCCCCGGAGTGGGGATCAGCCGGCCGACGGTCGCGCGGGCATCCGTCACCAGTGAAGCCAGCGACCGGATCGCGAGCACGATCTGCGCCGCGGCGACCATGGGATCGCGACGGTCCGCCATCAGCGTGGCGCCGGCGTGGTTGCCCTCGCCCTCCACCGTGATCCGCCACCTGCCGTGGCCGAGGATCGAGGAGGCCACTGCGACCGGTCGCTGCAGGTCGATCAGCCCACGGCCCTGCTCGACGTGGAGCTCGACGAAGGTGTCGATGCGGCCGAGGGCCTCGGGATCGGCGCCGAAGCGCTCCGGGTCGAACCCGCTCGCGCGGGCGACCTCCGCGTAGGTCCGGCCGTCCACATCCTTCAGGCCGAGGGCGTGTTCCGGCGTCACGACGCCGGTCATCAGCTGCGAGCCGAGGCAGGCTAGCCCGAAGCGTGAGCCCTCCTCCTCGGGGAAGACGGCGATCGCCCGACGGTCGGTCACGCCGCGGGCGGTGAGCTCGTCGAAGGCGACGAGGGCTGAAGCGACGCCCAAGGGGCCGTCGAAGGCACCACCACCCGGGACCGAGTCGAGGTGGCTCCCGGTCACCAGCGCACCGGGACCGACGCCACCGTGCCAGGCCCAGATGATGCCGTTGCGGTCCGTCTCGACGTCGAGGCCGCGGCGCTCTGCGTGCTCGACGAACCACTCGCGCAGCTCGTGCTCGGGCGGGGAGTGGACCGGCCTCGAATAGCCACCCCGCCGACCGTCTCGCCCGACGTCGGCGATCTCGGCGAGCAGGCCGCTGACGGTGTCTCGCTGATGCTCAGTCATGGAAGTCCTCACTGATCTTCACAAGATGGACGTCGGCAGCGAGGCTGCCGAGGATGACTGTGGCGAGCACGGTCGATCCGCCGGCGACCGTGCCGTCGTGGGAACGGAGGAGCACCTCCGCTCGATATGCGCCGGGCCGGGTCATCACGTTGAGGGCCCTCGTCGGGGCCGGGACCGTTGCGCTCACCCGTGCCTCCCCGGAGAAGCGCACCTGGTCGCCCGCCTCGCAGACGCGTGGCTCACCATCGACGGTGAGCCGCAGCGGTCCCAGCGGTACGAAGAGCCGGTTCAGGCGCGGGAACGGCGAGAAGTCCGCGGAGCAGTCGAGATCCGCGACGCTGATCCGCCACAGCAGTCCGGTGTCGGGCGCCGATGCGGAGGCGAGCTCGCGGGTGAAGCCGGCACCGTTGAGCCACGGTTGCGGGGTGACCCGTGTGGGGTCGAGCAGTCGGCCCACGTCAGCGCATCTCGCCGGCGCCGACGTAGGGGTGCAGGCTCGAGAGCGGCGTGCCCTCGGCGAAACGCTCCAGTCGGAAGTCGGAGGCCGGGATGTCGGGGTCCGTGCTGTCGCCCGTCAGGACCAGGTCGGCGACCAGGTCACCGACCGCGGGGCTGATCTTGAAACCGTGGCCGGCGAAGCCGGCGCAGAGGACGAGGCCGTCGATGCCGCCGACGGGGGCGATCACCGGGTTCCAGTCCGGCGGGACGTCGTAGACGCCGGCGTAGGTGTGGGTGACCGAGGGGTCGGGGAATCCCGGGAAGCGGTGCATCAGTTTCTCGGCGTACTTCTCGATGCCGGCCTCAGTGGCGATGTTGGAATAGTTGTCGGGGTCGACGAACTTCTTCTGGAAGTCCTCGTGATCGCTGTTGCCGACGAGGAACTGCCCGGCGCCTTCGACGCGGCAGTACTGCAGGCTGACCAGGTCCGAGACGACCGGCAGGTCGGGGAGCCGCTCGCCCGCGTCGACGATCAGGAGCTCCGAGCGATACGCCTCTACGGGGAAGTCGATGCCGAGGTCGGCCATGAGCTTGCCGGACCACCATCCGGCCGCGGTGACGACGATGTCGGCGTCGACGACCTCGCCGTCCAGCAGCTCGACGCCGGTGACCTTGTCGCCCTCGGTGAGGATGCGGGCCACCCCGGCGTTCTGTCGGATCCTGGCCCCGTTGGCGCGGGCCTGCTGGCCGAACTGGAGGGCGAGCTGGGTGGCGTCGGCGAAGCCGCCGCGGGGTTCGTACGAGGCCAAGGCGACGTCGTCCACGTTCATCATCGGCCACAGCTCCTGGAGCCGCTCGCGGTCGATCAGCTCGACGTCCACGCCGAGGCCCTGGTGCATCGCGGTGTTGGCCCGCAGCGGCTCGACGTTCTCCTCGCCGACGAGCACGCAGTAGCCGGTCTGCCGAAAGCCGACCTCGGCCCCGAGCTGCTCGAAGACGGGGAGACTGCGCCAGGCCATCGCCGCGATCGACGGCACGCCGTAGTGGGTACGCACGATGCCTGACGACTTCCCGGTGCCGCCGCCGGCGAGGCTGCCCCGCTCGAGCACGACGACGTCGTTCAGGCCGCGTTCGGTCAACGCGCGGGCGATGGAGAGGCCGATCAGGCCGCCGCCGATGATGACGGCCTTACGGGCCGGAGCTTGAGTGGTCATGTATCGAGTACACCGCCTGATAGCACAGTGCGTCCAACACCAATAGAGCAAGGATTGTGTCGAGAAACGGCATAATCGCGCCTAGGATGATCAGCATGGACGTGCGACAGATGCGGTGCGTGGTGGCCGTGGCCGAGGAGCTGCACTTCGGGCGTGCGGCCGAACGGCTCCAGATGTCCCAGGCGCCGCTGAGCGCACAGATCAAACGGATCGAACGAGAGATCGGCTTTCCCCTCTTCGAGCGGACCACCCGGAGCGTTCGGCTCACGCCGGTAGGTGCCGAGCTCTACCGGCGCGCGGTCGCGATCATCGAACAGGTGGACCTCGCCACGGTCGACCTCCATGAGGTGGCCGCCGGACGCGCCGGCCGCGTGCGCGTCGGCTTCCCGAGCTCGGCCAGCTACTCGATCCTGCCTCGCGCCGTCCGCAGGATGAGGGAGGTCGCGCCCGATCTCGAGCTCGAGCTGGTGCCTCTCACCAGCGCGGAGCAGGTCGAGCGTGTTCACGAGGGCTCGATCGACATCGGGATCGTGCGCGGTGAGGCAGCCACGCTCGATCTGCGGAGCAGGCGGCTCTTCACCGAGGAGATCGTCGCCTGCCTTCCCGAGGACCACCCGCTGGCGGGCCAGGAGTCGGTCAGCGCCGAGGAGCTCGCGGCGGAGCCGATGATCTTCTTCCCCGGTCGGGACATGCCGGGCTTCGTCGCCGAGATCCGGCCGGTCTTCGACGGTCAGGAGTTTCCACAGGTCCGCGCACGGGTGGTGCACCAGGAGACCGCGCTCGGATTCGTGGCCGCAGGCGTCGGGTTCACGCTGCTTCCGGAGTCGGTGTCCTCGTTCCGCCCGACGGCGGTCAGCGTGGCCCGTATCGATGAGCGACCGACGACCACGATGTTCATCGTCGAGCCTGCCACGCTGACCCCCGCCGCCCGGCTGTTCGGCGACGTGATGGCGGAGGCGGCGGGAGCCACGCAGGATGCAGCAGCTCCCCGGCGTCGGGCTGTGCGGCCCTGAACCGGGGAGCTGCTGGCGGCTGAGCCGGCTTGGGTGGGCGCCGGCTCGGCCCGACGAATCAGTCGCGGGCGGACCGTACCGTCTCATCTGCGGTGGTGACCGGAGTCCGCTCCCAGAAGTCTGCCCGCTTGATGCCCAGGGCCTGCGGGTCGAAGACCGGGTCGAGACCTGCGCGGCGTTGCCGCTCGTAGTCGCGGTAGATCTTGTAGACCAACGGCGAGAGCAGGGCCAGGCAGGCGAGGTTCACCCAGGTGATGAGGCCGAGCCCGATGTCGCCGATGGCCCAGATCATCTCCGTCGGGACGATGCCGCCGATGAACACGATGGCGAGGGTGCCGAACTTCAGCACCCGGGACCAGCCGAGCGACGTCTTGCCGTCGAGCAGGTAGAGCAGGTTGGAGCTGGCGACGTAGAAGTAGGCCAGCAGGCAGGCGAAACCGAAGAGCAGCACGGCGACCGCCACGAACCCGGCTCCCCAGCCGGCGGCAAGCGTGTCGATCGAGGCCTGCACCCAGTTCGGGCCGACGGGAACGTCGCCCAGGTTGTCGATCCGGACCGTGCCTGAGGCATCGGTGACGTTGTAGGCGCCCGATACGACCATCATCAGGCCGGTCGCCATACAGATCAGCAGTACGTCGATGTAGATGCTGAACGTCTGCACCAGCCCCTGCTTGCCCGGGTGGGACGTGCGAGCTGCGGCCGCCGCAAAGGTCGCCTCGCCCAGGCCATTGGAGGAAGCGAAGACGGCGCGGCGAACACCCCAGGCGATGGCCGCACCAGCCATGCCCGCGAGCATCGGCTCCTGGCCGAACGCGGAGCGGACGATCAGCGAGATCGCCTCGGGGACCGCCTGGATGTTCACGGCGATGACGCCGATCGCGAGCAGGAGATAGCCCACCGCAAGGAACGGCACGAGCACCTGCGTGACCTTGACGATGCGGTGGGTGCCGCCGAAGATGACCGCCGCGATCATGGCGGTGATCAGCAGCGCGGGGACCACGGCAGGGACGCCGAAGGCGCGGTTCGAGCTGGCCGCGATCGTGCTGACCTGGAAGCCGGGGAACAGGAAGCCGTAGCCGACCAGGCCGAGCAGCGCGACCAGCGCGCCGACCTTCGGCAGATTGAGGCCGTACCTGATGTAGTACGGCATGCCGCCGATGTCCTCGTTGGCATCACGGCGATCCTTGTCCTCGACCCGACGCTTGAAGGTCTGGGAGAGCGTGGCCTCGGCGTAGCCGACGGTGCAGCCGACGAGACCGGTGACGGCCATCCAGAGCAGCGCTCCCGGCCCACCCGCGCCGATCGCTGTCGCGACCCCGGCGATGCTGCCCACACCGACCCGGCTGGCCAGCGCCATCACGAGCGCCTGGTAGGAGGAGAGGCCACCGGCCGCGTGGTTGTCCTCGCGGAGCTGGCGCAGCATGTCCGGCATGCGCCGGAACTGCACGCCCTTCATCGCCACGGTCAGGATCACACCGAGCCCGAGGACCACGTAGGCCATCGGCGCCGACCAGAGCAGGTTGGCGATGCCTACCAGGACGTCGGTCGCGGCATCCACGTCAGACCTCCTCCTTGGCAAGGGCATCGAGCAGGACGCGTAGGCCCTCGACGTCCGCGTCGGCAAGCGGGGCCAGCGGACGGCGGGGGATCCCGACCGGAAGTCCTTGCAGCTCGAGACCGGCCTTGATGCCCGGGATGAAGCCGGTCGAGAAGAGGTGGGCGATGACGGGGTAGACGCGCTTCCACTCGGCCAGCGCGCTCTGGAGGTCCCCCTCCGCGATGAGACGGGTGACGCTGACCAGCTCGCGGGGAACGACGTTGGCTGCCCCGGCCATCACGGCGACGGCCCCCTCGGCCAGCGCGCTGTAGGCGTAGACGTCCCAGCCGACGATGGTGCCGATGACGTCACTGTGGTCGTGGATCAGGGTCAGCGCCTGCTCCCAGTTGGCGCTGGAGTCCTTGATGTAGCGAATGTTGTCGACCTCGGTCGCGAGCGAGCGCACGACGTCGGGCGCGAGGTTGACGCCGGTCACCGGCGGGATGTTGTAGAGCATCACCGGGATGTCGACGGAGCCTGCGACCTCCTTGATGTAGGCGACCGTCTCGGCCTCGGAGAGCGGCTCGTAGAACGGCGTCAGGAGCATCAGCACGTCGGCGCCGCTCTTCTGGGCCGCCTGCGAGAGCCGGATCGCCTCAGCCGTGGTGGTCGCACCGGTCTGTGCGACGACGGGCACACGGCCCGCGGTCGCCTCGATGACCGTGTCGACGAGCAGGAGGCGCTCGTCGGAGGAGAGCGAGCCGACCTCACCCGTGGATCCGGCGGCGACGACGCCGTTGACGCCTGCGTCGATGGAGCGGTCGACGACCTTGCGCAGCGTGGCGACGTCGATCGTCTCGTCGGAGTTGAACGGGGTCGTGAGGGCGGTCAGTACGCCGCGGAGCTCGGTGGTCATGCGAGGTTCCCTTCGGGGGTGGTGGTGACGTGTGCGCAACGCTCCCGGTCGGAGGTCAGCACGTTCTTTACGTTGTCGGCAGCGTGGAAGCCGGTGGTGATCGAGGTCTCGGTGTAGAGCGTCCCGAGGTAGTCGCCGGCCAGGAAGACCCGGTCGGCGCCGCGGAGGAGGGTCGGCTGGAGCTCGGCCCTGCCCGGGAAGCTGTACGGCGAAGCAACCGCCCACCGCTCGACCTTGGCCTCGACGACGGTCGACGCGAAGTCGGGCGTCCCCAGCACCTCGGACAGGTCTTTCAGGTGGGTCTCGATGACCTCGTCCTCGGGCAGGTCGAGGAGCGCTTGGCCGAGTGCCGCGGGGGAGAAGGTCATGAAGGAGCCGCCCGGTTTGCGGACGGTCTCGTTGCCCCGGACGATGCTGGCCTGGTTGAGCGCGATTGCGAAAGAGCGCTTCGGGGCGGCGATCGCGTAGATGTCGTCCCAGTGCTGCGGCGTGGTCTCGTTGGTGAGGAACGCGGTGCTCACGTGGGGCCCGTACTTGATCTGGCCCAAGGCGTGGCGCAGGTCGGCGGGGAGGTCGACACCGACGCGGTGAGATACGTCGGCCGTCGTGGCCAGCACGACGCAGCGGGCCTCCACCTCGTGGTCGATGCCGCCTTGGCGGTAGCGGACCACGACGGAGTCCGGCTTGTTGACGACCTCCGTGACCGCGGCGCCGAGCTGGAGTCGATCGCCGAGCGTGTCCGCGACCGCATGGGTCAGCGTCGACGGGCCACCGACGATGCCGCGACCGAGGCCCTGGCCGAAGCCGAGGACGAGGCTGAAGTAGCCGATCCCGGCGCCGGCGGAGATCTGGTCCATGTTGCCGGCCGACCGGGTCACGGTGGTCTTGAAGAGCGCGGCCGCGTCCTCGGGAAGCTCCCCGACGTAGTCGTCGAAGGTCTGGTCGTTGGCGAAGTCGTAGATGCGCTGCTGGCGCGACGCGCCCGTCTCGCCGGCCCGCTTGCGGACGACGCGGGTGTATCTCGCCACGCCCGCGACGACCTTCAGACCGGCGCGGACAGTGGCGAGACGGTCCCGCATCGGCATCTTGATCCGCAGGGGATACGTCGCGATGTGGCCCTTGCGGATCAGCGTGCCGTTCATCGAGAGCGCCTGCAGCGAGCCGGGGACGTCGACGGCCTCGACACCGGTCTCGTTGAGCAGTTCCTCGGTGGAGGACTCCGTGCCGGCGAAGACGTGGCCGCCCCAGTTGAGCCAGTAGTCGCCGCGACGCTGCGACTGGATGCGGCCGCCGACGCGTTCGTCGGCCTCCAGGACGAGCAGGTCAGTGGCGCGCAGCCTCCAGGCTGCGGAGAGGCCAGCGAGACCTGCGCCGATGACGACGACATCCTTCATGAGAACTCCTTGGGTGTGCGGTGTGTCACTACTCTAAACTTGTGATCACAGATCACACAAGAGGTGACGCGTGTCTCTTTCTGCTCGGACGGATCCGGGGGAGGGGAGGGCGGCAGCTCGCGTCAGCGGGCGTGGTTGTGCATGACGTGCTTGGTGCGGGAGTAGTCGTCGAGCGCGTAGATCGACAGGTCCCGGCCGTACCCGGACCCCTTGAAGCCACCCCACGGCACTTCGTTGGCGAGCACGAGGTGGGCGTTGACCCACACGGTGCCGGCGTCCAGGCGAGCGGCGACATCGTGGCCGCGGCGTCCGCTCTCCGTCCAGACCGAGGCCGCGAGGCCGAGGCGGGTGTCGTTCGCGCGGCGTACGGCCTCCTCCTCGGTGGCGAAGGTCTCGACGGTCACGACCGGGCCGAAGATCTCCTCGCGGGCGCACTCGGCACCTTCGGGTACGTCGACGAGCACCGTCGGCGCGACGAAGTAGCCGGAACCCTCGAGGACGGCGCCGCCGGCCGCGGCTCGGACACCATCAGCGGCTGCTCGCTCGAGGAAGCCGGCGACCCGATCGAAGTGCGCCTTCGAGACCACTGGGCCGACCTCGACGTCCTCGCCGGCGCCGGGGTCGCCCACGACGATCGCCTCGACCTCGCGGGTGAGATGACCGATGAACTCCTCCGCGACGGACTCCTGGACGAGGATCCGGCAGGCGGCGCCGCACTCCTGGCCGGTGTTGTAGAAGCTGGCGACACGCAGAGCTGCAGCGGTCTCGGCGAGGTCGGCGTCCTCGAAGACGACGACGGGTGCCTTGCCGCCGAGCTCGAGGTGCACGCGCTTGAGCGACTCGGCCGCGCCACGGGCGACGGCCTTGCCGCTGTTGACCGAACCGGTCAGGGCGATCATGTCGACGTCCGGGTGGGCCGTCAGGCCGGCGCCGACGACCGGACCGAGCCCGGTGACGACGTTGAGCACGCCGGCCGGAATCAGGTCGGCGATCAGCTCGGCCAGCTTCAGGGTGCTCAGTGGGGTCTGCTCGGACGGCTTGATCACAACGGTGTTCCCGGCCGCCAGGATCGGAGCGAGCTTCCACGCCGCCATCAGCAGGGGGTAGTTCCACGGTGTGACGACTCCCACGACGCCGAGAGGCTCGCGCAGGATCAGGGAGAGATGGTCCTCGGCGTAGTTGCCGGCTGCCATGCTGGTGGTGGCGCGCAGCGCTCCGGCCATGAAGCGGAACGTGTCGACGGTGCCGTCCACGTCGTCGCGAGCCGCACTGATCGGCTTGCCGGTGTTCGCGGCCTCGAGGCGGACGAGAACCTCGGCGTTCTCGGCGATGCGGTCGGCGATCGCGTGCAGCACCTCCGAGCGAGCCTTGGGGAGCAGCCGTCCCCAGGCGGCCTTCGCCGCCAGCGCAGCCTGGACGGCATTCTCGACGTCTGCCGCCGCGCCGTTGGGAACGCGGGCGATGAGCGCCTCGGTCGCCGGGTCGACGATGTCGAACGCTTCGGCCTCCTGTCCGCCCTGGAAGGTTCCGTTGACGAAGTGGCCGTGAGGCGGAAGGTCAGCCGCGGTGATGAGCGAGGTCTCGGAACGACGTACGGTCGGGCGGTTCTGGGTGGTGGTCATACCAGTCTCCGAAGGGTCTGAGGCGAGCGGATGCCACGTCGCTGGTGCGCGAAGAACGTGGCCTGCACCACAACTTAAAGTGTGATCACAGATCACGCAAGAGTGAGATCTTTGCTCTTTCTGCGGGCGCGGGGGCCCTGAATGCGTATCTTTGATCTGTGAGCATCTCAACGCGCGTCGAGTCGACCCTCTTGGCGGACAAGGTCCACGCCGTCCTCCATGACGCGATCATGAGCGGCGAGCTCCCGGCTGGCTCCCGACTGCGGATCCGAGATATCGCCGAGCAGGTCGGCACCAGTGTGATGCCCGTCAGGGAGGCGATCCGTCGACTGGAGGAGTCCGGTCTGGCAGAGCGCCAGCCACACAAGGGAGCCGTGGTCAAGGAGCTGAGCCTTGCGGAGCTGCTCCACGTCTACGACACCCGACTGCTGTTGGAGGGCGAGGCGGCACGTCTGGGCGCCGCCGGGATCATGGCCGACGAGGTCGAGTCGATGGAGGAGACGTACGAGAAGCTGCGCGCGGCGATCAAGCAGGGGCAGATCGTCGAGATGCTCGATCTCGACGAAGCATTCCTGGCCACCCTCTATCGAGCCTCGCGCAACCCCGTGCTCGTCTCGACCATCACCGGCCTGTGGCGTCAGTGCCGCGCCTACAAGATCGTCGGTGCCGTGGAGGCATCCACCGACGACTCGCTGTGGCGCCATCAGCACGATCTTCTCGTCGCCGCGCGCGATCGCGACGGTGCGGCCGCGCTCGCTGCGTCGAACGAGTCGCTGGAAGAGGCCAGGGCCCGCATCCGTGCCCACCTGGCTACTCAGGCTCAGGGTGCCGCAGGGGATTAGGCCAGGCAACATGACGAGCTGCCCTGTGACCGCCCGAGACTGTGATAAGTGATCTATTCTTAACCTGTGAATCTCTCCAAGCCGCTGCAGCCGACGCTTCTTGCGGACCAGGTCTACGACGTCCTCCACAAGGCGATCGTCAGCGGTGAGCTGCCAGCCGGGTCCCGGCTGCGCATCCGGGATGTCGCCGAGCAGGTCGGCACCAGCGTGATGCCGGTCAGAGAGGCTATCCGGCGGCTCGAAGAGGGCGGGTTCGCCGAGCGAGAGCCACACAAGGGCGCGGTGGTCAAGGGACTCACGCTCGAGGAGCTGATCCACGTCTACGACGTCCGCAAGGTGCTCGAGCGCGAGGCCGCCCGCCTCGGCGCGGAGCGCATCACGGCCGAAGGGTGTGCGCGCATGGAGGCCGAGTACGGCTTCATGCGCGCAGCTATCGCCGAGGGCCGGCTGGAGGATCATCTGCGCCGCGACGAGGCGGTGCTGACCGCGCTCTTCGAGGCGAGCGGCAACCCGGTGTTGGTGAAGACGATCCAGAATCTGTGGGTCCAGTGCCGCGCCTACAAGACGCTCGGCATCAAGTCGACCTTCGACTCCAGCACCTCCAACGAAGTGCTCTGGCGCTATCAGGGCGATCTCGTCGAGGCGGCCCGGGCGCACGACCCGGCAGCGGCCGTCGCCACCTCCGACGCCTCCCTCGAGGTCGCGGCGGAGGAGATCCGCCGGCGCTTGGCGGCCGAGAAGAGCGATGCTGACGAGGCGGTCGCCTCCGCCTGACCGAGGCCCCGTCACCCGCCCCGGCCGCTGTGCCACGGGCGTCAGGACCTGTCGGCGCTCGCCTCTCGAACCGAGGCGAGCGCCGCTCTGTTGGCGACCGCGCGGCGCGTACCTCGGGGTGTTTCGCCGACGTCAAAGCCTCGTTTCGGCTCCAATCGGACCCTTGACAGTGTTCTAAGCCACACCTAGTCTGATCTGTGATCACAGATTGTGAGACGTGCGCCACACGGTAGCCCGAGCGGTGCAGCGATCAACGACTGGAGTCGGAGTTTATGAACGCGATCGAGGCTCATGGGACCTACAAGGTCTTCGGAAAGCGTCCCGCAGCAGGCGTCGCGCGCCTTAAGGCGGGTGCAACTCGCGAGGAACTGCGCGAGGACGGACTCACTGCAGCCGTCATCGACGCGAGCTTCGAGGTGCGCGAAGGTGAGATCTTCGTCGTCATGGGACTCTCTGGTTCCGGCAAGTCGACGCTGATCCGCATGGTCAACGGGCTGTGGGCTCCCACGGCCGGCGAGCTGACCGTCTGTGGCGAGGACATCGTCAAGATGAACGACAAGCAGCTGCGAACGGCGCGGCGCGAGAAGGTCAGCATGGTTTTCCAGCACTTCGCGCTACTGCCGCACCGCACCGTCGGCGAGAACGCCGCCTACGGGCTGCAGCTCAAGGGCGTCAACCGCGCGGAGCGCGAGCGCAGCGCGACCGAAGCCCTCGCGATGGTGGGGCTCGAGGGGTGGGAGGGGTCGCTTCCCGAACAGCTCTCCGGAGGCATGCGGCAGCGCGTCGGCCTGGCCAGAGCATTGGCTGCCGGCACCGACATCATGCTCATGGACGAGGCGTTCAGCGCCCTCGACCCGCTCATCAAGCGTGAGATGCAGGACCAGCTCGTCGAACTCCAGAGCAAGCTCGGAAAGACGATCCTGTTCATCACCCACGACCTCAACGAGGCGATGCGCCTGGGCGACCGGATCGCGATGATGCGTGACGGTCGGATCGTCCAGAACGGCACAGCGGAGGAGATCCTCAACGAGCCGGCGAACGAGTTCGTCGCCCAGTTCGTCCAGGACGTCGACCGTACCCGCGTCCTCACTGCCCGCTCCGTCATGACCATCCCGGCCGCCGGCGACGGCAGGCTGCTCGGACAGCCGGTGGCGGGCACGGTCGCCGCCGTCGACGCCGATACCCGACTCTCCGAGGTGCTGGGCGCGTGCGCCGACTGCGAGGGAGACCTCGCCGTCGTCGACAGCCGACGAAGGCTGGTCGGCGTCCTGAGCCGCGCAACGCTCCTGCAGGCACTCGGACAGCTCGCCGCGGACGCGGCCCATGACGCGAGCGCAGATCCTGCTTCCGACACCACCCCTATGGAGGTGACCGCACGATGAGTGCAGTCGAGTTCGTCAACGTCCCGCGGATCCCGGTCGGTGACTGGTTCGAAGGAGTCTTCGACTGGGTCACCGCGAACCTCGAGTGGCTCTTCGACGCGTTCAGCACGGTCATCGACGTCGCCGTCGAGGGCCTGGTCACGGCACTCGACGCGCCCGGAGCCGTACTGATGGCCCTGATCTTCGCGCTGCTCGCGCTGCTGGTCTCCGGCTGGCGGATCGCTGCGGTGGCGCTCGTGGGCCTTCTGCTCGTGATCGGCATGGATCAGTGGGCCACCGCCATGGAGACCCTCGCTCTCGTGCTCGTCTCCACGGTGGTTGCCGTGGTGATCGGGATCCCGCTGGGCGTGCTCGCCGCGCGCAGCGACCGAACGAGCAAGGTGGTTCGCCCGGCCCTCGACCTCATGCAGACGATGCCGGCGTTCGTGTGGTTGGTGCCGGTGGTCTTCCTCTTCGGCATCGGCTACGTCCCGGGTGTCGTCGCCACCATCATCTTCGCCGTCGCACCTGGCGTACGACTGACCGAGCTGGGTATCCGCAACGTCGATGCAGAGGTCGTCGAGGCTGCTCAAGCCTTCGGCGCGACCCCCCGGCAGACTCTCTTCGGCGTGCAGTTGCCACTCGCGATGCCGACCATCATGGCGGGGATCAACCAGGTCATCATGCTGGCTCTGTCGATGGCGGTCATCGCCGGCCTCGTCGGCGCTCGCGGACTCGGCGGTGAGGTCACCGCGGCCATCGCCACCGGCGATCTCGGGCTCGCCTTCGAGGCCGGTCTCGCTGTCGTCATCCTCGCGGTCTATCTCGACCGGGTCACCGCGGCGCTCGGGCAGGGCGGCCATCTCGGCAGGTTCCGTCGCAAGGCGAAGTCGGACGTCGGCGAAGTCGCTGCCGACGAGAACCAGCCCGACGGGTCGGAGGACCTGGTCACGGCATCCGACGTCCACACCAAGATCGGCGCCTAGGCGCAACACCCCGCCCTGCCCCCGGCAGAGCCCAGAGAGGAACAACCGACCATGTTCAAACGACACCTGTCCGTGCCTGCCCGACTCGGCGTAGCGATGCTCGCCGTAGCGCTGGTGGCCACCGGCTGTGGCAGCGACGGTGGCGCCGATGGCGCCGACAAGACGATCACCATGGGCGTCATCCCCGGGTGGACCGACCAGTCCGCGACGACGTACGTCCTCAAGAACGTCATGGAAGACAACGGCTACACCGTGGAGATCACGGAGCTCAACGACAACGCGCCGATGTACACCGCCTTGTCCAAGGGCGATATCGACGTCCTGTCGTCGGCTTGGCCAGAGCTCACGCACAAGACCTACATGGACACTTACGGCAAGGATCTCGAGGACCTGGGTGTCTTCTTCGAGGGCGCGACGTCGTTCCTCGCGGTGCCGGACTACATGGAGGACATCAATTCCATCGACGACCTTCCCGCGCACGCCGACGAGTTCGACGGGACGATCACCGGAATCGAGCCTGGTGCCGGTCTTACTCGGATGACGAAGGAAGACGTGGTTCCCGCTTACGGGCTCGACAAGGACTTCGAGCTCCAGCTCTCCTCCACCCCGGCGATGTTGACCGAACTGGGAAAGGCCACCAAAGCCGAGGAACCGATTGTGATCACGATGTGGAAGCCGTTCTGGGCGAACCTCAACTTCCCGATCAAGGCCCTCGAGGACCCCGAGGGCGCGTTTGGCGAGCCTGAGGACCTGCACGTGCTCGCTCGTGAGGGGTTCTCCGATGACCAGCCCGAGGTAGCCGAGATGATGAGCAACTTCACGCTCACCGAGGAGGAGTTCGGCACGATCGAGGGCATGATCGTGAACGACTACGAGCAGGGCGAGGAGGAGGAGGCGGCCGCTGACTGGCTCGCGGACAACCCCGAGGTCGCCGACGAGCTGGCCGCCCACCTCGCGTAGCGAACGGAGCGGTGGTTTCCGCCAGCCCCCGGGGCGTCGACCTTGATGGTCGCCCTCCTGGGGGTTCTCCGACCGGTGCGTCATGACGGCAGAGCTAAGCCGTCTATGGCGTGCCGGTCACTTCATGACCGACAGGGTGTCGCTGACGTTGATCGTCCCTGGCTCGAGGACCTCCGCGTAGGTGCCGAAAGTCGCACCGGGACCGAGGACCGTCTGCCGGCGTCCCCGATATGCGGTGATCATCCGCAGCGTATGAAGATCGATCTCACCGTGCTCCGGGTTGCGTGTGGTTGCGGCGCAGCGCTTGACCGGGCCGCCGCCGCGCAGGACCGCCGATCCCGCCCGCAGGATCGCTCCGTCCCAGGAGTCTTCGACGTGCGGCTCGTCTGTGTCGAACTCGATGAGCATGCGAAACCGCCGAGCATCGATATTCCCCAGGCAAGAGCGCCGTGCGAGTTCACTGCTGGACGCGGTTCCGATCAGCGTCGCCGGTTGTACGTCGAAGGCCGGCTCCAGTGCTCGGAGGAGGCGTACCGGCTTATCGATGAGGTCGGAGAAGAACTTGCTCCAGGACGAGTCCGCGATCTCGGTAGCCGACACGCTGCGGAGACCGTGAAGATCTACCCGGACATCGCCGCCTGCCCTGATGACTCCGTCGGCCACGACGTCGCTGCCCCGGCGGATGGTCAAGTGGCACCGGGCAGGATCGTAGGCCGCACGCAGCTCGAGCAGGCGTTGGTTGTGCGTGCAGCTCTGCAGCCTCCCGTTCTCGTCGACGAGGACGAACGTGCGATCGCCGGCCACTCCGTTCGCGGTCAGTTCGATGGAACTCGGGTGGTGCAGCTGAAGGCCCTTGACCGGCGTGACGGACAGGCGGGTGATGCGATGGATGTTGGCCATGTCAGGTCTCCTTGTGCTGTACGGGCCGGGTCGACAGCGTGTCAGGCGGCGGACTGTTCGAAGAGCCAGTCACGAAGCGCCTCGATCTTGTAGGCAGGTTCGAAGGATGCCATGTGCTCGCTGCTGCCGGCGCCGGAGGAGTCGGCGGACTGTCCGCTGGCGGTGAGGACGGTGCCTGCTGCGAAGGTGGCGAAGTTCGCGGCGTCGCCTGAGGCGTACATCTCCTGTGCGGCGGCGTCGAGCTTTGCGGTGTCCCAGGTCGCGTCCCAGTCGCTGCCGGTCGCGTACGCCACGCCGGCGTCATCGAGAAGTGCCTCCACGTCGCTCTGGCCGCCGCTGGAGTTCTCGTCGCCGGCGGCGGCGACGTAGGTGAATGTCTCCTCGGTGAGGCCTTGGAGCTGGTCGGGGTCCCACTGGCCGGAGACGATCAGCTCCGCGGCGAACAGCTCGGGCTGCTGCGCGGCGAGGTACATCACGGTCATGGCGCCCATCGACTGGCCGGTGCCGTAGACGCGGTCGGTGTCGACGTTGTATTCGTCCCCGATGTTCTGGACGAGGCGGGCGGTCATGTCGACGTAGTCGGTGGTGGTGAAGCTGCCGTGGTCGTCGATGATGACCGAGGGATACTCCGGTACGACGACGATGCTCTCGTGCTTGGCCTGCTCGGCCTCGCTGGCCCAGATCAGCGCACCGTACTGATTGAGCGGCGCGGTGACGTCCTGTCCGACGAGACTGGAGTCGGCGATGTAGAGGACCATTGGATACGCCTTCGTCGGGTCGTAGTCGGCGGGCAGGAAGATGTTGTAGGACAAGGCCTCGCCCGTCTCAGAGTCGTTGAAGGTCTCCTGGGTGAACGCGTCTGCGATGCCGGCGTCGATGAGCTCCTGAGCGGCGTCGGTGGTGCTGCTGCTCATGCCGGCTCCGCCCGGGGGCGTGTCGGCGGGACTTCCTGCGGACGAAGAGATGGCAGACGAGCTGCTGGTGTCTGCCCCGCAGGCGCTGACCCCGACGAGGAGTGCTCCGCAGAGGGCGGCGATGGCGGTACGACGTGTGATGTTGGTGGTCATGGGATCAACATCGCCGACCAGGCTTCGGGGCCACCGTGGGCTTGCTGTCCGATTCCTGTGAGATGAGATGGAGCCTGCCCCGGGCGAGCGCTCGGGGCAGGCTCTGGGTCGACGACTACGGCAGGTTCTCGAAGAACTCGCAGTTGTGGAGCTCGCGGAGCCCGGTGATCACCTCGATCCGGGGCGCTAAGCGGAGCGCCTTGTCACCGTCGGCGGTGTGGCGCGGCCAGGTGACCTCGCCCTTGGCCTGCGGCTTGCCGCTGCGCGCAAAGGCAGCCCAGTATGCCTGCATCGAGTCTCCGAGCTTCTGCTGCTGTGCGGTCAACGGCCGGTCGCCGAGGGTGAAGTCGAACAGATAGGCCAGCTCGCCGCTGTGGGCGCTGGACATGTCTATGCCCTCGGGCTGAAACCCGAACAGGGTCGGGCTGGTCGGGTCGTCGAAGTGATAACGGTAGACCGGAACGTCCTGGCCGAGGAACAGGTCGGCGTTGACGTCGACGGTGCATCCGGCGCCGGCGTCGGTCCGCATCGCCGCGAGAGCATAGAAGGGCCGCTCGTAGTCGCTCGCCGGGTACTCTTCCAGCACGATCCTGCCGGCAGTCTCGCCGAACTGGTCGATCACCATCGCCTCGTACTCCGCGGCGGAGATGTCGGCGTGCTGCTGGTTCTGCAGCTTCTGCTCCCACCGGGTGTTGCCCACGATGACCGGCACCTTGTTCCAGTTGCCGGAGGAGATGGCGTCCCCCGAGGCTTGCGGCAGGGCCGAGGTTCCCACGTACCCGCTGGGCCGGTCAGTCGCGAAAGCCTGGACCAGGCTCGCCGGCCACGCCTTGCGCAGGCAGGTGAGCTGTTCGTCTCCCGGAGCGCATCCGACGGCGTCGGCAAACGCCTCGCCATTCTGATGCGCCCTCGCCTGGGTGGTCCCACCCCCGAGGCATGGTGAGCTCTGCATGATCGCGCTGTCGAAGAGCCCTTCGGCCAACGGCGTCGCCAGCAGGTTGCACACCGCCCGGGCACCGGCGGACTGGCCGAAGACGGTGACGTCGCTCGGGTCGCCTCCGAAGGCACCGATCGACTTTCGGACCCACGTAAGCGCCTCGACCTGGTCGAGGAGGGCGAAGTTTCCGCCGGCGGCGGCGTTCTCGGCGTCGAGTCCAGGCAATGCCAGGTTGCCTGCTGCGCCGAGCCGGTAGTTGGTGCTCACCACGATGACGTCGTTGCGGTCGGCCATGGTCTGACCGCCGTAGAGGACGCCGGACCCCTGCGTCCCCGCGCCACCGTGGTAGAAGACCAGCACGGGGAGCTTCTCTCCCTTGCGGATGCGGCTGGGTCGGTAGACGTCGAGGTAGAGGCAGTCGAGGCTGGTCGGCTGGTCGTTCTTGACGCCCGTGGGTTGGAACTGCAGGCACGCGGCCTCCTGCTCGGTGGCGTCGCGGAGACCGCTCCAGCGCTCGGGCTCGACCGGGGCCTTCCAGGCGAGGTCGTAGACCGGCGGTTGCGCGAACGGCATGCCGAGAAACGCTTGAGCTCCATCGAGCTCGCGGCCGCGTACGGCGCCGTACGGCGTCTTCACCGTCAGGCCGAGCGGTGCCGAGCGGTCGGCCTGCGCCGCGGCGGACGACGTCGGCTCCGCATGGGCTGCGGTGAGCAGGCCGCCGCCGAGGGCGAGGGCGGTGCCGAGGGCAGCGATGACGCTCGGTAGACGGCCGCGCCACCTTCCGGCGGGGAGAGGGTTTTCGGGCATGCCAAACTCCTTCGTCGACCTAGAAGCGGCGGGTGTGCACCGCTCACCCAGCTGCGGAGGCCAGGGTCGGGGCGGCTCATCGGGCCGCGGACCGCTCGGGCTGCTGGTGTGACGATCGTCTCAATCGCCCGAACGAGGGGTCAACGACCGAGGCCTGCAAACCACATGCAGATCGGTGATCGACCGATAAGAGCAGCTGTCCGCGCGCAGAGGTCCGTGGGTGCACCGCGATGCGCCAGACCGATAAGCCCGGGCTGATCGGCCCAGTCGCAGGCGTGTGGTTTCGGCGGCTGGGGGACTGACCTAACTTGGCAGGACAGTGACAGGCATCACACGTGCCCGGCGGTGAGAGGCGATAGGAGGTCCTCGCGAGCTCGGCATATCTCAGCTCCTCCCAGGGCCTCGTCACCTACCTCTCGGGATCGACGGTGGAGTCGGCAGCGTCCATCTCGGTACTCGTTCTGCTGTCGTCATAGGAGGTTGATCCGAGTGAGACGAAGCAAGTGGCTTCTTGCCGCGTTTGTAACCGTTGTCCTGGCCCTGTCCGGATGTGGGTCCTCGAGCGGGGAGTCCGACGAATCCGCGCCGGTGGACGCGGAGTCCGCCGGCGGTATGGAAGAGCTGGTGAAGAAGGCTCAGGCAGAAGGTGAGGTCAGCCTCTACGCCGGTACGACAGAGTCCGCGACTACTGCCTGGGCCAAGGCGTTCACCGAGAAGTACGGCATCGAGGTCAAGCTCTACCGCGACGGCAGCAGCACGCTCTACCAGAAGTGGGCTCAAGAGACCCAAGGCGGAGTCGACAAC
>NZ_JACIXG010000095.1 GCF_014360585.1 Nocardioides sp.
CTCTGGCGGCTCCGCCGCAACAGCCCGCGGCTCCGCCGAGGGCAAAGCCCGTGCCCGCGCAAGTTCCAGCGTTTCCGCAGGTCACAGCGATTTCTTCGCGCTAAAGCGCGAAAGCATTAAGGCATTAAGACGGTAAACCGTCTTAATGCCTTAATGCAATAAACCCGGACCCACTAAAGCGCTATAACGGCTCCGCCGCCATAGCGCTTTAGTTCTTTAGCATCAGAAGAACCATTCGGGCGAGCCGTGGAATTCAGTGATGCTCATGATTCCGGACAGGCCGCCGACGTCCTCGCCGTACTTGTCAAGCAGTGCATCGCTGAGCAGCTCCGCGGCGGCATCGTCGTCGCCGGCCTCGATCAGCGCGGCCACTTCTTCCGCCGTCGAGCGCGCGATCGAGACCGTGCCCAGGTCGCGGGTCTCGTACTGGCCGGCCATCGGCCCTGTCTTGATGACCACGGTCACGCTGCCCGGGCTCATCGACTTCACGCCGGCCATCCGGCTCGCCCGGATCGCGCGAGCGCCGCCCATGTGCCGCTGCACCTTGCTCCGGCCGGCCTGCTCCGTCTCCGCAGAGGGTTTCTGAGCGCCTCGAGCCCATCGACGGACTGTCTGAGCCTGGACGCCGGCGCGGGCCGCTGTGTCCTTGATCGCGCCCGCCCGGGCGGACTTCGCGGCCTGCTCGATCTGTCGCGCCGTGCTACCGGCCGCCTCAGCAGCTCGTCGCGCCGTCGCTTCGGCCGCGTCGGCTGCCCACTTCGCCAGGTCGGCAAGGCCCATCTTCGCCGAGAGGCCACCCAGCATCGTTGACGGCTTGCCGCCGCCGGTCCTGCCGCCGGACTTCCCGCCGCGGCCTCCGCCGGCACCGCCGCCGGGCTTTCCCTTCCGGGGCTGGCTCGAGCTCGTCCTCATGCCTGTGCCCCTTCCAGCTCAGCCGCGCCGGCGGGCACGTGCACCGCCTCGTAGGCGACCCGCCACGCGTCCGCTGTGGCTTTGAGCCCGCGGAAGGAGAGGGCCGGGACGGGTGGGGTGTCTTCGGGCACGAGCTTGAAGCGGCCCGGCTGGACCGGGTCGAGACTCGGCCAGGTCGTCAGGTCAGCATCCGCGGTGATCTCGACGAAAACCGTGTCGGCGTACTTCGCTCGAGGGATGCAGCCGGCGGGCAGCTTGTCGAGGTTGCGCAGCATGTTGGCCTCGGCCTGAGCCTTCAGCAGCAGCGCCCAGTCGGGCCGGTGCCAGGCCGGCGGGGTGAGGCCCTTCTCGGAGGCGAGATAGCCGCCCAAGCTCTTGGTGTAGAGGCTCTTGACCATCCGCAGCGCGTAGCCGCCGGCGGGGGACTCGTCGGCCTTCAGCTCAGCCGACCAGCGCCCGAAGTGGTTGGCCAGGTTCTTCAGCGCGCGGCGGTGCTTCGGCCACACCAGCGCCTCCGAGACCTCCAGCTCGCGCCCGTGATCGCGGGTCAGGTAGACCGCCAGCGGCATCGGCACCCACATGTCGGCCAGCAACTCCAGGTTGTGCGGAGCGTCGACGACGTCGGCACCCAGCCGAATCCAGCCCGGCAGCTTGTAGAGGTTCTCCGGCAGCTCGTCGGCCGGCTCGTAGTGCAGCGGGTCGCCTTCGCCGAGCTCGACGCTCGCCGCGCTCGCGACGTACTGCGCGTTGACGTCGGCAGCCTTCACCGTCGAGCTCTCGGCCGGGTCGCCCGGTGTCGTGATCCAGGTCCGCGCCTTCCAGAAAGCATCGGTGCGGCGCAGATCCTCGAACAGGTCCAGGTCCGCCGACGCCGGTGCCTTCGCGCCCGGCCATTTGGTGTGACCATCGAGCAGCGCCCGGATCGTGCCGTGCGAGCCCTTCCATCGGCAGCCGGTCACCTCGTGGAAGCGGCGTACGACGTCGGCGGCCTGATCTTCGGTCAGCTCCTCACCCACCGATGCCGCCCAGGTCTGAGCCTCGCTCACCTCGGCCGGGTCGATGTCGAGCGCAGCGGCGCGCGCAGCTCGACGAGCTCCAGGAGCTCGAGGGGCGGGCGTCGCCGTCGCGGCCGGCGCGCTCGAGGGCACCTCGGCAGGGGCAGCCGGCGGCGTCTCCTCGGGCAGGGGCAGCGGGTCGTCCTCGAGCGGCGCGGCGGGCACATCCTCGCCCGCGGAAGGAAGGGGCAGCACGTTGGAGACGGCCACGGCCGGCGCCGTACCCGGGGCGTCGCACTCGCCCAGGTGCAGCGGCACCCCGTCCAGGGTGTGCGAGGCCGGCTCACCACAGCCGGCGCATGCCGCCGGTGCCTCGAGCTTGGCAACCACACCACCCGGCGACGTCGTCGGCGCCGGCGCGTCACCGCCACCATCGGGCGGCCCATCGTTGCCGCCGTCCTCGTCGCCGTACGGCGTCTCCTCGCCCGATCCCCACACCGCCGAGAGCGGGAGGTCCCACACACGCTCGAGGATGCCGGCGATCCGACGTCGGGCCATGAGCTGAGTCTTGTTGCCCTCCGTCGTGGTCAGCAGACCCACTCCAGCGGCCGCGAGCGCCTGGGAGATTCCCGGCACGGTCAGACCCAGCTTGAGGCCGGCCTGCTCTGCCGACTTCGCTGCCACCGCGGCCGCGGCCTTCGGCAGCAGCAGCAGCCGCAGCTCACCCGTGCGCGGGTTCGGGCGTACGTACCCGATCCGGACGCCGCTCGGGAGGAACACGTCATCAGCCAGGCCGGGGCGCCAGCCGCACGCGGTCGGCTCCAGGCCCTCGGGCACCTTGCCGGCGTCGTCGACGACATGGCCGTCTTGCCCGATCAGCGACTCACCCAGAAGCCGCAGGAACAGGCGGCCGGGGTCGCGCTCCTCGTCCGCGTCGGAGTCGGCGTGGGCGGCCTCGATACACGCGGGCCAGACCTTCGACGCCACGAACTCCTTGCCCTCGGCCTCCGTCCAGACGCCGCCGTCGATCATCACCTGAGCAGCGACCCGCCACCCGGCGTAGAGCCGCGAGACGTGGTTGGAGGTACGGGTGACGAACCCGAGACCGGCCAGGCGGTCAGCGGCCAGGAGCTGCCAGCGCTCGAGCGACTCCGTCAGCTTGATCGGGTCGCGGCGGGCAGCCCACTGGATCACCGCCGACAGGAACGCCGCGCGGCCGTCCGCGGCCTCCGCCGACTGCAACCGCATCAGGGTGTGCTTGTTGGCGAGGTCGACCTTCGCCCACTGCGAGGGGACGTTGAGCATCCGCTCACGCGCCGAGGTCACAGACGGCAGCATCTCGGCGGTCAGCAGCGCCATGCCCCGCGGCGGCTCGCCCTCGATCGGGTCGCCGGTGCGGTCCAGCTTCGGGCGGCCGGCGCCGTTGAACGCAGCTCGGATGAAGCTGCCCATCCGCGAGGCCGCCTCCAGCGGGCTCTTGTCGGGGGCGAAGTCGTCGTAGGCGATCACGACGTCAGCGGCCCGGTTGAGCAGCTTCATGCCGAACTTCGGCGTGCCGCCGTGCTCGGGGTCCATCTGGACGTTGGCCTCGCGAGACTTCTTGATCCGGCTGCCACTGAAGTGCTGAACCAGCACGATCGAGAACGCCGTCTTGCCGCTGCCAGGGTTGCCGACGAAGACGGGGACGAACTCCGAGTAGCCCAGGCATGCCCGGTAGGCCGCGCCGGCCAGGACCAGGCCCATGCGCGGCAGCAGCTCGTCGTCGGTCAACAGGCCGATCGAGTGAGCCGCGGCCGCCTCGAGCTCCGCCGGCGAGGTGGGCGGCGCCGGCAGGTAGTAGTTCTTCGGCGGGCCGACGAACCGCGTCGGGGTCGGCACCAGGCCGGTCGCGGTGATCGCGCCGCCGGCGTGGACGAACGCGCGACCCAGGCCCGGCAGATCCCGCCAGCCGGTCGCCTTGTGCTCAGCGATGCGCGTGACGTTCTTCGAGCGCTGTCGGACGGCGCGGGCGATCTTGGCGCGGCCGTCGCGGGTGGTCGAGTACTCGACATCGGGCCACAGCGATTCGAGCCAGTCGCCGTTTCGCCACTCCTTGGCCTCGACGCTGAGCAGCAGCTCCTCACCCGTCTCCGGGTGGCGCGCCACCAGCTCGAACCGCTCGAGCTTCGAGGCCGCGGCCTTGTCGGCCTCCTCATCACCGACCAGGCCGCCGAGAACCTGGGTCACCATCTGCACATCGCAGCCGAGCACCTCCACCAGGTCCTCGACCCACCGGTCGCTCTTGTCCTTCTTCCACCGAACCTCGTAGAGCCGGCCGGCGCGCTCCTCGAAGACCGGCACACCCGCACGGCCGGCGGGCGGCTGGCGAGGGAACTCGTAGACCTTCGCCGCCTCGCCATCCTCGGCGCCGGTTTCGCCATCAGCTCCGCCATCGGTTTCGCCAACCGCGGGCGAGCCCTTCGCCATCTCGCCGGACGTCGCCACCTGCTTCGCCACCGGGTTCGCCACCTCGGCCGGGTCGCCATCGGCTTCGCCGTCGCCACCAGTCTCGCCACCGCCGGTTTCGCCGGCGGGCGTCGCCGTGGCGAACTCCGCCAGCTTCGCCACCAGGTCCTCACGCGTCAGCGGCACCAGCTCCGCCAGGGTCCGGCCGGCCTCGAGGTGGTTCGTGGCGTCGTTACCCTCGGCCGGCTCCAGGAGCTCCACCGCCGCGGCGACGTCGACGACTGCGTCATGCACGTGCAGGCCGTGGGCATAGCCGGCGCGATCGCGGTCCACGACGATCCGCACGAGCTTGCCGCGCAGCGATTCGGTGAACTGGGGCAGCCAGACGGCCTTTGCGCGGCCTTCGGTGTCCGCGGCGCCGAACGGTGCCGACGTGGCCGCCGCGGAGCCCTCAGCGGCCTCCTGGAGCGCCTCAGCGGTCGAATCGGCGTCCTTCTCCCCCTCGTTGAGGTAGACGACGTCAGCGGCCAGGACCTCGGGCAGCCGGTACAGCACCCGGCGCGCAGGTGCGGGCATCCCCTTCCGCGGGCGGCCGTTCTTGTCGAAGCTCCGGGCGCTGTACTTCGCAACGCCACCGCGCCAACGGCGGATGTCGTAGAGGATCGTGCCCTCGGCGTCGGTGTAGGGGTACGTCGCCACCAGCTCGAGGCGAGCCTCGCCACCGCCACCAGCTCCGCCACTCGCCACCGGCTTCGCCATCGCCTTCGCCACCTGGCGAGGTTCGCCACCCGGTTCGCCATCGTCGCCACTCGCCATGTGGCGAACCTCGCCACTCGCCACGGGCTTCGCCGGCCGCTTCGCCATCGGCTTCGCCACACCCGACCCGCGGAAGGGAGGGGTGTCGAAAAGGTCCGACATCGTCAACCCGATCGCCGCCACGATGTCGCCAGTCGAGCACGGCGAGGAGAGCTGACAACGCAGCAGCACCCGGCCGCCCTTGGGGCCGTCGCCAAGCCACGTCACCGACAAGCTCGGGTCATGGTCAGGGTGCGCGGGACACAGGCAATAGGTCTGCGACCGGCCCGGCGTGCCGACCATCGCGCCGGCCTCGACCAGGGCGTCAATCACACGGCGGTAGGACGATCCGTCCGACACGGGATCTGTCATTGGAGCAGATGTCACTGCTACTCTCATTTCGTTGTCTTCGTGACGCAAACACCCAGGCCGCCGGCAAGCACCCTGGTTTCTTGACCCCCGTAGCCGCTTCCAACGGCAGCGGGGGTCACTTCATTTGTCAGCTCATCTAGGCCGCCTCGCCATCGGCTGACATGGCGAACATCGTCGCCAGCTCCGCCAGCTCTGCCAGCCCGTCCGCCGCAGCTTTCGCCATGGCGGGGTCCTCCTTCAACGCGTCGATCAACTGTGGTGTCAGCGCGCCCACCTTCAAGATGGGAACCAGCGCCAGCGCCACCGACTCCGGCAACTGCAATGCGCCGCCACGGCCAGCGCGCTCCTCCAGGAGCTCCGCCGGCAGCAGCCGCATCGCCAGCACACGCACGCCCGACAGTGACCGACCTGACGCGTTCGCGATCGCGGTCAGTGACCAGGGCTCCCCCTGCCTTTTCTGCGTCGTCATGCACGAAAACGTAGGGGTCGGCGGGCGCAGATGTCGCGGTGACACGCCGCAAAACGCTCATGCGGAGCCCTCCTCAGCCTTCGGGGCGGCCGCCGGCGCCGGCTTCGGGCGGGCGATCGGGCGGCGCTGCTCCCAGTCACGGAGCGCGGACGGCTTGTAGCAGTGGGTCTTGCCGCGCTTCTCGGCGACGGGCGGGAAACCGGGCCGCTGAGCGGCCTTCTTGAGCGCCCCGAGACCCGTGGTGACGATGCCCTGATCGACGGCGTCTCGCAGCGATACGGGGCGGTCAAACGGGATCACGTTTTCGGCGCTATCACGCTTTGACGTCATGACGTTTTGATGCGAAACCGAGGACGTCTCCACCTGTTTTCCCTGGTCAGAGCCGGACGTGGAGACGACGGGGACAGAGGACATCTCAGAGACAACCACGCCGGGAACCACCGCCGGAACCGGGCTCGAGGGCGCGATTACCTCGCCCACGGTGACGCCCGGCTCGCGGTAGAACAGCGCCGCCGGGCGCAGCTCCGCGGCGGCCTGTGCGGCCTCATCCTTGAAGCACTTCATCGACAGCTTCTTGAGCTCCTTCGGGCTGAGAACCGCACCCTGGAACTCGACGACCGACAGGCCGTGCATCGCCAGGAAGAACCGGCCCTTGCGGTCGGTCGCTCGAGCGGTCAGGTTCGGCGCGAGGAATGCCCAGGTCTGCGGGGTGGTGTTGCGACCCATGATCCGGGCCGCGTACGACTCACGAGAGGCGCCGCCGCCCATCGTGGTTGCCGTGGCCTGCTGAGCCGCGCTCAGGAGGTGAAGGCGAGGCTCGCGGCCCATGTAGGAGACCGTGCGCAGCACCGAGATGCTCGGGCACTTCTTCGGCAGATCCTTGACCGGCTTCTCGCCGGTCTCGGCGGTGTAGTTGATCTTCCAGTCCTCGCGGTACTCGTCCCACCACGGCTGGAGCTGCTCCATCAGCGCGTTGCGCTCCTCGACCACGACGAGCACCCGCGGGCACTCCGCGATCGCGGCCTCGTCCTCGCGGGCGGCCTCCTGGCGGCGGCCCATCTCGGCACCCAGGCCCATCAGGCCCTCGTGGATCTCGAGCATGCTCCGGCAGTAGAGGACGTTGGGGTGCTTGATCGCCCAGCGGTGGCTGGTGCCCTTCGGGTCGAGGATCAGCACCCGGCCGTCGTGGGCCAGGACCTGAGAGGCCATAAGCGCAATCTGCACACTCTTACCGCCACCCGAGCCGACGCTCTGCATGATGTGCGGGGCGTCGTCGTCCAGGTCGATCATGATGACCGACTTCGACCGGCCGAGACCGAGGATCAGCTCAGAGCCGCCGGCCTTCTCGATCGCCTCCTCGATGTCGGAGAGCGTGACCCGCTTCGGGACCTTCGGCAGGTGCGCGTACTCGACGTGCGGGTTGGCGCCGGCCAGGTGGTAAGTCGAGGTCATCTCCGCGCCGTTGAGGCCCAGGCGCTGGAACACGAAAGCGTTGATCTGCTGCCGTACCGAGTTGCTCGTCTGGAAGGGGCTCGCCTCGTCGTCACCGACGTAGAGCTTGACCGGCAGGTCGCAGCGGATCACCGCGTCCTCGTCCTTGTAGTTGATCGGGATGTGGAGCCAGTGGCGCGCCTTGACGGTCGAGTCCCAGCCCAGCGGGCCGGCGAGGCTCTCGTGCAGCGCCTCAACGGCCTCGAGGTGGCCGCTCAGCTCGTGGCGGCGTACGGCCAGCTCGAACAGCACACCAAGGGCCAGGCCGGCGACGGCGCACGTCAGCACCGGCGCCTGCGACCAGGCCCACCAACCGCCGATCCCGAGGACCAGCGGGACATCACGCCACAGCGCGCGCTTCCATCCAGCCATGAGCTGCCACTTGAGCGGCTCAGGCTGGAAGAAGGTCCCGCGGTGGCCAGCAGCCCAACCCGTGCCGTCAGAGACAAAGGTCGAGTTGGTCGGGTTCTCACCCATCAGCGGGGCGCCGAGCACAAACCTGAAAGGCAGCAGAATCAGCCACCCCAGGAACGACCCGTCGCTGTGACGTTCGGTCTTCATCGCTTCAGTCCCCTCCCGCCGGCGGCAACGTTGGCCACGAGCGCGACCAGGCCGGCAACCACGACGAGCGTCAGCAGTGCGAAGCTCGTCGTCTGCAACATGAAGTAGGCGCCCAGCTCGACGACACCGAGCACACCGAGCGCAGCGGCGGTCCACTTCTTCTTCTTCCGGCCAGCCCTCCAGGCGGCCACGACGTTGCCCCAGCCACGGCCGGCCAACGTCTTACGCTTCGTCTTCGGCTTCGAACCCTTGTGGTTCTTCGAGTGCTTGGAGACCTTGACGTCGTTGCCGTCCTTGTCCCTACGGACGTACTCGCGAACGTTCATCCTCATGCCGCACCCCAGATCCGGCGGGCCGAGAGGATGACCGCCGCGGCCAGGTGGCGCGACTCGTCCTCGCTCAGCGACAGCGCCTGAACCGGCGCCGCGGTCTGACCCACAGCCACCCAGAAACGGCCACGACGGTCGCTCTCAGCGTCCAGCGGCCGCGGGAGGCCCCGAGAGGCCACCGCCCAGCTCTGCGCGTTCACACGGGCGCTGATGACCCGTACGCCGTAGGCAGAGCGCGAGGCCGCCGGCAGCGCCGCCGGCGAGTTGACCGCGGCGACTACGTGCATGCGCAGCAGCGGCGAGGCCCACTCGAGCGCGGCTAGGGCGGCCACCGCCGGCGACCCGGCCGGGTCGGCCGGCGTGCGGTTCTGTTCCCAGAACCAGCGCAGCGCCTCGACGAGCTCGCCGCGGTTCTCGACGACCAGGAGCACGCGACGCATCGCGTAGAGCTCATCGTTGTCGGCAACCATCCGGTCGGCCAGCTCCTCGCCCAGGCGGACGAGCTGGAAGTGCATCTCCGCGGTGCTCGCGGCGTACGCGGCGTCCGGGTGCCCGGCCGCCCAACGGTGGCGGCCGGTGCCGTCCAGGATCACGACGTCCTCGCCGTGGGCCATGCCCTGAGCCGCGATCGAGCGCATCAGCACCCGCTTGCCCGTGCCCGAGCCGCCGACGACGAGCACGTGAGAGTGCTCGAGGTCCAGCGTCATCGGGCCGGACTCACCGGCACCGAGGATGACGGTGCCGGCGCGGGTCGCGGCCAGCTCGTCACGGACGTCGTCGAGCTCGACCATCGACGGCGCGGACTTCTTCCGGTTCCAGATCCTCATGCGAACCACCCGCCGCGCTCAGTGCCCTCAAGGCCCGCGGAAGGAAGGCGCAGCACAACGGCGAGCTGGTCGCCGTCGCCGGCCACCTTCACCGACTTACCGCAGCGCGAGCCAACGCCCCGCAGATTCGCGTGCGACACCTCGGTGTCACCCCACGGGCTACCCGGCGCCTCAGACGTCGCCGGCCGCGGGAACGGCACCACCTTCGCGACCTGAGTACCGCGCTCCGCGATCACCCGGCCCTCACGCTGGCCGCGCACGGCCATCCGAACAATCCCGACCGCGAAACCAGCCGCGATCGGCACACACACGCCCCACTGCACCAGGTGCTCACCCAGGCTCAGGGACTCAGTCAGCCACTCCATCACTTGCCTCCCTTTCGAATCAGCGCCCGGATGCACCCGGTGCACACCGCGTCGCGCTTCACGTTGGACAGCCGCTGCGGCGCCATCAGGTGCCAGCGGCTCAGGCGCCGACCACAGGCCGTACGCGCGTAGGAGCCGAGACCAGCCCGGCCCGTGTCGACGTGCCAGAAGTCGCCGCCAGAGACGCGGACGACCTGCGGGTCGATAACCACCGTCATGCCGCGACACCGACAAGGCGGACGTAGACCGGCTCCCGAAGCTCACCGCGGACGTCCTCGGCGGCCTGGTCGAGCTCGACGTGGATCTCACCGAGGGTGTCCCGGATGATCTCCAGGCCCGTGGTGCTCACCTCGCCCGTCTCGATCATCGAGTCGATCACCGCGGCGAGCTGATCGGCGGACACCGACATGAGCTCGATCGTCTTCGCGGCCTCGCTGAGCGTGTGCTGTGTGTTCATTGCTACCTCCGAGTGGTTGGGCTTTGACAGCTAGGTTAGATGACGTAGATAGTTAGGTCAACGCAGTCAGCGTACCAAGGAAGCAAGCCAACTAGTTACGGAGTGCACAATGGAGCCTGTGAAGATCAGTCAGTCCGACGCCCGGCCGCCGTTTCAGCAGATCGCGGCCCAGCTGCGCGAAGCCATCCGCACCGGTCGCCTCGAGCCAGGAGAGAAGCTCCCGAGCATCGCGGAGATCACCGAGTCCACAGGCGTGGCATACGCCACCGCCCGGCAGGCCGTCGCGGTACTGCGCAATGAGGGCTTGGTCGACACGAGAGCCGGCGTCGGCGTCTTCGTGCGGCAGCCGCACACGCGCATCACGTTCTCCAGCCTCGAGGCGCTCGAGGAAAAGGAGAACGCGCTCCTCTCCGACGAAGAACGAGCCAAGCTCGATGGGTCGATCGAGCGCCGGACAGGGCTACGCCTGGACCAGGTGATTTTCAAGCCGACCTACGCCCGCACCACGGCCGACACAGACACTCCTCAGTTCGAGGCCGGCACTCCGCTGCTTCAGCGGACCTACGAGTACCGGAGCGCCGAAGACGGAACGTTGTTGATGTGGTCGACCGGCTGGCTCCCCGTTGAGCTCATCGAGTCCGACCCTCGCCTGCTTGACGAGCAGTCAGAGCCCTGGAACGGCGGCACGCATCACCAGCTCCGCGGCGTGGGCATCGAGATCGGCAGAGTCATCAACACCGTCACAGCGCGCTCCACGACCCCCGAAGAGGCGAGAGAGTGGGGCATGCGAACCGCCGATCCGATGCTCGTATCCAGCAGCGTCCTGGAGGACATCAACGGGCGGGTCGTGTCAGTGGGACGGTCGACCTACCCGAGCGACCGAACCGAGCTTGAATTTGTCACCGACCTTCCCCGATGGGCGGACTGAATGCCGAAGATCTCGATCATCACCGCAGTCGTCGCCGGCAAGGACGACTACCTCAACGAGACGTGGCAGTCGCTCGTCGACCAGGAGCTGCCCGCCGGCTGGGATTTCGAGTGGATCATCCAGGAGGACGGCACCACCGGCGAGCCGCGCAAACGACTCGCGGCCGACGATCCGCGGATCGACTACGGCATGGGCACCTGGAGCCGCGCGGCCTCAGCTCGCACGCTTGCCGCCGGACGGATCACCGGGCGCTACGTACGCGCACTCGACGCCGATGATGTTCTTCTGCCCGGCGCACTCGCTCGCGACATTGAGGTACTCGAGCGCGAGCCTGTCGGCTGGGTAGTGTCACCGGCCATCGATCTTCACGAAGACGGGTCTCTCGTGCCCGGCCCGCGCGACCCTGACCCCGGCCTACTGCCTGATCAGATGCTCTTTGACGGCGAGGCCGCCGGAGAGATGCCGGTCCTCGGCACCACTATGACCGGCCGGACCGAGCTGATTCACGCGCTCGGTGGCTGGCCGGCGATCCCGCGGGGCGAGGATGCCGCCATCGTCGTCGCCATGGAGGCCGTCTCCCCCGGGTGGATGCAGGCCGAGCCGAGCATCTACTACCGCCGCTGGCCGGCGCAGACAACGGCAGACGGGAAAATCTTCGACCTCGCCTATGCCGCTCCGACCCTTGCCCGGGCTAAGGCACTCCGCGCGCTCGGTTGGCGCTGGACACCTACACACGCGAGTGTCTGATGTACGAGAAGGCGCAATGGGGAGTGCTCGAGCGCGAGCTCACATCCGAGCGGCACGCCCGCCGGCCAACTTTCACGCACTTCGTCACCCCCACTGATCACAACGGAGGACCACCCATGACCGAAATCGACAACGACGGCTGGACGACCCTCGGACGCGAATTCGCCGCAGAGGAAGCCCAGCGCCGCGACCAGGACCACAACGCGGGCATGCTTCCCACCGGCACCGTCCTTGCCCTGGTCGCCGCGCTCCGCTCCGACCTCATCAATCGCGGCGCTCAGCTCGAGCGCGTGACGGCCAGCCTCGAGCAGCTCGCAGCCGCCGGCTGGAAACTCCCCGCCGACCAGTGGCTCCACCTGGCCGGCGACACATGGGCCGAAGTCATGCGCCCCGAAGCGGGTCACAGCAACCCGACGACATCGAGCTGATGCCCGCATTCACCCCTGGCGATCACGTCGAAGTCACCGATCCTGGCCTTGCCGCACTCCGTGACTTCTGCCGAGTGGCTTTCCGCCGAGAGCCCGAGCCGAACCACCACGGCGTGATCACCGAGATTCGATCGGATGGGCTCATCGTCGTTGCCTTCGACGACGACGGCCACAGCTCTACTTACCCCGTCGACCAGGTGCGACACCTCCCGTAGCCCGCGGAAGGAAGGGTGAGCGTTTAAGCACTAAACACGCCGCCGTTTGACGCTAAAACACTATGGCTCTTTAGCGTCAAACGGCGTATCATGTGGCGCATGGCAACTAAAGGCACCCTCGACGAGACGGTGATCCTTGGCTTCGGATCCGGAGGCAAGGGCGGCGTTGGCAAGTCCACCTTGGCCGTCGCCGCCGCCCGCATCCTTGCCGAAGATCTGCGCGTGCTCCTGGTCAACTCCGACAGCGTCCGCACGGCGGTACGTCTGATCAAGCGCGGCCGCGACGAGCACTTTCCTTTCGACATGGCTGACGCCGTCGACGAGCTCGACCGCCTGCCCGAGCTGAGGCACAGCAACGACTATGACGTCATCGTCGTCGACCTGCCCGGCACGAAGGCCGGCGCGTTTGAGGCGATGCTGACCGGCCACGACGGCAAGCCGATCGCTGACCTTCTGGTCATCCCAAGCCGGGCGGAGTTCATCGAGCTCGAGGCCACCATCGAGAGCATCGACACCGCGGTCATCCCGGCCGGCATCCCTTACCTCCTGGTGCTCAACCAGGTGCCGACCAAGCGCCGCGATCGCGCGATGCAGCACCGCGAGACGTTGCGCAACCGGAAGAACCATCAGCCCGTCGTCGTGGCCGAAACCCTGATCACCTACTCCGCGACCTACTTCGACGCCCACGAGGCCGCGATGACGGTCATCGACATGCCCGGCGTGCACAGCTACGCCCGCGGCCTCGAGGCCGAGCAGCGCGCTCTGGTCGACGAGTACCGCACCATGCTCAACCTCCCGGCTGCCCGCCGGCGCTAACCCAACTCGGAAGGAACACCCATCATGAGCGCACACAAGCGCGGCAACCTCTCCGCCGTCGTCGACGCCCCCGAGCCCAGCTCGACCGAGGACGAGCAGAGCGCCCAGGCCGAGACTGCCCCGGTCGTCCAGGCCGTGGCCGACGAGCCCGCTTCGCCGGCTCCCGCCAAGAAGACCCGTAGCCCGCGGAAGAAGAGTGCGAGCGCGCCGGCGAAGACTGCCGCGAAGCCCGCCGCGAAGAAGGCGCCGGCCAAGAAGGCCGCGGCCGCCAAGCCCGCTCCTGAGCCCGTGCGGGTGCTCGCCGCCAACTCCGACGACGCCAAGCGCGTTTCGCTCTACCTCCACCCCGACGACTTCAAGTTCCTCGGCATGGCCAAGTTCGACGACGGCATCGAGCTCAACTCCCGAATCCGCGCGATGATCGCCATCTATAAGCACAACGAGCGCTTCCGGAACGCCGTCGACCGCGCCGCCAAGACTGCCCCTCGAGGCGGCATGTGATGTCCACGCCGACCCTCCACATCGACACCGCGCACGACGTCGCGGTTGCTCTCGGTCGCGCCCTGATCGCCCAGGGCTCCAACACCCCGGACCTCGGCGCCCTGATCGTGGCCTCGCAGGAGACGCCCGGCCGTGCCTGGATCGCTCGAGCCGCGGAGGAAGCCGGCAACTTCTGGGACTACCCGATCGACTCCCGCACGGCGCGGCTCGTGCTCGCCTCGCTCTGCGATGACCTCCGCGACCGCCAGGTCCCCGAGGAGCTCATCCAGGCTCGCTTCACCCTCGAGCTCGAGGACAGCGCCACGTCCGAGGAGCTGAACATCATCGAGTGGCTCGCGGCCGCCGGCGACGCATGGCAGGCCGCGCTTGCCGACGACGCCCAGGCCGACGCCGGCGACGACGCCGAGGACCTGGTGCCCGCCGAGATCACCGCCGAGCTCGAGCGCGCACGCGACGTACGAGACGCGTTCTACAGCCACTTCCCCAAACAGTCTTAGCCCGATCCCCCACCCTTCAAACTCCCCCGCTCTCGGAGAGGAACCCCGATGACCAGCAACACCGCAAAGCCCGCAGCTACGCCGGCACGCCGGCTCATCATCGTCGGAGCGACCGGCGCCGCCGCGATCGCTACCGGCGCTGCCTACTTCGCCATGGTCGGTTTCGGCCGCGATGTGGTCGGCATGACCGCCGTGTCCGCCTACCTCTTCGCCGGCGTCCTCGAAATCTGCCTGGTGACCGTCGCTCTGATGGCTCGCGAGGCCGCACAGCAGCAGCGCCCCAACGGGCTGCTGCTGGGGCTCACGTGGGGATTCTCTGGCGCCTCAGCCACCTTCGCCGCGGCTCATGAGATCGCCCTGGACCACTCCGCGGTTGCGGCCGGGTTCCGGTTCATCGTTCCGTTCCTGGCTGCACTGATGTGGCACCTGGTCCTCGTCGGGGATCGGCACCTCGCCAGCGGCCGGAGCTGGTCGCAGCTTCGCGCCAGCGGCCGGATGCACGCCGCTCTCGAGGCGGTGGAGGACTACCACGACGCGTGGAAGCTCCACCACGACGCCGAGCACGGCGGCACCGCTGCGACCCGGAAGAAGCTCGTCAAGGCTCGCGAGGAGATGAAGCGCGCCGGGCGGGTCGCCCGCCGCACCGTCGATCCTGAGCAGATGGGCGACGAGCTCTCGAAGTTCGTCGACGCGTTCCGCGAGTTCGCCGGCGGTGTCGAGACCGCGTGGACCCTCCAGGCCGGCACCCGCAACATCGAGACCGGCACCGCCGGTGACATCCAGGTCGAGCAGCTCGCGCCGACGCCCGACGTCGACCAGGTCGCCGCGGACCTTCAGAGCGCCGTACGCGGCCCGGCAGAGCTGCCCGCGCGTGTTTCCCCGGCCGTGCCGGTCCAGGACGCCGCAGAGGCCGTCACGGAGCCCTCAGAGCCTGTTTCGACTCCCGCCCGGCCGCATCTGGTCAAGGTGCCCGCGATGCCCGCGGAAGAGAAGGTCAGCGGCTCGGCGTCGACGGCACCCGAGCCCAGCCCGCCAGCCAAGCGCGACCAGGCCGACACCACCGCCACCGCCGAGCTCCAGCTCGAGGCCGCGGCGCTGCGAGCTGATGGCCACAAGGTCAAGGAGATCGCCCGCCGGCTCAGCGCGAAGTACGGCCGCAACGTGAGCGAGCGCAGCGTCTACCGCTGGACCGGGACCAAGGCCCAGGCGAGCTGACGCCACCTCGAGCACAGCCACCTACCCGGCGCCCCGTGACCACCTGGTCGCGGGGCGCCGGCCTATTTCAGGGCCGCGGCTCCCGGCCCGCCGGCGCACGGCTTCACCAATTCCACTGTTGACAACTTATGTTGTCACTCCTACGCTTATTTCTGACAACATAAGTTGTCGCCGGGCAAGATCCGGAAGCGCACCCACCTCAGGAGCACACCAACCATGAACGACCGCCTCCAGCTCGCCGCCAGCCGCGTCATCAACGAGTCCATCGCCGTCGTCCTCGATGAGCGCCGCGACCACCTCGAGGGCACGATCGCCGCCCGCCAGATCGTCGCCACCGCCGCGCAGACCGACGCCATCACCGCCAAGATCGACACCCTCACCGCCGCTCTGGATGAGCTGACCACCGTCGTCCAGAACACCGCCACCGACACGTTCGGCGAGGTCTCCACCGAGCTGACGTACCTCCGGGAAGCCGTCGAGCGGCTTACCCCCGCCACGATGCCCAGTGACGACGCGAACGACCTCTGACCCACCGCCGGCGACCAACAAGGAGCACACACCGATGAGCTACAACACCACCTCCAACTTCGACCCGAACACCAAGAGCGACCCGGAGCTGCGCGGCGACGACCCCCGCGCCATCGACTGGACCACCCGCCAGGCCCGCGCCGCGGTGCCCTTCAACGTCGTCGCCGGCCGACCGATCAACCCAAGCCACAACCCCGACCTCAAGCCCGGCCGCGGCGACCTGTGGCACTGGGGCGAGGCCGTGTGTAGCGATGCGGTCGTCTTCACCAGCGCCGCCGGCGAGCGTCGCCTCCTCCTCATCGAGCGCGGCGACGGTCACGGCTGGGCACTGCCCGGCGGCGGCCTCGACGAGGGCGAGAGCGCCCTCGAGGGCTGCGTACGCGAACTGGCCGAGGAGACCGGCCTCGAGCTGCCCACCAGCGCCGTAGAGCGCATGCTGCCCGCTCGCATCGTCCCCGACCCCCGCGCCGGCGTCCACGCCTGGATGGTCACCATCCCCGGCATCATCCACCTGCACCCCGGCCACACCCTCGCCGTCACCGGCCAGGATGACGCCCGCGATGCCGCATGGTTCCCGGCCAACACCTTCGCCGAGCTCGTCGACGCGATCGCCAGCCGCGGCGGCAAGATCTTCGCCGCCCACATCGAGCTCCTCAAGGAGGCCCTCGCATGAGCACCGCATTCGCCGTCGTCTTCGTCCTGCTCTACGCCGCACACATGTTGTCCGACTACCCCTTCCAGACCGACCACCAAGCCAAGTACAAGTCCGAGAAGTCCGCCGCCGGCTGGCTCGCCAACCTCACCCACGCCGGCACCCACGTACTCGTCTCAGCGCTCGCTCTCGGCGTCGGCGTCGTCCTCCTGGAGCTCGAGCTGACCGCGCCGGCCGCCGGCGCAGCTCTCGCGTGGATCGGGATCTCACACGCCGCCATCGACCGCCGCCGCGGCGTGCTCGCCTGGATGAAGCTCGCCCGCCAGACCGAGTTTCAGAAGCACGGCGGAGCCGCGCACGTCGACCAGACCGCCCACATCCTCGCGCTCGTCATCGCCGCTCTCGTGCTGGCCTGACGACAAGCAGCCCGCGGAAGGAGAATGACCGCCATGCCCACCGACCCCATCCAGGCCATCGAGGCCGCCGAGCGCGACGTACGCGAGGCCCGACGCCGACTCGACCTCGCCGTTGCGATCGCAGCCGACGCCGGCCACAGCTTCGCCGAGATCGGCAAGGCCGCCCGCATGACCCGACAGGCCGCCCGACAGCGCTGGACCGAGGAGACCCGCGCGGCCGTCCTCGCCGAAGCTCGAGCAGCCCGCATCACCATCACCTACCGTGACGGCCGCATCGAGCGTCACACCGAGACCGACGCCGACGAGATCCGCCGGCTCGAGAACCTCGCGTTCACCGACCCCGACCAGGTCGTGCTGACAAAGGTCGAGATCCCCGCCCCGCCCGGATGGGACGAGGAGGCCGACTGATCGGGACCCCGGCGACGTCGCGCTGTGCAGCTCGCACGGCGCGACGTCGCGTTTTCGGGTCGAGCTGGACGGATGTCGCAGATCCGTACGCACTAGCCGCGCAGCTCGACGAGGACCGCCAACACCTGCGCCAGGTCGGCCGGCCCGTTCACCAGCAGCACCAGGACGCCGGCCGCCAGGCCGACCAGGTGCCACAACGGCGTTCCTGCCGGCCGTAGCCGGCTCAGCACCACCACCACGGCGCACAGCGCCGTGAACAGCCCGAGCAGCGCCCACGCCTCACTCATCGCCGTTCCTCCCTTCGTTGCTCGTCTTCCATTCCAAGAAGGTCCGCCGGCGGGCAGATTCGTGACCGCTCATCGCCAAGTTCCTTTCAGCTCGATCCGGTCTCCTACTAAGGACAAGTGCCGAAATCGGCCGGTGTGTGACAGCCCCACGGCCATCTCCTCACTCGTTCGCGCTCCCCTGCCGCCAGCCGGCAGAGTCGAGCTCGAGGACACGGTGGAGGAGCTCCACGGTTAGCGTCGCGGCCTCAATTCGCCGGCCCTCACCTGAGGCAAGTGCCGGCATCGGCCGATATGTGACAGCCACATAGGATTGAGCTCGTCCGCCGGGGTCGACGCACGGAAGGGCTCGACCCATGCAGCACCAGCGCGAACGGCGCTATCCACCATCGCCCTACCCGCCGCACAGCACCGCGACCAGCGCTTACCGCGCTAACTGGGATCTCGGGTGGCGGCACCTCGGCGTGCTTGCTAACGAGTTGATCCTCAGCTTCGAGGCCGGCCTGAGCGGCGCCAGCCGGCACGGCTACCGCGATGGGCTGATCGCGAGGTGGCGCTACCTCGAGCGCGCCAAGCAGACCGAGCCCGAGATCCTCCGCGACGAAGCCGCTCAACGAGACGCAGCACGGCGGGCAGCCGTCGACGCCGACCGGCCGTACTGACCTTCTCGGCCCCGATGTTTCATATGGGGCATTGGCTCATTTGCGGCATCTCCCACCCTTCGGCGGGTGTTCCTACCGTGTTCCTACCTGGTGTTCCTACCTGTTCCTACTCGCACCCCCCCGAGTAGGAACAGCAAAATGCGCGCTTGACCTGCTCAAATAGGTCACTGTTCCTACCGTTCCTAGTGTTCCTACCACTTTTTCCCCCCAACGACATGGGGAGGTTCCGAACGGGTCGATGGAGTGGGAGACGGCACAGATGGACCGTTGCCGCAGCGGTACACTTGTGCCATGACAGCACAACTCATCGAACTCGACTCGCGCCGGCGAGCCAGTCTCAGCTCACTCGCGCACGCCGATCACGAGCGCTACCTCGCCGAAGTGGAGCCAGACGGCACCATCGTGCTCACGCCCGCCGTCGTGCTCACCGCAGCCGAGGCCGGCCTCCAAGCTCGACCCGACATCGTCGAGCAGCTCCAGGCCGGCAGCGCGCCCGGCGCCCCCTTCAGCACCCAGCGGCCGGCAAGGCGGCCCAAGAGCTGATGCGCTACTCACCCGAGGCCCTCGAGCAGATCGACGGCCTCTATGCCGATCGCGCCCTCGAGCAGCTCGCAGACCGAGTAGACGATCTGCTCGACGAGCTCGAAGCCAACCCCGGCGCAGCTCACCTGCGACGCCACCAGCTCCGCCAGCCACGCGCCAGCCAGGGAACTCCGTTCTGGTTCTTCAACGTTGCCGGCTCTGGCCAGCACTGGCGCATCATCTGGAACCTCGACGCCGACAACGAGCCTCACATCTACTACGTCGGACCCGAATGGAAAGACGCTTAAATGCTTTAGCGCGAAACCGAAGTCGCGAATTCGAAATGCGAAAGCGCCAAACCGCTTTAATGGTTTGGCGCTTTCGCATTAAAACGGTTTGGCGCGAAAAAATCGCTCTGACCAGCGAGTTTACCGTGACAAGTAATCGAAAACTGGCCAGCCTCCGGCAGCGCCGGGGGCTGTTGCGGCGGAGCCGCCAG
>NZ_JACIXG010000096.1 GCF_014360585.1 Nocardioides sp.
ACCGACAAGAGCGTCCCGTCGTATCCACCAAATGCGAAAGGGCCGCCCTCCCGGGTGGGCGGGCGGCCCTTCGGGTGGGCCCAGAGCGTCAGCCTAGGATCATCGAGTTGCGCAGGTCCTTGTTGAGCTGCGAGATCACGTCTAGCGGGATCTCCTTGGGGCAGGCGGAGGCGCACTCGCCGATGTTGGTGCAGCCACCGAAGCCCTCGGCGTCGTGCTGGCCGACCATGGTCTGCACGCGGGAGTAGCGCTCCGGCTGGCCCTGCGGCAGCTCACCGAGGTGGGTGATCTTCGCGCCGAGGAACAGCGCGGCGGAGCCGTTGGGGCAGGCGGCGACGCAGGCGCCGCAGCCGATGCAGGTGGCCGTGTTGAACGCCCGCATGGCCTTGTCGCGCGGTGCCGGCACCGAGTTGGCCTCGGGGGCCGAGCCGGTGTTGGCCGAGATGTAGCCGCCGTTCTGGATGATCCGGTCGAACGCGGAGCGGTCGACGATCAGGTCCTTGACGATCGGGAACGACGAGGCGCGCCACGGCTCGATGGTGATCGTGTCGCCGTCCTTGAACGAGCGCATGTGCAGCTGGCAGGTCGTGGTGACCTCCGGGCCGTGCGCCTCGCCGTTGATCATCAGCGAGCACGTGCCGCAGATGCCCTCGCGACAGTCGGAGTCGAACGCGACCGGCTCCTCGTCGTTGTGCAGGAGCTGCTCGTTGAGCAGGTCGAGCATCTCGAGGAAGGACATGTCCTGCGAGACGCCGTCCAGTGCGTACGTCTTGAGCGCACCCTTGTCGGATGCGTTGGCCTGCCGCCAGATCTTGAGCGTCAGCTTCATTACTTGTACGACCTCTGCTTCATCTCGATGGCGGTGTAGATCAGGTCTTCCTTGTGGAGGATCGGGGCGCCGTCCTCGCCACCGAACTCCCAGGCCGCGACGTAGGCGAACTCCTCGTCGTGGCGCATCGCCTCGCCGTCCTCGGTCTGCGACTCGGCCCGGAAGTGGCCGCCGCAGGACTCGCGCCGGTTGAGCGCGTCGATGCACATGAGCTCACCGAGCTCGATGAAGTCGGCGACCCGGCCAGCCTTCTCGAGGTCCTGGTTGAGGGATTCGGCGGAGCCGAGGACCTTGACGTTGGTCCAGAACTCCTTCTTGAGCTCGCGGATCAGGCCGATGGCCTTCTTGAGGCCCTCCTCGCTCCGCTCCATGCCGCAGTACTCCCACATGATCAGGCCGAGCTCCTTGTGGATCGACTCGACCGAGCGGGTGCCGTTGATCGACATGAACTTGTCGATCCGCTCCTGGACCGACTGCTTCGCCTCGACGACGGCCGGGTGCTCCTCGGAGATGGGCTCGAACGGACCGTCGGCGAGGTACTCGCGGATGGTGTTCGGGAGCACGAAGTAGCCGTCGGCCAGACCCTGCATCAGCGCGGAGGCGCCGAGGCGGTTCGCGCCGTGGTCGGAGAAGTTGGCCTCACCGGTGCAGTACAGACCCTCGATGTTGGTCGAGAGCTCGTAGTCGACCCACAGGCCGCCCATGACGTAGTGGACGGCGGGGTAGATGCGCATCGGCAGCTCGTAGGGGTTCTCACCCGTGATCCGCTCGTACATGTCGAGGAGGTTGTCGTACTTCTCCTCGATGGCGGCCTTGCCGAGGCGCTTGATCGCGTCGCCCAGGTCCAGGTAGACGCCGCGACGGAACTTCTTCACCGTGCCGTCGGGCTGGGTCTCGTCGACCTCCGGACCGACACCGCGGCCCTCGTCGCACATGTACTTCGCGGCACGCGAGGCGATGTCACGGGGGACCAGGTTTCCGAAGGACGGGTAGATCCGCTCCAGGAAGTAGTCGCGGTCATCCTCCGGGATCTCGCGCGGGTCCTTGGCGCAGTCCTCGGCCCTCTTGGGCACCCAGATGCGGCCGTCGTTACGCAGCGACTCCGACATCAGGGTCAGCTTCGACTGGTGGGCGCCGGTCACCGGGATGCAGGTCGGGTGGATCTGCGTGTAGCACGGGTTGGCCATGTAGGCGCCCTTGCGGTGCGCACGCCACGTGGCGGTGACGTTGGAGCCCATCGCGTTGGTCGAGAGGTAGAAGACGTTGCCGTAGCCGCCGGTCGCGAGCACGACCACGTCGGCCAGGTGGGTCTCGATCTCGCCGGTGACCATGTCGCGGGCGATGATGCCGCGGGCCTTGCCATCGGCGACGATCAGCTCGAGCATCTCGTGACGCGTGAACTGCTCGACGGTGCCGGCGGCGACCTGGCGCTCCATGGCCTGGTAGGCGCCGATGAGGAGCTGCTGCCCCGTCTGGCCGCGGGCGTAGAACGTACGCGACACCTGCACGCCGCCGAAGGAGCGGTTGTCGAGCAGGCCGCCGTACTCGCGGGCGAAGGGCACGCCCTGCGCCACGCACTGGTCGATGATGTTCACCGACTCCTCGGCGAGGCGGTAGACGTTGGACTCGCGGGCGCGGTAGTCGCCGCCCTTGACCGTGTCGTAGAAGAGCCGGAAGGCGGAGTCGCCGTCGCCCTTGTAGTTCTTGGCGGCGTTGATGCCGCCCTGGGCGGCGATCGAGTGGGCGCGACGCGGGGAGTCCTGGTAGCAGAACGACTTCACGTTGTAGCCGGCCTCGCCGAGCGTGGCGGCGGCGGCGCCGCCGGCCAGGCCGGTGCCGACGATGATGACCGACAGCTTGCGGCGGTTGGCCGGGTTGACCAGGCGGTTCTCGAACTTGCGGGTCGTCCAGCGCTCCGCGATCGGGCCGGTCGGGGCTTTCGGGTCGACGAGCTTCTCGCCGAGCACGTAGTAGCCCGCGGCGTCGTCGGATTTCTGGACCGGTGCCTCGTTGGTCGGGGTGAGGCCGGGCAGGTAGTGGGTTCCAGCAGCCATGTGTCAGATGTCCTTACGAGATGACGCCGAAGACGGTGAACAGGGGGACCAGCGAGAAGCCGCCGGCGACCACGATCGCGACGACCCAGCCGGCGATGCGGGCCCTGGCACGCGACTCAGCGGTGTTGGTGAACCCGAGCGTCTGGATGGCGCTGAAGGTGCCGTGGTGCAGGTGGAAGGCGAGCGCGAGCATCGCGAACATGTAGATGAGGACCATCCACCACTGCTCGGGCTGGAACGCCCCGGTCAGCAGTCTGTACGGGTTCTCGGTGATGTCCGAGCCCTGCCCGCCCTCGCCCACGTTGATCTTCACGATGGTGAACTGGAGCAGGTGCCAGACGACGAAGAGGAGCAGGGCCACGCCGCCCCAGCGCATGGTGCGCGAGGAGAGCGACGAAGCCTTGTTCTTCTTCACCGCGTACTTCACCGGCCGCTGCGCGTGGGCGCGCTTCCAGAGCGCCACCGCCGCACCGACGTGAGCCACCAGCGACGCCAGCAGTACCACTCGCAGGATCCAGAGGAGGCCGCCGTAAGGCAGCATCGGCTCCCCGAACGTACGCAGGTGCTCGGCGTACTCGTTGTAGGCCAGCTCGCCGCTGAAGGCTTTGAGGTTGCCGTACATGTGCGCGAGCACAAACAGGATGAAGACGATGCCGCTGGCCGCCATAAGGAGCTTCAGGGCGATCGTCGAGCGCGTCGACCGCGCGCCTTTGATCAGAGTCGTGGTTGCCACGGCACGCACGCTACTACTCCCGCTACCCGAACTTGTACGCAGGGAGTATGTGACATTTCAGGCTCTGCTGGGGCGGGGGAAGTTACTGGCGAGTATCGCCGCGTTGAGTTAGGCAAGCCTAACAGGCGGGCGGGCATCCTCCGACGCGGTGCCGTGAGATTGTGAGGAGCGGGCCGCGTCGAGCGAGACCAGGCGGGTCAGCAGCTCGTTGACGGCGTCGGTCCAGGGGCGCGTCGCGACCAGCTCGCGACCACGGTCGCCGAGCAAGCGACGACGCGGGTCGGAGACCACCGAGGCGACCGCGTCGGCGAGCTCGCGGCTGCGGGCCGGGTCGTAGAGCACGCCGGTCTCCATGTGCTGGACGATCTCGGCGGCCGCGCCGGCGCGCGGGGCGACTACAGGGATGGCGCTGGCCGCGGCCTCACGCAGGATGTGGCCGCAGCCCTCCTCCTCGCCCGGGTGGACGAGCACGTCCAGCGAGGCGAGCGCGATGGCCATGTCACCGGTGCCCAGAGGCCCGGTCAGCTTCGCCTGCGGGATCCGCTGCTTGAGCCAACCGTGCTGCGGCCCGTCCCCGATGATCACCAGACGGATACCGGGCACGGTCGTCAGCTCGGCGAGGCGGCGTACGCCGTGACTCTTGGCCAGGTTGCCGGCGTAGCCGACCACGACCAGCGGGGTGGGGCGGGACTTCGCCTTGGACCAGCGGCGGTGCAGCCAGTCGTCGCGCAGGCTGGGGGAGAAGGCGGCCGGGTCGACCCCGGGCTCCCAGATCTCGGCGCGGACGTCGATCGCGGCGAGCACGCGGCGCAGCCACTCGCTTGTGACGAAGATCTCGTCGGTGTACGCGGCGATCGAGGTGTTCCAGGTGAGTGCCGCCTTGGGGGAGACGGGGGACTGCTGGACGACCAGCGTGGTCGCGTCGGCCGCGCTCGGCGACGCGAGCGCCTTGCGGCCCAGGCGACCCGGGTCGAAGCTGACCACGACGTCCGGCTCGAAGGACTCCAGGGCGTCGCGTACCTGGCGGCCCGTCTTGGCGATCGGCGAGACCCGGACGACCCGACTGTTGCGGTAGACCGGCAGGCCTGGGCCGGGCGCGATGAAACGCACCTCGTGGCCCGACTCGATCATGTGGTCGGCGATGGCCTTCACCGTGGTCGTGACACCATCGATGGTGGGAAAGAAGCTCTCGGTGACCAGTGCCATCTTCATGCCACCAGCGTCCTGCTCCGGGGTGGCGAGAGCGCGACACGTGCGTTGATCTGGGATGAACCATCGGCGTAGTGGCAGGCTTTGCGGGTGGCCAGTCGGGCCCATCGATGACGACCAGGGTGATGAGGACTATCAGTGGCGGTATCCAGACGGGTCCGGACATTCTCGGCTGCGCTCGCGGTTGCCGGGCTCGTGGGGATGACGGGCTGCGGTGAGGCGCCGACGCAGAAGCCGTCCGCCGAGCGGGTCGCCGGGCAGGCCTCGACCAAGACCCCGGCCTTCGAGATGCCGGTCGAGAAGCCCAACCTGCTGATGATCACGGTCGACGACCTCTCCTCCCTCGACATGGACTACCTGCCGAGCGTGCAGCGGCTGGTCGGCGAGAGCGGGGTGACCTTCACCGACGCGGTCGCGCCGACACCCATCTGCGTGCCGGCCCGAGCCTCGCTGCTCTCGGGGCAGTACGCCCACAACCACGGCGCCCACACCATCCACGGTCCCGACGGCGGTTACCCGTCCTTCGACGACTCCGAGACTCTGGCCACCTCGCTGCAGGATGCGGGCTACACGACGCTGTTCACCGGGAAGTACCTCAACGAGTACGGCGAGGACGGGAGCCGGCGCGACGTACCCCCGGGTTGGGACGAGTGGCGCGCGACCGTCGACCCGTCGACCTACAACTATCTGGGCGCGAAGTTCAACGTCAACGGACGCCTGGTCAGGCCGAAGGGCTACTCGACCACCGTCATCACCCAGCAGGCGCAGGCCGCGCTGAAGGACGCCAAGAAGAGAGCTGCCCGATCGGGGACCGACCCGGAGGGCCAGGTGAAGCCGTGGTTCCAGTGGGTCAACTACGTCGCGCCGCACATCGGCGGCCCGACGGAGAAGGGCGACCCCAAGCAGCGCTTCCCGGGCACCAAGGGCGCGGTCGGCGTCCCCGTCCCGGACGAGCAGGACCGAGACGTGTACGCCGACAAGCCGATCCCGCCGCAGCCCAACCTGTTCCCAAAGGACCGTCGGGAGTTCCCCAAGGGCTCGCCGTCGCGGAAGCGACCGACCCAGATCGAGAAGGACGCCTACCGGCTCTCCTACCAGCGGCGGATCGAGTCGGCGCGCAGCCTGGACCGCAACATCGCCTCTCTCCTCGAGGGGTTGAAGACGAGCGGTGAGCTGGCGCGGACGATGGTCGTCTTCACCTCCGACAACGGGTTCTCGAGCGGATACCACAACTTCAACGGCAAGCTCTGGTACTACCAGGAGACCCTCGGGATCCCGGTGCTGATGAGGGGGCCCGGGGTGCCCAAGGGGCGTGAGGTGGGGACACCGCTGACGAATCCCGACATCGCCACGACGCTGCTCGCGGCGGCCGGTGCCGACGACCCGCACGAGCCCGACGGCATCGACATCCTCCCGTGGCTGAGTGCGCCCGAGCAGACCCGCGTCATCCCGATCGAGGCATGGCCGACCTCCGACGGGACCTCGCGGCTCTGGTCCGGCGTACGCGTGGGCCGGTGGACCTACGTCGAGCTCAGCAGCGGCGGCGTCGAGCTCTACGACCGGGTGGCCGACCCCTACGAGATGAACAACCTCGCCGATGACCCGGCCCATGCCAAGACGCTCTCGCGCCTCGCGGACCTGGCCGAGAAGTATCGCGACTGCTCCGGGGACGGCTGCCCCAAGAAGATGTACGCAGCCGACCGCCCGCTCGATCTCGCCGGTCTGTAGTCGCCTCGCGTCACAGATATTTCACCTGTCGGCCGCAGATTCGGGCCGCAGCCGGACAGCCGCGCGCCACCTCGCTCCGATGGACTTGTCCAGACAAGTTCCGGTGTCCGACCGGGCTGAGTCCGAGACGAGGAGAACGATGATTTCCATCAGACGATCGTGGGGTGCGCGGCTTGTCGCAGGCGCTCTCTCGACTGTTGCGATCGCGGGTGGCGGCACCGTCGTCGCCCAGGAACGAGCCGAGGCCGACGGTCCGGCCTTCACGCTGCTCCAGGAGCAGGTGCGGCTGCAGGCTGCCGTGCGGCCGAAGGCCGCGGTCGGCGAGAGCTTCCGCATCCCCGAGCCGGTGCCCACCCAGGAGAGCAGCTCGTTCCGTACCGGCGACTACTTCGTGTCGGTGGCCTCGCCCGACGGGGTCACGGCGGAGATCTCCCCGACCGGCAGCAAGAGCGACCCGGTCTACGAGTTCACTCCTCAGACGGCCGGCGACTACCGGATCAGCTACTCGGCAGTCGGTGAGAACGGCACCGTCGACTTCGAGGAGTTCCAGGTCGTGGCCGGGGACGACGCCGCGGTCGAGAAGGCCCGCGCCGCTGCCGCGCGTCGCGCAGCCAACGACAACCAGCCGCAGGTCACCTTCGGCTCGCTCGGAGACATCCACAACCAGTGGGGCGACCTCGACAAGGCCTTCGACCTCTACCACGCCGAGGACCTCGACGCGGCGCTGTTCGTCGGCGACCTGACGGACAACGCCACCGCAGGCGAGTACGCCGGTCTCGAGGAGGTGCTGGACCGCCGTATCGACGAGAACGGTGACGGCAAGGACGACATCTCCCCGGTGGCAGCGCTGGGAAACCACGACATCGGCTCGGGGATGAGCGGCTACGACCTCTTCACCCAGGCGACCGGCGGCCAGCGACCCAACGCCGACTACCTGATCAACGGCTACCACTTCATCACCGTCTCGCCCGGCTCCGGTGAGTTCGACGAGGAGACGGGTCGGCCGACCCAGCGCAACACCGGCGACTACGCCTACGCGCGCGACTGGCTGCACACCCGCCTGGCCGCCGACACCGCCGAGAACCCTGACCGTCCGGTGTTCGTGCTCGTGCACCACCCCCTCAAGTGCACGCACTACGTGTCGGACGAGTGGTACGGCACCGGTCTGTCGGAGGGCTGCGGCGACACGTTCGAGTCGGTCTTCGACGACTTCCCCCAGGCGGTCGTCTGGGGAGGGCACATCCACACGCCCAACAACATCTCCACATCGATCTGGCAGGACGGGGGCTTCACGACGGTGAACGCCCCGCCGCTGGCCTACTTCGAGATGGAGAGCGGCGTCGACAACGACACGACGCCGAACGACGCGGGCAACAACGCGCAGACCTCGGTCGTCGAGGTCGCCGGCAGCGTCGTCACCGTCAAGAACTACGACCTGCAGGCCGGCCGATGGATCGACCAGACCTGGAAGTGGGACGTCGAGGAGGCGGTCAAGAACCCGCAGCGCAACTTCCCCTACACCGACCGCCGTGCCGCTGAGACCGCCGGCCCGAAGTGGCCCGCGGGCTCGGCCGTGACCGTCTCCGACGTCAAGGAGGACACCGCCCAGGTGACCTTCCCGCAGGCGAAGCCGGCGGCCAACGACGTCGGCGACATCGTGCATCTCTACCGCTACCAGGTCACCGACAAGGCCACGGGCGCGACCGTCGCCGACTTCAAGCAGTGGTCGGGCTTCTACATCCTCCCGCTGCCGGCCACCCGCGGCCACGCCGTCCGTGGCCTGACGGGCGATACGGAGTACGAGGTGCGCGTCACCCCGTACAACACCTGGGGCAAGGCGGGCGCGCCGATCTCGGGCACCTTCAAGACCGCTCCGCCGCCGCCTCCGGTCGACCCGGCCGACTACCTCGTCTACCAGGACTTCGAGTCGGTGGCCGACCAGCTCCAACCCGGGGTCGAGCACAACATGCCGGCGAACGAGAACGTCCTCGGCTGGACCAAGACCACTCCGGCGGGATGGACGATCACCAACTCTCCGGACATGCCCACCGGAACCAAGGAGATGAACGGCTGGTCGCTGATGACCAAGGCGTTCTGGCAGAACGGCGACGACCAGGACCGCAGCGGCTTCACCCTGGGCCGCAACGTCGTGGCGGTGGCTGACCCCGACGAGTGGGACGACGTCAACGACCCGGAGAGCCGTGGCCGCTTCGACTCGACCCTCACCACGCCCAGCGCGTCGATCCCGGACGGGACCTCACGCGTCTATCTCGCGTGGGACAACCATTACCGCGAGGAGGAACCGCAGGAGGCGGAGGTCACCGTCGAGTTCGACACCGGCCAGAAGGTGCGACTGGTCCACTGGACCGCGGCCAACACGCCCGACCTCAGCCAAGGGAACAAGACCGTCAACCTGCCCGTCGACGTCCCGGCCGGAGCGACCTCGATGAAGGTCGACTTCCGGCTCTTCAACGCGATGAACGACTGGTACTGGGCCATCGACCACGTTCGGCTCGACACCGAGCCGATCCTCGACTGACCGGAAGAGGGCCCGTCCGATGGTTCGAACGGGCCCTCTCCCGACGGCGCGTCTCAGTTAGCGGTTGTAAACCTCACACTTTGTGGTCACCGCCACTCCGTCCGCCTAAGGTTCGACCCATGAACGACGCCGTTCGCGACGACTCGTTGCGCCTCGCCCAGCCGGCAGACGCCCATTCGCAGGAAGAGTGGGAGGCGGCGACCGCTGCTGTCCTCCGCAAGAGCGGTCGGCTGACGTCCGACGACGCCGACTCTCTCGTGTGGGACAAGCTGACCCGCACCTCGCTCGACGGACTCCGGATCGCCCCGCTGGGGCTGCCGGAGGCGTCCTTCGCCGACGCGGCCCGTCCCGCGCGCTCCGGCCCCTGGGACATCCGCTCCCTCGTCTCCGGTCTCTCCGGGATGGACGCGAAGGCGGCCAACGAGGCCGCCCTGGTCGACCTGGACGGTGGGGTCTCCTCGCTGTGGGTCGCCGCCGACGAGACCACCGACCTCGCCGTGCTCCTCGACAAGGTGCTCCTCGACCTGGCGCCGATCGTGCTCGACGCGCCGGTCGGTGCGGTCAAGGTCGCACAGGGCCTGCTCACGCTGGTCGCCGAGCGTGGCACCGGCCTGCATGCCGCGACCAACCTGGGTGCTGACCCGATGGGCGCGCTGCTGCGCGACCTGCCGCTGGCGCCCGACGAGGCGTTCGCCGAGCTGGTCGACCTCGCCCGCCTGGCCGAGGGGATCGGGGTGCGCGCGATCGTGGTCGACGCCACGGCCGCCCATGACATCGGCGCCTCCGACGTCCAGGAGCTCGGCTGGTCGATCGCTGTGGGCGTCGCCTACCTGCGCGCGCTGACCGAGGCGGGGTTCTCGCCCGCAGTGGCGGCTGCGCTGATCGAGTTCCGCTACGCCGCGACGGACGAGCAGTTCCCCACGATCGCCAAGCTTCGGGCCGCCCGCCAGCTCTGGTCCCGCGTGCTCGAGCTCTCCGGAGCCGAGGGCGTGGAGATGCGCATCCACGCGGTTAGCTCGCGGCCGATGCTGTCGAAGTACGACCCCTACGTGAACATGCTGCGCGGCACCGTCGCCGCCTTCGCCGCCGGCGTCGGCGGGGCCGACGCGGTGACGGTGCTGCCCTTCGACTCCGCCAACGGCGTACCGGACGGGTTCGGGCGCAGGATCGCCCGCAACGTGTCCCACCTGCTGATCGACGAGTCCCACGTCGCGGCCGTCGCGGACCCGGCCGGCGGCTCCTTCGCCGTCGAGAAGCTGACCGCCGACATGGCCGCCGCGGGCTGGGAGGCGTTCATCCAGCTCGAGGAGGAGTGGACCGGGGCGAACGCCGTCGGCGGTCACGACTTCTCGCCCTTCCGGGACCGGATCGCCGCGGTCGTGGCCGAGCGGGAGAAGGCGATCGCGCGGCGCAAGCGGCCGATCACCGGGCTCACCGAGTTCCCCAACCTCGCCGAGACGCTCCCCGAGCGGCCCGCCGACCCGCTGAATGAGCGGGCCGTGCGCTACGGCGCCTCCTTCGAGGCTCTGCGCGACACCCCGACCACCGGCAAGGTCTTCCTCGCCACCATCGGCACGGTCGCCCAGCACACCGCCAGGGCGACCTTCGCGACCAACCTGCTCGCCGCCGGCGGCATCGGCGTCGAGGTCGCCGGAGCGACCAGCGACGCCGAGGAGCTCGCCGGGAAGTACCGCTCAGCCGGCGCGCCGCCGGTCGTCTGCCTGGCCGGGTCGGACAAGACGTACGCCGCATGGGGAGTGGACGCGATCGCAGCCCTCCGCGAGGCCGGTGCCACGCACGTGATCATCGCCGGGAAGCCCGACGCCGTCGACGCCGAGGTGGACGACGCCGCCTCGATGGGCGTCGACGCACTCGCCTTCCTGACCGCTACGAGGGAGAAGCTCGCATGACCATCCCCGACTCTTTCAAAGGCCTTCCGCTCCGGGGCGACGCTGCCGGCGACCTGCCCTCGCCCAGCGGCGGCTCGACCGGCGGAACTCCGTGGCTGAGCCCCGAGGGCATCGAGATCCAGCCGGCGTACGGCCCTGCGGATCTCGACGGGCTCGACGCGCTCGACACCTTCCCGGGGCTGAGCCCGTTCCTGCGCGGGCCCTATCCGACGATGTACACCACGCAGCCGTGGACGATCCGGCAGTACGCCGGGTTCTCGACCGCGGAGGAGTCCAACGCGTTCTACCGACGCAACCTGGCCGCGGGCCAGAAGGGCCTCTCGGTCGCCTTCGACCTCGCCACCCACCGTGGCTACGACTCGGACCACCCGCGGGTGCGCGGCGACGTCGGCATGGCGGGCGTGGCGATCGACTCGATCTACGACACGCGCACGCTCTTCGACGGCATCCCGCTCGACGAGATGTCCGTCTCGATGACGATGAACGGTGCGGTGCTGCCGGTGCTGGCGCTCTACATCGCCGCCGCCGAGGAGCAGGGGGTGAAGCCGGAGCAGCTGGCAGGGACCATCCAGAACGACATCCTCAAGGAGTTCATGGTCCGCAACACCTACATCTACCCGCCGGCGGCGTCGATGCGGATCATCGGCGACATCTTCTCTTACACCGCCGCGAAGATGCCTCGGTTCAACTCGATCTCGATCTCCGGCTATCACATGCAGGAGGCCGGAGCGACCGCTGACCTCGAGCTCGCCTACACGCTGGCCGACGGGGTCGAGTACCTCCGCACCGGCCTCGCCGCCGGGCTCGATGTCGACGCCTTCGCGCCTCGGCTGAGCTTCTTCTGGGCGATCGGGATGAACTTCTTCATGGAGGTCGCCAAGATGCGCGCGGCCCGCGCGCTGTGGTCGCGTCTGGTGTCGCAGTTCGACCCGTCCAACCCGAAGTCGCTCTCCCTGCGGACCCACTCGCAGACCTCCGGCTGGTCGCTGACCGCCCAGGACGTCTTCAACAACGTCGGCCGCACCGCGATCGAGGCGATGGCCGCGACCCAGGGACACACCCAGTCGCTGCACACGAACGCGCTGGACGAGGCGATCGCGCTGCCGACCGACTTCTCCGCCCGCATCGCCCGCAACACCCAGCTGCTGCTGCAGCAGGAGTCCGGCACCACCGAGATCATCGACCCGTGGGGCGGCTCCTACTACGTCGAGAAGCTCACCCACGACCTCGCCGAGCGGGCCTGGGCCCACATCCAGGAGGCCGAGGCGGCCGGTGGGATGGCCAAGGCGATCGAGCAGGGCATCCCGAAGATGCGCATCGAGGAGGCCGCAGCTCGCACCCAGGCGCGCCTCGACTCCGGTGCCCAGAAGCTGATCGGCGTCAACACCTTCCGGCTCCCGTCCGAGGACCCGATCGACGTGCTCAGGGTCGACAACGACCAGGTCTACAAGCAGCAGCTCGCCAAGCTCGAGCGCCTCCGCGCGGAGCGAGACGACGAGGACGTACGCCGCACCCTCGAGGCCATCACGAACGCGGCCGGTTCGACGAGCGAGCCCAGCGGCACCGGCAACCTGGACGGCAACCTGCTCAAGCTGGCCGTCGACGCGGCTCGGGCCAAGGCGACCGTCGGGGAGATCTCCGACGCGATGGAGAAGGCGTGGGGACGGCACCAGGCCGTCATCCGTACCATCTCCGGTGTGTATCGGGACGAGGCGACGACGTCGGGTGACTCGAAGGTCACCGAGGTGCTGAAGGCGACCAAGGAGTTCGAGGAGGCCGAGGGTCGCCGCCCGCGGATCCTGGTCGCGAAGATGGGCCAGGACGGTCACGACCGTGGCCAGAAGGTCGTGGTCACGGCCTTCGCCGACCTCGGCTTCGACGTCGACGTAGGCCCGCTTTTCTCCACGCCCGAGGAGGTCGCGCAGCAGGCGGTGGACGCCGACGTACACATCGTCGGGGTCTCGTCGCTGGCTGCCGGTCACCTCGCGCTGCTCCCCGCGCTGAAGGCGGCGCTGGAGGAGCAGGGACGCCCGGACATCATGATCGTCATCGGCGGGGTCATCCCGCCCGACGACGTGGCCACGCTCGAGCAGATGGGTGCGGCCGCGGTCTTCCTCCCGGGCACCGTGATCGCCGACTCCGCGATCGACCTCCTCGGACGTCTGCGGGAGCAGCTCGATCACTGACGGCCTCGCTGGTCGAGCCGGATTCGTGAGGAACGAACGAATCCGTGTCGAGACCAACACGGTCCCATCGAGCGCGACAGTGGGCTGTGTTGGTCTCGACACGCTCGCTGGCGCTCACGGCTCGACCAGCGGGTACCCGAATATGTCCACGCCTGGGGCGTCGGGCTCGTCTAGCCTCAAAGGTGTGACGGACCTACGCCCCGGGCGGGCATACGGGGACGGGCTGATGAGGGTCGGCGCCTACGAGATCCTCAGCAAGCTCGGTGAGGGCGGCATGGGCGTCGTCCACCTGGCTCGCCACGAGGAGACCGGCGAGCGGGTGGCGCTGAAGGTGCTGCGTACCCATGTCGTGGGGGACGAGGAGACTCGCGCCCGCCTGGAGCGCGAGGTCCGGTCGCTGGGGCAGGTGAACAGCCCCTGGGTCGCCGAGATCCTCGACGCCGACCCCTATGGGGACCATCCCTACGTCGCCACCCGGTACGTGCCGGGGCCGACCCTCCACGACCGGATCAAGGACGACGGGCCGATCCGCGGCGAGGACCGGTTCTGGCTGGCACGCTGCCTGGCCGGTGGGGTCGCGGCCTGTCACGACGCCGACGTGCTGCACCGTGACGTGAAGCCTTCCAACGTCGTGATGGAGGGGCGTACGCCGGTGCTCATCGACTTCGGGCTGGCCCGGGTCGCCGACGATCCCAAGATCACGTTGACCGGCTGGCTGGTCGGCACGCCGGGCTATCTGGCGCCGGAGATCCTGGAGGGGGTGCCGGCGTCGGCTGCCAGCGATGTGCACTCGTGGGCTGCCACCACGGCCTATGCGCTGCTGGGCAGGCCCCCGTTCGGCACCGGGCCGTCGATGGCGGTCCTGGATCGCGTACGCCGCGGCCAGCACGATCTCGACGGAGTCGAGGGGTCGATGCGCGAGGTCCTGGCGGCGGCGCTGGCGACCGATCCCGCGGACCGGCCAGGTCTCGAGGAGCTGCGCGAGTGGCTGATGGAGCCTGAGGTGGCGTGGTCCGGATGCGGCGGTGCCGCGGCGGTCACCAAGGTGCTGCCGGTGACGATGCCCCTGGCCGCTGCGCCGGCGGGCGCCGAGCAGCCGAAGCCGACACTGGTCGACCCGGCCGCCGCGGGTGATGCCCTGACCGAGGTGGAGGAGGTGCCGCCGACCGCGGTGACCGCTCCGGATGCTCCTGCTGAGCCTGTCGTCGTGCGCCGGTTCGATCCGCAGTCACCGCCACCGGCGCCGCAGCCCGAGTCCGGGTGGAGCCCGCCCAGCAAACACAAGAACCTCAGACGTTGGCCCGGTCCGAGGCACTTCCTGGTCTTGGTCGCGCTCGCCGCGATCCTCGCGGGGGTCGTGGCTGCGTACCCGTTCCTGGGTGTCACCCTGCTCTGCGTCGGGGTCTGGCTGGTGCGGGCCGTGTCGCTGGCCGCCGACCAGCTGTCGAAGCGCCGCGAGGCGCGCGGGCGCAAGTGGTACGACGGGATGTGGGCGCTCGTCCGCTCGCCGTGGGACCTGGTGCGCGCCATCCCGGGAACGGTGGTGCTGACGGCGTTGACTGGGGTGATCGCGGCCGCCGTCGCGTTGGCTGGCTACGTCCTCGGGCTGCCACCGACGGCCGCGATCTACGCCGCCGCGATGACCTTCATGTCCGCGGCCTGGCTCGCCTCGCAGCGGGTCCGCGACACCGTCGGTCCGATCGTCCGCGTCGCGTCCTCGCCACCGCAGCGTTGGGTCGTCGCCGTCATCGCCCTGGCGATCCTCGCCGCGGCCGCCGCCTGGTACGCACTGCAGATGGGGGTTTCCTGGGTGCCCCTGGACGACGGTCGAGCGAGTCAGCTGCCCGGTGCCGTCCGCGAAGTCCTGGGACAGGTTGGCTGACTGCCACAGCGGTGTATCACCGTAAATGCTGGTGGTACACTTCGATTATGCCCACTTCCCGTCCGCGTCATCAGGTGACCGAAACCGATGAACTGGCTGCTGCCCTCGAGGCGGCGGAACGTCGTTGGCCCGGGAAGTCCCGCAGCGCACTGATCGCGGCCCTTGCCGAGGAGGGGGCGAAGGCCCTCGAACGAGAAGAGGCCGATCAGCTCGCTGAACGGCGTCGCGTGGTCGAAGCCAACGCCGGGGGCTTCGGGTTCGGTGAGGGCTACCTCGACGAGCTGCGCGAGGACTGGCCGGCTTGATCGTCCTCGATGCGAGCGTGCTGATCGCCTATCTCGACGAGTCTGATGCCCATCACGTCCAAGCGCTGAAGGTGCTCTCGACGACGGAGCGTTATCGGATCCATACCTTGACTCTCGCCGAGGTGCTGGTTCGGCCGACTCAAGCGGGGCGGGCCGTGGAACTCATCGACAAGATCACCGCGATCGGGATCCGTGAGTTGGAGCGGGTGCCCGACGAAGCGCGTCAGTTGGCCGACATGCGAGTCTCCACGCCGCTCAAGACGCCGGACTGCTGTGTCCTCATGGCCGCCACCGCGCATGCGGCGTCGCTGGCGAGCTTCGACGAGCGGCTTCGCGACGTCGCGCGAAGCCGTGGGCTTCACGTTCTGCCGTGACGCAGCAGCGTAGCGAACGGGTTGTGAAGCTGAGCGCGGTCTATGGGTCACTCTCAGCTTCACAACCACCGTGAGATGGCCAGGGTCAGAGCCGGGCCAGGAGCGCACCGCCGTGGATGCCGACGACCTGGCCGGTGGTGAACCCGGCCTCCGGTGAGGTCAGGTGAGCGACCAGTGCGGCGACCTCGTGAGGCGTGCCGGGGCGGCCTACCGGGATCCGGGAGGTCCGCTCCTCGATCAGTTCGGGGCTGCGGCGTGAGTCCCAGAACTCGGTGTCCGGGACGAAGCCCGGAGCGACCGCGTTGGCGGTGATCCCGTCCGCGGCGACCTCTGCCGCGAGGCCGGTGATCCAGGTGTTGATGGCGCCTTTGGTGGCTCCGTACGACCCGTGGCCGCGCAGCGCCGAGATCGAGCTCATCGCGACGATTCGGCCGCCGGGCCGAGACAGCCGGGGGAGAAGCGCCTCGACCGGGAGCACAGCGGTGAGCACGTTGAGCCGGTAGTCGGCCGCCCAGTCGCGCGCCAGTGCCTCCAGGTCGTCGCCGGTCGCGGGAGCGTTGCCGCCGGCGTTGAGCACGAGTACGTCCAAGCGATCGGGACAGGCATTCGCCAGGGCGCGTACGTCGTCCGGGTCGGCGCAGTCCGCGATCACGTACGTCACCCGGTCGGCGTCGACGGCGCCGTTGATCTCCTTGGCCGCGGCCTCCAAGGTCTCCGCCCGACGTCCGACGATGGTCACCGCGAGCCCGTCGGCGGCGAGCCGCTCCGCTATTGCACGTCCCAGTCCGGTTCCGCCGCCGGTCACCACCGCTGTTCTCGTCATCTCGGTCACGTTGGTCGAGCGTACTGGCGCCCGCCAGTCTCCGCTGGTCGAGTCGGGCGGCTCGGGGCTCGATGAATTGGCTAAGGTGCTGGCCATGCCTGGGCCCGACGTACAAGACCTTCTCGACGGCATCAGCGACGGCAAGCGGGCGGCGGTGTCACGGGCGATCACCTTGGTGGAGTCGACCAAGCCGCAGCACCGCGACATCGCACGCGAGCTGCTCACCCGCCTTCCCGCAGGCGACACGGTGCGGGTCGGGATCTCGGGGGTGCCGGGGGTCGGCAAGTCGACCTTCATCGAGGCGCTCGGCAGCCGGCTGACCGCCAACGGCCTCAAGGTCGGGGTGCTGGCGGTCGACCCGTCCTCGGTACGCACCGGCGGCTCCGTCCTCGGCGACAAGACGCGCATGCAGCGACTCTCGGTGGACCCCAACGCCTTCATCCGGCCCTCGCCGTCCGCCGGGACGCTCGGCGGCGTCGCCCGGGCGACCGTGCAGGCGATGGCGGTGCTGGAGGCTGCCGGGTACGACGTCGTGCTGGTCGAGACGGTCGGCGTCGGGCAGTCCGAGGTGACGGTCGCGGGGATGGTGGACACGTTCCTGTTCCTCACCATCGCGCGCACCGGCGACCAGCTGCAGGGCATCAAGAAGGGCATCCTGGAGATCGCCGACGTGATCGCGGTCAACAAGGCGGACCCCGATGACCCCAACCGTGCCCAGGAGGCGCGTGCGGCCGCGCGCGAGCTCGCCGGCGCGCTTCGGCTGGTGCGCTCGCGCGAGGAGTGGGCGCCCCCGGTGGTCACCGCCTCGGCGCTGCACGACGCGGGGGTCGACTCGGTCTGGGAGCAGGTGCTGGCCCATCGCGAGCATCTCGGAGAGGACGGCCTGCGCACCAAGCGCGCCGAGCAGCAGCTCGACTTCACCTGGGCGCTCGTCCGTGACGAGCTCGACCAGCGCCTCAAGCACTCCGAAGGCGTCAAGGCGATCCGCGACCAAGTGCGTGGCGAGGTGCTCTCCGGGGAGCTTCCGGCGACCGTCGCCGCGGACCGGATCCTCGCCGCCTACGACAACGATTAGTCTGGCTGGACCATGCTGGAGCCTGCTGCCTTCCTCACCGAGCGAGTAGATGCCTACGACGCCGAGCTGATCGACCTGCGCCGCGACATCCATGCGCACCCGGAGCTCTCCTGGCAGGAGCATCGCACCACCGAGCTGATCGTCGAGCGGCTGGAGAAGGCCGGCTGGCAGGTCCACCGGCCGTCCACGACCGGGCTCATCGCCGACCTGGGCACGGCCGGGACGGACTCGAGGGTCGTCGCGCTGCGCGGCGACATGGACGCCCTGCCCGTCGACGACGTCACCACCGACGTCTGGACGAGCACCGTCCCCGGGGTGGCCCACGCCTGCGGCCACGACGTGCACACCACGGCCCTGCTCGGTGCCGGTCTGGCGCTGGCCGACCTGCACCGGGAGTCACCGCTGCCCGGCGGCGTACGCCTGCTGTTCCAGCCCGCCGAGGAGGTCATGCCCGGCGGCGCGCTGCACCTGATGAGCCTGGGTGCGCTCGACGACGTGGAGCGGATCTTCGCGCTGCACTGCGACCCGACCGTGGACGTCGGGCGCGTCGGGCTCCGCTCCGGGTCGCTGACCAGCGCGTCCGACGTCATCGACGTGCATCTGAGCGGCACCGGCGGTCACACCTCGCGCCCGCACCTGACCGGTGACCTGGTCTTCGCGCTCGCCAAGGTGACCACCGAGCTGCCGGTGATCCTGAGCCGGCGGATGGATCCCCGAGCCGGCATCAGCGTGGTGTGGGGCAAGGTCTCGGCCGGTCTGGCCCACAACGTGATCCCCGCCCACGGCACTGTCGGGGGGACGGTCCGGATCCTCGACAGCGACGCCTGGAGCGAGGTCGAGCACGTGGTGCGCGAGGTCGTCGCGGAGATCATCGCCCCCTACGGCGTGACGGCTGCGGTCGACTACACCCGAGGCGTCCCGCCGGTGAGCAACGACGAGGAGTCCCACCAGATCCTCGTCGACACGGTCCGTGACGTCCTCGGTGAGCGGGGCGGGGTCGTCTCCGCGCAGAGCCTCGGTGGCGAGGACTTCGGTTGGTATCAGGAGCAGGTCCCGGGCTCGATGTTCCGCCTCGGCGTACGCACTCCCGGCGGCCCCACCTACGACCTCCACCAGGGCGACCTGCGCATCGACGAGCGCGCGGTCGGCGTCGGCGCCAAGGTCCTGGCCGCCGCCGCCCATCGCGCCCTCACCCTCACCCTCACCCCGCCGAATCGGTAGAACGGCGAGCCGAGAAATCACTTGTGGGCGACGAAACGGCAGTTTCGTCGCCCAAAAGTGCAGT
>NZ_JACIXG010000097.1 GCF_014360585.1 Nocardioides sp.
ACCCGGTTTAAATTGTGGGTGGGGGTGACCTGTAAGGGTCACCGCCTCACTGCGTACGAACTGCTTACTTCTCGACCTTGACCAGGTCGCAGAGGAAGACGAGGGTCTCGCCGGGCTTGATGACGTTGCCCGCGCCGCGGTCGCCGTAGCCCAGGTGGGGCGGGATGACGAGCTGGCGGCGGCCGCCGACCTTCATGCCGAGGATGCCCTGGTCCCAGCCCTGGATGACCTGGCCGATGCCGACGCGGAAGTCGAGCGGCTCGCCGCGGTTGTAGGACGCGTCGAACTCCTCGCCGGTGGACAGCGCCACGCCGACGTAGTGCACCGAGACGCGGTCACGCTCGGTGGCCTCCTCGCCGTCACCGACGGTGATGTCCTTGATGACGAGGTCGGTCGGAGGAGTGGGGTCGACGAAGTCGATCTCAGGCTTCTGGGTCATGAGTTCAGTCTACGTATCGAATCTCGCTGGGGCACACCGCCGCCGCCGCGTCGTCCGGTATGAGATAGGTCGGGGTCAGGCCGTCGGCCCGCTCACGGCCGAGGTTCCACTCCAGCCAGTCGTCCTCGCGATCAGAGGTCCCGAGCACGCAGGCACGCAGGTCCTCCGGGAGCTCCTTCAGGGCCGGCACGGCGTCGTCGCTGAGCCCGGAGAGGAAGTCGGTGTCGATCTTCCCGGTCTCCTCATAGCGCGAGACGTTGTGCTCGGCGATCCACGCGTCCGGGTTGATCGCGGCGATCCCGAGCAGCGCGACAGCGCCGCTGACCAGGGCGAACCGGCCGAGCCAGACCCCGCGACCGATCGCGCCGCCGGCCACCGCGGCGACGAGCCCGGCGATCACCAGCAGACCCAGCCAGGCCTCGAAGACGTCCACGAGCAGGCGGAGCTGCGTGAAGCCGTACGCCTCCTGGTAGAGGTGCATCCGATACAGCGCCGACCCGACGACGACCAGCGCCTCGCCGGCGAGCAGCCCGAGCGCGACCCGCAGCCACAGCCGGTCTGCGACGGTCTCCACCGGCGCCTTGCGAGCCGCCGCCCAGATCACCAGCAGGGTCAGCGCGGTCGCGACGGTGAGCTGGCCGAACCCCTGGTGGACGTACTCGGCATACGTCAGCCCCGTCGTCTCGCGAAGGTAGTCCTCGCCGCCGAAGACCGCGGTCGCCTGAGCGACCAGGAACGCCGCGAAGACGGCGACCACGACCCCGACCGGAGCCAACCACTCGTAGCGGTTCGCGACGGGCTGGGACGTACGCTCGCTCTGGTCGATCCGCGGCGGGTTCACGGCCAGGTACGCAGCGCCCAGCACCACCCCGAAGACGAAGACGGTCATGAAGATCCGAGCCACGACGGTGTCGGGGCGTACGTCCGGCACGAACTGGTCGACCCAGCTCCCCAGCACCGCGTCGGCGCTGGTGAACAGGAGCCCGAAGATCACCAGCCCGAGCAACGAGAGCACCGCGGTGCGGGCGACCGCCGCGCCATGACCGCGGCCGGAGACGCTGGTCAGCGTCCGGCCCAGCCAGGGGATGCCGCGCAGCCCGGCCAGCGGCCAGGAGATACCGGTCAGCATGATTCCCGCCAGGGTCTTCGCTCCCGTGGAGGCACACAGCAGAACCGCGATGGCGGTGATCAGGCACAGCACGACGATCCACTCGGCGTCGCGGAACACCGCGACCGAGGAGAGCAGCGTGAACAGCACATAGCTGAGGATCGGGAACCATGCTGATCGCCTCGGGCTCCGCTTCGGCCAGCCCCGTCGCTCCGTGCCGGCCACCATCACGACCCCGCCGGCGGCCAGCAGCACGATGACCGTGCCGAGACCGGCGTTGCGGTCGGGGATCAGCAGGCCGCCGAGCAGACCCGCGACCGCGGCACCGATGAAGAGCCCGAACCTCCCCGAGACACCGGAGTCGGGCCAGTAGGTGCCGAAGATGTCGTCGAGGACCGACGGGGCGACGTACGCAGCCTTGGGATCGGTCGATGTCTCGGTCTGGGGCGTGTCGGCCGGCTGGGCCGGTTCGGCGGGCTCTGCCGCCGGGGGAGTGGTGGGCATCTGGGTCTCCTCGTGGGTGGGGGCGGGGTGACTGGCATCGAGTGGATAGGGGACGGCGCGTGCGGGAGGCCGTAGCGGAAGATCGACGCGGACGCGGGCGCCCGCGGCGCCGGGGAGCGGGTCGAGGAAGGCGATGGAGCCGCCGTGCAGGTCGGTGACCCACCGGGCGATGGCGAGACCGAGCCCGGTCCCACCGCTCTCGGCGGAGGCGCTCAGCGTGCCGAAGGGCTCGAAGACGCGACCGCGGTCGGCGGCCGGGACGCCGGGCCCGGAGTCGAGGACCTCGAGGTGGTAGCGCTCGCCGTCCCGACCGGCGCGCACGGTGACCACGCCGTCTCGCGGACTGTGCCGGGAGGCGTTGTCGAGCAGGTTGACGACGAGCTGGCTGAGCCGGTCGGGGTCGGCGTCGACGACGAGGTCGGCCGGTGCGTCGACCTGGTAGGAGACCGGACGCTCGTTCGCCCGCACCTCCGCGACGCAGGCCTCGAGCAGCGGGCCGAGGTCGACCGACGAGGTGCTCAGCGGTGCCTTGCCGGCGTCGACGCGCGCGAGGTCGAGCAGGTCCTCGACCAGCCGGCTCAGGCGCTCGGCCTGGCCGAGCGCGGTCTGGAGGGCGGCCGGCTCGGACCCGACGCCGTCCACGAGGTTCTCCAGCACGACGGTGAGAGCCGCCAGCGGCGTACGCAGCTCGTGGGAGACGTTGGCGACCAGATCTCGGCGCTGGCGGTCGACCGCGCCGAGATCGCTGGCCATCGTGCTGAACGCCCGACCCAGCTGACCGACCTCGTCGGCTCCGCCTGCCGGCACCGAGACCGTGTAGTCGCCCCGGGCCATCCGCCGGGCCGCGACGGTCATCTGGCGAAGCGGTGAGGTCATCCCGGCCGCGAGCAGCTGGGTGACCGCCAGCGCGATCCCGATGGTGACCGGGATCGAGACCCACGGCGAGACCCCGGTGACCCGCCCGACGGAGGCGACGACCGCGGCGACCAGGGCGCTCGCGGCGACCAGGAGACCGAGCTTGACCTTGATCGAGGAGACCCGTTCCAGCGGAGTCATTCGCCGGCCTCCAGTGCGTAGCCGACCCCGTGAACGGTCCGGACCCGGGCAGACCCGATCTTGGCGCGCAGCCCCTTCACATGGCTGTCGACGGTGCGGGTCCCGGAGGCGTCGTTCCAGCCCCAGACCTCCGCGAGCAGACGTTCGCGGGTGACCACGGCGCCCGGGTCGGCGGCCAGGCAGACCAGCAGGTCGAACTCGGTCGGCGTGAGTCTCACCTCGGCCTCGTCGACCCACACCCGCCGTGCGGCAGGGTCCATCCGCAGGCCCCCGATCTCGGCCGTACGCCGCGGCGACGCCGCCAGCTCGGCTGCCCGCTCCACCCGCCTCAGCAGGGCGTTCACCCGGGCGACCAGCTCACGGGCCCGGAACGGCTTGGTCAGGTAGTCGTCGGCCCCGACGCCGAGCCCGACCAGCACATCGGCCTCGTCGACCCGGGCGGTGAGCATGAGCACCGGCACCGGGCGTACGGCCTGGATCCGTCGGCACACCTCCAGACCGTCGTAGCCGGGCAGCATCACGTCCAGGACGACCAGGTCGGGCGAGGTCTCCTCGAAGCAGGAGACCGCACCGGGGCCGTCCCACGCCCGGACGACGTCGTACCCCTCCGCCTGGAGCCGGTCCGAGACGGCCTGGTTGATGATCGGCTCGTCCTCGACGACGAGGACCCGGCGAGCGGTCGTATGTTCTGGCACATGCTCAGGCTAGAAGCCCGAGCAGCCGGAAAGGCTGCAGAAGTTGTGCAGGTCCTGTGAAGAACGGGGCTGGCCCCGACCCGCCTCAGGTCTGGTGGACGTACGCCTCGAGCTGGTCGCGCTCGAAGGCGAGCTGGTCGATGCGGTGCTTGACCAGGTCGCCGATGCTGACGATGCCGACCAGGTCGCCGTCGGTGGAGACGACCGGCATGTGCCGGATCCGGCGCGTGGTCATGATGCCGAGGATCTCGTCGATGGTGGCCTCGGGCGCACAGGTCTCGACCTCGGTGGTCATGATCGAGGAGACCTCGGCGGTGAGCAGCGCGTCGTTCTCGTGGAGGCGACGGACGACGTCGCGCTCGGAGACGATCCCGGAGACGGCAGTGCCGTCGCCGTTGACGATGCAGGCGCCGATGCTGTGCTCGGCGAGGACCCCGAGCAGGTCACGCACGGTTGCGGTTGATGCGATCGTGACGACTTCAGCGATCGCCTTGCGAGTGAGTACGTCCGCGATCTTCATGTACCAACGGTAGCGGCTGTGACGCGTGTCACGCCAGAGGTTGGTGTGACGCTTCTACTCGGTTCCCGGACGGCGGAACGCGGTGACCGACCCGGGCTGCGCGGCCGGCCAGTCAGCGTCGTTGCTGCCGTCGGGCAGCCCGCCGAGGAAGGAGAGCGCCGCCTCGTGCAGGTGTCCGTTGGTCGCCAGCGCGTTGCCGCCCCACGGCCCCGGGTCGCCGGCCAGCGAGGTGAACTGGCCACCGGCCTCGCGCACGATGATGTCCAGCGCGGCCATGTCGTAGAGCTCGAGCTCCGGCTCGACGGCGATGTCGACCGCACCCTCGGCGACGAGCATGTAGGACCAGAAGTCGGAGTAGGCCCGGGTGCGCCAGCAGCGCCGCATCAGCGCCAGGAAGTCCTCGAGACGCTCGCGCTCCTCCCAGCCGTGCAGCGAGGAGTAGGACATCGAGGCGTCCTCCAGGCGGCGGACGTCCGAGACCTGGCAGCGGGTCGACTTCATCAGCGACTTGCCGGTGTGGGCGCCCTGGCCCTTCGCCGCCCACCAGCGTCGCCCGAGCTGAGGCGCGGAGACGACTGACATCACGACCTCGTTGTCGACGGCGAGCGCGATCAGGGTCGCCCAGACCGGCACACCACGGACGAAGTTCTTCGTGCCGTCGATCGGGTCGACGATCCAGCGGCGGCTGGACGAGCCGGACGAGCCCGACTCCTCCCCGGTGATCGCGTCCCGCGTACGCGCGCGGGAAAGGGTGCGGCGGATCGACTCCTCGACGGCCTTGTCCGCGTCGGAGACGGGGGTCAGGTCGGGCTTGGTCATCACGTGCAGGTCGAGCGCCTTGAACCGCGACGTGGACAGCGAGTCGGCGTCGTCGGCCAGCAGGTGCGCCAGCCGCAGGTCGTCGTTGAAGTCAGGAGTGCTCGCCACGAGGATTCACTCTAGTGGCTGCGGTCCCCACGCGTCGCCTCCCCTGGCAATAGGTCAGAGCGCGTACGTCGGCACCGAACGCGCTTCGAGCAGGCGCCGGAACGAGGTGACCCGGTCCGGATCGAGCCGACCGGCCTCGACCGCGAGGTCCAGCCCGCACTCGGGCGCATCGGCGGCGTGCGAGCAGCCACGCGGGCAGGCGGTCGTCGCCTCCTCCAGGTCGGGGAAGGAGACGATTAGCCGTTCGGGCTCGACGTGGGCCAGGCCGAACGTACGGATCCCGGGGGTGTCCACGATCCACCCCCCGCTGTCGGCAGAGCCCGGGAGCCGCAGCATCAGTGCCGACGTGGACGTGTGCCGTCCGCGTCCCGTGACCGCGTTGACGTGCCCCACCTCCCGGCCGGCGTCGGGGACGATGGCGTTGACCAGCGTCGACTTGCCGACGCCGCTGTGGCCGAGCAGCACCGACGTACGTCCGTCGAGCTCGTCCTGCAGCGCGCTCATGTCGCCGCCCCGCTGGGTGACCACCCAGGGCACCCCCAGCGACCGATAGATCGAGACCAGCGACTCGGGGTCGGCCAGGTCGGCCTTGGTGATGCACAGCAGCGGGTCGATGCCGGCCTCGTAGGCCGCAACGAGTGCGCGGTCGATGAACCCGGTGCGCGGCTCGGGGTCGGCGATCGCGGTGACGATCACCAGCTGGTCGGCGTTGGCGACCACGACCCGCTCCACGGGGTCGTCGTCATCGGCCGTACGCCGCAGCACGGTCTCCCGCGGCTCGAGCTCGACGATCCGGGCCAGCGCGCCCTCCACGCCTGAGGTGTCGCCGACGACCTTCACCCGATCGCCCACGACGACGCCCTTGCGGCCGAGCGGGCGGGCCTTGACCGCCCACACCTCGACATCGGGAGCCCCGTCCATGACCAGCGTGAACCGGCCCCGGTCGACCGTGATCACCCGCCCGAGATCGGCGTCGTCGTAGCTCGGCCGGTCCTTCGTCCGCGGCCGCGTCCGGCGGCGGGGCCGGTCGTAGTGCTCGACGTCCTCGGTGCCGTAGCGACGCTGTGACTTCGCCATCAGATGCTCAGAAGAGTCCCGCCCAGAAGGGCGCGAAGTCGGTGAAGGTCTTGCTGGTGGTGGTGACGTTCTCGACGAGGACGCCGTCGACGGCAGCGCCGATGATCACGCCGGCGTGGGCCATCCGGTGGTCGGCGTAGGTGTGGAACACCCCGCCGTGCAGCGTGGCCGGCCGGATGGTCAGCCCGTCGGGGTGCTCGGTGACGTCGGCCCCGAGCGAGCCCAGCTCTCGGGCCAGCGCGGCCAGGCGGTCGGTCTCGTGGCCGCGGATGTGGCCGATGCCGGTCAGGTGCGAGGGCGTCGAGGCGAGCGCGCACAGTGCCGCGACGGCCGGGGTGAGCTCGCCGATGTCGTGCATGTCCAGGTCGATCCCGGTGAGCTGCTCCGGCCCGGTCACGGTGAGCCCGTCGTCGCCAATGTGCACCTCGCAGCCCATCAGCGAGAGCACCTCGCGCAGCTGGTCGCCCGGCTGATCGGTGGCCTGCGGCCAGTCGCGTACGGTCACGGTCCCGCCCGAGACCGCCGCGAGGGCGAGGAACGGCGCCGCGTTGGAGAGGTCGGGCTCGATGGTGCGGTCCAGCGCCTTGATCGGTCCCGGAGCCACCGTCCACCGGTTGGCGTCTGAGTCATCGACCGCGACGCCGTGCTCGCGGAGCATCGCGACCGTCATGTCGATGTGGGGGAGCGACGGGACCGGCTTGCCCTCGTGGCGAATGTCGACGCCCTGCTCGTAGCGAGCCCCCGCCAGCAGCAGCGCGCTGATGAACTGGCTCGATGCCGAGGCGTCGACCACGACGGTCCCACCGGGGACGGTGCCGGTGCCTTGGATCGTGAACGGCAGCCCCTCGCCGTCGATCGAGACGCCGAGATCGCGAAGCGCACGCAGCACCTCGCCGACCGGCCGGTTTCGCATGTGCGGGTCACCGTCGAAGGCGATCGTTCCGGTGGAGAGCGCTGCCACCGGAGGTACGAACCGCATCACCGTCCCGGCGAGCCCGCAGTCGACCTCGGCGTCGGCCCCGAACGCCCCGGGCGTCACGACCCAGTCGTCATCCGAGGTGTCCACGTGCGCGCCCAACGACGTCAGCGCTGCCGCCATCAGCAGCGTGTCGCGGGACCGAAGCGCACGACGTACGACGCCGGGCCCCTCCGCGATCGAGGCCAGCAGCAGCGCCCGGTTGGTGAGCGACTTGCTTCCGGGCAGCGACACCGTCGCCGTCACCGGTCCAAGCGCTCGAGGCGCCGGCCAGGGGTCCGCGATGTCAGCTGCACGGTCGGTCGTGGAAGTCACGTGGCCAACCTTAGTGGCTGCGACCTGCGAAAACCGCAGCGCGTCCGCCGGTGGGAGCCGGCGGACGCGCTCTGAGCGGGTGTGGGATCAGGAGATCCCGATCGCCTTCAGGAAACCCTTCCAGGTCAGCCCGCCCGTGCCGGCGCCGGACTCCTCCGCCGGAGGTGCGACATCCGGTGTCCCGGCGGGGCTGGCGCTGCTGCCGGGCCGGCCAGGAGCGCTGGAGCTGTTCCCGGGATCAGCCGGGTCGCTGGGCGGAACGGGCAGCTGCGGCGGGTCGGGTGTTCCGGGCGCCGTCGGCAGCTGCGGCACGTCCGGCGTCTGGGTCGGTGTCGGCAGTTGCGGCACGTCCGGTGTCGACGGCGGCGTCGGAAGCTGCGGTACGTCCGGTGTCGGGGTCGGCGTAGGCGTCGGCTCCGGGGCGCTGCCGGTGACGCCGACGCGGTCGTTGCCGGGAGCGGAGTCGGTGTAGCCGACCGCCTCGAGCGTCCCCTCGAACGACCAGTCACCGTCGGGGACGAAGTCGAAGTGGAGCACTTCCTGGCCGTTGTTCGTGCTCGACAGGGTGCACTCGCCCTCGACGACGCCGCCTTGCGGCACGGACGGGACGCCGAGCTGGGAGCACGCCCACATCGACTGCGGGTTCGAGGACTCCGGGTAGGGCTGGCCGATGCCGGTCAGCCGGTAGCGGAAGGTCGCGGTGTAGTCGCCTTCGGGGATGCCGTCGGCTGTCACCTGGATGTGCTCGTAGTTGTCGTAGGTCACGTGGTCCAGGGCGATGCCGGCGTCGTAGGCGAAGGTGATCTCGACCTCGCCGACATCCGTGCCGCCGTGGCCGTCCGAGATCTGGTAGGTGAACGTGTCGCTGGCCCCGGTGTAGCCCTCGTCCATCGTGTAGGCGACCTTGCCGTCGACGATCTCCGCCGTGCCGTGTGCCGGCTCGGTGACCGAGACGAGCTCGAGGGCGTCGCCGTTGTCATCGAAGTCGTTGGTGAGCACGTCGACCGTCCTCGTGGCCGTCATGCTCTGGTTGCCCATGCCCAGGCCGTTGTTGCCGTCCCCGGCGGTGACCTGGGCCGTGGCCGAGTCGTCGACGGCGTTCGGGTCGGCGTTGGGCGTGGTCACGTCCACGGTCCCGGTGACGTCGCCGCCCTTGCCGTCGGTGAGGACGTATTCGATCGTCTCGGTCCCGCGCCAGCCCTTGGCCGGCTGGTAGGTCACGGTGGTGACGGGCTCGCCGGCCATCCGCAGGCCGCCGAGGATCGCGCCGCTGACGCCGCCGCCCTTGCCGCCGGAAGGCGCGGCGCCGCCCTTGGTGACCGTGCCAAGGGCCGGGGAGGCGAGAGTGGCCTCCTTGACCGAGAGCGGGTCGCCGTCGGCGTCGCTGGCGCCCTGAGTCAGGTCGATGACCGCCTTGCCGCCGGGAGGGACCTCGACCGTAGGCAGAGGCGAGGTGATCACCGGCGCCTCCTGTGTCGGCGCGGGAGTCGGGTCGGCGGGTGGGGCTGCAGGCGGTGCGGCAGGCGGGGCCGCGGCCGGCGGAGCATCCGCCGGCGGCGGTGCGGCAGGAGGAGCGGCAGGCGGTGCGGCAGGCGGTGCGGCAGGAGGAGCGGCCGGCGGCGCGGCAGGAGCCGGGTCGGCGGCAGCAGGCGCCTGCGCGGCGGGCTCGTCGGCGGTCGGCTGCTTCGGGACCGGGTCCCCGCCGGTGAGCGCGAACCCGGCGACCACGGCTGCGGCGGCCGCGACACCGACACCACCCGCGACCGTACGTCCCACGGGGTCGCCCAGCGCCCAGTCCTTGACCCGACCGAAGAAGAGCAGCGCGCCGCCCTTGGCGGCGACGCCACCGCCGACGGCGAGGTAGCCCGCGCCGGCTGCGCCGAGCAGGGCCGGCGCGAGCCAAGCGCCCATACCGGAGTTGACCTCGGTGAGCTCGAGGTAGATCGCGGTGCAGGGGCGGCAGTCCTGGAGGTGTTCGTCGACCTTCTTCGAGTCGCGCTTGGACAGGCCGTTGCGGATGTAGGCGCCCAGGTTGGCTCGCGTCGTGGCGCAGGCCTCCTCGCCGGCGTCCTGCGCGTGCATCGAGATGAAGGCCTGCTTGAGACCCTCGCGAGCACGGTAGGCGAGCGCGGAGACCGAGTTGGCCGACATACCGAGCAGGGGCGCGATCTCGGCCGGCTTCTGGCCTTCGACCTCGGTGTGCCACAGCACCTGCTGCCAGCGTTCGGGGAGCTGCTGGAAGGCCTTTGCGGCCGCCTGGTTGTCGAAGCCCGACACCGCGGTGTCCTCGAACGGCACGCCCGGGTCGAACGGCGTCAGGTCGTCGGTCGTGGTGAGCTTGGAGGCAGCGCGGATCTTGTCCACGTGGAGCCGGCGCAACGACGTCAGCAGGTAGGCGCGGAACGCCAGGTCCGGGCCGCCACCCCGCTGCAGCACGTTGAGCACCTTGGCGAAAGCCTCGGAGACGAGGTCGTCGACATCGCCGGCCGACACCAGCTGGCGGGCGAGGCGGCGCGCAGACTCGACATGGCGCTCGAACAGCAGCCCGTACGCATCCAGATCACCGCCGCGGACAGCGGTGATCAGCTCCGCGTCGCCGGGGGCGTCGAGGGTTGGTAGGGAGGTGGGGGTCGTTTCGCTCACGGCACCAGAGACGTTCGAAGTACGGAGGTATGACGCGGGTTGCGCCATCGGGAGACATGCGTTGTGCTAACGACAGCGGTAGCCCGCACGTCACGCCCCTCCTCGGGATCTGACAACAACTTTCGAGAAACCCAGAAAGGCGGGCCTCTATCGCGTCATGCTTGCCGATTTCGAGCGTCAAGTCCATGTGAGCGCGAGCTGGACCGTCGTGCCCACCACTGTATCCATGACCCTTCGACATCGGACGAGGAACGACAACAACGCCAGGAAACACGAGGAAAGGGGTGAGTTGTGCGGCTGTTCCCCCGGGATCGGCGTGCGCGTGCCTCCGCCCCGACTGAGTCCACAGAGCTCTCCGAGCAGCAGCGCGCGTTGCTCCCGGAGCGGTTCGAGGCTGTCGCCGAAGCGCTGGCCGAGCGGAGCAGCTACGTCGCGGAGGCCTGCTGGGTGGTCGGCCATGACCTCGCCGAGACCGGTGTGTCGCTCGGGGAGAGCCTCGAGGACCTCCGGATGACGACCCAGACCCTCGAGAACCGTGACCCGGCCTTCGTCGAGGTGCACGCGCTCTCGGTGGCCTGGAGCGAGGCGACTCTCGGCTACCTGCACACCATCTCCTGTGCCGACCCGCTCACCGGCCTCTCCACCCTCGCGCACGTTCGTGGACGGATATCGGAGCTCTATCGCGACGCGAAGGCGTGCAGCCACGCGCTGGTCGTCACCGACGCCCACCTCCCGGGCCCTCCCGGTCACAAGACCGACAGCATCGCCACCGCGCGCCGGATGTCGCTGCTGGGCCAGACCGCCCGCACGGTCTTCGCGGGTGCGGCCGCCGTCGGACAGGTCGGTCACAGCCGGATGGTCGTGGTCGCACCGCGTGACGAGACGCTGGTCAAACGGCTCGGGCTCCTCAAACGGATGGTCGAGCACAGCGCCGATCGGATCTGGATCGAGGGGCTCCCCGAGAACGACCAGTCGGCGGGCTTCCTGCTCGACGAGCTCGCCCGCGGAGCATGAGCCCATCGATGGATCTGGGCTGAGCAATACCCCCTGACGCCACACTCGCCCGGGGCTATGGTGAACGTATGTGCGGTCGTTACGCGTCCAGCCGCCAGCCCGACGAGCTGGCGGAGGAGTTCGAGATCGATGAGTTGCGTCTGCAGGAGCCGCTCACGGAGAGCTACAACGTCGCGCCGACCGACGATGTCTACGCCGTCCTCGAGCGGCCACCGCGCGAGGACGACGCGTCCAGCGAGCGCCAGCTCCGCTCCGTACGTTGGGGGCTGGTCCCGTCCTGGGCCAAGGACGTCAAGATCGGCAACCGGATGATCAACGCCCGGATGGAGACGGTCGCCGAGAAGCCGGCCTATCGCCGGGCCTTCGCCAAGCGCCGCTGCCTGCTGCCGGCCGACGGCTACTTCGAGTGGTACGCCACCGAGGCGAAGGACGCTCCGTCAACTGCCTCGGGCTCCGCTTCGGCCAAGGGCAAGCCTCGCAAGCAGCCCTACTTCATCACCCCGAAGGACGGGGGAGTGCTGGCGATGGCCGGGCTCTACGAGCTGTGGCCCGACCCCGCCAAGGCCGAGGACGACCCCGGCAGGTGGCTGTGGAGCTGCACCGTGATCACCACCGAGGCGGAGGATTCCCTGGGACGGATCCACGACCGGATGCCGCTCATGGTGGAACGTGAACGCTGGGACGAGTGGCTCGACCCGACCCGCCCGGGTGACGTGGGGCTGCTGACCCCGGCGGCGCCCGGCCACCTGGAGGCCTTCCCGGTCTCGACACTCGTGAGCAACGTACGCAACGACGGCCGCGAGCTCATCGAGCCGCTGCCGATCGAGGAAGCCGGGGGATGACATGGGTGGAACCACGACGCAGATGATCGACACGCCCTACGGGGAGGGGCGGCTGTACACCCGCCGGGCGCGGCGACCACAGGCGACCCTGCTGCTCTCCCACGGCGCGGGCAACGGCATCGACACCCACGACCTGATGGCGCTCAACGATGCGCTGCCGGGTCAGGGGATCACCGTGGTCCGGTTCGAGCAGCCGTGGCGGGTCAAGGGGAAGCCGGTGGCCACGCCGCCCAAGTCCCTCGACGCTGCGCTGACCCTGGCCGCCAACTGGATGCGGGTGCGTACGCCGCTGGTGGTCGGCGGGCGCTCCGCCGGCGCCCGCTCGGCGGTCCGCACGGCTCGGGCCTTCGGCGCCGCCGGCGCGCTCTGCCTGGCCTTTCCGCTGCACCCGGTGAGCAAGCCCCAGATCTCTCGCGCCCACGAGCTGCTGGAGGCGAAGGTGCCGACGCTGGTGCTTCAGGGCACCCGCGACAGGTTCGGCAGACCCGAGGAGTTCCCCGAGAGCGTGGAGGTCACCCCGATCCCCGGCGCCGACCACTCTCTCGTCGTCGGCAAGCGCAGCCCGATCAGCCAGGCCGAGGCCGATTCGATCGTGGTCGAGTCCACCCTGGAGTGGCTGGTCCGCGAGGTCATCGCCTAGCTGGGAATGTTTGGCGACCGTCGCGGCGTTCCCACGACATGACGATCCTCCTCGAACGCCCCACGGCGAACGTGTCGCCGATGAGCGCCCCGATGCTCACCGGCGTACCCTGGGACGTGATGAGCGACAACAACGATGAAGTCGTCGACCTGGCCACGGAGACTCCCGAGGAGCGCGCGCTGCGCTTCGAGCGGGACGCGCTGCCCTTCCTCGACCAGCTCTACTCGGCGGCGATGCGGATGACCCGCAACCCGTCCGATGCGGAGGATCTGGTGCAGGAGACGTTCGCGAAGGCGTACTCCTCCTTCCACCAGTTCAGGCCCGGCACCAACCTCAAGGCCTGGCTCTACCGCATCCTCACCAACACCTTCATCAACACCTACCGCAAGAAGCAGCGCCAGCCGCAGCAGTCGATGTCCGAGGACGTCGAGGACTGGCAGCTGGCCCGGGCCGAGTCACACACCTCGACCGGTCTGAAGTCCGCGGAGATGGAGGCGCTCGAGCACCTGCCCGACTCTCAGGTGAAGGACGCGCTGCAGCGCCTCCCGGAGGAGTTCCGGCTCGCTGTCTACCTCGCCGACGTCGAGGGATTCGCCTACAAGGAGATCGCCGAGATCATGGAAACCCCGATCGGCACCGTGATGTCGCGGCTTCACCGCGGCCGGCGCCAGCTGCGCGATCTTCTCTCCGACTACGTACGCACCAACGACCTCACCGGCGCTCGTGGAGGTGCGTCATGAGTGCCCACAAGCATGACGCCTCACCCAGCGACTGCGCCGACTTCCTCGAGCAGATCGTCTTCCTGATCGACAACGAGCTCGCCGCGGCCGACGCCGACCAGGTCAAGCTGCACCTGCAGAGCTGCAACCCCTGTCTGGAGACCTACGACCAGCAGCGCATCGTCAAGGCGGTCGTCGCTCGGTCGTGCTCCGAGGTCGCCCCGGGCGACCTGCGCGCGAAGATCATGGTCCAGATCCAGGAGCTTCGCACCAGGTCCTGACGAGGCCCCAGAACGAGGCCCCAGAACGAGACACCAGACGCGACGAGAGCCCCAGCCGATCGGCTGGGGCTCTCACGTCTTTCAACAGCTCAGCTGTTGGGGCGCTTGCCGTGGTTCGCGCCCTTCTTGCGGCGCGCGCGGCGCTTGCGGCCAGTCTTGCCCATGATGATCTCCTCCATTGGGGTACGTGACCCCGAGGGGCCTCGGCACAGTCTCTCAAACCTGGCGCTGAGACGTGAAATTCGCCCCTGTCCGCCGGTCCGGCGGTTCAGCCCAGGTACGCCCGGTTGGACCGCTTCAGAGCCTCGACGACGACCAGCAGCAGGTCGCCACGGATCTGCGGAGGGTCGTTGCTGAGCGCGAGCTGGAGGTAGAGGGCCCGGAGGAAGGCCTCGGCGTTCCCGGTGAGCAGGAAGGGGTCTCGGTCCGGGGTCTCCGGGGTGGCGGTGGCGACGGTGACGATCCGGTTGATCCACGGCTCCATGATGTTGAGCGGGACCAGGTTGCGGCGCAGCACGGCCATCGTGGCCGACGCTAGCCGGTCGGGCTCGCCGTGGGCGTAGATCGTGTCGCCGCGGGCGAGCACCCGGTCGGCGACGACGTCGAGGATCACCGTCAGCTCCGGCTTGCCGAGGTGCTCGGAGGCGGCCAGGATGCCGAGGGCGTCGGCGCCCCGCGCGACGGCGTGCGCCCAGCCGCGCTCGGGGACGAAGGCCCGTAGGTCGCGCTCGCGCAGCAGCCAGGTGGCGATCCGGTCGCCCCACTCCAGCACCTTCCCCGCACGCACCAACGAGCGCGCGTTGTCGCGGGCGATGCACTGGGCCAGGGCCTCGACCGAGGAGGCCCGGCGGAAGACGCCGTTGTTGCCGGAGTCGCCGAGGCCGACCACCAGACCGGCGGCCATCCCGTCGCCCAGGCCCGCGAGCAGGTCGTCGTAGACACCGCGCTGGATCCACGTCGAGAGGGCGGGGACGGCCAGCCCGCTGCGTACGTCCGGGTCGGGGTCGCCGAGCATCCGAGTGAGCTCGATGGTGAGGTCACCGAGCGGCCGGTCCGTGGGTACGGCGAGACCGGTCGAGTGAACCTCCCGCCAGTACGCCTCCGACATGGGGGACATCCTGCCAAACCCGCCCACGCGTGGACATCCGACCCGCGCAATGCGTATACCTTGGTCTACATCTACGCTGTCGACGTGCCCACCCTGAGTGAGCTTGCCCAGAATCACACCGACCTCGACGGCGATGACGTCGGGTGGCTTCAGCTGCTCATGGCCGACTGGCAGATCCTGGCCGACCTCTCCTTCGCCGACCTGGTGCTGTGGTTGCCCGACAAGTCCGGCAACGGCTTCTGGGCGGCCGGTCAGATGCGTCCCACGACCGGTCCGACGGCCTACGTCGACGACATCGTCGGCATGTTCGTGCCGAAGGGACGCCACGCCACCCTCGACGACGCCGTCGACGTCGGCCGGCTCGTGCGCGAGGGCGACCCAGAGTGGCGCGACGATCTCCCGGTGAGGGTCGAGACCATCCCGGTACGCCGCGCCGGCCGGATCATCGCGGTGCTGAGTCGCAACACCAACCTGCTCGGCGTACGCACTCCCTCCAAGCTCGAGCTCTCCTACCTGCAGACGGCCAACGACCTGACCCAGATGGTCGCGAACGGCTTCTTCCCTGCGATCGGCCAGCGCAGCGACCACACCGACACCCCACGAGTGGGGGACGGGTTCGTCCGGGTGGATGCCGACGGCGTCGTCGACTACGCCAGTCCCAACGCGCTCTCGGTCTTCCGCAGGCTGGGCCTCTCCGGCGACCTCGCCGGCCAGTCCCTCGCCGGGATGACCCGCGCGCTGGTGCCACCGCGCAAGCGCCCCGACGAGGAGACGCTGAGCGCGGTCCTCGGCGGACGGGCACACCGCGACACCGAGATCGACACCGGCGTCATGGCGATCATCATGCGCTCGATCCCGCTGCGGCCACGCGGCGAGGCGATCGGTGCGCTCGTGCTCCTGCGCGACGTCACTGACCTGCGTCGACGCGATCGTGAGCTCGTCACCAAGGACGCCACGATCCGCGAGATCCACCACCGAGTGAAGAACAACCTACAAACCGTGGCCGCGCTGCTGCGGATGCAGTCGCGCCGGGTCGACTCCGGGGTTGCGCAGGACGCACTGAACGAGGCCGTACGCCGGGTCGGGTCGATCGCGCTGGTCCACGAGATCCTCTCCCAGCAGGCCGTCGAGGAGACCGTCGAGTTCGACGAGATCGCCGATCGGCTCGCCTCCATGGTCGGAGAGGTCACCTCGGTCGGCGTGGCGGTGCGGGTGCGCCGTGACGGCTCGTTCGGGTCGCTGCCCTCGGAGGTGGCCACGCCGATGGCGATGATCGTCACCGAACTGCTGCAGAACGCAGTCGAGCACGGCTACCGCGGCAGCGGTCCGGGCGACCCCGAGACGGGCAAGATCATGATGTCCGTACGACAACAACCCGCCGGGCATCTCCAGGTGACGATCGAGGACGATGGTCACGGACTACCCGACGGGTTCAGTCTCGACACATCGACAAACTTGGGGTTGTCGATCGTGAAGACTCTCGTCGAAGGCGAGCTCGGTGGCCGACTCTCGTTGGGGCCCCGGCCTGATGGTCACGGAGCGAGAGCTGCGGTCGAGCTGCCGTTGGAGCTCTAGGTGGATCTCTAGGGGTTGATGGCCTCTAGGGGTTGGTCAGACGGCGGTGCGGACACGGGAACGGGCGTTGCGGCGCTTCAGCGCACGACGCTCGTCCTCGCTCAATCCACCCCACACGCCGTGGTCCTGACCGGCCTCAAGAGCCCACTGAAGACACTGCTCCCGGACGTCGCAACGCCGGCAGACCTGCTTGGCTTCCTCGATCTGGAGGATGGCCGGACCGGTGTTTCCGATGGGGAAGAACAGTTCCGGGTCTTCATCGAGACAAGCCGAACGGTGGCGCCAATCCATGGCTGGGCAGACCCTCTTTCTGACATAGGATGGGCAAGGTCTTGGTGGTCCGAGACCCTGCGAGTGGGCACGTGGCGGGGATGCGTGAATGTCTTCACGTGCGTGCTGTTCCTAGAGTTCCAAGAAATGGACGCCGAAACAACCCCTAACCAGTGTCTGCTTCGTCACCGGACCGTAACACTCCGTCTTCCTGATGCTAGACAATTCGGTAACGCGGTGAGTTACCCAAAAATGCCGTGGTGTATGCTTCCGCGAATTCCCCGAGTCTGGGACAGCGTTCTAGGCTGCTGAGGTGACCGCCCCGCATCGCCCCTGGACCCTTCTGCTGGCCGTGTTCGCCGCAGGCCTCGAGACTGCCGCGCTGCTGCTGTGGGGAGCCCTGGAGTTCGTACGCATCCCAGACGCCGAGTCGCTCACGACCGCCATCGCGGGCGGGGTGTTCTTCCTGCTCTGCGCGGCCGGCATCGGTTGGTGCGCCTACAAGATCTGGCGCCTGGAGTCGTGGTCGAGGGCGCCCCTGGTGCTCGTCCAGCTGATCGTGCTCGGCCTGGCCTGGAACCTGCGCGAGGACCTCGCGATCGCGGGCGGACTGGTGCTGGTCGCGGCCATCGCGCTGGTGGGCATCTTCGCTCCGCCGAGCATCGCCGCGCTCGAGGAGCAGTAGGGGTTAGTCCTCCTCCAGCGCCTTGCGGAGCTGAACGAGCGAGCGGTTGAGCAGCCGCGAGACCTGCATCTGCGACACGCCGATCTCGGCGGCGATCTCGGTCTGGGTCTTGTTGCGGAAGAACTTCAGCATCAGCACCTGCTTCTCGTGTGCGGAGAGGCTGTCGAGCACCGGCTTGATCGACTCCCGAACCTCGACGTCGTCGAGGCGCAGGTCGTGGGCGGTCAGCGAGTCGAGCATCGGAGCGGTCTCATCGCTCTCGGCGTCGAGCGACAGCGCTGCGTACGCATTGCTGGACTCCAGGCCCTCGACGACGGTCTCGAGGCTCACGCCGAGGCGCGCAGCGAGGTCGCGGGCGGTGGGGGAGCGGCCGAGCTCCTGGGAGAGCTCCGCGGTGGCCTCGCGGAGGTTCTGCTGCAGGTCGCGAAGGCGACGGGGGACGCTGACGGCCCAGCGACTGTCGCGGAAGTAGCGCTTGATCTCGCCGAGGATGGTCGGCACCGCGTAGGTGGAGAACTCCACGTCGCGAGAGAGGTCGTAGCGGTCCACCGCGTTGAGGAGGCCGACCACGCCGACCTGGACAAGGTCCTCGTGCGGCTCGCCGCGTCCGAAGAACTGAGAGGCGCAGTACTCGACCAGCGCCATGTTGAGGTGCACGAGCTCATCGCGGGCAGCGGTCCGCTCCGCGTCGGTCAGGTCGGGTCCGGCAAGGGCCGTGAAGAGCTCGCGGGAGCGTGCGCGGGCTCCATCCACCTCGCTGGCGCTCCGGGACCTCGACGACCGAATCGTCTCCTGCGCCATGTCAGCGCGCGGCTCCGAGCGGGGTTGCCCCGGCGACCAGGGAGATCCTGAGCTGGTCGCCGTCGGGGGTGGCGGTGACCTCTCTGGCCAGTGTGGTGAGCACCTGCCACGCGAAGCTCTCCTGGTCGATCTCGGCCTCGGTGTCGCAGGTCGTGGTCACGGTGACCCCGACGGTGTCCTCGCCGAGGTCGAAGACGATGTCCAGATCGGCGGCCTCGGCGGCGCACTCCAGGCAGATCGCCGCGGCCTCGCTGACGGCCATCCGCAGGTCCTCGATGTCCTCGAGGGTGAAGTCGAGGCGCGCGGCGAGCGCGGCCGTCGTCGTACGCAGCACGGAGACGTAAGCACCTTCTGCGGGAAGGCGCAGCTCGACCTGGGGCATCTGGGTTGTCAGTCCTTCTGATGGGCGTCGCGATGATTATGCAACGAGATCGGTCGCCGTGGCCCCTGAACGCACCGCAGCCGCTCCGTCGAGAGGAGCGGCTGCGGCGTACGGAATGCGTTTTGCGAAGACTCAGGCCTTCTTGTCTTCAGATCCCGGCTGGCGCCGTGATCTGGCTTCTCGCAAGTCGGCCTTCGTTCCTCAGGCCTTCTTGGTCGCCCAGAAAATTTCAGCGATCTCGTCGATCTTGGCGAGG
>NZ_JACIXG010000098.1 GCF_014360585.1 Nocardioides sp.
GGTAATGCGGCGCATGCGCGGGGTGAGGTCGGTGACCCGCAGCACTTCGAGGCGGCGCTGGCGAATCTCATGGTTGACGCGATGAATGGTGTCGCTCATGGGGTGTTCTCCGTAACAAGGTTGGCCGGCCCGGAGGCGATGGCCTTGGCGGTGTCGTTGAGCAGGTTGCGCACCCGCTCGATCTCTTCGCTGGTCCAGCGGCCGCTGTGCATGTGCAGGGCGTGGCGCAGGTTGCCGACCGCTTCATGGATTTCCGGCGGCCGGTCGTGGCCGCGCAGGGCGCGCTTGCTAACCTCGATGCGCATGCGCACGCCGTCGAGGGCGACGGCCTGTTCCTGCAAGGCACTGCGGCCGGCATCGGTGATGGCGTAGAGGCGCTTGCTGCCCTGGATGGCGCCGGTGACCAGCTCGGCTTCCTCGCTCTGGCCCAGTTCCCTGGCCTTGGCCGGATCGCGGGTGGCCTGAACGATGAGGTCGAAAAAGCGGCGGCGCGAGCGCGAGGAACGGGAGCGTCGGGTGGTCGACCTGGCCGAGCGGGTCATGGTCGCGATCGGTGAGCGCGACGCGGCGGTGGCCGAGACCGAGAAGCGCGCGGGTGAGGCGCTGCGGGAGTTGACCGAGCGCGAGGGCCTTTCCCTGGGCGAGGCCGTCGAGTGGTGCGGCAAGACGATCACCGTCCGCGAGGCGACGCGGCTGCGGCGGCTCGCCCATGAGTCGCCGGCGGGCGACGATGGCGAGCAGGACAGCGACCGTGACGGCGCGCAGGGCGGCGATGTTGCGGCGCTGGCGACCGCTGGGAGTGAGGGAGCGGGTGCCGATTCGTCGGCTGGATGACGCCGGCCTCGCGGCGGTCGCGGCAGCGATCACCGATCCGGCCGTGCTCGCGCGGTACCGGGCGAAGGTCGCCAGGGTGCCGGGGAGCGAGTGCCTGTGGTGGACCGGCGCGGTTGCCGGTCGGTCCGATCGTGAGCGCACGGACGGCGGCGGACATGGCCGGTTCTGGTACGCGCCGGGGCGGGTGATCATCGCACACCGGTTCGCGTTCGCGGTGATGAACGGGGTGGACGCGCTCGCGGAGGCGCGGCTGCTCGGGCATCGGTGTCACAACCCGCTGTGCCAGCGGATCGCACCGGATCACGTCGTGGTGTCGAGCGCGGCGCAGAACCGCCGGGAGTGGTCGGTGCAGCGGCGGCTGCCGTACAGCCCACTGGCCGATCCGCGCGGGCCGCGACGGCGGGCGCGGGAACTGCGCGACCTGGCGCGCGAGGACCCGCAGCTGGTGGCCGACGACCTCGCGCGGCTCCAGGAGCTGCTGGGCGAGCAACTGACGCTCTGGTGAGGTTGGGCCGACGCAGAAGGCCGCCCGCAGCGGACAGCGCTACGGGCGGCCCGCGGGCTGAGGGTCAGGCGGGCTCGCCGTCGAGGAGGCGACCGAGCGTCTCCCACAGGTCGAGGTAGCCGTCCGCGTCCTCGGGCGAGTGCTCGCCTCACTTGGCGTGAAGGTCGCGGATGCGGTCGAGTCGGTCGAGGCGGTCGGGGAGCGAATCACGGGCGGCGGACTCTGCTGCGGCGGCGCGGCGCAGCTGCACCTCGTAGCTGGTTGGAACGGAAGGAATCGAGCGAGGGTGGGAACGGCTGCGTAGAGCCCCGACCGGGAATGCAGCGGCGTTGGTGTTAGCCGCTGCAGCTCGACGCCGGCGGACGAGACCAGGGGAGCGATCAGGTGACGAGCCAGACCACGATCCCGGTCGGGATCTACTGGAAACCCGGCGTGTGGGACCTCGCACGATCGGCCTACATCGCAGACCTGGACACCGACGCCGACTCACCCGGCTCGTTCGTCGGCTGGCTCGCCCGGGCGCTCGAGCTCCACGCCCGGCGCTCACCGCAGCAGCGGTCCGAACTCGCGGCCGCGGGCGAGAAGCATCCCGCCCTGGTCAGCGTGACCCGCAAGAGCTTCAACAAGAAGCACGACCTGCCCTCCTCGACCATCGAGGCGGTCGAAGACGCGCTCGTGGCCGACCGCCAGGAGCTCGGCCGGATGCTCGCCCGCTCGGCGTTCGCCCAGGAAGCAGTGATCGCCGCGGCCGAGGATGCCCGCCGGCGCCTGGGCCGCGACCTGCCGCCGCCACCGCAGAAGCTCAGCAACCGACCGCCGCGGCGCCGGCCTGCCCGGTAGCCGGCGAGGACGACGCCGGCAGTTGTGTCGGCACCTCGTCCTAGCGTGCTTCCCAGCGCCCCGATCCGGAACCCGAGAGCCGGTCGGGGCGCTTCTGCGTGCCTGGATGATCTCCCGCCGAGCCGCCAGCCGAGCTCGAGCGGTGCAAACGACTTCGGCCGATGTGATCGCTGCCGGGCCTGGATGACACCTAGGTGACTGCCGGACCCATCAACGTCTCGCAGTCACCTAGGAGGAAGCCATGTCCACCACCGTCACCTTCGCCGGCAACCTGGCCGAGGCACCGGAGCTGCACCACACCCGGGAGAACAACAAGCCGTTCGTCACCTGCCGCATCCTGGTCAACCGCCGGGTCCAGAACGACCAGGGGGAGTGGGTCAGCGACGAGCCCACCGCCCACAACGTCAAGATCTTCGGCTCGGCAGCCACCCACGTACACGACAGCTGCGGATCCGGTGACCCGATCGTCGTCCACGGCCTCGAGCGCACCGAGAGCTGGCCGGACAAGCAGACCGGCGAGAAGCGCACCAATGACGTCGTGGTCGTCGACAACCGCTTCGGCGAGGTCGGCATCTCGCTCAAGTACGTGTTCGCGCGCATCGACCGCGCCCCGCACGCGGCCCAGGCCAGCTGAGGAGGTTCGCTCCGATGGATCTCGTCGTTCAGTCCCCGGACGAGCTGCTCGCCGCGGTGCCGCACGTCCTCGGCTTCAAGCCCGAGGAGTCGATCGTCCTGGTGCCCTTCCGGCCCGGACTGCCGATCACCCGCGTTGACCTGCCCCGGACCGCCGCCGATCGCGAGGAGGTCTGGGACGCACTCAGCGGCCCGTACGGCCGCCACGCCCGGCCCGGTGCCCGCCTGGCCATCATCTGCATCACCGAGGACCGCCGCAGCGCCGAGCTGGCCAGCCAGCACCTGTCCAACCGTCTCCAGGACGTCGGCATCACCACACACATCAGCCTGTGGTCCGACGGCGAGCGCTGGCGCGAGTTCAACACCGGCCAGACCGGGCTGCAGACCCCGTCGACCGCTGAGCGGATCGCGGCCGCGACCGTGCTCACCGGCGCCGCCCAGCCGGCCGCCAGCCGCGAGTCCCTGGCCGCCTCCATGGTCGGCGACCGCGAGCCCATCGCCCAGCTCCTCCCCGCGGCTCGAGCGGCGGCCGCGGCCAGCACACCCGCTGCGGAGCGGGACTGGGCCCTGGACCGCCTCGAGCAGTTCCACGCCGACGGCCACCGGCTCCCCGACGTCGACGGCGCGCGGATGCTCGTGGCCCTGGAGACGATCAGCACCCGGGACGCGCTCTGGGAGGACATGAGTCGGGAGAACTCCACCTCCCACATGGCCGTCTGGACCGACCTCACCCGCCGCGGCCCGGACGAGGTCCGCGCAGCGCCGGCCTCCATGCTCGGCTTCGCCAGCTGGCTGCACGGCGACGGCGCCAAGGCCTGGTGCGCGCTCGACCAGGTGCCCGCCGACCGGCCCTACTCCATGGCCGCCATCGTCGCCTCGGCCTTGCAGAACGGCATCCACCCCCGCGAGTGGGAGCGATACCAGACCCAGATGCGCGACATCGCCGCCGACCTGGACGAGTCCTTCGTCCCCAAACCACCCGGCCAGCAGCGCGACATCCCCGGCACGCAGCCCGTCACCGACCGCCCGGCCCCGGGCCGCTGAGGAGGACCGCGATGGAACTAAGCACGCTGCTGCTCGACAAGACCGGCACCATCACCTACGGCAACCGCCAGGCGGCACGCTTCGTGCCCGCCCCGGGGGTGGCCGCGCAGGAGCTGCGTGATGAGGCTCGCCGCTCCAGCCTCGCCGACCAGACCCCCGAGGGCCGCAGCATCGTCGCGCTCGCGCTGGCCGAGGGCGCCGACGAGCAGGATCTGCCCACGAATGCGACGTTCGTGGAGTTCACCGCCCAGACCCGGATGTCGGGCGTCGACCTGGTCGACGGCACCCAGCTCCGCAAGGGCGCCGCCTCCGCGGTGGCCGCCTGGCTCGACCTCACTGCGCCCGCTGAGGTTCTCGATGTGATCGACGGCATCGCCCGCCAGGGAGGCACCCACCCCCTTGGTGATCGCGCGACGCGACCCCGACGGGCAAGCAATGGTGCTGGGGGTGGTCCACCTCAAGGACGTCGTGAAGGAGGGGATGAGCGAGCGGTTCACGCAGCTGCGCTCGATGGGCATCCGCACGGTGATGATCACCGGCGACAACGCCCTGACCGCGCACAGCATCGCCGAGGAGGCCGGGGTGGATGACTTCCTCGCCGAGGCCACGCCGGAGGACAAGATGGCCTCATCCGCAAGGAGCAGACCGGTGGCCGGCTCGTGGCGATGACCGGTGACGGTACCAACGACGCTCCGGCACTGGCTGCAGCGGACGTGGGCGTGGCCATGAACAGCGGCACCGCGGCCGCCAAGGAGGCCGGCAACATGGTCGACCTCGACTCCGACCCCACCAAGCTCGTCGACATCGTGGAGATCGGCAAGCAGCTCCTCATCACCCGCGGCGCCCTGACCACGTTCTCCATCGCCAACGACATCGCCAAGTACTTCGCAATCATCCCGGCCATGTTCGTAGCCGCCTACCCCTCGCTGGACCGGTTGAACGTGATGGGCCTCGCCACGCCCCAGTCGGCGATCCTCTCGGCCGTCATCTTCAACGCCCTGATCATTATCGCGCTGATTCCACTGGCCCTGCGCGGCGTCAGGTTCCGCGCCGCATCCGCCACCGCCGTCCTGCGGCGCAACATGCTCGTCTTCGGCCTCGGGGCGTCCTCGCGCCGTTCCTCGGCATCAAGCTCATCGACCTGCTCGTCTCGACCATCCCAGGAATCGGCTGACCATGCTCACTGACCTCGCTCGCCAGTCCCTCGCTGCACTGCGGCTGCTCATCGTGCTCACCGTGATCCTCGGCATCGGCTACCCCCTCGCCGTCTACGCCGCCGGCCGCGCGCTCGGGGACCACGCCGACGGCCAGCCCCTCCACCACGACGGCATGGTGGTCGGCTCACGGCTGCTGGGCCAGAACTTCGAGGGCGACCAGTGGTTCCACTCCCGACCCTCCACGAACAACTACGACACCCCGGCCTCGGCGCCCAGCAACCTCGGCCCCTCAAGCCCCGACCTGATCACCCTCATCGCCGAGCGACGGGCCACCATCGCCAAGACCGAGCAGGTGAGCCCCGAGGCTGTGCCCCCCGACGCGCTCACCGCTTCGGGATCCGGCTTGGACCCCCATATCTCCACGGCGTATGCCCAGATCCAGGCCCCGCGCGTCGCCCGCGCAAGTGGGCTCAGCACCTCGACGGTGGAGGACCTCATTGAGGAGCACACGTCCGGTCGGAGTCTTGGGTTCCTCGGTGTGCCTGGGGTGAACGTCCTCGAGCTCAACCTCGCCATCCAGCAGGCCGCACAGCAATGACCGGCCGGTGAAACCGTGAGCGAGCCCAGCAGCGATAGTGGCGACGTGGAACGTGGCAGGCTGCGGGTCTATCTGGGAGCCGCCCCCGGGGTCGGCAAGACCTACGCGATGCTCGACGAGGGACACCGTCGCCTCGAGCGAGGCACCGACGTCGTCGTCGGCTACGTCGAGGACCACGGCCGTCCACGCACCCAAGCAGCGGTGAACGGCCTGGAAGTGATCGGGCGACGCAGGGTCACCTACAAGGACACGGTCCTCGAGGAGATGGACCTCGACGCGGTGCTCGCGCCACCCCGATGTCGTCCTGGTCGACGAGCTGGCGCACACCAACGTCCCGGGAAGCCGCCACGAGAAGCGATGGCAGGACTTCGAGGCACTGCGCGACGCGGGCGTCGAGGTGGTGACCACCGTCAACATCCAGCACCTGGAGTCGCTCAACGACGTCACCGAGGCCATCACCGGGGGGCGGCAGCGCGAGACCGTGCCGGACCCGGTGGTCCGCTCGGCCGACCAGATCGAGCTGGTCGACATGAGCCCCCAGTCACCGCGACGACGCATGGCGCACGGCAACATCTACGCCCCCGACAAGGTCGACGCTGCCCTCTCGCAGTACTTCCGCGAGGGCGACCTCACCGCCCTGCGTGAGCTCGCCCTGCTCTGGCTCGCCGATCGAGTCGAGGAAGGCCTGGAGCGCTACCGCACCCAGCACGACATCGACTCCACTGCCCACCGAGGCGATGGCCCTGATGGTCATCGTGGTCGCCACCGCCCTCATCGGCGGCCTGGTCCCCGCCGTGATCTCATCGGTGGGAAGCGGGCTGCTGCTCAACGTGCTGTTCACGCCACCGCTGTACACCATCACCATCGACGAGCCCGAGAACGCCCTCGCGATCCTCCTGTTCGTCGTGGTCGGCATCGCCGTAGCCACCGTCGTCGACACCGCTGCACGCCGCACCTCCCAGGCAGCCAAGGCCCGAGCAGAGGCCGACACCCTCACCCTCCTCTCCCACAGCCTCCTCAACGCCAGCGACGACACCGATGGCTTACTTGCCTCGGCGTGCGCGCTGTTCAACGCGATCTCGGCAGCACTGCCGCGTCGTTCGAGCTCGCCGAACCCTGCTACACCCTGGATCCGCTGAAGTGACGAGATTCTCCCGCCCGGCACCCACCCGGACAGCACCTGCCCACTCGACCGCCATGCTTGCGGTAGAGAATCTTGAGGTCGTGTATGACGACGTCATCCTGGTGTTGCGCGGTGTCTCCCTCAACGTGCCGGCTGGCCAGATCGTAACCCTGCTTGGTGCCAACGGCTCAGGGAAGACAACCCTTTTGCGGGCTCTCTCCGGCCTGCTGGACATGCACGACGCGGAACTCACGAGGGGCAGCATCGCTTTGAACGGTCAGGGAACGGCTGACCTGTCTCCCGATGAGATCGTTCGACGGGGTGTTGTCCAAGTTCTCGAAGGGCGTCGCGTCTTCTCGGAATTGACTGTCGAGGAGAACCTTCGCCTCGGGGGGTATACGAGAAGTCGCCACGTCAAGGATGGGCTCGCCGAGGCTTACGACTTGTTTCCAGTCCTGGCGGACCGCAGGCGTAGCACGGCGGGGTACCTGTCGGGGGGGTGTCCCTATGGTCTTCGTCAAGCCGCAGCGGGTGCTGATCGGTCTTCGTAGAGGGTGCCGTGTTTGAGCATGGCGTGGAGTACGTCGACGCGGCGTCGGGCCAGGCACGCCAGCGCGGCGTTGTGCTTCTTGCCCTGGGCTCGTTTGCGGTCGTAGTAGGCCCGGCTGGTCGGGTCCTGCAGCGCGGCGAACGCGGCCAGGAAGAAGGCGCGTTTGAGTTGTTTGTTCCCGGTCCGGGATGGGTGCTCACCGCGGATGCTGAGCCCGGAGCGACGGGTGACGGGCGCCAGCCCGGCGTAGGCGGCCAGGTGGCCGCTGGTCGGGAACGAGGATCCGTCACCGACTTCAAGGAGGATGCGGGCTCCGGTCCTGACACCGACGCCGGGCATCGATGTCAGGACCTTGGCAAGAGGGTGCGCATCAAGCATCTCCTCGATCTGCGTCGCCGCGGCCTCGCGTTGGGTCAGCAGGCTGGCCAGCTGGGTCGCCAGTTGGGGCAGGACCATCTCGGCGGCGCGAGTGCCGGGCACGGTCACCCTCTGTTCGGTCAGCGCCTGTTGCACGTCGTCGACGAGCTGCTCATAGGTGCGTGGTGCGCGGGTCTTCGTGGCCGCGATCAACTGGCGGCGGGTCGCGGCGGCCAGGCCGGTCGGGCCACCGAAGCGGGTCAGCAGCTCGAGCACGGCCCGGCGCTGGACCTTCGGACCCAGCACTCGCTCCAACCCTGGGTTGACCTGCGTCAACAGCCCTCGGATGCGGTTGCTGATCCGGGTCACCTCTCCCGCCAGGTCATCGTCGTAACCGACGATCACCTCCAGGTCCGCGAGGGCCTCGTCGTCGGTGTCGACCCGGCGCAGCGCGTGCGGCATCGACCGGGCGGCCTCGGCGATGATGTAGGCGTCGCGGGCGTCGGTCTTGGTGTTGCCCGGGTGCAGGTCCGCGATCCGGCGCATCGCCAGCCCGGGCAGGTAGGCCACGTCGATGCCCAGGTCCCGGGCGACCGCGACCGCGAGCGCCCCGATCGACGCCGGCTGATCGACCACCACCAGCACCCGGCCACGCTCGGTCAGCGCCTGGAGCAGATCGCGGATCTTGTCCTCGGCCTGCGGCAGCGGCTTGTCATGCATCCGAATCCCGGACGGATCCAGCCCGGTCGCGTGGTGCTCTTCCTTGCCGACATCGAGGCCGAGGTACACGGCGTAGTCGGGTCTGTCCATCGAGTCCATTCCCTTCGCGTACGGGGACTGGTCACCAAGTCTGGCGAAGGATGCCGGCACCCACGTTACGAAGAGACCTACCAGCCACGCCGAGCTCCTCGACGTACTGACGGCCCTGTCCCTATCAGCGGTCGTCCCGCGCCACCGGTCCCGGTGACAACACCCCCCGGGATCATGCCTACGACAGGGGCAGTTAGTCATGCCGGAACCGGCGACCAGGACCCCTTGTCTCTGGGGTCACGAAGAAGGTAACGGGCGCTGTCGCATTCGGTGGTGTGGGTCGCCAAGGCTTCCTTGGCCGCGGCTTTGATGACGTCGGCCTCGACCTTCTCGACGGCAGACTCGACGATGTTCTCTGCCCGCGAGCGCCTCGCGGATGTTGATCTCGCCGGGGTCGGAGACCAGGGCGAGCAGGCCGGAATCGAAAGGCCGTGACCTGCTGGCATCACCGATGCGGGTGGGGTGTGCGTACGCCACCCGCATCGGGCTCGAGGCGATCACCGCCGAAGACTCAGGCGAGTGCCTTTGCTTTCAGGGCGTCGAACTCGCCCTGATCGATGGTGCCGGCGTCGAGGAGGGCCTTGGCGCTGGCGATCTGGTCGGCCGGGGAGACAGATGAGGCCGGGCCGCCGGCGACCTTCTTGATGTAGTCGGCCTGGGCCGCCTCCAGCTCTGCGGCCTTGGCCTGCTGGCGCTCGTTCATGCTCCGGCCGCGGGCGATCAGGTAGATCACCGCGCCCACCCAGGGCAGCAGGACGAGGAGGACCGCCCAACCGGCCTTGGCCCCGCCGCTGAGCGATGTGTCGCCGAACAGGTCGAAGATGCAGCGGATCCAGACCATCAGTGCGGCGACCCAGATGAAGAACCAGAGCGTCCAGAGGAGCACGGTTCCGAAGTCCTTCAATATGGCGTCCAAGACAAGCCCCTCTTCGTTAGATCCTGCATATGCAGGATGATCAGTGAGGGGAGTCTGATCGCAGCCTATTGACGCCGCTTCACCCGTATGGGGCGACTCAGCCCTGGCGGGAACGGCGCCAGAAGCCCCACGCCCCCGGTCGCGAGGCTGAGCCCCAGTCCACCGACGAAGGAGCCTAGGAGGCCCGTCACCACCGCGGTGGTCCAATCGATGTCCCTCATCGAACGACCGAGGATGAGCATGGCGGCAACGTGTCGCATCCAACCGCCTGGAATCGTTGATTCCGACGCCAACACGTGATGAGCGTCGGCAAACCTCGCGATCTGGCCTCAGTCGCCGCCGACGGTTCCCGAAGCGAGCGGCCGAGCATCACATCGCTGCTCTCCCTGCCCGAGTCAGTGCGGTGAGCGAGACGTTCGCCGTCTACAGTTGTCCCGTGCGTTTCGGCGTACGTTCCCCGGTTGGTCTGCCGGCAGGGCCCGCCTGACTTTGAATCAGGACTAGCGACGTAGGTTCGACTCCTACCCGGGGAGCAGAAAGCCCGCCTTGACCTGCACTTCGGCAGATCAAGGCGGGTTTCGTCTTTCCGGATGGCACACGAGGATGGCACACGGCGGCCCTGAAACGGTCCGCTGTCCCTCAGCGTTCGGGCAGGCGCCCGTCCAGCACCGGGCGCATGAACGTCCGCTCGTACCGCCGGAGGCATCCTGATCCTTCTCGTATCGCGTCCGCGGCGATGAAGTCTGGGTCGGTGCCGAAGCGGGCTCGAAATCGCTCGTAGTCGGCGAGGGAAGGAAAGGAGAACAGCGCGTGGGCCTTGTCGCTGGCGCCTTCGCTCGGCAGGAAATACCCGTGGTGGGTCCCTCCGTGCCGGTTGACCAGCGCGATCCACGCTTGGGCGAACCGTTCAAAGTCCTGCAGCTTGCACGAGTCGACCGTGTAGTCGATGACGCATGTGATCATGGCGCAGCCTAGGCGTCGACGACGCGTCCATCCGTCGGTCGCTCTGTCTGCGCAAGGCTCCAATCCAGGACCCTCGGCGTACCGCCGTTCTGCAACGCCTGTCGTGCCGTGGTGGTGACGGAACATGGGCGCTTTCGTCGGAAACCGCGCGGTCAGGCTGAGGTCGCACCATAGGCTCGCTCCGCATGAGGGACGAGGCGATGAAGATCCCCGCCTTTGTCCGTTACTGGACTGCGTCGACGACGGGGGCGTTCGGCACCGCCGTCTCGGTCGTCGCGGTCCAGGTGCTCGTCGTCCAGGTGCTGGTCGCCACTCCTGCGGAGGTCGGCATCGTGAACGCTGGCAGAGTTCTGCCGTACGCCTTCCTGGGACTCTTCGCGGGCGTCCTCGTCGACAGGGTCCGGCGCAAACCGCTGTTGGTCTGGTCGAACGCGGCGCAGGCGGTTGCGCTGCTGGCCATCCCGGTGCTCTGGCTGGCCGACGCCCTCACGTTGGTCGTAGTGGCTGCCGTGCTCTTCGTGATCGGGGCCCTCTCGGTTCTCGAGATCGCTGCGCGGCAGTCGTTTCTTCCCCGGCTGGTACCGAAGCGAGCGCTGCTCTCGGCGAACGCGCGCATCGATCAGGGCGACACTGTCGCGATGACGTCGGGTCCGGCCCTGGGCGGCGGATTGGCCGCGTTGATCGGGGCGCCTTTCGCGGTCGTCGCTGATGTGCTCACCTGTGCGCTCGGGGCGGTGATGAACGCTCGTCTACGCGTCGAGGAGCCTCCGCTGCAGCGTCGGCCGAGCACACCGGGCCAGGTGCTGGACGACATCAGCGTCGGGGTGCGCTACATCTACCGCCATCGCACTATCGCCCCACACGCGATCTCCACCCACGTCTGGTTCATCGGCAACGCGATGGCGCTGACGGCGTTCGCGCCGTTCGCACTGCGCGAGATGGGACTGACCGCGCTCGGCTATGGCGTGGTCATGGCGTTCACCGGCGTCGGCGGTCTGATCGGAGCCCTGATCGCTGTCAAAGCCGGATTTCGTCTGGGGGCGGGAGGCGCCACGCTGCTCGGCTTCTCTGCCGCACCGTTGGCATGGGGAGCTTCTGCTCTGGCACCGCCGACCGCAGTCGGCATCGTGATCCTCGCTGCCGCACAGGTGATGGCCGGGTTCGGCATGGGCGTCGGGAACTCCAACTCCCTGGGCTATCGGCAAGCCGTGACGCCGGATGCGCTCCAGGGGCGGATGAATGCGACCATCCGGTCCGCGAACCGCACCTGCGCTGTGGTCGGCGCTCTCGCCGGTGGTCTGGTCGCCCAGCTGCTGGGGCTTCGCGAAGCGTTGTGGGTCGCTGTTGCGATCTTCGCGATCGCAGCAGTGGTCGTGTTCAGCTCACCATTCCGTACAGCTCGCCACGAATGAGGGGCATGTCGATCAGCACACGCGCATCCTCTCGTACGGCGTCGAGTGCTGGGGCGGCTCACGCGGCGTGGCGGCGGAGGAAACCGCGGAGGATGTCGTCAGTGCCTGAACCCGGGGTCAGACAGGGGTTGCCCCGATGCGCTCGCCTCGCCGGGATTCCTAGCCTCGAGAGCATGACAACTCTTGTGAACCACAGTGGACCGGCGGAGCCCTCGGCGCGGACGGCAGGCCCTGCCATCATCGCCGTCGCCGTGCTGATGGCGCTGGGATGCCTGGCCTTCGCCGCGGTGAACGTGGTCTTCGAGGCCACCGATCGTTTCGCCGAGGGCCGCTACGCCGAGTACGCCGCGGGGCTCTCGGTGATGAACTGGGTCGTGACCGGGCTGAAGCTGCTGGGCGCAGCGGTGGCGTTGCTGTCGGTGAGCGCACGTCCGATCCGCTTCGTGACGCCCAGGGTCATGTCGGTGCTGCTCTGGGGTGCCTTCGCGACGCTCGCGCTCGATGCGGTCGGCAGCACGGCGGAGGCGGGCATGATCCTCGCGGGGGTGAGTGGCGTCCCGGGTGACCTCGGCATGCGTTCGGTCGCCTACCTCCTGGGCTCGATCGTCTCGGCCGCGGGGTTCGGCGTACTCGCGGTGTCCTACCTGCGGCGACACGCCGCCGGGAGGCGCACGGTTCCCATCGGGTTGCTGGGTGCTCCCGTCCTTCTCGGGCTGCTGTTCTCCGGACTCCCCGGTCTGCTCGTCCTCCTCGGGGTCATGCCGCCCGCGTGAGCGGGGTTCGGGCGGAAATGGCCATGTGCTGTTCACTTTCGGGTAAGGTCACCGGGCTTCCTGTGGACGTCCGCGTGTCGCGCTTGTGATTCCGGAGATGTGCGGGGAGGCATGGATACTGGCCTGTATCTGGGCCGTGGGGGAGCAGGGTGTAAAGTCGCCCAAACTACTCGACAAACACTTGGAGGAAGCGTGGGCATGGGACCGGTCATCGGTTACGTACCTGGCGTGTTCGATCTCTTCCACATCGGTCACCTCAACATGCTTCGCCAGGCGCGCGAGCGCTGCGACACGTTGATCGCGGGTGTGGTCTCCGACGAGGTCTGCGAGACGGCCAAGGGGATCATCCCGACCGTCCCGCTCGTCGAGAGGCTCGAGATCGTCGAGGCGATCGGGATCGTGGACGCGGTCTACGCCGAGCGCACCACCAACAAGGTCGACTCCTGGCGCGAGGTCGGGTTCACCCACCTCTTCAAGGGTGATGACTGGAAGGGCACCGAGAAGGGTGACGCCCTCGAGATGAAGATGGCCTCCGTCGGCGTCGAGGTCGTCTACTTCCCCTACACCCTCCAGACCAGCAGCACCGCTCTGCGGAAGGCGATCGCGCGAGAAGGTGCCCAGGTCTCGTGACCGTCAGTGCCCTCACGCCCGGCGAACAGTTCGAGATCTCCGACGAGGGGGTCCTCGTCCGGAACTCCTCCACGCAGGTCCTGGTCCTCTCCGTCGACGGCCAGTACGTCTGGTCCCTCACTCCAGAGCGTGACGGCCACCCGGCAGCCGGCGGCACCTTGGTGCCGTGGCCGAACGTCCTCACCCGCTTCCTGAACGGCTCCGCGACGATGACCATCGCCGACTACGAGGGCGAGGTGCTCTTCGAGGAGAAGATCTCCCTCGGCTCCGGTGAGGGCGTCATCGCGATCGTCGACGGCAGCGGCAACCCGCTCAGCGTCGACAAGGTCGGCCACCTGACCCGCTCGTTCGAGGCCACCGGCGAAAGCATCCGCGCGGAGATCCTCGACGGCACCCAGCGGGTCCTCGCCGACCTCCGCGACGTGGTCGGCGTCGAGGCCTATCTCAACTACGGCGCGCTTCTCGGCGCGATCCGCGAGGGCCGGATGCTCGGGCACGACTCCGACACCGACGTCTGCTACCTCTCCAAGCACACCGTCCCCGCCGAGATCATCACCGAGTCGTACGCCATCGAGCGCACCATGCGCGAGCGCGGCTGGAGCGTCCTGCGGATGTCCGGTGGCGACATCAAGGTGCTGCACCAGGTCTCCGACGGCCGCAAGGTGCACATCGACATCTTCGTGGCGTTCTACGTTCCCGACGAGGGCGGCGAGCCGGTCTTCTACCAGCTCGGCAACCGCTCCGGCCGGCTGCGCCGCGAGGCGATCGTGCCGGTGTCGACGATCAACCTGCACGGCTACGACTTCCCGGCTCCCGCCGAGCCCGAGGAGATGCTGGCCTTCATCTACGGTCCGCAGTGGCGCACCCCGGACCCGTCGTTCAAGTACGCGGACCCGCCCGCCGGCGTACGTCGCCTGGACGGGTGGCTGCGGGGTTTCCGCACCGACATGGGGCACTGGACCGAGTTCCACGGCAGCAGCAGAGGCGACCTCGAGGGCAAGCAGTCGTCCTTCGGTGAGTGGGTCCTCGAGCAGCTGCCCGAGGACGCCAAGGTGGTCGACATCGGCGCCGGTGCGGTCGGGCGCGACGCGCGTTACTTCGCCCGCGAGGGTCACCAGGTGCAGGCCTTCGACTTCTCCCGCGCCGCTGTCGCGGCGATTCGCCGACGGGCCAACCGCAACAAGCTCTCGGTGAACGCCGACCAGCTCATCCTCGGTGAGCTCCGGCAGACGTTGACGCTGGGCGCGCGGCTGGCCCGCGACCCGCACCACCTCTACGCCCGCGACCTGATCGGCTGCCTCGACGAGGCCGCGCGAAGCCAGCTCTGGACCCTGTCGAAGATGGCGTTGCGCCCGGGCGGCGGCAAGCTCTACCTCGAGTTCGCGGTCACCGGGGATGACCTCCCCGAGCCGAAGCCCGAAGGCCTCGTACGTCGCGTCGATCCCGCCGTCGTCCAGGCCGAGATCGAGGCGGCCGGCGGAGTGGTCGAGCACCTCGAGATCAACGACGGGCAGGACATGCTCGGCGACCCGCTGCCGGGCATCGCGCGGCTGCGCGCCTCGTGGCCTCCCCCCAGACACCGTGCAGAAGGAAACTGACATGTCCGACGAATCCAGCATCAAGAACATCGCGCGCGGTGCGCGCGACGCGGCCCGTACGCGTGCCTCGCTGGTCCGCCGCATCGAGGCGCTCGAGGCCGAGGTGCAGGAGCAGCGTCAACTCAACCGGCGCGTCGCAGAGCTGACCGACGTGGTCGCCGAGCTGCTCATCCCGCTGCAGGACGCCGACAGGGAGAAGGCGGAGAAGATCCTCGCGGAGTACCGCTCCCGGATCTGAGCCTCTCCGAGGCGCATGCGCGCATCGCACGACCTGCGGCACGGCCTCACGCTTCGGGACCCTAGACTGACCCGACATGAGCGAGCTCACCGTGATCGTGCTGGCCGCCGGGGGCGGCACCCGGATGAAGTCCAAGACTCCCAAGATGCTCCACCAGATCGCGGGGCGGAGTCTGGTCGGCCACGTCCTGGCCGCGGTCTCGGAGGCCGGAGCGTCCCGGGTCGTCGCGGTCGTGGGACACCAGCGGGAGCTGGTCGAGCCCCACATCGCCGAGATCCTCCCCGAGGCCGTGATCGCGGTCCAGAGCGAGCAGCTCGGCACGGCACATGCCGTGCGGATGGCGGTCGAGACGGCGTCGGTCGCCGCCGGGACGGTCGTGGTGACGTACGGCGACACGCCCCTGCTGCGCGGTGAGTCGCTGCGCGCGCTCGTGGCCGACCACGAGGCCGCCGGGCGGGCCGCGACGATCCTGAGCGGGATCGTCCCGGAGCCCTTCGGCTACGGCCGGATCCTGCGTGCAGTGATGGGCCCGGCGATGGGCACAAGGCGGGGGTCAGCGGAATCGTCGAGGAGAAGGACGCGACCGACGAGCAGCGGGCGATCACCGAGATCAACTCGGGGATCATCGCCTTCGACGGGGCGTTCCTGGCCGGCGTACTGCCCAGGATCGGCAACGACAACGCCAAGAAGGAGTTCTACCTCACCGACGCGATCGCGCTGGCGGTCGCCGACGGGCTGGGCGTGGATGCGTACGTCCTCGACGACGTCAGCGAGGCCGAGGGTGCCAACGACCGGGCTCAGCTGGCCGCGCTCGGGAAGATCCTCAACGACCGGATCGTGACCCGGTGGATGAAGGACGGGGTCACGGTGATGGACCCGGCCACGACCTGGATCGACGCCGATGTCGAGCTCTCGCCCGACGTCACCATCCTGCCGGGCACCCAGCTGATCGGTGCCACCCGGATCGAGGAGGACGCGGTGATCGGCCCCGACTGCACGTTGAAGGACACCGAGGTCGGCCACGGCGCCCGGGTGGTGCGTACGCAGGCGGAGCTCGCCGTCGTTGGACCCGGTGCCGACGTCGGGCCGTTCTCCTACCTGCGCCCGGGCACGGTGCTCGGTGAAGGGGGCAAGATCGGCGGCTTCGTCGAGGTCAAGAACTCCACCATCGGCGTCGGCGCCAAGGTGCCCCACCTGTCCTACGTCGGGGACGCGACGATCGGGGAGGGCTCCAACATCGGGGCCGGGACGATCTTCGCCAACTACGACGGGGTCAACAAGCACAAGACCCGGATCGGACGCCACGTGAAGTCGGGGTCTGGTGTGACCTTCGTCGCCCCGGTGGTCGTCGGAGACGGTGCGACGACCGGTGGCGAGTCCCTGATCAGGGAGGACGTGCCGGCCGGTGCGCTGGCCGTCTCCGCAGGTCAGCAGCGGATCATCGAGGGATGGACGCTGTCGAAGAGGGCAGGCACGCCGCAGGCTGCCGCTGCCGAGGAAGCGCTCGAGGCGGGCGTACCCATCATCGGTGAACCCCCGGCGACAGGGGAGTGACGTCGGGGGTTGGGTCCGGCGGCGTAGTTGATGGAGAATCCAAGAGCAGTGACCCCGGGGGTAGGAGCCAGCACATGACCAAGCGCACCACCGAGAAGCAGTTGATGCTCTTCAGCGGCCGGGCTCACCCGGTCCTCGCCGAGGAGGTCGCTGACCTGCTTGGGACGAAGCTGACGCCGACGGCGGCCTACGACTTCGCCAACTCCGAGATCTACGTGCGCTACGAGGAGTCGGTGCGCGGTTCGGACGCGTTCGTCATCCAGTCGCACACGGCGCCGATCAACCAGTGGCTCATGGAGCACCTGATCATGGTCGACGCGCTGAAGCGGGCCTCGGCCAAGCGGATCACCGTCGTCATGCCGTTCTGGGGCTACTCCCGCCAGGACAAGAAGCACCGTGGTCGCGAGCCGATCTCGGCGCGTCTGGTCGCTGACATGTTCAAGACCGCGGGTGCGGACCGGATCATCTCCGTCGACCTCCACGCCGACCAGCTCCAGGGCTACTTCGACGGCCCGGTCGACCACCTGATGGCGCTGCCGCTGCTGACCGACTACATCAAGGACAAGTACGGCGACCAGCCGCTCGCGGTCGTGTCGCCCGACGCCGGCCGGATCAAGGTCGCCGAGCGATGGGCGGCGCGGCTCGGTGGGGCGCCGCTGGCGTTCATCCACAAGACCCGCGACGTCAATCGGCCCAACGAGACCGTCGCCAACCGGGTCGTGGGCGAGGTCAAGGACCGCATCTGCATCCTCACCGACGACATGATCGACACCGGTGGCACGATCGTGAAGGCCGCCGACGCGATCATGGCCGACGGTGCTGCCGGTGTGATCATCTGTGCCACCCACGCGATCCTCTCCGACCCGGCCGTCGACCGGCTGAAGAACTCCAAGGCCATCGAGGTCGTCATCACCAACACCCTCCCGGTGCCGGACGAGAAGCAGTTCGACAAGCTCACCACGCTCTCCATCGCCCCCATGCTCGCCCGCGCGATCCGTGAGGTCTTCGAGGACGGCTCGGTGACCTCGATGTTCGACGGTCACGCCTGACGCTGGCTTCTCCGTGACCGGAGACTTCGAGCTGACGGCGGACGAGCTGCGGGTCGTCGCCCGCTACGTCGCCGAGTCCGCTGCCGAGGTGCTCCCGGTCTTCGAGGCGGCTCGTCCCGACGACCCTCGCCCCAGGCTCGCGCTGGACGCGGCCTGGGACTTCGTCGGTGGCGCGAGGCGTACGAAGCTGCAGCGGGTCACCTCCATGGACGCTCATCGCGCGGCTGCGGAGGCGCCTGCCGAGGTCTCCCGGTTGGCGGCGCGTTGTGCTGGCGACGCCGCGTCGGCGGCCTATCTTCATCCGCTCGCCGATGCTGCTCAGGTCGGGCACATCCTGCGTGCCGCCGCGAGCGTCGCTCGGATCGCGGAGATCGGCGCTTCGGGTGACTCTGGGGCTGCTTCGGTCTCGTTGGACCGTGCTGTTGCTCGTGCTACGCCGGGGCTTGTCGATGTGCTTGTGCGGTACCCCGCGGTTTCTGCTGACGGTAATCGTGTCGCTTCGCTCATGTGTGAGCTGGATGGGCGCTTGAGGGCGCTTCGCTGACTGTGTCGTCTCCGGTGTTCGAGCCTGCCGAGACCTCGCTCCGGTGTTCGAGCTTGTCTAGACCTCGCCCCGCTGGTCGAGCTTGTCGAGACCCCTCCCCGCTGGTCGAGCTTGTTGAGACCGCCCCCGTGGTCGAGCCGCCGGAGCCGCTAGGCGGAGGCGTGTCGAGACCAACACAGTTCCCTGCCGGAACGACCAGCCCCGGTGGTCGAGCCTGTCGAGACCTCCCTGCCGGAAGCCTTTCGCCCGAAGGCCGGGGTGGGCCGCCGACCCTTCTTCGAGGGTGTTCTCGACATGGCCCGGCGACGCTCCTATGTCCTGTCAAGGGTTTGTGGGTGCTCGAGTTGGCGGTAGAGCTCGCGGGTGATGTAGCGCTTGAGGCAGCGGCGGATCTCGCGGGGTGTTTTGCCTTCTGTGGTGCGGCGGG
>NZ_JACIXG010000099.1 GCF_014360585.1 Nocardioides sp.
CCCACGGGCCCGGGAGTGGGCGAAAGTGGCAGTCCGGACCCGGATCCGGCTGCCACTTTCGCCCACTCGTGACGGATCAGACCAGCGTGGCGGTGTCGATCACGAACCGGTAGCGCACGTCGGAGGCCAGCACCCGGGCGTACGCCTCGTTGATCTGGTCCGCCGAGATCACCTCGACATCGGAGCCGATGCCGTGCTCGGCGCAGAAGTCGAGCATCTCCTGGGTCAGCGCGATGCCGCCGATCATCGAGCCGGCGAAGTTGCGCCGGTTGTTGATCAGCGAGAACACGTTGACGCTCAGCGGCTCCGCGGGCGCACCGACGTTGACCATCGTGCCGTCCACGGCGAGGAGGCCGAGGTAGGCGTCGACGTCGATCTTGGCGCTGACGGTGTTCACGATCAGGTCGAACGAGCTGGCCAGCTGCTCGAAGGTCGCAGGGTCGGAGGTGGCGTAGTAGTGGTCGGCGCCGAGCCGCAGACCGTCCTCCTGCTTCTTCAGCGACTGCGAGAGCACGGTGACCTCGGCGCCCATCGCGTGCGCGATCTTCACTCCCATGTGGCCGAGGCCGCCGAGCCCGACGACCGCGACCTTCTTGCCGGGACCCGCGCCCCACTTCTTCAGCGGCGCGTACGTCGTGATGCCGGCGCACAGCAGCGGCGTCGCGGCTGCGGGGTCCATGCCCTCGGGCACCTGGAGCGCGAAGTCGGCGTCGACGACGACATGGGTCGAGTAGCCGCCCTGGGTGAACGAGCCGTCACGGTCCTTCGCGGCGTACGTCCCGACCCCGCCGCCGGGGGTCGAGCAGTGCTGCTCGTCGCCGTTGCGGCAGTTGTCGCACTCGCGGCACGAGTTCACGAAGCAGCCGACGCCGACGCGGTCGCCGACCTGGTGGCGCGTGACGGAGGAGCCGACCTCGGTGACGCGGCCGACGATCTCGTGGCCCGGCACGACCGGGAACGGCTGCCGGCCCCAGTCACCGTTGACGGTGTGGATGTCGGAGTGGCAGATGCCGGCGAACTCGATCGCGATGAGGACGTCGTTGGCGCCGACCTCGCGGCGCTCGATGGTGATGGGGGCCAGCGGCTCGCCGGCGGAAGGGGCTGCGTACGCGTTGACGCGCATGGATGTTCTCCTGGGTCGGGGTGAGTAGTGGGTCACTGGCTCTCGCGGCTGCGGATCCGGTCGGCCAGAGTGTGTGCCTGCGCGCCGATCTCCTCGGCGCGTGCCTGATCGCCCGCCGCCATGGCACGCCAGTAGTCGGTCTTGAGGCCGACGTAGGTCCGCCGCAGCTCGAGGTTCTCGGCCTCCCTGGCGAGGCGGGCCGCGTGCTCGGTGAGCATGTCGATCTGCTCGGTCGCGCCATCGCTGCCGAGGCGGCTGTTGGCGACGTACGCTCGCATGTCGTCGATCGAGAGTCCGATCGCGGCCAGGCAGGAGACGCCGGTCAGCTGGTCCAGGTCTGTCTCGTCGTAGACCCGGTGGCCACTGCTGGCGCCACGGCTGACCGGCCTGATCAGTCCGATCGACTCGTAATAGCGCAAGGTGCTGGCCGGCAAACCGGTCAGCGTCGCCACCTCACGGATCGAATACGTCCGCGAACTCGTCGTTGCAGTCACACCAATGACGCTAGGAACTTCAAGTACTTGAAGTCAAAGGGTTGATTTGTCGACTTGTTCATTTGTCTTGCCACGCGCCCGCGGCCCGGGCGTAGATTGCGATCATGACCCTCCGCACGCATGCCGGCGTCGACAGCTATCTCGGCGGCCTGCCCGAGTGGCAGCGCGACATCTGCCGTGAGCTGCGGGAGATCATCCACGATGCCGACCCGGACATCGAGGAGACGATCAAGCGGACGGTGCAGCCTTACTTCGTGCTGCAGGGCAACGTGTGCGCTCTCCTCGCCACCAAGGACCACATCAACCTGTTCCTCTACGACCCGACCGTCCCCGACCCCGCCGGGATCATCAACCAGGGTCACGGGAACGCCACCGGGCGAGCGATCCAGATCTACCGCGGCGACGCGATCGACCGCCCGGCGCTGACCGAGCTGCTGCGGGCCATCGTCGCCAACAATCGTGCCGGTGGCTGGCGACGCCTGCAGAAGGGCTGACCCCACTCCTGTCGGACCGGTCAGGCGAGCGGAAGAGAAGTTCGAAACTTCCGCTTGACCTTGACCCAGCGTCAACCCTCGACGCTGTTTCACATGAACCCGACACCAGCAATCCAGATCGCCGGACTGACCAAGTCCTACGGCGACGTACATGTCCTCGAGGGCGTCGACCTGACCGTCGAGAAGGGGAGCATCTTCGCCCTCCTCGGCTCCAACGGCGCCGGCAAGACCACGGCCGTGAAGATCCTGACGACGCTCCTCAAGGCGGATGACGGCACGGCGACGGTCAACGGCTTCGACGTCAGGACACAGGCCCAAGACGTACGCGGCTCGATCAGCCTCACCGGTCAGTTCGCCGCCGTCGACGAGATCCTGACCGGCCGCGAGAACCTCATCCTGATCGCCAAGCTGCTCCGCCAGAAGAACCCGGGCGCGATCGCCGACGACCTCCTCGCCCGGTTCTCGCTCACCGAGGCCGGCAACCGCAAGGTCGCGACGTACTCCGGTGGCATGCGCCGCCGGATCGACATCGCGATGAGCCTGATCGGCAACCCGCCGGTGATCTTCCTCGACGAGCCGACCACCGGCCTCGACCCGGAAGCCCGGATCGAGGTCTGGCAGGCGGTCAAGGAGCTCGCCGAGGGCGGCACGACGGTGCTGCTCACCACGCAGTACCTCGAAGAGGCCGAGCAGCTGGCCGACCGGATCGCGATCCTCCACGGGGGCCGCATCATCGCGAACGGCACCCTCGCCGAGCTCAAGGCGCTGTTCCCGCCCGCGAAGAAGGAGTACGTCGAGAAGCAGCCGTCCCTCGAGGAGATCTTCCTCGCCATCACCGGCAAGAGCAACAGCACCGTCCCCGCCGGCAACACCACCGTGAAGGAGTCATGATGACCACCCGATTCTTCGGCGACACCGCCATCCTGACCGGCCGCTCCCTGCGACACATCGGCCGCAGCCCCGACACCATCGTCACCACCGCGATCACACCGATCGCCATGATGCTCATGTTCGTGTACGTCTTCGGCGGCGCGATCGACACCGGCTCCCACGAGAGCTACGTCAGCTATCAGCTACCCGGCATCCTGTTGATCACCATCGCCTCGGGCATCGCCTACACCGCGTACCGTCTCTTCCAGGACAAGAACGGCGGCATGTTCGACCGGTTCCAGTCGATGCCGATCGCCCGGTCCGCGGTGTTGTGGGGTCACGTGCTGACCTCGCTGGTCGCGAACATGATCTCGCTGGTCGTGGTGGTGCTCGTCGCCCTGCTGATGGGCTTCCGCACCGGCGCGAGCGTGCTCGACTGGCTCGCCGTGATCGGCATCCTGGCCCTGTTCACCCTGGCGCTGACCTGGCTCGCGGTGGTTCCGGGGCTGACGGCCGGCACGGTCGAGGGAGCCAGCGCGTTCTCCTACCCGCTGATCTTCCTGCCCTTCCTCAGCTCGGCGTTCGTCCCGACCGACACCATGCCCGGCCCGGTGCAGGCCTTCGCCGAGCACCAGCCGGTCACCTCGATCGTCGACACCATCCGGGCGATCTTCGCCGGCCAGGACCCGGGCAACGACGTGTGGATCGCGCTGGCCTGGTGCGTCGGCCTCCTGGTCGTCGCGTACGTCCTGGCCACCGCGGCCTACCGCCGCAAGTTCGCCTGACGGAGCCGGCAGCACCCGGATAACTGAAAAGCGATGACAGCGATGCGGTTCATTGTCACTATTCGGCAATGCTCACGATCAGCCAAGTGGCCTCTGCGGCCGGAGTCACCGTCCGGGCCGTACGCCACTACCACGCCAAAGGTCTGCTGCTGGAGCCCGAGCGTGACCACTCCGGCTACCGACGCTACGACGCAGCCGCCGTCGTGGACCTGATCAAGATCCGCATCCTCGCCGACGCCGGCGTCCCGCTCTCCCGTGTCAAGGAGCTGCTGGACGCCGGCGACGACGATTTCAAGACCGCGGTCGCCGAGATCGACAAGCGCCTCCGGCTCGAGATCCGCGAGCTCCAGGGCCACCGCGAGCGAATCGCCAGGCTCGTCCACGGCGACGGGCTCGCTCTCCCTCCCGAGGCGGTCGCCTACCTGGGGCAGATGCGGGAGCTCGGCATCCCGGAACGGATCGTCGAGGGGGAGCGCGACGCCTGGATCCTCGTCGCCGCCCAGCAGCCGCAGAGCATGGATGCCTACATCCGCAGCAAGGTCGGCCAGCTCGATGATCCTGCGGTCGTCGAGACCTACAAGCAGATGGAGGACCTGCTCGACTGGCAGCCCGGCGATCCGCGGCTGGAGACCATCGCCGACCAGATCGTCTCCCAGCTCGAAGCCGTCTCGCCCGAGGACTGGTCAGCCTACGTCGACAACGACCAGGCCATGCCCGACGAGCTCGCCGCCCTGCTCGACTCGATGTTCGTCGAGCAAGTCCCCGTCGCCCGCGACCTCATGCGTCTGGTCGAGAAGCGCGGCTACACCGGCTGGACCAAGCTGGAGCGGATCGAGAAGTAGAGGACGTACGCCGCGGCAGTCGCGATCAGCCGCTTGTCAGAGCCTGTGCGGCAGCTCCCAGGCCTTGACCGACCCTCAGAAGACGTACTTCGTCGTCTTCGGTGCGAGCTCGTCCGTGACGCCCATCGCGTAGACGACCTCAGGTGTCACGGCGTACGGTCGGAACGGCGGCGGACCGGCGGCCGGAGCGGCGAAGGGTGCATCGTACGCCTTGTCGTCACGGACGGTCAGCGGCCAGCCGTACTTGCTCCCGTAGGCCTCGGCGATCCGGCCCAGCAGCCCGGCGTCGGTCACGAAGCCCGCGCGACCCTCGATGATCACGTCGATGCCGTCGGCCCGTGTCGAGAAGGACATGAACGGGTTGGACTCCAGGTTGCGCGCCTTGGCCCGGGTGCTGTTGGTGGTCGACACCAGCAGCCCGTCGACCCACACCGCGAGGACAGGGCGGACGTGCGGGGCGCCGGTCGTCCGCACCGTCGCCGCCCAGAAGTCACCGGCGTTGGCGATGCGATCGCGTACGTCCTCCCACGGGATCACGTTCGTGGGCTCGCCACGCGTCAGCGCGTTGTCATCCCAGGTCTCGGTGATGTTCGCGGCCCGGGTCGGGGCTGTCTCTGACATGGCTACTCCGTCTCTTCAGGGAATTGACTGTGTCGAGACGCTAACACACTCACTTCCCTTAAGGAAGAGACACGAGTAGGCTGGCGCCATGCAACGCACGAAGTTCGCCGAGATGAACTGCTCGATCGCGCGTACGCTCGACGTTTTCGGGGAGCCGTGGACGCCGTTGATCCTGCGCGACGTCTTGGTCGGGATGACCCGGTTCGAGCAGATCCGGACCGACCTGGGGATCTCCAGCAAGGTGCTCACGCAGCGGCTCGCCTGGCTGGTCGAGAATGGTGTGCTCGAGCGGCGGCAGTACTCCGAGCGTCCACCTCGCTACGAGTACGCACTGCTCCAGAAGGGGGTCGAGCTGTGCGACGTACTCCTGGTCATGCGGCGTTGGGGTGATCGGTGGCTCGCCGGCGAGGACGGTCCGCCGGTGCTCCATCGACACCGAGACTGCGGTGAGCTCTGTCATGCGGAGGTGCACTGCTCCGAGTGTGGCGCGGAGATGGACGCCTCCGAGATCGAGATCCTTGCGGGGCCTGGGGCTGGCTTAGGGAGTGCCCCTGGCGGTGTGCCTGACACCCCCTGACGACCAGCGCCTTGCCGCTGCGTACGGAAACCGTCCGGCTGCTCGTCCATGCGGCACCAGGCGCGCAACCCGATGGTTGCAAGTTGATGGCGGAAATGCAACACTGAGGTTGCACATCCGCTACCCGAGGAGGACCCATGGTTCACACCGTCGAAGAGCTCGCCGAGCTCGACAGCATCCGCCGCCAGATCGACATCGACGCCAGCGCCGAGAAGGTCTGGTCCCTCATCACCCGCCCGGGGTGGTACATCAACGACGGCACGGTCCTCGACGACCAGGAGACCCGCGTCGAGAGCACCGATGACGGCACCGAGATCGTCGTGGTCACTCACCCGACGATGGGCGAGTCCCGGTTCCGTACGGTCGAGCTCGACGAGCCGCGCTACGCCGCTTTCCGCTGGCTCGGCACACCCTTCCGCGACGCCACGGAGGGCACGTTGGTGGAGTTCCGGATCGAGGAGAACCCGGCCGGCGGCGTGACCCTGAAGGTCGTCGAGAGCGGCTTCTCCACCCTGTCCGAGGATCCCGCAGTCTGGCTCAAGGAGCGCGAGGGCAACGACAACGGCTGGGCCCAAGAGCTCGAGGCGGCCAAGACGTACGTCGAGGCGCGTTCGTGACCGCGACGCCCACCCTTCCCGAGATGTGCGCGGCGCTGGGCGACCAGACCCGCTGGGACATCCTCACCCGGCTGGGGCAGGAGGCGATGTCCGCCTCCGCCCTGGCCCGGGTGCTCCCGGTCAGCCGGCAGGCGATCGTCAAGCATCTCGACGTACTCTCCGAAGCCGGCCTCGTCGCCGCCGAGCGCCGCGGCCGCGAGATCGTCTACGCCGCCCTCGGCTCCCGCCTCAACGCCCTCGCGCACGAGCTCGACCGCATCGGCAACGCCTGGGACGCCCGACTCCGCGCCCTCAAGTCCCTCGCCGAGTCCCCGGACGAAGGTCGCCCCGACAGCCGAGCCTAGGCACCCCAGCCGATCGCGAGCTCGACCGCCCGCCGCCACCGAGCGAACTCCGCATCCCGCGTGGCGGCGGACATCGCGGGCCGCCACTCGGCCGCCCGCCGCCAGTGCCGCCGCAGGACCTGCCGGTCCGGCCAGTAGCCGGCCCCGAGCCCCGCCGCGTAGGCGGCTCCGCGGGAGACCGTCTCGGCGACCATCGGCCGGACGACGGGGATGTCGAGGAAGTCGGCGATGGTCTGCATCAGGAGGTTGTCGGCGGTCATCCCGCCGTCGACGGCCAGCCGTGTAAGCGGCACCGAGGAGTCGGCGTTCATCGCGTCGATGACCTCGCGGGTCTGCCAGGCGGTCGCCTCGAGGACGGCTCGACACAGGTGAGCCTTGGTGACGTACGAGGTCAGCCCGACGATCACGCCGCGCGCATCGGGCTCCCAGTGCGGTGCGTACAGACCGGTGAACGCCGGGACGACGTAGCAACCACCGTTGTCGGCCACCGTGAGCGCCTGGGTCTCGACCTCGGCGGCCGAGCGGATCAGCCCGAGGCCGTCGCGGAACCACTGCACGAGCGCCCCGGCGACGGCGATCGATCCCTCCAGGGCGTACGCCACCGGCTCGCCCTCCATCGCGTGCGCGACCGTCGTGATCAGCCCGTGCTGCGAGCGGACCGGGGTGGAGCCGGTGTTGAGGAGCAGGAACCCGCCCGTCCCGAAGGTGCACTTCGCGTCGCCGCGGTCGAACCCCGCCTGCCCGAACAGCGCGGCCTGCTGATCACCGATCACCGCCGTCACCGGGATCCCGGGGATCGGCGCGATGGTCGTCCCGAAGGAGGAGACCGTCGGCCGGATCTCGGGCAGCATCGAGCGCGGAATCCGCATGGCCGCCAGCAGCTCCGGGTCCCAGTCGAGCGTGCTGAGGTTCATCAGCATCGTGCGGCTCGCGTTGGTCACGTCGGTGACATGCGTCCCGCCGGCCACGCCGCCGGTCAGGTTCCAGACCAGCCACGAGTCCATCGTCCCGAACAGGAGATCCCCGCGCTCCGCCCGTTCTCGCAGGGAGGGAGACGAGTCGAGCAGCCAGCGCACCTTCGGCCCGGAGAAGTACGTCACCAGCGGCAGCCCGCACCGATCCTGGATCTCCGCCTCCGGCATGTCGGCGGCGACAGCGGGCAGCACCGCGGAGGACCGCGTGTCCTGCCACACGATCGCGTTGTGGACCGGCCGTCCGGTGTGCCGGTCCCACACCACCGTGGTCTCGCGCTGGTTGGTGATCCCGAGCCCGACGACCTGAGAGGGAGTCGCCCCGGCGTCCGCGAGTGCCTCCGGCACGACCCGGCAGACGATCTCCCAGATCTCCATGGGGTCGTGCTCGACCCAGCCCGCGCGCGGATAGTGCTGATGGTGCTCCCGCTGTGCCAGCGAGACCATCCTGCCCTCGCGGTCAAAGAGCATGCACCGGGTCGAGGTCGTGCCCTGGTCCAGCGCGGCCACATAACGAGGGCTGCTCATGCCACCCGGCCGTGACCGAGCGCCCGCGAGATCGACCGGGAGACACCGACGACCTGCTCGACGAGATCCGAGCGGGGCCGCCCGCGCGAGTCGCACAGCCGTGGCACCGGTCCGGCGATGCCCACCGCGGCCACCACGTACCCGCCCCGGTCGCGAACCGGCGCCGCGATCCCGGCCAGCTCCGGCCGCGCCTCGGAGACGGCCGAGGCCCAGCCGGTGTCGCGTGCGTCCGCCAGCGCTCGCAGCAGCGCCGATCGATCGGTGATGGTCCGGAAGGTCAGCCGGTCCAGCTGCCGCCCGACGACACTGCGGGCCGCGCCCGGATCGAACGCGACCAGCACCTTCCCGAGCGCGGTGGCGTGCAGCGGAAGCGCCTTCCCGGTGTCCATCACCTGCACTCCCGGCCCTGTCCGGAAGACATGGTGTGCCACCACCGCCGCGCCGTCGCGGTAGGCCGCGATCCGCGCCTCCTCGCCCGTCCGGGCCGCCAGCGTGTCCACCCAGTTGAGCGTCTCCGAGCGCAGCTCGTTGAGATCCAGGGTCACGGACCCGAGACGGAGCAGCCCCGACCCCACCAGATAGCGCCCGGTGACCGGCTCCTGGTCGACGAAGCCGGCCCCCGCCAACGTACGCAGCAGCCCATGGGCCGTCGGCTTGGCCAGCCCCACGGCGGCCGCCAGCTCCCCGAGAGCCATCGGCTCACTGGCGGCGGAGAGCGCGCGCAGCAGCGCAGCCGCCCGCTCGACTGATTGCACGGTCCGAGACATCGGTAAAAGGGTAGGGGCCGGGCACCTCACCCAACGGAGGTTCGGCCGTCCGGGGCCTGCCGGTGCCACCCCGCGAGACACGGAGCGTTCGACGATGCCGAACGGCCTCCGTTGTGACCTGTGTCACTCGTCCCTACCGTGCTGGAGTCCGCCAGACCCCACACGGCAGGAGCAGCGCATGACAGAACCAACCGCCTCGGGCGGCGCGTCACCGGCACGACGAACACTCATCGGAGAGCTCAGCGCCGAGTTCGCCGGGACGATGATCCTGATCCTGTTCGGAGTCGGTGTGGTCGCGCAGGTCGTGACCGGCGACGGCGGGCTGGGCGACCACGACTCGATCGCCTGGGCCTGGGGGATCGGGGTGATGCTGGGCATCTACACCGCGGGACGGATCAGCGGCGCCCACCTCAATCCGGCAGTCAGCCTTGCGCTGGCCGTCTTCAGCGACTTCGAGTGGCGCAAGGTGCTGCCCTACAGCATCGCTCAGGTCCTCGGCGCCTTCGTCGCGGCCCTCATCGTGCGGGCGGCCTACGGCGACGCGATCGCGAGCGTCGACCCCGGCCACACCCACGCCACCCAGGGGATCTTCTCCACGCTCCCGGGCAACGGCGACGCGGCGCTGGGCATCAGCCTGACCACCGCCTTCGCCGACCAGGTGATCGGCACCGCGATCCTGCTGTTCCTGATCATGGCGATCACCGATGCCAAGAACTCCGCGCCGATCGCCTGGTTCGCACCGGTCGCGATCGCGTTCGTGATCGTCGGGATCGGCATGGCCTGGGGCGCCAACGCCGGCTACGCCATCAACCCCGCCCGTGACTTCGGGCCGCGGCTGGCTTCCTTCCTCACCGGGTACGAGGGGGCATGGGTGACCGCAGCAGGAGACGTCTACTTCTGGATCCCGATCCTCGGCCCGTTGCTCGGCGCGCTCGTCGGAGCCGCTGCCTACAAGGTGCTGATCTCGCGATTCCTTCCCGCGCTGGAGGAGGCTGAGGAGGTAGGAACGATCCCCGGGGAAGCAGAAGAGGAAGCCCCGGAGCCCGAGCGCAAGACCGCCTGACCGAGAAGACCTACAGAAACAGAGAGGACCGACGACATGCCCGACTACGTCGCAGCCGTCGACCAAGGCACCACCAGCACCCGTTGCATGATCTTCGACCACGGCGGCAACGAGGTGGCCCGCCACCAGCTCGAGCACGAACAGATCATGCCCAGGGCCGGCTGGGTGGAGCACAACCCGGTGGAGATCTGGGAGCGCACCAGCTCGGTGATCCAGACCGCGCTCGGCCGCCAGGGTCTGACCGACAAGGACATCGCCGCGCTGGGCATCACCAACCAGCGCGAGACCACCGTCGTGTGGAACAAGCGCACGGGCCGCCCCTACTACAACGCCATCGTCTGGCAGGACACCCGCACCGACCGGATCGCCTCGGCCCTGGACAGGGACGAGCGCGGCGACATCATCCGGCGCAAGGCCGGCCTGCCGCCGGCCACCTACTTCGCCGGCGGCAAGATCCAGTGGATCCTGGAGAACGTCGACGGCGTCCGCGAGGCGGCGGAGAGCGGCGATGCCATCTTCGGCACCACCGACAGCTGGCTCGTCTGGAACCTGACCGGTGGCCCCAACGGTGGCGTGCACGTCACCGACGTCACCAACGCCAGCCGCACCATGCTGATGAACCTCGAGACCCTCGACTGGGACGACGAGCTGCTCGGCTTCTTCGACATCCCGCGCCAGATGCTCCCCGAGATCCGGCCGTCATCGGAGCCCAAGGCCTACGGCACCACGCTGAAGAACGGACCCCTCAAGGGCGAGATCCCGATCACCGGCATCCTCGGCGACCAGCAGGCCGCGATGGTCGGCCAGGTCTGCCTGGACGCCGGCGAGGCCAAGAACACCTACGGCACCGGCAACTTCCTCCTCCTCAACACCGGCCACGAGCTCGTACGCTCAGAGAACGGCCTCCTCACCACGGTCTGCTACCAGTTCGGCGACCAGCCCCCGACGTACGCCCTGGAGGGCTCGATCGCCGTCACCGGCTCCGCGGTGCAGTGGCTGCGCGACCAGCTCAGGGTGATCAGCAACGCCGCCCAGTCCGAGACCCTGGCCAAGGAGGTCGCGGACAACGGTGGCGTCTACTTCGTCCCCGCCTTCTCCGGCCTCTTCGCTCCCTACTGGCGCTCGGACGCCCGCGGTGTGATCGTCGGTCTGTCCCGGTTCAACACCAGCGGCCACATCGCCCGGGCCACCCTGGAGTCGATCTGCTACCAGAGCCGCGACGTCGCCGATGCCATGGAGAAGGACTCCGGCGTACGCCTCGAGGTCCTCAAGGTCGACGGCGGCGTCACCGTCAACGAGCTGTGCATGCAGATCCAGGCCGACGTCCTCGGTGTCGAGGTCAGCCGGCCGGTGGTCGCCGAGACGACCGCGCTCGGAGCCGCCTACGCGGCCGGCCTGGCCGTGGGGTTCTGGAAGAACACCGACGAGCTCCGCCAGAACTGGAACGAGTCCAAGCGCTGGACGCCGGCCTGGAGCGAGGAACAGCGCGAGACCGGGTACGCCGGCTGGCGGAAGGCCGTCGACCGCACCCTCGACTGGGTCGACGTCGACTGAGAGCGCCCGATTCGGGCACGGAGCGTGAGGGTCCCGGCTCAGCCGGGGCCCTCACCCGCTCCGACGTGCTGAGCCAGGTACGCCTGGAGGCCGACCCGGTCGATCGCGTCGAGCTGGGACTCGAACCAGTCGGCGTGCTTCTCCTCGTCGCGGACCATCTCCTCGAAGACGGCAGCGGTGCCGTGGTCGCCGAGCTGGTGGCACTCTTCGCCGCCGGCGTTGAACTGGGCGACCGCGGCGCGCTCGCTCGCCAGAGCGAGGGAGAGCATCTCCTCGGCGGTCTCGCCGACCTCGATGGGGTTGAGTCGCTGCACGTTGGGGTGCCCGTCGAACATCAGGATCCGGTTGATCAGCTCGTCGGCGTCGCGCATCTCGTCGATGGAGAGGTCGTAGAAGACCTTGCCGAGCTTGGGCAGACCCCAGTTGTCGAGCATTCGAGCATGCAGGAAGTACGTGTTGGTGACCGTGAGCTCGAACGTGAGCGCCTCGTTGAGGAGCTCGACGACGCGTGGATCGACTGGCTGCATGACATACCTCCGGTAGCGGGATCTTTCCCGATCCTGGCACGGCACCCCCGGAGTGAGGACAGACTCAGTTTGAGTCCGGTTGCGTGCGTCAGCTCGCGGCGCCGTCGGCCACGAGGTGCGAGCACTCCTGCTCGAGATGCCGGGTGACCTGCTTCTTCACCGAGAAGATGCACGAGCCGCAGTCCTGGGCGGCACCCGTGGAGCGGCAGATCGCGCTGACCGTGCGCGCGCCGTCGGCCAGGGCAGCGTCGACGTCACGGTCGGTGACGACTCGGCACTGGCAGACGATCATGCAATTAGGTTAGCCGAACCTAAGGAAGATGACGAGGGGGCGTCTCGATTCTTACTGTGCGGTCTCGCCGGCGCGGCGGCTCACATTCTCCCGGTATGGTCCAGGTCACATCGTCGCTCCCGGCCTTCGGAGGATCTCTTGCGCATCGCAGTCATCGGCACCGGCTTCGGCGGACTGGCCGCCACGATCGAGCTCAAGAAGCGAGGCCACGACGACATCGTCGTGTTCGAGAAGGCCGCTGACGTCGGCGGCGTCTGGCGGGAGAACACCTATCCGGGAGCAGCCTGTGACGTACCTTCCAGCCTCTACTCCTACTCCTTCGAACCGAACCCGCACTGGCCCCACAAGTTCTCCCGCCAGCCAGCGATCCTCGACTACATCCACCAGGTCGTCGACAAGTACGACGTACGCCGCCACATCCGGTTCCGCACCGAGGTGACCTCCGCCCGCTGGGACGACGAGGCGAAGACCTGGCAGCTCGACCTCAGCACAGGGGAGACCGAGACGTTCGACCTGTTCGTGCCGGCCGTCGGGCAACTCTCGCGGCCCTCGGTCCCGAGCATCCCCGGCGCCGACACGTTCCGGGGAGAGGCCTTCCACTCCGCCGAGTGGGACCACGACCTCAGCCTCGACGGCAAACGGGTCGCGGTGATCGGCACCGGGGCGAGCGCGATCCAGTTCGTACCCGAGGTGCGGAAGAGCGCGGCGCAGGTCCTGCTCTTCCAGCGATCGGCGCCCTACATCGTCCCGCGCAAGGACTTCGAGCGTGCCGACCCCGACCACCCGACCCGGCAGCTCCTCAACCGCGCGAAGATCTGGGTCCAGGCCGAGTGGCTCACCACGTCCTTCCACGTCAAGCCCTTCGGTGCCGTCATGCGCGCCTGGTCCAAGCGCCACATGAAGGCCCAGACCGCCGCGAAGCCCGGCCTCTTCGAGAAGGTCTGGCCCGACTATCCCTTCGGCTGCAAGCGCATCCTCTTCTCCGACGACTACCTGCCCGCCCTCGCCCGGCCCAACGTGGACGTGGTCACCGAGGACATCACCGAGATCACCTCGACCGGCGTGACGACCGCTGACGGGAGGCACCACGAGGTCGACGTGCTCATCTGGGGCACCGGGTTCAAGGCCACCGACTTCCTCGCCCCGATGACGATCGCCGGCACCCAGGGCCGCGACCTGCACACCCACTGGAAGGACGGCGCCCACGCCTATCACGGCATGACCGTCCCCGGCTTTCCCAACCTGCTCATCATGTACGGCCCCAACACCAACACCGGTGGCGGCTCGATCATCTACTTCCTGGAGACTCAGGCCCGCTACCTCGGCCGGTACGCCGACCACGTCGCCGCGGCCGGGCCGCTCGAGGTCAGGGCGGAGGTCGAGGAGGCCTACGACGCCAGGGTCCAGGAGAAGCTGGCCGACAGCGTCTGGAGCAAGTGCACCTCCTGGTACCGGGAGAAGAACGGCCGCATCACCACCAACTGGCCCAGCATCTCGGCCCACTATCGGCGCAGTGCCAGCTACGACACCAACGACTACACACCGGCCTGAAACGATCTGATAGGCCTTTGTGACCAACCTGTGCATTCCCTTATTCGTGTCCGAGGCCACATACTCAAAGGGATGACTACCTCAACCCCCCGGCGGCGACACTTCGCCGCGAGTCCTTTCAAGGCAGATCCCGAGCCGGTCATTGAGCAGTTCGAGTCTGGGGACCTGGTCTCCCACGACTCCTTCGGCCTGGGTCGGGTCGTCAACAAAGAAACGGCCGCAGTCACTGTCGACTTCGGTCCCCGGTTGGTGCGCATCGCCAGCCCCTTCTCCAAGCTTTCCAAGCTCTGACCACCGTCTGAGCTGAAACGAGATCGCCCTCCCCGAGTCTGCTCGGGGAGGGCGATCTCGTCTCGAAGGGGTCTACTTCCTCTTCACCGGATAGGCCGCGTCGACCTCCACCTCGACGAGCCATCCGTCCACCGGCAGGTTCTCGATCTCGAGCGCGAACCGCGATGGGCGGGCGGGGTTGACGACCATCGGCGCCGTCGGCGCAGCAGTGCCCAGTGGCACCGGGATCGCCTCGCCGGTCGAGAGCGATGTGTTCGCGAAGAACTGCCGGTACGCCCGGTTCCAGCCTGCGAAGTCCATCTTCGCCTCGCCCGCGGGGTTCTGCAGGAAGACGCGCATCGTGATCACGTCGTCGTAGGAGAGCCCGGCGGCTGCGAGGTTCTCCCCGATCCGGCGCAGCGCGTTGATCCCCTGAGCCTCGGTGATGGTCACGCCCGGCGGCAGCTCACCACCCGGGAACACCGCGGTGTCGATGTAGGCCGCCTCGCCGCTCGCCCCGGTGTTGAGCCGGGACGGACCGAGCCCGCTGGTCTTGTAGATCGCGGCCTCCGGTCCGATCGCGACGCCGTTGGCGATCGACGGATTGTCCTGCCCCGCAGGGAGCACCGAGATCGTCTCCCCACCGCGAGGGGGGAAGGCGGACCACTTACTTCCGGCGACCGCCGCCGTCGGAGCGACCAGAGCCGCGGTCAACCCGACCACAGCCAGCACCTTCGTACGCGGCGACCTCATGCCGTCACCCGCGCGTGCAGCTTCTCGACGGCTGCCCGGGCGGCCGTGATCGCGCCGTGCTGCCAGGCGACCGCGTGACTGAGGTGGTCACCGGCGAAGTAGGTGTTGCCGGTGGCGTCCAGCAGCCGGGTGTAGAGCGGATCGGTGTCGGCCGTCCGCGAGTATGCCCAGGCCCCTTCGGAGAACTTCTGCGTCTTCCAGTCCTGGCTGTAGGAGGCGGTGATGCCCTCGCCGTAGACGTCCCCGAAGATCTGCTTGCCCCTGTCCACCGCCTGCGAGAGCCGCTGGGCGGGGGTGAGCGCACCGTAGGTGTCGGCCGCGCTCCCGGTGTTGTAGTAGCCGATCATCGTGCCCTTGTCGCCGTTGAACCCGTACGACGGGTGCCACACGTTGCGCAGGTCGAGACGGGTGTTGGTGATGCCGCCGTAGATCCGGAGGTCCTCCTCCCACCAGCGTCGGTCGTACTCGATCCCGATCTTGCCGGCGTTCGAAGGCCCGAAGGACTTCAGGCTCGCGGTGATGTCTGCGCCGAGGTTGTGCGGGACCTTGGCAGCGATGTTCGGCGGCATGCAGTTGATCGCGAAGTCGGCCTCGACGGTCTCGGTCCGCCCGCGAGCCTTGTAGGCCACGGAGACGCCGGTCGGCGTGTTGTTCCACTCGACGACCTCGGCCCCGTAGCGGATGTTCCGCGCGCCGACGGCCTTGGCGAAGGCGTACGGGATCGCGTCCATGCCGTCGACCGGCTGATACATCATCATCGCCTGGTCGTATCCGAACTCGAAGGAGAAGTACTGCCCCAGCCCGGCGGCCAGGACAGCACTCATCGAGTTCGGCGCCACCTCGGTGCCCGACTCCTGCCCTGCGCCCGGCTCGACCGTGTAGCCCGCGCGGCTCGAACCGGTGTAGGCGTACCCCTCTGCTTTGGAGCCGAGATCGCCGAAGTTCCTCAGGAAGGCGATCAGCGCCTCCTTGTCGGCGCCGGTCAGCTCCTCGTCCAGCGCACCCTTGTCAGTCGCCTTCGCGAGCAGCTCGGAGACATAGCCGTACGTGTCGGCCTTCGCTTGACGCATCTGCACCGCGCCGATGCCGTGGTCGCCGGGGTAATAGAGCAGGGCGTTGGCGTTCTGGTTGGTGAACGCCTCGATCGGGACGCCCAGCTCCTTGCAGTAGTCCAGCGTGATGTGGCTCTGCGGGAGTCGCCCCGGCCCCGCGTTCATGTACTCACCCTTGGAGAACCTGGCGACCTGCGTGACCCCGTTCAGATCGGTCACCCGGTCTCCGCCACGCACGGTGAAGTTGCGACCACCCGGCCGCTCGCGTCCCTCGAGCACGGTCACCTTGTAGCCACCCTTGAGCAGCTCGTACGCAGCGGTGAGCCCGGCGACGCCGCCGCCGAGGATCACGACGGACTTGCTGCCTGCCCGGGCGAGATCCGCGGGCTTGGGAGGAGTGAAGCTGGGGGTCTCCGCGGCGTGAGCCGAGGTGAGCCCGAGAGCACCCATGCTGTGCAACATGACGCCCGCGCCGCCGGCGACGCCGACGTTGCGCAGGAAGTTCCGACGTGACTGAGTCTGAGTCATGCGGGGGATCCATTCTGTTGGGGACGCCCCGAAACTTAGGAAGCCTTTGTTGCACCGCGATTGCGTTTGCATCTCGCTAGAACGCGCATCCCCGAACTGGCCAGTAGCCCTAGGATCGGCACCGTGACCGTCACCATCCGCGATGCAGCTCCCGCCGACGTACCCGAGATCCTCCGCCTGGTCCACGCGCTGGCCGTCTACGAGAAGGAGCCCGACGCCGTCGAGGCCACCGAGGCCGACTTCACCGCCGCGCTCTTCCCGGAGTCCGGGACGTCGACCACCCGCTGCCTCGTCGCCGAGGCCGACGGCACGATCATCGGCATGGCGGTCTGGTACGTCACCTTCTCCACCTGGACCGGCCGCAACGGCATCTGGCTCGAGGATCTCTTCGTCGACCCGGAGCGCCGCGGCGCCGGAGCCGGCAAGGCCCTCCTCGTACGCCTCGCCGAGATCTGCGTCGAGAACGACTGGCGTCGCCTCGAGTGGTGGGTGCTCAAGTGGAACGAGCCGTCCATCGCCTTCTACCGCTCCCTCGGCTCGGTCCCCCAGGACGAGTGGGAGGTCCACCGCATCGACGGCGCCGCGCTCAAGGAGCTGAGCGCCGCCGGCGCCAACTGACCACCACTACCCCGCTGAAGCCGGCTGCGGTGCAGCGCCCGGCCCGGGCAGCACCTCGATGTCGCCCTCATGCATCGGCCCGCCGCAGTGCGAGCACCGTAGATCGACCTGACCGATCTCTCCGCACGCGTGATGGCGGTAGAGCACCGGCGGCCCGGCCTCACCCGCGAGCCAGCTGTCGCCCCATCCGGCCATCACCATGAGCACGGCGACGAGCTCGCGCCCCTTCTCTGTCAGTACATACGCGTAGCGCGGCCGACTGTCGTACGCCTGCTTCTTCAACACACCGTGCTCGACCAGATGTCCGAGCCGCTCGGTGAGCACCTTGCGCGCGATCGAGCCGGCCATGTCAGCGAAGTTCGTACGTTGGCCCCACGCACGTCCCCGGTCTGGATCGGCGCCCACGACGACCACGTCGTCTTCCTCACCGGCAACCGGCCGGGGTGCGGGTGCGCACCAGCCGCATCGACGGGCGCGGCGCTGCTCAGGCCGTGATCGAGGATCCGGCCGGCAACCCGGTCGAGCTCCTCATGCCCGCGTGACAGGCTGGGCCGCGAGGGGACCGGTGCCGCGTGCGGCAAACGGGCCACGCGCCTTGTGTAGGGGGTCTAGAGTGGGGTCCAGAACATCGCACGAAAAAAGTTGCTCTGGCGATTTGAAACGGCGCCAGGGTGTGTGTAGTGTTCTCCGAGTCGCCAGGGTGCGGCGGGAAGCAAGCGCGAGTCTTCGGGCGGGCTTCCGGCCCCGGAGCGACCACCTCCACTCTTCGAGCATCGCTCGATCCAGGGTGTCTGGCAGCAAGTCTCAGGATTAGCTGCAGGACTCAGATCTGATTCCGATCAGATCGTCATGGCTGTGTTGGTGTGGATATTGCGTTATCCGATAACAGTGTGAATGCGCTGAATTGGAAAACTAAGCGAGATCCGATAAAGTCCTCCAGGACGAGGCAGAAGCACCGGAGTTTGACCAGGGAAAGC